>JAUNIX010000026.1 GCA_030523275.1 Lachnospiraceae bacterium
GAAAATCTCTTTGGAATTTTCAAGGATTCTGTGATTGTTCAGTTTTCAATGTCCGGCGTTCGCATTTTGGAAACATCCAACGGAGAAGGAGGGATTTGAACCCTCGCGCCGCTATCAACGACCTACTCCCTTTCCAGGGGAGCCCCTTCAGCCACTTGGGTACTTCTCCAAGCGAACTAAATATGTTACTATATGAATTTGTAACAAACGGAGAAGGTGGGATTCGAACCCACGGTCCCTTTCGGAATCACTAGTTTTCAAGACTAGCTCCTTAAACCACTCGGACACCTCTCCAAGTTTCTAACGACATTCCGTCGTCAGCGACTTTATTATCTTATCAAAGTTTCATTTGTTTGTCAAGAACTTTTTTCAACTTTTTTTGATTTTTTTATTTTACATAATCAAACCATATTTTTTGAAATCTGTCATGTTTGCCGTGTTTTCGCCGACAACATGTGATATATTAACAGAACACGAGGAATATGTCAACACCTTTTTTAAAAAATTTTATTTCTTTTTTAAAAGGTATAATTTCATCTGAAACCAGATGATTCGATCATGGATAATATGCAAATAATGAAAGACTTTTCTTGTTCGAAAGAACGCTTTTGAGATACGTACATCCTCTGGTGTCGTAATTTTGATATTATCATAGGAGCCCATAATCAGTTTTACTTTATGACCACTATACTTTTCTACAACCATAGCATCATCTGTTGCTGTTTCATCACCAGAATTGATCAACTTCTCATAGGCATCCAAAACCAATTTGTATTCAAAACTCTGTGGTGTCTGAACGATCCATAGACTTTTTCTGGATGGAGTTTCTTTTGCAAATTCATTTTCATCGATTACTTTAATCGTATCCTTTGCTGGTACCCCCACCACACAGGCACCATATTTTTCGATACCGCTAATTGAATCTGCAATAATCTTCTGATTGATCATTGGACGAGCACCATCATGGATTAATACATAGTCTGCATCTGTAATCGCTTTGAGTCCAAAATAAACAGATTCATATCGCTCTCTTCCTCCGGCAACAATCTGTGTTACTTTTGTAAAATGATAGCGTTCTACAATATATTGTCTGCAATATTCAATCTCATCCTCACCTGTCACAAGAACAATTTCATCTACCTGGCTTTCCTGAAACGCTTTTAAAGAATGATAAACCATCGGTCTTGACTTAATGATCATATACTGTTTTGGTATACCACTCCCCATTCTTTTACCTTCACCGGCAGCTAATACGATTGCTATTATTTTTTTCTTCATTTGTATCCCCCTATTAACGCTGTCCAATTTTTAAATTTGGAATTGCATTTAAATCAAGTCCATGTCGAACCCCTCTTTTATATTCATAATATCCTGCTGCCCCGATCATTGCCGCATTATCGGTACAATAAATTGGAGATGGATAATAAAAATCCAAGTTATTCTTTTCGCATTTTTCTTTCATTATTTTGCGCAACGCCTGATTCGATGCTACTCCACCAGCAATTGCTACTTTTTGCATACCATATTTTTTAGCTGCATTTACTGTATGCTCGGATAATACATCGACAACTGCTTCTTGAAAAGATGCAGCAACATCGGCATTATTCACTTCTATCCCTTTCATTTTACAGTTATTCAAGTAATTTAGTACCGCTGATTTCAGACCACTAAAACTAAAGTCGTCTGGAGCCCCTTCCACTTTTGCACGTGGAAAAGCAATTGCCTTTGGATTTCCCTCACGGGAAAGTTTATCGATTTTAGGACCTCCAGGATAACCCAATCCAATTGCACGAGCCACTTTATCAAACGCTTCTCCAGCAGCATCATCACGAGTACGTCCAATGATTTCATACACCCCATAATCTACCACTTTTACTAGATGAGAATGTCCACCAGACGCCACCAGACACATAAATGGTGGTTCTAATTCCGGATGCTCGATATAATTCGCACAAATATGGCCTTCAATATGATGAACACCAACTAACGGTTTCTTTTTTGCATAGGCAATTGCTTTTGCTTCTGCCACACCGACCAAAAGAGCCCCTACCAGACCCGGACCATAAGTAACACAAATTGCATCGACCGTATCCAATGTCTCTCCAGCTTTTTCTAGCGCTTCTTCGATGACTTGATTTATTTTTTCAATATGTTTTCTAGATGCAATCTCAGGCACAACTCCCCCATATAATTTATGAAGATCTATCTGAGAAAAAATTACATTTGATCTTACGTTTCTTCCGTTTACTACCACTGCGGCAGCCGTTTCATCACAGGAAGATTCAATTGCCAATATTTTAATCTGTTCTTCCATTTTTATCTCCTAATCATTTTCAAACATTAAGGTACAAGTTTTTCCATCTTTTCCCGCTTTTGCATTTGGAAAAATGCTCTTTACTTTATTCATATAAGGTTCTGGTCGAGTAAGTGATGGACTATAATGTGTCAGCCATAACTCTTTTACTTGTGCTTTTTGAGCCAAATTTGCTGCTTCATAAAAAGTCATGTGCTTATATTCACGTGCCTTTTGTTCTTTACCATCTTCCCCATACATTCCTTCGCAAATAAATAAATCTGCCTCTTGTGCATGATCGGCAATGTTATTTACAGGACGGCTGTCCGTACAATATGTTAACTTTAACCCTTTTCGATCTGAGCCCAACACCATATCTGGTGTATAAGTTATGCCTTCAAATTCTACATTTTCCCCTTTTTGCAAGCAATTCCAACATTTTAATGGTACTTGATTTGCCTTCGCCTTTTCAACATCAAATTTACCCGTACGTGGTATTTTAATACTGTATCCATAACAGGTGATATTATGTTGCACCCGAAAAGCTTCTATCTCATATTCTCCCATTTTAATGGTCTGGCTATTCTGACTTAATTCACAAAATTTTATTTCAAATGGTAAATCTGGTGCAATCACGCGCAATGAGTTTACAACGCGTTCCAACCCCCTGGGACCGATCATTAGAACCGGTTCTTTGCGTTCCGCGTTCCCAAGCGTTAATAAAAGTCCCGGAAGTCCACTGATATGATCTGCATGATAATGTGTAAAGCAAATCACATCAATCGGTTTTACACTCCAGCCTTTTTCTTTGATTGCAACTTGTGTGCCTTCTCCACAATCAATCAAAATATTACTTCCATTATATCTCGCCATCAGCGAAGTTAAATGCCTGTACGGAAGGGGCATCATCCCTCCCGTACCAAGCAAACACACATCTAACATATTTTTTCCTCTTTATTATGATTGCATCTGTTACAATGCTTCTGTCACTTCAGTTACCTTTACAGGAATTTCTAATACAGATACTAACTTATCATAACATTCTTCGCACAGACAAATTTCATGAAGTTCCATATCTTTTTTGCTAAAATATCCCCATTCCTTTTGAATTCGCAAAAAATCCTGTCTGTCAGCATTTATTTTTTTACCGCATCCATTACAAATATAAGTCTGTTTCATGTGTCTTATCCTCCTAAAGAAACGAATAAAAACAAAGAAATTCATATTTCGATGTTTTTCACAGCTTCATTATAGATATCAGACAATAAGAATACTAGTGGAAATTCCTGTTATCTCATTTTATATTTTCTCATTTATCTTCTAACATCCCTAACTGCAAAGAGTATACGATTGCATCTTCTTTGGGTTGTTTGTAATAATTCTTTCTTCTTCCAATCTTTTGAAATCCAACCTTTTCATATAGAGAAATAGCTGAATCATTTGAAGCACGCACTTCTAAAAAAATGTTTTTTACACCTTCTATTCTCCAGTGTCGAAACGCTTCTTTGAGTAATTCCATACCATAAGATTTTCCTCGATGCATTACAGCCACACCGATTTTTAAAATTTCGCCTTCATCTGTGGCAGTTGAAACTAAGAGGAAACCCCTTGGTGATTCCTCCTCAACAACAAAGCACCGATATTGTTGCATCTTTAACGTTTCTTTCCAATTTTGAACACTCCATGCATCATGAAAACACATACGATCTAATTCCAAAATCGCATCAAAATCTTTTTTCTCATAGGATCTAATGAGCATTTTTTGCATCTCGCTCTCTTTCTGCCTGTGATTTTTTCAGATAATCCGGCGCATGATCTGCTGCCTTTTCCACAATGCCCTGTTCATAGTATTGTAATGCTAAACTGCCCACAGCTCCTGCTCGTTGCCTGTTGACATGTGCCGGCGCAAAGGAAACAGGAACCTGAATTTTTTCCAAAATAATATTTTTAAAGACAGGGACTCCATCACCCAGAAAGATAACCGGACTTTCAAATGCATTGACAGCATCGATGGTTTCTTCAATACTGCGGGCACATTGTGGTTCAATAACCTCAAATGTAGCATCATTCCAGTAATATAATCCAGTATACACGTTATTTCTTCTCGCATCTATGATTGGACAAATATAAGCCTGTGTATGAAATAAATTGTAGGCAAGCGCGTCCACTGTGGGAACTGGAATAATCGGCTTATTAAGCGCCAATCCAAGTCCTTTGGCGGTTGCAGAACCAATTCTTAAACCAGTAAAGGAACCAGGGCCTTTTGCGATTGCAATTGCATCAATCTCCTCAAGGTTTGTCTCTGTCATTTTTACTACTTCATCCAACATAGGCAGTAATGTCTGTGAATGCGTTTTCTTGTAGTTGATTGTATATTCTCCTATTAATATATCATCTTCCATAATTGCTACAGACGCTACCATACCTGAACTATCTAATGCTAATATTTTCATCTAGTGTTCCTCCACGATAATTCTTCGATAATCAAAACCACGGTCTAAATCTTTTTCTATTGTAACTGTCGTATAATGATGTGGCAATATCTCTTCAATCAAATTTGCCCACTCAATCAGACAAACTCCATCTCCATACACATAGTCTTCAAACCCAATCTCGTCCATTTCTTCAATATCCCCAATCCGATATACATCAAAATGGTAAAATGGCATCCGACCTTCTTCATAAATTTGAACGATCGTAAATGTCGGACTGTTAATGGGTTCTAGAATTTCCAGTCCTTCGGCAAATCCTTGTGTAAAAACCGTTTTTCCTACTCCAAGATCACCATATAAGCATATTACCTGACCTGGTTTTGCTTTTAAACCCAGTTTTTTTCCTAATGCAAACGTATCTTTTGTCTCAAAACTCTCTATTATCATCGATTATCCTCTCATTTTCTTTGGAAGTTTTACTATGGATGGGTCAATATGGGATACAACATACTTCATAATCTCCTGACTTTGCGTGCCCAAATCCTTTTTCGGCCACAAAAAAGCATTGACTCTCGTCGTATACAAGATATAAAGAGAACTTGTCTCTGTGATCATAACAATACGATCCCATGGGATTCCCCCTTCCTGATCTCCCACAAATAGTTTGATTCCTTCATCATCCAATACGTATTCCATCTCTTTTTTATAAACGGGATTGGTCAATTTTTGCTTTTTTGCCTTTGTATATAACATAATTGGGTTAATCACGGTATATAGCAATGCAATGATAGCAAACACAACCATTTTGGTTTCATTGCCGGAAAAATCCGGAATTCCAATTACAAAAAGTACTGCAGATGCAAAACTAATGATAAGACCTATCTTACCATTTATCCCTCTGTATGCATGGTGAAGTAAAAATTGAAATAATTCGTTTGTATTAATCTTTGTTCTAAATTTCACATCAAAATCTCCTGTTTTCTTTTCTTAATGCTCATTATAGCATAGGCAAATAGTTTTTCAAAGTCCCGTATATTATTGCTTTTTTTACAAATAATAACTTCAAACCGGATGAAACAATTACAAATAAAATATATGTAATCCGAAAATATGAAATGGAGGAATTGAGTACAATGAAAGCAACTGGAATTGTCCGCCGTATTGATGATTTAGGGCGTGTTGTCGTCCCAAAAGAAATCCGACGCACACTAAGGATCCGAGAAGGAGACCCATTAGAAATTTTTACAGATCGTGATGGGGAAATTATTCTCAAAAAATATTCTCCTATCGGAGAATTAGGCGTATTTGCTCAACAATTTTGTGAATCTGCTTCTCAAATATTAAATACGACCGTATGTGTGAGTGATCATGATACATTTATTGCTGCCGCCGGACAGGATAAAAAATTATTTTTAGGAAAAATGATTCATGAAAAACTAGAACAGTTTATTCAAAACCGAAAGACTGCTTCTACAAAATCAGATAATAAAAACTTCCCTACATTATTGGACTCCATTGATTTCCCACAAGAGAAACAGGTAGCTGCTACGATCATTTGTCAGGGAGATGCAATCGGAAGTGTTGTTATCCCGACTTTAGATGATGATGATGCATTAGCAGTCGCAAAAACTGGGGCTATTTTTCTGGGAAAACAAATGGAAAACTAAACCATTTTTTTAAAATACTTCAGGGTTATTGTATGTAATTTATTTTTGATACAATAGCCCTTTTTTATTTACGCGAAAACACAAGGCAACGGAAATGTTAAAATGCGTTGCTTGTGTTGACTCATAGATTAGACTAAAATAATAGTATTAAATCAGTTTACAATCAACAGATTACTTCGGGGAGGTTTTAATAATGTTGAATGAAAAACTCAAATCAATTCGAACATCCAATCATATGACACAAGAAGTATTGGCCAAAAAAATAGGAGTTACCCGACAAACAGTATCAAAATGGGAAAAAGGATATTCTGTTCCTGATGCAGATATCCTATTGAAAATAGCAGATGTTTTTGACATTTCGGTAAGCGAATTATTGGGAACGAACGATTTGTCAAATAATAGGGATGAGCAAGAAATTGATAATACAAATCTTGCGATTATATTAACAACCATCAATGAACAACTCGCAATGAAAAATCAACAGAGGAAAACTATCATCAGAATTATAAAAATCGTTCTTATCGTGATAGCATTATTTAATATTATTCCAATACTCTATGCAATCTTCTGGGGATGGGTAGCATCTGGTTTATAATATCTATCCCACTGAATGCTTTGTGCGCCAGATGCAGACTGCTGTAAGCAGACATATTACCTTATGCATCTGGTCGCATCCTCGCGGAGCGTTTTTTATTTCCTATGAAATAAAAAAGAACTGCCCAGGAAATTGAATTTTCATCAATTTCCTGGGCAACTTTCGTTTTATATTTGAAACAGATTTGTTTCCTTTGTGTATTAATTTTCTTTCCCCAGTAAGAGTCTTCTTTATAGGTATTTTTTCAAAAATTGCCCCGTATAAGATTGTTCTACCTGGCAGATTTCTTCCGGTGTTCCCTTGGCAATCACAGTTCCACCGCCATCTCCGCCTTCTGGTCCCATATCAATAATATAGTCCGCTGTTTTTATCACTTCCAGATTATGTTCAATGACAATGACTGTGTTTCCACCTTCGCTTAAACGACTTAAAATCTCAACTAACTTGTGAACATCTGCAAAATGAAGTCCGGTTGTCGGTTCATCTAAAATATATACGGTCTTACCGGTACTACGACGACTAAGTTCTGTGGCAAGTTTAATTCTCTGCGCTTCTCCACCCGACAAGGTTGTCGACGGCTGTCCTAATTTAATATAAGACAATCCAACATCATACAATGTTTTTATTTTATTATAAATGCTTGGCACTGGCTTAAAAAATTCACAAGCTTCTTCCACTGTCATATCAAGAATATCGTAAATATTTTTTCCCTTATATTTTACTTCTAATGTTTCACGATTATAACGCTTTCCGCCACACACTTCACAAGGTACATAAACATCCGGTAAGAAATGCATTTCAATTTTGACAATTCCATCGCCTCTACATGCTTCACAACGACCACCTTTGACATTGAAACTAAATCGTCCTTTTTTGTAACCTCTCGCCTTTGCGTCTTTGGTCATCGCAAACAGATCGCGAATCTGATCAAAAACACCAGTATAAGTAGCAGGATTTGAACGAGGAGTACGTCCAATTGGCGACTGATCAATCGCGATTACTTTATCTACCTGCTCCAATCCTTTGATTCCTCTGTGCTTTCCTGCCTGCATTCTAGCACGATTTAATTCTCTGGCAAGACGACAATATAAAATATTGTTTACGAGAGAACTTTTCCCTGAACCGGATACACCAGTAACACAAGTCATGACTCCGAGAGGAAAATCTACATTGATATTTTTTAGATTATTTTCTGCTGCTCCCAGCACAGTGATAAATCCTTTTGGCTCTTTTCTAATATCCGGCACTGGGATCTTGATTCTACCACTTAAATATGCTCCCGTAATGGAATCTTCGTTGTCCATAATTTCTTGTGGTGTACCCTGAGCGATCACTTCGCCTCCATGTTCTCCAGCTCCAGGACCAATGTCTACAATGTGATCAGCCGCTAACATGGTATCCTCATCATGCTCTACAACTAAAAGAGAATTTCCTAAATCGGCTAAATCTTTTAATGTCTTAATTAGTTTGTCATTATCTCGTTGATGAAGTCCAATACTTGGCTCATCTAAAATATACGCAACTCCTACAAGACCACTGCCAATCTGAGTCGCAAGACGAATACGCTGCGCTTCTCCACCAGACAGAGTTCCCGTTGCTCTGGATAACGATAGATAATCAAGCCCAACATTCATAAGAAAACCAATTCTAGCAATAATTTCTTTTAAAATTTCTCCACCAATCAACCGTTGACGCTCTGTCAATTCTAATTCCTGAAAAAATTGAGCCACTTTACTGATACTCATATTACATAGTTCGGATATATTCAATCCTCCAATCGTCACCGCAAGCGATGTCGCTTTTAAACGATGTCCATGACAGGTTTTACATGGAGTCACGGTCATAAAAGTTTCATACTCACCCTTCATTCGTTCCGAAGATTCACGATAACGCCGCTCCACATTGCTTATCAATCCTTCAAAAGCAACATCATAGACCCCTTCTCCTCTTTGGCCTTTGTAATAGACTTTGACCGTATGACCATTAGTACCATGAATCAAAATATCCTGTACTTCTGAACTTAATTCACAAAATGGAGTTCCCAAATCAAATTTATATTCCAAAGCTAACGCTTCCAAAATTGCTCTGGTAAAGCTTTTTTTATCTTTGGAAGACTGCCATCCAGTCACTTGAATTGCTCCTTCTGCAATACTTAAAGATGGATCAGGAATCATCAGATCCACATTAAATTCCATCTTATATCCAAGACCTGCACAATCTGGACAGGCCCCAAAGGGATTATTAAAAGAAAAGCTTCTTGGTTCTATCTCATCCATGCTAATACCACAGTCCGGACAGGAAAAACTTTGACTAAAATTCAATTCTTCCCCACCAATGACATCAACAACCAATAGCCCATCCGACAAGTTTAATACCGTTTCAATCGAATCCGCCAAACGCTTTTCAATACCTTCTCGAACAACCAAACGGTCTACTACAATTTCAATATTATGTTTTTTATTTTTATCTAATTTTATCTCTTCTGACAGATCATAAAGATTACCATCTATCCGCACACGCACAAAACCACTCTTCTTTGCACTTGCAAGTAATTTTACATGCTGGCCTTTCCTTCCGCGGACCACTGGAGCAAGCAATTGAAAGCGTGTTCGTTCCGGCAATTTTAGAATGGCATCCACCATCTGATCCACCGTCTGTTTACTGATCACCTTCCCACATTTTGGACAGTGTGGTATCCCAATTCGCGCATAAAGTAATCGTAAATAATCGTAAATTTCGGTCACTGTTCCTACTGTTGAACGAGGATTTCGATTTGTTGTCTTTTGATCAATGGAAATTGCCGGAGATAATCCCTGTATCTTCTCTACATTCGGTTTTTCCATTTGCCCTAAAAATTGTCTCGCATAAGAAGACAAAGACTCCATATATCTTCGTTGCCCTTCTGCATAGATGGTATCAAATGCCAGTGAGGATTTCCCAGAACCACTCAATCCTGTCAAAACAACAAATTGATTTCTTGGAATATCAATGTCGATATTTTTCAGATTATGTTCCTTCGCTCCCCGTATTCTAATCATTTCATCTCTCATACAAATTTCTCTCCATTTAACTCTGCATCAAATATTATAAATCATAGTCTCTCAGAGCAATCTTATATTCTTTTAATTCATCACGCAACTGTGCTGCTATTTCAAAGTTTAGTTCCGCAGCTGCCTGGTTCATCTGTTTTGTCAGTTTTTTAATCATACCCTGAATCTCTTTTTTCGTCATAGATTCCATACCTTTTGTATGATCTTCCATCTCCTGTGCTTCATCGGAAATCTTAATTGCATCACGAATGTCTTTTTTAATCGTCTTCGGTATGATTCCATGTTCTTGATTATACTGATCCTGAATTTTTCTCCTTCGCCGTGTTTCTCCGATTGCCGCATTCATGGAATCTGTCATGTGATTCGCATACATGATGACATGTCCATCCACATTTCTTGCAGCACGTCCAATGGTCTGCACTAATGAAGTTTCGGAACGCAAAAATCCTTCTTTATCTGCATCTAAAATTGCCACAAGTGTAATTTCCGGGATGTCAAGCCCTTCACGCAACAAGTTAATTCCAACCAACACATCAAAAATACCCATACGCAGATCGCGCACAATCTCTGTTCGTTCCAGAGTATCAATGTCAGAGTGGAGATACTTGACCTTAATGCCAACATCACGAATATAATCCGTCAAATCTTCTGCCATTCGTTTGGTCAGTGTTGTTACTAATACTTTATTGCCTTTCTCAACTTCTTTATGAATCTCAGAAATCAGATCATCGACCTGACCCTCAACCGGTCTTACAAACACTTCCGGATCTAATAGCCCCGTTGGGCGGATAATCTGCTCAGCACGAAGTAGTTCATGTTCATCTTCGTAAACATTTGGTGTTGCTGATACAAATAGCATCTGATCAATCTTGGACTCAAATTCTTCAAAATTAAGTGGGCGATTGTCAAGTGCTGATGGCAGTCGAAATCCATAATCGACCAAAGTCATCTTTCTAGAACGGTCTCCCGCATACATTCCACGCACCTGTGGAATCGTAATATGCGATTCATCTACCATGATCAGAAAATCATCTCCAAAGAAATCTATCAGTGTATTCGGTGTTTCGCCCGGCTTTAAGCCAGACAAATGTCTGGAATAGTTCTCAATTCCCGAACAAAAGCCCGTCTCTTTTAACATTTCAATATCAAAATTTGTGCGTTCAGCTATTCTCTGTGCCTCCAATAATTGGTCATTTTCTTTAAAATAAGTTACTCTCTCTTCTAACTCTGCTTTAATCGTCTCAATTGCACGATTAATCTGTTCTTCTGGAACTGCATAATGGGAAGCTGGAAAAATCGCTACAAAATTCAAGGATCGTTTGATTTCTCCAGTTAAAATATCAAATTCAACAATACGATCGATCTCATCACCAAAGAATTCAATTCTGACTGCATCTTCAAAAGTAGAAATAGGAACAATCTCTAAGACATCGCCTTTCACACGAAAAGTACCACGTTTAAAATCAAGTTCATTTCTGATGTACTGTATATCGATTAGTTCCGCAATTACTTCATCCCGGTCTTTTAACATTCCCGGTCTTAACGAAATCATCATCTTTTCATAATTATCCTTGGCACCAATTCCATAAATGCAGGATACACTGGAAACCACAATCACATCTTTGCGCTCAATCAATGCTGCAGTCGCACTATGACGAAGTTTATCTATATCATCATTGATCGATGAATCTTTCTCAATATAAGTATCCGAGGAAGGGACATAAGCTTCTGGCTGATAATAATCATAATAAGATACAAAATACTCCACCGCATTTTCTGGAAAAAACTCCTTAAACTCGCTGTAAAGCTGTGCGGCGAGTGTCTTGTTGTGTGCCAAGATCAAAGTTGGTTTATTCATCTTGGCAATAATATTCGCCATCGTGAAAGTCTTTCCAGAACCAGTCACTCCAAGAAGTGTTTGAAACTGGTTGCCCTCTTGAAAACCTTTTACTAATTTATCAATCGCCTGTGGCTGATCGCCGGTCGGCTGATATTCTGACACTAATTTAAAATGATCCATAACAAACACCTCTATCTCCACATTCTTATTATTTGCTTTCTTTCGCCAATTATATCAGACTATAACAAAAAAGTACAGAACAAAATCGAACTTTTGTTCTGTACTCGTGTCAAATCAATCCCATTCTCGACAGACTGAAAATAAACAAAAAGATAGTAAAAAGACAACTTACCGATGTTGTTGCAACAATCTCGCCTGCCAAATCTCCATTACCTCCCATTGCCTGTGCCATTGGAGCAGAAGCAACGGCTGTGGGAGAAGCAAAAATCGCCAATAAAACAACCAAAACATCTCCACGCATTCCCATCCATATAGCAACACTAATCGTTATCATTGGTACCACGACCAAACGTGCAATGATTACAATGACCAAATACATACGATGACGCACCATACTGCCAAATGAAAGCATTCCTCCAAGGGTAACCAACGCCAGTGGAGTTGCAATGTTACTCATGTTTTCCAATGGCTTGAATAAGAGTTCTGGAATATGAATCTTTAATATACTAAAAATACATCCCAAAATTCCTGCCTCTACCAAAGGATTTTTCAATATATTTATGATAATCTCTGTTGTCTGTACTTTACGACCTCGTTTTATTTCAAATAAAATGACGGATAAAATATTAAATAATGGTACCACGATTGCCGACATAGCGGCATTTAGCGCGATTCCATTTTGTCCACATAGTGATAACGCAATTGTTGTTCCAAATAATACAAAATTGCTTCGATATATCCCTTGAATCATTGTTGATGCGTCCGCACGCTCAGGAATACATTTTGAAATTATCATCCAGGCAACGGAATAAACAAGCAACACACAGATCATCACATAGATAAAAATTTCCGGTTTGACTGCTTCTCCTAAATCAGCATCATATACATTAAAAAACAAGCTGAGGGGAATAAAGATCTTGAAAATCATAATATTTAATGCTTTAAAGTTCTGAACGGTGAATATTCCCATTTTCCGAATCAAACCACCAACAGCCATGTACACAACTAATGGAACGACAACAGAAGCTGCCAAAAATAAACTTTCCACGTTATTTTTCCTCTTTTAACACTTGCAGTGCTTTTTGTAGTTGGTTATCTTCCGACTTTTTAATTTCTGATTTTTCTTCTAACGATTTATCGAGTTCTACTTTCACATCCGGTTCAATTCCCTTTTTATGGATATTGCGACCTTTTGGTGTATAATAGCTGGAAACTGTGAGTTTCAAAGCAGAACCGTCACTTAATTTCATAACGTTTTGAACAATTCCTTTACCAAAACTGGTTGTTCCAACGATGGTTCCCTTTTTATAATCCTGAATCGCTCCAGCAAGAATTTCCGAAGCACTTGCGCTATCGCCATTGATCAATACCGCCAATGGTTTATCAAAAGATTCTTTTGATGTCGCTTTATATTCTTGTTTCCCACCGTTTTTATCTTCCGTATATACAATCATGCCTGTTGGCAAAATCATATCTGCAATTTCTGTTACAGAAGTGACCAAACCACCCGGATTGTCACGCAAATCGATCACTAATTTTTTCATGCCTTTTTCATTCAAAGAATCCAATGCTTTTTTAAACTGATCCACTGTCACTTCATCGAATTCCGTAATCTGAATGTATCCGACATAATCTTCCAACATCTCATAATCTACAGTTGGTGTGATAACTTGCTGTCTTGTAATGGTATAATTCACTTCTTTTCCATCTCTTAAAAATGTGATATTTACTTTTGTACCTTCTTTTCCTTTTACTTTTGACACAACACTGCTTAAGTCTTCGTCCGCTGATATTTCTTTATTTTCAATTTTATATAAAATATCATCTGCTTTCACTCCAACTTTTTCTGCCGGACTACCCTTTATTGTTCTAACCACTTTAATCATACCGGTATTAACATCCTGCTGTAATACGGCTCCAATACCACTAAATACACCTTCTGAGGATTCCATAAAATCCTGATATTCTTTTTTCGAATAATACACGGAATAGGGATCACCCAGACCAGCCGTTAATCCTTTATAGGTATATTCTTCTAGTTGCTCATTATCAATATCATCTAAATAATATTTATCGATCAGTGCTTTTATTTCTTGCATTTTTGCCACACTTGCGATTCCCTTGTTAGAATCAAAGACTGTTACCTTCAAGATTGCACCTTCTACAATACATATAAGCAACAATAAGAGAATGAATACATTTTTTACAATGTTTCTTATCGATTTTTTCTTCATTTTATGCTCCTTTAATTTTATAATTTCAAGCTCTGCCAATATTCTAACGCAAAAGATGCCAATTGACAAGGAGCTGCCGAATTCAAAAAAACAGATTTTGTAACATATGTAAAAGGGACTGTCTATTTCCCGACAGTCCCTATAATCCACATATTAATTTATCAATAAGAACATTCTCTCAGTTCTTCTCAGTCTTGACGTTTTTCGCAACAGTCTAATTGAACGCTTACAGTTTCATAGCCAGCTCAGCAGCGGACCATGTTGCATTCAGGAGGTTTGCAACCTGTTTGCTGTCACCAATCAGATGTACTTTTTCCCCATAGATTTCTTTGATTTCATCATAGAGAGCGGTATTGGAAATATATCCGACGGAAGCGATGATCGTATCGCACTCCACACTCTTTTCCTCTCCATTCACACTGTAAATGACTTTTCCTTTTTCAAATCTTTCGATAGATGCAGAAAGGTGAACCGGAATCTGGTAATATTTGAGAATCTGCTTTAACATCATACCGTTTGCGGCACAGACAACATCCATTCCCAAAATAGAGTCCTTCATTTCCAGTACTTCTACTTTCTTTCCGGCAAGAACCATATCGTAGGTCATCTCGATACCGGTCAATCCTCCGCCGATGACTGCAACTTTCTTCCCAACTTCCTTGTATCCACGCAGTGCATCAACGGCGTTGATAATTTCCACATTTTCGATACCCGGAATTCCTTTCAGTGTTCTTGGCGTAGCACCTGTCGCAACAATGATTTCATCGAATTCCAGTTTTTCCAGAAGCTGTGGAGTAACAGGCGTATTCATGTGGAATGTAACTCCTGATTTCTCACATTCTTTGACGAACCAGCTTATTAGCTTCTTATCTTCTACTTTGAAGGACATAGAACTTGCCGCTATAAATGCTCCACCAAGTTCATTACTTGCCTCATAGATATCTACGATATGACCTTTCTTTCGAAGGTCAATCGCAGCCTCCATTCCGGCAATTCCACCTCCGGCAATGATGATCTTCTTCGGCGTTTTGACTGGTTTATATTTGTAATCGATTTCTGCACAACACTCTGGGTTAACCGCACATCCCATACGTTTTCCCTGGAACAACCTTCCAAGACATCCAATATGGCATCCGATACATGGCTTGATATCTTCTTTTCTTCCTGCTTCGGCTTTGTTTGGCCATTGTGGGTCTGCCAGGAGATTACGCGCCATTCCAACACCATCAATCTTTCCGTCCGCAATAGCCTTGTCACAGATGCCAGGATCTACCATTTTTCCGGCGCAGAATACAGGAATATTGACATACTTCTTAATAAAAGCTGCATCCTCCAGATTCAGATACTCCGGCATATAGACAGGTGGATGTGGCCAAAACCAGGAATCATATGTACCATTGTCTACGTCCAGCGCTACATAGCCAATTTTTTCCAGGTACTGCGCAATCTCGATACTTTCTTCGTAATCTCTTCCGAATTCTACATAGTCCTCTCCAGGAAGTGCTCCGTCATTCCAGTTTTTCATTTTACTACGAACAGAATAACGCATTAAAACAGGATAGTCATCACCACATGTCTCATGAATCGCGTCGATGATCTCCTTACAGAAACGAAGTCTTCCTTCAACATCTCCTCCGTATTCATCCGTTCTCGTATTCATTGTTTTTGTGGCAAACTGATCAAGCAGGTACCCTTCATGTACAGCATGAATCTCAATTCCATCAAATCCTGCTTCCTTTGCTACGATTGCTCCTTTACGGAATCCCTCGATATAATAAGTCCTGATCTCTTCTGCTGTCAGGGCACGATGCTTAACAGATGGATTCCATACATTCGGAAGTCCATCACTGGATGCAATCGGATCGGAACCATCTGCCAGCCAAGCCGGATTCTGTCTTCCTGTCCCCGCAGTAAGCTGTGTTACGATTTTAGCGCCGTATTTGTGAACACCTTCTGTGAGAGGTCTCATACCGTCAATATATCCCTGCCCCGCACTGGAAATCGTTGCCGCTGATTCATCAGACTCAAAATGATTCTGCACTTGCATGCACCTGTTGTGATTAGTCCAACTCCGCCTTTGGCACGCTCAATGAAGTATTCAATACCTCTCTGAGTATAGCTTCCATCCGGATTAATTAATTCCGGATAATGAATTCCCATAGCAGACATTTTGATTCGATTCTTTACCCGCATGGTTCCAATCTGAATCGGACTGAATAAGTGTTCTAAATTTGCCATATTCTCTTTCTCCTTTTTTTGAACTATAGTATAATTAATGTTATACAAATATTTTAGTTAATAATTATTGTCTAGGCAATAGAAAGCAGAACTGCCCAATTATACTCTGAACAGTATTACAGGCAAAAACGCAGAAAAGAGTTCAAACCATTTTGAACCAAAGTTCCAGAAAGTCTAAAAGAGGAGAAATCACATGAAAAATACAAGAAAATTAATTACCGAGACGGCCATCGAATTATTCAAAGAAAAAGGCTATAAAAATACAAGCGTCACAGATATTTGCAAAGCCTGTGGTATTACCAAAGGGACATTTTATTATCATTTTCCGAACAAGGATGAGATTACATTTGAGTTTTATGAGAATATTTACAGTGATTTTTCTGATATACTTGTCGATGTATTCATGATGGAGAATGCCAAGGAACAATTGTGGAAAATATTTGAATTTTCCATCGACCACACAATTACATTAACACCGAAGGTTCTCTATGCCCTGCTCATGTCGGACATCCAGAAGGGTTTTGATTTATTTACACCGTATGGAGATTACACACGGAACACAAACAGCGGAAAAATGCTGAAATTAATGATAGAACTTGTTAAAAAAGGACAGCAGAGCGGACAGATCAAAGATGGGGATTCTGAAATGATGGTTCGTACGTATATCGCTGCACTCATGGGCATTGCGATTGCATGGAGCCGTTCGGACGGCATATTCGATGAAAAAGAAGATTTGAAGAAAGCATTCGATATTATATTCTAAACCGAATGAAACACGCTCTGCGAGTTTCATCGGTTCGCGTGCTGCGGCAAATGGAACTGCAAGCATTTCCGCTTGCCTTGTGCCTTCGTGTAAATTCAGTGGAGGCAGTGACTCATACAAGTCGCTGCCTCCATTGCTTAGGACTGTCTATTTCCCAACAGCCCCTTTTACCATATTAATATTGTACAATTTAAAATTCTCTGCTTTCCATATATTTCATATACTTCACAACCATAAGCGCAATCTTAAAGGTAATGGCATCTTCAAAGATTCGCAAATCAAGGTTTGTCTGTTTTTGCAATTTATCCAAACGATATACTAACGTATTTCTATGAATATATAATTGTCTGGATGTCTCTGATACATTTAAATTATTCTCAAAGAACTTATTGATCGTTGCCAATGTTTCTTCATCAAAATCATCCGGTGATTTATTTTCAAATATCTCTTTGATAAACATTTTACATAATGGCAATGGGAGCTGATAAATCAGACGACCAATTCCCAAATTGCTGTAGGCAACAACATCTTCCTCTTCATAGAATATCTTGCCAACTGCAAGTGCCATCTTCGCTTCTTTGTAAGAACGAGAAACTTCTTTAATATCATCAACAACAGTACCAAATGCAATTTGGACTTCCGGATATCCTTCGCCTCTTAATGTATCCAATACCACATTTGCTGTCTTATAAAAATCATCGTACTCTTCACCTGGTTTTACTTCGCGAACAAGTATAATATTTTTCTCATCTACAGCGGTTACAAAATTTCCGGTTTTAGCCGCAAATAGATTGTGTACCGTTTCTAACGCACTACTTTCTTTCTCTTTTTTTGTCTCAATAATATAAACCAGTCGTTTTACATCCGTATCAATATGTAATTTCTTAGAACGATTATAAATATCTACTAGCAAAAGATTATCTAATAAAAGATTTTTTATGAAATTATCCTTATCAAAACGTTCTTTATAAGCAACTAATAAATTTTGGATCTGAAATGCCGCCAATTTCCCCACCATATAGGCGTCATCTGTTTCTCCCTTAACCAAAATAATATATTCTAATTGATTTTCATCAAATACTTTAAAAAATTGATGTCCCTGCATCATTTGACTTTCCGCCAAAGACTGCGAAAAAATCATCACTGATTCAACATACTCACTTACATCCCCAATTGTACTTGCAACTGCTTTTCCATCTGTATCCATGACACATAAATCCGTTCTGGAAATTGCTTTTATTCCGTCTACCGTATCCTGAAGAACCTGATTCGATATCATATTTTATCACTTCCTTTCCTGCTTAATTACTACTATACAGCAAAATAACCAAAAATAAAAGAGAAGAATTTGTTTTTCTTCTCTTTTTTATACAAATAACATATTTTGTTTTTGTGTATTCTTCCCAAAAAACTTATAATCAACCTTTCGTTTTCTGTATGCTTTTATTCATTATTTTCTTTCTGGGCACGATACTTCTGCCAAAATTCATTATCCATTGCTTTTTTTCCGATATGCAAATGTTTTTTTAGCCATTTTACAATAATCGAATCATCTTTCTCTGAATCTCCCTTTCGAAAGATACGTTCCGCCAAATTTTCTGAACCAATATAGAGTTTTGTACTTAACGTATCTTTATGTTTCAACAATAACGATACTTGTTTTTCGATTGAAACCAATGGCAAAACTAAATCTGGAAAATAGCCGTTTACCGTATTCACCAAGGCTTCCATCGCCTCTATATCAGTGTCAGCAAAAACAACACCATCCACTTTCAACCCAGGATAGTCCTCTTGTAAATGTAAGATCACACGTTCCGATTGCTGTTCAGAGTCACAAAGGACACAAAGATGCCCCTCCTGTTTCGCAAGGTACATTAATATCTGATCCAGAAATTCCTCTTGAAACATACCTTCTATTGATTTGTCAGCCGCGTCTTCAATGTTGTGGTCTCCTGGTAATATAAGATCAGCAATATGAATAAATTGCTTGATTTCTTCCGATTCCTGGCTTTCTATAGCCAGCCATGCACCAGCTAATAAAATAACGTTAAAATAATCATTTTTGAGATAATCTTTGGATATTTCAACTGCACGAGGAACAGAAACAGAATCTACAACTATTCCCAATACGGGAACCCGCTTATGATTGTTCTGATTTTCCATGGTGTATTTGATCTCCTTTATTCTAGTCTAAAGTATCTGCATCTTTACCAAGATAAATACAAATATCGACTCCTTCTTCAACATCGCCGACCTCAATTTTTGCATCTTTAAAGTATTTATCTTTCAAGTCTTCTCCCATGCCTTCTTCTGACACAGAAATGATGGTTTTGTCATATGTTTTGTCGTAATCTTTTATATCTGAAATATCATACCCATCATCGCTCAACTTTGTTTGCCATTTCGCTGCAATTCCATTGATAGAAGCTGCATTTCGGATCAAAATCTTCTTGTCCTCTGAAGAAATCTTACTCTCTGTTGTTGCTTCTGTTGTCGTCTTTTGTTCTGTCTCATCGGTAAGATCAGAAATCAAAGCCTTTGCTTTTTTAATATCTACTTCAAAAGCACCATCTACTTCTTTTCCGGTAAATTCTGTAACAGATATATCATCTGGAGTTAATTTTGCATAATATGCCATATAATGTTCTACATCGTTTACTTTTATATCACTATCACAAAGACTAAATAAAGTCGAAGCATAAGTGGTGATCGAATCTTCTGATACTTCATCAAAGATTTCTTCCATATAGCCTTCTACAAATGCTTTTGCATTGGCCATCAAATCTTCCTGTGATTCATAGTCGCCTTCTCCGCTAATGACACCCCATGCCTGATTTCCATTTAGGGTTTGTTTGCCTGTT
Organism: Lachnospiraceae bacterium; assembly: GCA_030523275.1. GTDB lineage: Bacteria > Bacillota > Clostridia > Lachnospirales > Lachnospiraceae > Fimousia. The sequence continues at coordinate 20,154 of JAUNIX010000026.1, forward strand.
TTTATATTGACTGTCATCTTATTATTGTCCTTAAAGCTAACAGCTTTCGGCAAATCACATTCAAAAGCTTGCCCGTCATTGATCAATTCTGAGAATTCACTTTGTCCAAAATCCTCATAAGAATCTACAGTAATACCATATGCATTCTGAATATTGTTCACTACTTTTTCAATATCCTGTACATCGCCATCCTCATCATATGTAAACAAATCAGAATCTGGACGCATTAAAACAAATGTTAATTTGTCCGTCTTTGTATTGAAAATGCGAAGTGACGTTAGTTTACCTACACGTACGACTGTAACATAATTTGACTTTACTGATTTTTTAATTTCCTCTTCTTCTTTCTTTTCAGCCTTTACTTTATCTCTTCGAAATTTATTTGTAAAAATCGCTTTTGATCCATGATATGACACAAATCCTGCTAAAATAATGATCAGTATTGCAGCAATCACACGTACGACTGTTTTCTGTTTTGAATTTTTTCTCAAAATAAAATCTCCCTTCTATTATTCATTATATTTTAGTATAACAAATCTTGATTTTTATTTCAACACTCCTTATCATTCGATTTTTTCTTTGTTATAATATCAATATAACTACTTAGAGACCATTTTGAAATTATTGACACATCTATCATAAATGGAAAGGATTAAAAATTCATGAAAACGATTATTATTACCGGAAGTTCTCGCGGTATTGGATATGCTACCGCAGAATTTTTTGGCAATCATGGATGGCAAGTTGTGATCAATGCCTGCCATGATATAGTTGCATTACAAAATGCTGAAAAAAAATTAAAGGAATCTGGAGTATCGGTTCTTTCAATTGCCGGAGATATTGGTGTCCCAAATTTTTGGCAAAACTTATGTGATAAAACAATAAAGGAATTCGGTAGCATTGATTGCGTCATTAATAATGCTGCTATTTCCCATGTAGGATTGCTAACAGATATGGAAGATCAAGAATGGCAAAATCTAATAAATACAAATTTAAATTCTCTTTTTTACTGCAGCAAAGCAGTTCTTCCCCATATGATTTCCAAAAAGAATGGCAGAATGATTAATATTACTTCTGTCTGGGGTGAAGTCGGGGCTTCCTGTGAAGTTGCATATTCTGCCGCAAAAGGTGGTGTAATTGCTTTTACCAAAGCTCTGGCCAAAGAATTGGCTCCAAGCCATATTGCTGTCAATGCGCTTTCTCTTGGCATGTTTGACACAGAAATGAATGCCTGTTTTTCAAAAGAAGATAAAGATGCAATTATCGAAGAAATTCCTTCTGATCGGATGGGTACACCAAAAGAAGCTGCCAAAATGCTCTATATGATCGCCACCGCACCAGAATATATGACCGGACAAGTTATCCGCATGGATGGAGCCTGGATATAATACCAAAATCCCCTATCGCTAGCAAACTCAGAAGAAATGGGAGAAAAAATCCCCACCGGTAACAGACACAGAAATAATGGGAGAAAAAATCCCCCACCGCTAACAGACACAGAAATAATGGTCTGTACGCGGTAGGGGATTTTATGAAGTTTGTTTACAAATACTATTCTTTTGCTTTGATCTTGATTTCTATGTTACAGTCTGACATGTGTTTGCCATCAATGGATAATGCATAGTCAATGTTTAGTTCCATACGTCTATCATTGATTTCTTTAAAGGAACAGTTGGATGTTGTGATTCCCATCAACATACTGCCATACGGAGTGTCATAATATGTGAGATTTTCTTTTCCTACTTCAAAAATCATGTGACTACTCGTGACACCTTTACGAATCAAATCCACCATATTCGATGCAACTTTAATCGTATTTTTTGAGACTGTTCCATCTTCATCAATCTCTTCGTAAAAAATAAAATGCTTTTTATTTTTATAATAATATGTACCGGCAGTTACCAATACAATGGGTTCATTCTGTTCTTCCTCTGTATGAACACCGGAAACATATACCAAAACATCTTTTGTCATATCTATCCTCTAAAATCTGTGATAAGCCATCTCAATCAACTGACTTACTAAATCCTGAAGTTCAATGCCTCTCGCGTTCCATAACATTGGGTACATACTGATCGAAGTAAATCCAGGAAGAGTATTGATCTCATTAAATACAACTCTGTCCTTTCCATTTTTCTTAGCGACAAAAAAGTCTACACGGGCTAAACCGAATCCATCAACGGCTTTAAAAATACGAACCGCTGCGTCGCGGATTTTTTCAACTGTTTTTTCAGACAGATCAGGATCTACCACTGTTTTTGATTCTGCATTATTGTATTTTGCATCAAAATCATAAAATTCTGCTGCAGCCAGGATTTCTCCAACACCGGAAGCTTTGACCTCTTTGCCACCCAAGACTGCACACTCGATTTCACGTCCAACGATTGTTTCTTCTACTAAAATCTTTCTGTCATGTTTTGCAGCAAGCTTTAATGCATCCACTAATTCTTCACGGTTATGTGCTTTAGTCACACCTTGAGAAGAACCAGCACAAGAAGGTTTTACAAAAACTGGATAATCCAACTGATCTTCTACTTCCATAATTGTTTTGTCCATATCGTCTAACATTTCAAGACGAACATCAACAAACGCTGCCTGATTAATTCCTAATTTATCAACAATGATTTTTGTATATACTTTATCCATAGAAACGGCAGAAGCCAAAACACCACATCCAACATAAGGGATTTTTGCTAATTCTAAAATACCCTGAACCGTTCCGTCCTCTCCGTTTAATCCATGTAATACCGGGAATACGACATCAATTTTTTTCGTTTCATAGCTTCCATCTTTTAAGATCAATAATTCTTTTTTTGTTGTATCCGGAGAAATCAATGCTTCTGTCTTGGATTCTCTCCATGAGCCATCTGCAATCGCATCTATACTATCTACTGATAACCACTTTCCTTCTCTGGTAATTCCAACTAATATCACATTATATGTATCTATATCAATATTCTGAATGACTGTCTGTGCTGATACGCAAGAAACATCATGTTCTGATGAATTGCCTCCAAATAATACAACTACATTTTTTTTCATAATCATTTTGCATCGTGTATTTTTATACACTCATACACTCCTTTCTATCTGATATTCTCTAACCCATTTTACTCCATCTAGTCTCATTTTTCAATCTCGTTATTCTTAACTCTTTGTTAAGCCTTTTTTATACAATCAATACATTTCTTGCAAGTATGGATAAATTGCTATATGATAAGAACTAATGGAATCATTGGGAGGAAAAAATATGAATGACTTTCTTTTTAGTCTAAATTCAACAATTCCTATTTTCTTTGTCATTTTTATCGGATGGCTATTAAGACAGAAAGGAATGTTAAATGATGGCTTTTTAACTGCTGGCAATAAATTTGTCTTTTCGATTGCACTTCCGGCACTACTTTTTCGAGATATTTCTGGTGCTGATATCCGCAATGTCTTTGATCTAAAATATGTCTTATATTGTATGATCGTCACTTCATTGATGTTTTGGGGAATTTGGCTTTTGACAGAAATTTTTATGAAAGATAAATCTATGATTGGAGCCTTTGTACAAGCATCTTTCCGCGGAAGTGCTGCCATCTTGGGAATCGCTTTTATTGAAAATATTTATGGACATTCGACGGTAGGACCACTGATGATCGTCGCAAGTGTTCCTTTATACAATATTTATTCCGTTCTGGTTTTAACCATGCGTGGAAGCGGCAATGGAAGTGGTAATTTAAAGACTGCGTTTATCAATATTTTGAAAAATCCCATTATCTTAGGAATTTTTGCAGGTCTGCCTTTTTCCTTTTTACATATTGACTTTCCAAATGTGGTCGATAAATGCATTAACAATTTAGCTGTAACCGCCACTCCACTCGGACTTCTGTTAGTTGGTGCCGGATTTGAAGGTCGCAAAGCACTTGCCAAGATAAAACCAACAATAGTCTCAACTGCGATTAAACTTTTTATTCTACCTGCTTTATTTTTACCAGTAGCGATGTATCTTGGATTCCACGGTGAATCGATGATTGCAATTTTGATCATGCTTGGCTCGCCAACGACAGTAAGCTGTTATATTATGGCAAAAAACATGGGAAATGATGATGTTTTGACATCAAGTATCATTGTTATGGCAACCTTATTATCTTCCGTCAGCCTGACCTTCTGGGTGTTCTTCTTGCGGACAATGGGATATATTTAATTTCTAAAAAGAAGCCTTGAATTGGCTTCTTTTTTTATACGAAAACACAAGACAATCAGACTTTTCTGCTTTATTTTTATAACAAACAGTATATAACAGTTGACAACAGTTTAATACTGTTATATACTGTTTGTAAGAAAGGAGAACAGAGATGAAACTAATAATCAATGGATCCTCGATGGTTCCTATTTACGAACAAATTATGGATCAGATCAAAGTATTGATACGAAACGGCGAACTCGTTGAAAATGATGCTCTGCCATCTGTTCGCTCCTTATCAAAAGATTTAAAAATCAGTGCGCTAACAGTAAAAAAAGCTTATGATCATTTAGAACAGGAAGGCTTTACAGTTACCGTACACGGAAAAGGAACCTATGTAGCAGCTACAAACAAAGAACTTTTGCTGGAAGAACAGCGAAAAGAAGTGGAAACCGATTTGGACCTGGCCATCCAGAAAGGAAAACGATACGGATTAACCGACGATGAATTAAAAGAATTATTTGAAATCATTTTGGAGGGCTAAATTATGTTAAAAATGAAACAAGTCAAAAAGAATTATCCAAATTTTACATTGGATTGCACTTTAGAAGTCCTGCCAGGATATATTACAGGACTAATCGGACAAAATGGTTCTGGAAAAACGACTGCTTTTAAAGCTGCATTAAATCTTATTTCTACGGATGGCGGATCCATCGAAATACTTGACAAAAATATTTCTGAGATTACACCAAAAGACAAAGAAAAAATAGGCGTCGCTTTCTCTGATTCTGGTTTTAGTGGATATTTAACAATTGAAACTCTATTGCCGATTCTATCCACATTTTATGAGGAATTTGATCAAGATTATTTTTTAAACCAATGTCGACGACTGCAACTGCCAGAACAAAAGGAAATCAAAGAATTTTCTACAGGAATGAAAGCAAAACTAAAGGTACTGGTTGCACTCTCTCACAATGCTTCTCTTCTCATATTGGATGAACCGACAGCAGGGCTTGATGTCATCGCCAGAGATGAAATACTGACTCTATTAAGAGAATTTATGGAACAATCAGAGAATCATTCTATTCTGATCAGCTCTCATATTTCTTCGGATCTTGAGGGACTGTGTGATGATCTTTACATGATTCACGATGGAAGCATCATCTTTCACGAAGAGACAGATTGTTTATTAAGCAATTATGCAATATTAAAGATTTCAGCAGAAAAATTACAGAACATAGACCAGCGGTATCTTATAAAAATCAAAAAAGAACCATTTGGTTACCGCTGTTTGACAGATGAAAAACAATTTTATCTGGACAATTATCCGGATATTGTGATTGAAAATGGAAACATAGACGAATTGATAACAATAATGATTCGAGGTGAAGATTTATGAAAGGCTTATTGATCAAAGATTACTATTTACTAAAAAAGCAAGGCCGATTCTTACTTACTGTGTTTATAATCGCTCTCATCGTTATCATGTTGAACAAACAAGGATCCTCCTTTGCTGTGAGTTACCTCACTCTCACATCCGCATTTTTAAGTTTAAGCACGATCAGTTATGATGAATATGACAATGGAAATTCATTTTTGTTTACTCTGCCATTTAAAAGAAGGACTTATGTGTATGAAAAGTACCTATTGGGGTTCATTATGGGTGGAAGTGTATGGTTATTATCCACAGTGCTCTCCTTCCTACATGATTATTTCATAACGCCTAGTCTTCAAATCATGGAATGGTGGATCTCTTATAGCAATATCATGACGATATTCCTATTCTTTTTTGCTATCTTTGTTCCGCTCCATTTAAAGTTTGGAAGTGACAAAGGGCGTGTCGTTTCTGCTATTTTATTTGGAATTGTATTTGCCGTTTTTTACGTTGTTAGTAAAATAAAAAGTGCTGTCGGTATCGATTTTAAAGCGTTTCTACCATCTTTACCGATTCAAAATTTGGGATTTATCAGTGGTATGCTATTTGTACTTTCTCTCATTGCCCTGAGCATTTCCATTGGTATCAGTCAAACAATCATCAAACAAAAAGAATTTTAATCGGTCAAACGTATGAAACCAGTCCTATCGTTAGGGCTGGTTCATTTTTTGTCTTTCCAGTGTTTTTCTACCAATTTTTTTATATAGCTTTTATATTTCACATTCACTGTTTTACCTTCAAACATAGCCTCTAATTTTTCTTTGTCCTTTGGATTTTCCAAAACATGATTGGAATCAATCAGGCAAAAAGAAGGATATAAAATACACCACCAGTTTTTTCCTTTCGCTTTTCCAAGATCAATGCGCATCGCCTCATAAATGCCTGCTGGTACGATCGTCTGCCCATATTTTCGCATTGGAAAAAATTCCTTTGTAAAATAAATGGCAACTGTAGCATCTGTCCCGTAAGTGTTTAAAGTATTTTGGACGGTTTGTTCTAAGTCCTGTCGATGCGCTAAAATCTGTCTTCGCATCTGTGATTTATCAGACACCTTTGATATATTTTGTTCCATATATCGCAATACGGTTTCCCGTACTGCCATTTTTTCTTGTTGATGAATATTTTGGTCACTTTCTGCGCGAATATGAAACCGAATCAAATCCAGATTCGTATAATCTTCGTATTGATTTTGTGTTGTATGTGCAAACGTGAAATAATTTCTCGAGATAAAAAGAAAAACGAAGATTCCAAGCCATATGAGAAATCTTCGTTTTGTATTTCGATGTAACATTTTTTGTCCTCCTTATGACCTTCTATCATAAGGATTGACACTTTTTCAATTTTTTAAACGATTATTCAAAATCTAACATCGTTTTGCCGTCACCGCAACAACCTTCAAAATCACGGATAAATACTCCAACTGCATCTTCCGCAACTCCGTTATAAGCTAATTTCTCCAATGCATCAGAACCAACCGTCACAGAACCGATCCCTGCCTTTGCCATATCCAAAATCTGCTGTGAATTTTTGAAACTTGCTCCTAAAACTTCTGCTTCATAACCAGCCGCCTTGACTGCTGTATGAATGTCAATGGCAATTTTTACCCCGTCATATCCTAATACATCTAAACGATTCACATATGGAGCCAGGAATTTGGCACCTGCTTTGGCCGCCATAAAAGCTGGCATAACACCATAAATAGCGGTTGCGGTTACATTAATTCCTTTTTTTGATAAAATGGAGATTGCTTTTAATCCGTTTGCAGTAACAGGCACTTTCACATACATATTAATCTTACTTTTTCCAAGAACTTCTACCATATGTTCTGCTTCTTTTACCATGTCTTCTGTCTCTGTAGAGATCACTTGTGCATGTAAATCTGTACCTTCCGGCATTAAGGCAATGATTTTCTTTAACTGATCCATTGGATCAGGATTTCCTGTTTTACTCAAAATAGTTGGATTTGTTGTCACTCCATCATATGGGTACATATCAAAAAAACCTTCAATTTTTGTTAAATCTGCATCATCAATCAAAATTTTCATTCTATCAGTCTCCTTTTTTATACTTTTTCTAACTTCTAATGAAAGTGTATCATAAAAGAAAACATACCGAAATAGGAAATATTGTTCCTATTCCACCATCGGCAAATCTGTTCGTATTGTAATCTTGGGCACCTTTTTTGCTCCCGCAAGATAGTCGCCAAGAGTGGTCTCTCTATGATTACGTTCTGCCAATTCAACTAAGGTATTTCCTAATGCTGCATTTGAACTTTGGTCAGCTTTTACAAACTCCTCCATCGATTTGTCCGTTTGAAATAATAATACCGTCTTAGCATAATCCTGATCTACCTTCCACTGGTTCTGTAACTGTTTCCAGTTCGCATTCTTCCCAATGATCATCGCTTTTAAATGACCAAGTTCCAACTCTTTTGCCTGCCCTTTCTGAAAATTTGTTTCCACTTCTTCCCAGTTTTTTCCCTGAGCGACAATACATTCATTTTCTGGTAAAAAAAAGCTGACTTTCCAAACATTCTGTTCCATCTCAATCCCCATCGCCAACACATAATCTCTTTCCTCAATGTTTATATGTTTTGGGGCACATCCTGTTGCAATCAACATAATGACCGACAATGCTGTCACCGCAGCAAATCGTTTTTGCTTTGGATCCCCAAGCCACGGTAAAATGATAGCAAGTGGAATATCAATCCACAGCAAATAGGTCTGGAAATCTGCCATCAATTCCGTTAAATCAAACCGATTCCAACCAACCGCTACAAATACCACACCATAGAAAATCCAAGCGATCGGATTCCTTTTTAGGCTTTTTTCTGAACTGATCTCCTTACTCCAATAATAAGTGCCATAAAAACAGTATGCACTAAAAATTGCAAATAAACTCAAGATCCAAAATGCAAGAATAAAGATATCTAAACGCTCCACAAATCCACCTGGAAAGCGTACCATCTGAATCATCGTTACAACCGGAAAATCACTGCTCTCTGCCATACGATAACCGTACATACCAATCGTTACGACAAAAACCAAAATATTTAATAAAAAAACAAAGGTAAGTGCTTTCGCCTTTTCCTTCCGTTTACCATGAAAAAATATCAATATTTCCATAGAACAAAAGCATAAAAATACTTGTACACTTTTTGTTGGTTGAAAATCATTTTGTATCAGATAGTTGAAATGAACATCTTTGATCGCCAAAGCTAAAACGAAAAATAATGGTAAAAATACAAACCAAAATAATAATTCCATTAATCTAGCCCGTTCTTCCCTTCCGCCACGGTTCGCATAGATGGTAAGCACTAGTACGGGAAAAAATAAAAACCATCCACTTGCTCCTTTTAGCAACATTTTTGATACAAGCAACTTCATTAGGCTACCTAGAAAACATGCATATAGAAAGAATCGAATCGTATAGATTGTTTTTCGAACTTTCCCTACCCGTTCAATATTATAATTTTGTCCAAGCCACAAAAAGTAGATAGCATAAATGAGGGCTCCTGCCATTCCGACAAGTAACTGCTGCATATTTTGTGCCATTGCCGATAAAAACAATCCCGTTGTACTAAATAACTCAATCATTAACGTTCGTTTCATCTGACGATCTGTAATCATAATCTATTTTCTCCATATATTGAAATTTATTTTGATGACTGTCTAATTCTTGCTCCATCACGCGTAAAGCCCGGTCGTATCTTCAGTTTTCTCCACGGCATACGTACCAAATAGTCATTTTCCTCACCGCCATGAACCGTTGGTGATAGATATGGTATACCGTAACTTTCAAGACTGCACAAATGAATCGCAATTGCCAGCCAGCCAAGGAAAAAGCCATATAAACCCCAAAAAGAACAGACAGCAATCATAAAAAATTTAAGCAATCGAAAAGCTCCACGAAAACTTTCACTAGGAACGGAAAACGAAGCTATCGCTGTTAAAGATACAACAATGACAACAATCGTACTGACAAGCCCAGCCTCAACCGCTGCCTGTCCAACAATCAGACCTCCAACAATACCAATCGTCCCCCCTAGTTGTCCCGGCAAACGAATTCCGGCTTCCCGGAGCAATTCGAAAGCCAATTCCATCATTAAGACTTCAACAACAATCGGAAACGGCACACTTTCTCGAGCCTTAGCAAAGGATAAAATCAAATTTGTTGGTACCACTTCCGTGTGAAAGTTCGCAATTGCAATATAAAATGCCGGTAAACTGACTGCCATGATAGATGAAATATACCGCAAAATCCTTGCGAAAGAAGCGATTTCCCATCGATTGTAATAATCATCTCCAGCCTGAAAAAAGACATTTAATGTCACTGGAAGTAATAACACTCCGGGAGAGTTATCCACAACAACTGCAATTCTTCCCTCTAAAATTCCACTTGCAACTTTGTCTGGGCGTTCTGTATGTTGATATTGTGGGAACGGAGAGTTCACTTTTTTCTCTAAAAACTGTTCTAAAACTCCGCCATCTAAAATTCCATCCACATTTATCTGTCTAATTTCTGCTTTCAACTGCTCCAACATATCCTGATGTACCAAATCTTCCATATAAAGAATGGCGATATCTGTCTTTGATCTCACTCCAACCTGCTGTTGTTCTACTTTTAAACGTGGATCACGAATTCTTCTTCGGATGAGAGCAGTACTAAAACGCAGACTTTCATTAAAACTATCTTTTGGTCCACGAATAGAAACTTCCTGCTCTGGTGATTGAATTCCACGATTTGGAAATTTTTTGCTCGAAACTTGAATCGCAAAATCACATTCATCAAAAAAGACCACTGTATTACCCGATAGAATATTGGTAATTGCCTCTTCCATATCAAAAATCTGCTTACGATCAGCACTCTCAATAATCCAATTCTCAATTGAATCTGGATAATTCGTCAATGACTCGCTTAACAGTGGGCGTATCACAGAATCCTGAATCATAACGGCATCAATCAGACCATCTGCATACATAAGATAACATTCATGTTTATGTCTAACCCCAATGGAAAATTTTTTATGAATCAAATCATCACAGTTTTTAAACCGTTGTTCTAAATAAGCAATATTTACTTGTAAATCATCTGAAATAAATGTTTTGACCTGCATACTAACTCCTTTTGAGATAGTATGAGAAAAAAAGAAAAAAATATTCAATAAAAAAACACCTATTAGATACTCAATCATTTTATGACTATCTAATAGGTACTTAATTTATTTTAAAAATACATGAATCAATTTGTCATATATTTTTCGATATGGTTGATAGCGCATCGGAAGATCAAGCCATGTCTTTTTGTCAACCACGCTTTTATAATGGCTAAAGGTATCAAAACCCTCTTTTCCATGATAGGAACCCATTCCACTTTCACCAAAACCACCAAATCCCATCTCACTTGTAGCAAGATGGATGATGGTATCGTTGACACAGCCACCACCAAAACTGCATCTCGATGTTACTTTAGAAATGACTTCTTTATCTGAACTAAACAAATAGAGTGCTAACGGATGTGCCATTGAATTAATCTTTTGAATCACCTGATCAAGAGAATCGTATGTCAAAATTGGCATGATCGGACCAAAGATTTCTTCTTGCATCACCGCATCATCGAAGGTCACATGATCCATAACCGTCGGTTCTATCTGCAAAGTAGCACTATCCGATTTTCCCCCATAAACTACTTTTTCAGAATCAATCAAGCCACAAACTCGTTTAAAATGTTTTTCATTAATGATCTTACCATAATTTTTATTCTTTAATGGCTGCTTTCCATATTGCTTACGAATTTGCTTTTTGACTTCATTTACAAAGACATCTTTGATTTTGGCATCGCATAAAATATAATCTGGTGCCACACAAGTCTGTCCACAATTTAGGTATTTTCCAAATACCACTCGTTTCGCCGCCAATTTAATATTAGTACTTTCTTCTATGATACAAGGGCTTTTTCCCCCTAATTCTAAAGTCACAGGAGTTAAATGTCGAGAGGCATGCTCCATAACTACTTTTCCAACCGCCTGACTACCTGTAAAGAAAATGTAATCAAATTTCTCTTCTAATAAATAAGTATTTTCCGCACGCCCTCCAGTCACAACCGCAACATCCTTTTCATCAAAACATTCATGAATGATTTTTGCCATAATTTCGCTTGTATGAGGAGAATAAGCACTCGGCTTTATCACGACAGTATTACCTGCAGCAAGTGCATCCACCAATGGCTCCATTGTCAATAAAAACGGATAGTTCCATGGACTCATGATCAATACAACTCCATATGGAGATGGCTTTTTATAACTTCTGGAATGAAATTGTGCCAATGGAGTCCAAACCGTTTTTTCTTTGGCAAAGCGTTTGATATGCTTTAACATGTAACTGATTTCACTTAAAGTTAGACCAGTTTCACACATATAGCTTTCAAATGCACTTTTTCCCAAATCTTTTTTAATTGCCTGATTAATCTCATCTTCATATTTACGGATACAAATCTGCAGTTTCGTTAAAGCCTCTATCCTTCTTTCCACAGGGAGTGTTGCACCTGTATAAAACCATTTACGTTGTTTCTTTACGATTTCTCTAATCTGCACTTCGTTCATCTCATATTCTCCTTACGCTTCTTCCATCAGCATATAGTAAAACTTCTCTAATTCTTTCGCATTCATCAATACCGGAACTGGATACAATGGATTTGCCTCTTTATCCGCATAATGAGATAGCTTCGCAATATCCTCTTCCCGGATTTCCTTTACGGTATCGCCAATGCCATAGCGCGTTTTCATATCTTTAATTGCCTCAATAAAAGCTTTCGCTGCTTCATCATCCGGCATTTTGTCATCAGCAACTCCTGCCGCAATTGCCAAATTTTTTAATTTCTTATGAATACATGTCCCATATTCTTCGAGAACAAACGGCAATAAAATGGCATTTGCCAGTCCATGAGGTACATTATATTCTCCACCAAGTGAATGAGCGACTGCGTGTACATATCCAACATATGATTTTGTAAAAGCACAACCTGCATAATAAGCTGCTTTTAGCATATTTGCTCTTGCCTGAATATTTTTACCATTGAAATAAGCCTGATCGAGATTTTGAAAAATTAATTCTACTGCCATCAAAGCATCTTTTCTCGTACCCGGTGTTGTTGATTGCCCAATATAAGCTTCCACTGCATGTGTTAGGGCATCCATACCCGTTGTCGCTGTCACAAATGGAGGCAGACTAATCGTCACTCTCGGATCAAGTACCGCATACCTTGGTATTAACGGAAAATCATTGATTGCATATTTATATCTGGTTTGTGCATCGGTAATCACAGCCGCCAAAGTCGTCTCACTTCCAGTTCCCGCAGTTGTTGGAATTGCAATTAATAACGGTAATCTTTTATGTACTTTTAAAATACCTTTCATCTTAGCAATCGATTGCTTTGGTTTTGCAACTTTGGCACCAACTGCTTTTGCGCAGTCAATACTAGAACCGCCTCCAAAACCAATAATCGCTCTGCAATCATGTTTTTTATATAAATCCAACGCCTCATTGACATTATCCGTGGTTGGATTAGCAACCGTCCTATCATACATGACGTAAACAATTCCCGCATCGATCAAAGCCAGTTCTAACTGCTTTGTCAATCCCAGACGGCTAATATCTGCATCCGTAATAATCAAAACACTTTCATAATGTTTCTTATGCAAGATGTCTGGTATCTGTGTTACATCCTTTACAATTTTCGGTTTGCGATATGGCAAAAACGGCAACGCAATTTTTAACCCTTTTTGAAATACTCTGCAATAGATTTTTTTCAATCGATTCATGTTTTTCCCTCTTCTCTAAAACGTAACAGGCACTTGTTAATAAAAAACAAGTGCCTTGGTATGCATGTTATGATTCTTGTATATTTCGGATCACTGTAATTTCCTGATTATAAATATGTGTTTTCATAATTTTACGGGCTTTTTCTCCATCACCATTAAAAATTGCTTCTGTAATCAGGCGATGCTCCCGTAATAGCGTATCATGATAATCAAAATCTTTTACATATTCTAAACGATAACGGTAAATAAGCTCCCGTAAATTATTGACAATTGTTGTCAATCTCGGATTATCTACAATTTCAAAAATGACATCATGAAAATCCATATCTTTATCTGCAATTTCTGCTGTATCTCCTGATTCAATTGCCTTTTCGAAATCAACCAAAGCATGTTTTAACGCACGCTTTCCATCTTCGTCGATCCTCTCTGCTGCTAAATATGCACCTAATTCTTCCAATGCACAACGTACATCCAGAACATCCCGCAAATCTTTCTCTGTGATACGGGCAACTTCCGCTCCTTTTCTTGGAATCATGACAACCAACCCTTCCAGTTCCAATTTACGGATTGCCTCACGAACAGGTGTGCGACTAACGCCTAAACGTTCTGCTAATGCAATCTCCATAAGTCGTTCCCCCGGAGCAAATTCTCCTGTAATGATTGCCTGACGTAAGATATTAAAGACTACATCACGAAGTGGCAGATATTCATTCATATTGACTTTCAATTTATCATTCATTTTTTTCATCCTCCCCCTTATCTTCTTCGTACATTATATGGCTCTACTACATAAGCCTGCTTAATAAATGTCAACTGATGCATCTCCTCCAAAGCCTTTTTCGCGGCACTGCGTTTTCGAAAAATACCAAATATCGTCGGTCCACTTCCGCTCATCAACGCATTCTCTGCACCATGATCGATCATAAATTGCTTTACATCCTGAATCATCGGATAATCTTTGATTGTAACTGTCTCTAAAACATTCTCAAGTCGATCACAAATACCTTTTAAACTTTTTGATTCGATTGATTCTATCATACCATCAATATCTGGATGATGTGTAAGCTCTTCAATTTTTAAATTTTGATATACATATTTCGTCGATACACTAATGCCTGGTTTCGCCAGCAAAATATAACATGGCGGTATCGGTGGCAATGGTGTCAAAACCTCACCAATCCCTTCTGACAATGCTGTACCTCTCATAATACAATATGGAACATCCGCACCCAATCGAACTCCATATTCCATTAATTTTTGTTTGGACAATCCCAAATGAAACAATCGATTCATACCGACTAATGCCGCTGCTGCATTGGAACTTCCACCTGCCATTCCAGCAGCAACCGGAATCCTTTTATTCAGCTTTACAGCCACCCCTTGTGTAATGCCAAATTCCTCTTTTAACAATGCAATTGCTTTATAAATTAAATTATTTTGATTTGTTGGTAAAAATGATAGATTAACAGATAAACGAATCTCATCTTCCGGAATCATCTTCATCCTTAATTCATCATATAGCCCAACAGTCTGCATGATCATCCGTAATTCGTGATAACCATCTTCGCGCTTACGCACGACATCAAGCCCAAGATTAATCTTGCCATATGCACGCAACTGTATTTCTCTCATTGTAATCCCTCATTCTTTGATTGTACTAAATTTTGTGCAGTATTATGTATACAGCAATATTATAGCTAATTCTATTCGTATTTGCAATACTACATATCAACAAAACAGTAGGCTAACAATCCAGGCTTTCCTCAATCTCTTTCATAATAATCAAACGACTTCCCGGCTTTACTTCATCCTCGATTTCTTCATTTAATTTTCGAATAGAATCAATGGTTGTATAATAATGTTTTGCTATTTTCCATAAACTGTCACCCGGTTTTACTATATAACCGATCACACCCGGCATCTGCTGAAGTTTTTTCAAATCTAACTCTTTTTCTTCAATTTGCAACATGGCTTCTGCTTTTTCTGGAGATAACACAATCATATCAAAACAAATCTCCGCCTTTACCTCAATCTCATCCCCATCCAAAAATACTGCATTCAATTGATCTAGCGTTGCATGAATCCGATAATGATCCCCAGTCTGAATTCCTTTTGCCTCCACTGTATAAGAAAATGGAACAATCACAGGCATACTATTCACAGGCATATTATCATCTGAAGTCAGATAAAGCACAACACCGTCTAATACTCCTTCTATCTGAACACCACCATCTACGATTTCCATCTCATCAATTTTGCAACTTCCATCCATATATAAAATTTGTAAAATTTTTCCCTGATTCTGGTTTAAAGAAATTCGCTGATTTAATTTCATTTTTGCAGCATTTTTTGCGATCAACCTTTGAAAAATGAATGGTTCATAATGAGGAATCAATTCCTTTTTCCAATGATAAACATCATCTAAAATCTGCATTTCTTCCTCTTCATATACTTTTAAATCTAATTCGAGTCCAATCTCAGCAGATAACACACGAATTTCTCCATCAATGTCTGGTTTGACCTCTAAATTTCGACTTGTAATACGATACCCAATGTGGCCAACCATTCCTTCCATACATTCGTAACATTCCAGTTCTGTTTTTACCGGAAGTTCCCATTCCACAAATTGCAATGGCATATGTTCCTCTTCCCCTAAATATAGAAGAAAAATATGTAGTTCTCCCTGAATACCGATTTTGTGATCATAGATCTTACTTTCTACTTTTTGAAATTCCAAATAACTCCACAATGGCTCATAAATATTAGGCTTATTGGCTGGTAAGACCACCTCTTCTTTCATCCGCACAATATCTTTTTTATCTACTACCAGTTGCGTCATGGATAAATTTTTATGTAATGTCTGTACACCATCCCCACTGGCATCTGCAATCGCATCCATTTCCTCGCCATTTGCCGCAGAGATCATAAAGTTTAAAACTGCACGAATTCCAACTTTTCTCGAGTTGATCAATGTGATATTTAAATCCTCCAACTCTGGCACAATGGATACATGATCGGTCGGAATCACAGATTCAATATGAAAATATTCTTCAAAATTAATTGAAAATTCCATCACTCCACAACGACTGTTCCCATCATTTCCATAATAGAGAATTTCTCCTTCTAAAACTCCGTCGACACGAATTCGATCAACCATGATTTCAGATTCCTGTATTTTAATATTTCCTTTTGCCAAAATAATTTTATCAATATCAATTTTCGCATCTGGTACATTTTTGTCTTCGTCCAAAGTAATCTGTATCTGTTTTTCGGCTTTGACTGCCGTTGTTTTTAATTGCTTTTCTGTTATTTCCATAAAAAATCCCTCCTGCCTTTCCTATATTTTATGAAAGACGAAGGGATTTTATTCCTGATTATGGTTTATGCAAGCAAACACATTTTCACATCTTCTGTTACTACATCATGATAGCTAAAAGATACCTTTTTGTTATTTTTATCGGGGTTATCGCTAATCAACTCAACTACAAAAATATTCGGATAGGTCTCGCGAATAAATCCTTCGGAAACCTCATAACGATGTCTGCCACGGTTTGCGCTTAATCGAATCCGATGGCCAAGATGATTATGAATCGATCTACGTATACATGATAATTCCTGCTGTGTCATAATATCACTCCAATTCTGAATGTCATTTCCTCTGATACCATATTATTCCACAGATTGAGATTTTTTATACAAGTAGATCCTTATTTTCGTAATAGTAACTACCTATCCCATTCATTACAGCTTTATCTTTAAATATTTGATTTAAAAATTCAACATCATAACCATTTAATAAAATTTTTCAATCTAATTATTTCTACTGACAATTTACCTCACGGAACAATACTATAAGTTAAAGTTTGACTCTCTAAATATTTATAAACGTCTCCTTTAAATTTTACTATAACACGATAATCTCCTACTTCCTTACTGTCAGGCATTTGTACCGTGTAAAATTCTCGTGAAAGCAATTGTTCTCGATTTGCACCTGAAATCATCGTTCTCTTCACCACTATTTTAGGTTGCTGTATCTTTCCATTGTATTTAAATTCCAATTGAGATAATGAAGCTGAAATTGTAGCAGTATTCTCTTTTTGACATCCTAAACATATATATTCTATTTGATTTTTTATATTGTGAACAATACAACTTGGTATATAATCTGTACAAGTATGTCGTTTTAAACGAATGACATAATCTTCTTGTCCACCTGTTTTGTTTTTATATACAACAATATTACATGTTTCGCCCATATGCAATCCTATTGTCATTTTGTGCGTTTGATTTTCTTCATTATGATACCCACCATACGTCCAGTCACAAAAATTTTCTCTATTCATATCTAGACTCGAATATTTCTCAAAAAAATGATCGATACTGGCATTCATAGAAATCCGATGATCAAAATTAGCATCGATTTCTTCACAATCATAATAATACCCCGGAAAAATCGCTGTGAAGCGATAACTACTTTGATAATTATTTTTTTCGGATAAATTCGCCTCTACCTTTTTATTACAGAACAAACGATCAGTACTTGTAAAAAATGTTTTTATAATAAAGATTGTGAATGTTAATAGAAAAAAACAAATTAACATAGAAATCCTCTTTTTTACCTTCTTCATCTATTCCTCCAAATGAAATAAAAAATATTCTATTTGACATAAAATTGAGGTTTCACAATTCGATTGCCAAATAGAATATTTATTACTTACATTTATTCTTCTGTATCTTCTTGTTTCTCGATGACTTCTTCAGAAATCACTTCTGATACGACCACCGATTCTTTAGCAGGCTCACTTATTTCCTGCATTTCTCCCTGTACCTCTTTTATCGCTTCTAATCTCTCAGCTTCTAAGCGTGCTTTCTTCTCCTCTTCTACCTGATGGAAAATTTCCATAAATTCTTTTCCGGTAATCGTTTCTCTCTCAATCAGAAACTCAGCTACACGATCCAAAGCTTCCATATGTTCGCGAAGCAAGTATAACGCCTTTTCATACGCTTCATTTAAAATGCGCATAACTTCTTTATCAATTTCTGCTTCTGTCACTTCAGAACATTCTAGCACACGTCTTCCATCTAAGTATTGACCACTGACTCTTTCCAATCCAATCATGCCGAATTTATCAGACATACCATACTGTGTCACCATCGATCTTGCCATCGCTGTTGCACGTTCGATATCATTCGAAGCACCGGTTGTTACAGAATCAAACTTGATGGCTTCTGCAGCACGTCCCCCATAGAAAGATACCAGATCGGCCATCATTTCTGCCTTGGTAGACAGATATTTCTCTTCTTCCGGCGTCTGCATCGTATAACCAAGGGCACCCATTGTTCTTGGTACGATTGTAATCTTTTGTACTGGTTCTGCATCTTTTTGACATGCCATAACAAGCGCATGACCAACCTCATGGTAAGCGACGATTTTCTTTTCTTTTTCACTTAAAATACGGTCTTTCTTTTCTTTTCCGGCAATGACAACTTCCACTGCTTCAAATAAATCCTTCTGACTAACTGCGTGTCTGCCTTCCTTGACTGCTAACAATGCAGCTTCATTTACCATATTTGCAAGATCGGATCCAACCGCACCGGAAGTTGCCAATGCGATTTCCTTTAAATCTACCGTATCATCCATTAATACATCTTTGGAATGTACCTTTAAGGTTTCGATACGTCCTTTTAAATCTGGACGTTCAACAATGACTCTTCGGTCAAAACGTCCCGGTCTTAACAATGCCTTATCAAGAACTTCCGGACGGTTTGTTGCTGCTAAAATAATCAAACCTTTTGATGTATCAAAACCATCCATTTCTGCCAGTAACTGGTTCAATGTCTGTTCACGTTCATCATTGCCACCGCCGTAGTGCGTATCACGACTCTTACCAATGGCATCAATCTCGTCAATAAAGATAATACATGGAGCCATAGACTGCGCCTGTTTAAACAGATCACGAACACGAGAAGCACCAACACCAACAAACATTTCTACAAAATCAGAACCTGAAAGAGAGAAAAATGGAACATTTGCTTCTCCCGCTAATGCCTTGGCAAGCAATGTCTTACCAGTACCCGGAGGTCCAACTAACAATGCTCCTTTTGGCAGTTTTGCACCAATCTTTAAATACTTTTCTGGATTGTGAAGAAAATCCACCATCTCTGTCAAAGATTCTTTGGCTTCATCTTGCCCTGCAACATCTGCAAAAGTAACACCCGTCTTCTTCTCGACATATAGTTTTGCATTACTCTTGCCGACACCCATGACACCGCCGCCACCTTTGCCGACATTTCGCATCATCAGATAGAAGAATCCATATAACAATATAAACGGAATGACCCATGTCACTAAAATATTAATAAAAGCTTCTGAACCATCCGATGGTTCTTTATAAAATTTTGCTTCTGAATCCCTTAATCTCTCAACAAGCTGATAGTCTGTTATTGGTGTTACAATATAAGTCGTTTTTGACAACGGGTTTTTCTGTTCTTTTGGAATGACAACATATTTCCCATCCTGAATCTTAACTGTCTTTACTTCCTTCTTTTCTAGCATCTGTACAAATTTATCATATGAAAGTTCTGTCTCAGAGCCCTGACTATATCGAGTAATACACCGATTGACAAAGGTAGTTAAAATCAATGTAATCACAACCGCGATAATGACCGTTTTTAAATGTTCATTATTCTTTTTATCATTTGGTTTTTTCTTATCGTTCAACTTCTTTCCTCCTACATACGCCAAATTTATGAAATATCACATGAGATCATTGCGTATAGTACACATTATATGGTTTTAGTCATTTAAAATCAATAAAACAATTCTAAAATTCATAAAATAAGTACTAATTTACAAAAAAATAACATTCTTTTTCGGCTTTATACATTTAATTACTATATAAGGGTAGCTTTTTAAATCCGAATCCACAGATTCCTCACTCCCAAGCAGCGTGGTATCAACATACATATTCACTTTATCTTCCGAACATTCTACAATTTTAATACTATATCCTCCTCCATTTTGTTCTCCATA
Source organism: Lachnospiraceae bacterium (assembly GCA_030523275.1). GTDB lineage: Bacteria > Bacillota > Clostridia > Lachnospirales > Lachnospiraceae > Fimousia. The sequence continues at coordinate 40,609 of JAUNIX010000026.1, forward strand.
TCCAATGACAATATACATATATTCTTGTAAATTGTACGTAAATTGAAACGGTGTATGTTTCTTTTCCTCAATCATCTTTTTGACTTCTGATGGAACCTGGGATTCTGTGCAAACGGTAAAATCTACCTGTTTACGATTTTGCTTTTTCCCTTTTTCCATACATCCACCTAATAACACAAGTACACTAATACAACATAAAATAAGCATGAATTGTTTCATATATTTACACCTGGTTCTGTTCTATAAATAATATATGTAAATATCAAAAATTTTAATACAAAAACAAACCTCCAATCAGCTAAATTCAATTTCAGCCAATTGGAGGTCAGTTTGTAATATTATGGAGTTTATTATGTTATTTATTGTAGATTTCTTTGTCTAATTCTTTTTCTTTCGCATTTACGATAACATTTGTTGCTGCATCACCCACAACGTTCAGGGTAATAACTGCCATTCCCGGCAAATAACTAATTGCAAGTACAAGTGCATAGCCGACCAAGCAAAGTTCTGAAGTAAGTCCAAGACCAGACATAATAACAAAAATCAATGTTGTCCCAGCAACTGGAATTGCCGGTGTTCCCATTGCCACACAAATGGATAAAAAGGCTGCGGTTGCAAGCTGTGCAGGAGTAATATTCACTCCAGCTGCAGTTGCAATAAAGGTAATTGCCATCATATGCATTGCGGTTGTTCCATTCATGTTGATAGTCATACCTGTTGGTAATACAAAACTACTAATTTCGTCGCTACATCCTAACTCTTCAATACAAATTTTACGATTCAACGGAAGAGTTGCTGCAGAAGATTGTGTTGCGGCTGCAAAAATTGCAACTTTAAAAATCTTTTTCGCAAATTTCATTGGATTTAATCCAGTTGTTATAAAAATACCAATTGGATAAATTGTTGCTACCAATATTAAACTCATAACAATTGTAGCAATCATAAACGCTAATGTTGGTTTGATATATTCCGTTCCATAGGTAGCAAAAGTTCTGGCAAGCATACAGAAAATGGCTATCGGGCTGATTTTGTTAATCAAAAAATCCATATAAACCTGAACAATGCCACTAAGACATTCCATTAGCCTTTTCATTGGATTTCCTTTTTCTCCCAAAGCATTCATGGATAACCCCAAAATAACTGCAACGACAACAACTGCCAAAATGCTATTATTCGAAGCCATCACTTCTACAACATTTGATGGAACAGCATTTACAATTGTAGTCAATGGATTATATGCATCTAGAGTTGCTACGTTTCCAGTATCCGCTGCCGGAAGATTAACGGTAAACCATCCCATCGATTTTACAAAGTATGCCATACATCCTGCTAAAAATGCTCCCGCACAGTAGAAGCCTACGAATGTTGCTATCGTCTTTCCCGCAATCCTACCTAGTTTTTGTGGATCCGCCATACTACATAAAGCAGTACTTAACGATGACAAAACTAACGGTACAATTGCCAATTGTAATCCTCTCATAAACAATTGTTGAATAATATAAAATATGCCGAGAGAATAAAATCCCTTTTCCTGTGTAATATCCTGGAAGAAAATTCGATTCATCCACTTCCAGATAAATTCATTTTCCGTTCCTACCAGACTTTCTCTAATCCATAAACAGATAATCCCCAGTAATATACCACTTACCATCGCAATCATGATTTTTTTCATGATTGATATTCCTTTTCTTTCCCATTTTGCTACCTCCTGTTCCAGATAGTACTAGCAAATTCTCCTAATTTCTATCCTTCTCAAGCAGAAGAAGCTAACAGCGAAATGAGTTAATAAATAAGTCTTATATTCTTTTCTTCACATAACTGAATCCAATCATTGTTTGGTTTTTGATCAGTTACCAGATAATCGACTCCATCAAAGTCTAGCAGTTTTGCAAAAGCTCTTTTCCCAAATTTCGTATGGTCTACAAGCAACGCTACCTCTTCCGCTTGTTTAATCATACATCTTTTTACTTCTGTCTCACTCTCACTGGTATCCGTAATCCCCCTGTCCAAATCCAGACCGGTACAGCTAATAAGCGCAATTTCCACATGATAACGTCCAATGGTATCTTTTGCCACTTGTCCCTGTAAAGAAAGTGTTTTCTTATTAAACACCCCGCCCGATGAAATAATTCTAATATTTGTATCACCAAGCTCTCTGAAAATTTCTGTGGAAACACTTAAAATTGTTAATTCTTTATCTTTTAACATTTTTATTGCTTCCATTACAGTTGTACTGGAATCTATTGATATCGTCACTTTATCTTTTAAAATATCATAAAATGCCGCTGCAATTTTCTTCTTTTCATCGCTATGAATCGCTGCCCTTTTATAAAAATGTACATTTTCAACCGGGACTGTATTGTTCAACACTGCTCCCCCAAATGTACGTGTCAAAAATCCTTCTGCTTCCAATTTCTCCAAATCTCTTCGAATTGTTTCCTCTGTTACTTTGTAGGTACGGCTTAAATCAGACACCGTGACCTTTTTTTCTATTTTAATTTTTTCTTTAATTGCTTTTAATCTGTCTCTTGCTGCCATATAATTCCCTCCACCTTATTTTTCTTTTATTTTATCACCTTTATTTGTGGAAATCAAAATTATTTTTTTTGATTTCCACATAAAGGTAGCTCATAAAAGAATGTGAGGAGGGATTTTACTTATCGATTGCTTCTGCTGATTCACGCATGAATGCGACATCTTCCGGATCCAATTCTAATTCTGCCGATTTTACATTTTCTCTGATTTCGGCAACCGTTGTTGATCCACTTAATAAGTTCAAGAAATCTCCCTGTGCAAGAATCCATCCTAATGCAAGATTTGCAATTGTACAATCGTATTTCTCACAAAGAGGTTTCCATGATTCCATCATATCCATAGCAGCCTGCATATTATCTGGCTGGAACCATTTTTTAGGAATCTGTGCACCTACTGGTTTATAATCTCTTGGGAATGTTCCTGATAATAATCCCATTTCAAGTGGAGAATAGCATTGGATTGTAACACCATTTTCACGTGCACATGGAATGATTTCTTCTTCAATTCCACGGTCCAAGATGGAATATTTTACTTGAACAATATCTAAATCACCCCATTTTAAGTATTCTTCGATATGGTTAATATCTACATTAGCCGCACCAATGGCTTTAATCTTTCCCTGTGCTTTTAAATCATTTAAAACATCCATTGTTTTTTGGATAGGTACAAAGTATTCTGTTCCTGGTGTTGCCTGCCAGTGTGTCATATAAACATCTACATAATCTGTTCCTAATCGTTTTAATGATTCTTCAATTTCTCTTTTTACCGATTCACTGTTTAAATTTTTGTATAACTGGATTCCATTTACTTTGTTGAAAAGATCACCTTTCATTTCCTGATCCCAAGTCACACCACATTTTGTGATAATTCTAACATCCTCACGGTTCATTCCTTCTAAAGCTTTTCCAAGAATTTTTTCTGAATTACCAAAGTTATATCCTGGAGCTGTATCAATCAAGTTGACTCCAGCTTTTGGAGCTTCACGAATGGTATCTACAACTGTTTGAAGTTCATGATCTCCACCCCATGCAGAACCACCGCCGATGGACCATGTTCCAAGACCGATTCTAGATATATCTAATCCAGTTTTTCCTAATTTCATCGTTTTCATTTTTATTTTCCTTTCAAATCTAACTCAGTCAACTACTCGTAATCTTTCTTATATTTTGCCAGCATTTCTTCTACCATATCTCTGTTCTGGACACCGGAGGTTGCGCCTGGATACTGGACAGCGATTGCCGCTGTGCAGTTTGCATATTCCCCACAGCCTTTTAAATCTTTTCCCTGAAGTAATGCTGCAATAAATCCTGATGCAAAATTATCTCCGGCACCAATCGTATCTACAGCCGTAATACCTTTACATGCTGGAACAATCATAACGCCATCTTTATTGCGGATATAACATCCTCTCTTACCAATCTTCATAACTACATTTTTTATTCCATAGCTAAAAAGTTTATCCGCAACTTTGTCTTCCTCTGTTTCACCGGTCATAAGACAAGCTTCCTCAAAGTTAGGAAAGAAATAATCCACATAGCTTAATGCTCCTGCAATATCATCTAAGGTTTCTCCTAATCGGGGCATAATCATATCAGCTGTAATTATCATACCCTGTTCTTTGGCAAACTTAAAAATAACTTCCAATGTCTTTCCATCTAATAAAGGACAATTAAAAATACTCGCTAATGATAAAATCTTTGCTTCCTTAATTTTTTCAAAATTAACATGCTCGATGTTTTCTTTCCAAAGACTACCATTACGATTCGTAATAAATGTTCTCTCTCCATCTTCTGTGACAAGTCCAACATTAATTGACGTATCCAAGGAAGGATCAATGGTGACTCCCTCTGTATCAATATTGTCTTTTTTACAGGAACGCAAGATAAATGCTCCTGCTGCATCGTCCCCGATAGCTGCCATAAGTCCTGTCTTAAATCCTAAACGGCTAATAATTGTTGACTCATTCATTGCGTCTCCGCCAACAGCCATTGCAATCTGATCAACCGGATATGATTCAATATCAAAGATTTCTCTTGATACCGGACGCAGCGGAATATCCACAACCGCTGCACCCAGACATAAAACGTCTAATTTCTTTTCCACTATTCATCAGCCCTTCCGTCGTCACCAAACAACTTGATCTTGTACATTGCACGTTCTTTTACTGCATTACGAACTTCACGCTCTAAAGCTAAGAATGGTTCATCTTTGTGGGCGTTAATAGCCTCCATTGCTGCCTGACAAAGTTCTGTATGGATATTGATTTTTGCAATACCACACTGAATTGCTTTTTTAATATCTTCATCGCCAATACCAGACGCTCCATGAAGTACCAGTGGTACGCTGACTTCTCTATTTACTTCTTCAATAATATCAAATCTGATTTTTGGTTCTGCAGTATAAACACCGTGAACATTACCAACTGCTACTGCAAGAGAATCACATCCTGTACGTTCTACAAAATCTTTTGCCTGAGAAGGATCTGTATAAGCATATTCAGCCAATGCTTCTTCATA
>JAUNIX010000027.1 GCA_030523275.1 Lachnospiraceae bacterium
TCTGTGATTGTTCAGTTTTCAAAGTCCGACGCTGTCGTTTTTGCGACAGCTTTTACATATTACCACAGCTTCTTCATCCTGTCAAGGACTTTTTTTATTTTTTTAGCTGCTCTGTTGCTTTGTTTTGTTCAGCAACTTTTATATCTTATCACAACCATTTTCGTTTGTCAAGAACTTTTTTCAATTTCTTTTCAACTTCTTTCTGGCTGCTTCGTTGCCGTTCTGAGCGACAACTTCTATATCCTAACACAGTGTCTTTGTTCTGTCAAGAACTTTTTTCATCTTTTTTTCGACTGTGTTTGCTGTCGTTTTGCGACAGCTTTTGTATATTATCAAATTTTTATCCCTATGTCAAGCACAATTTTAATTTTTTTATTCTCGAAAAATCAAAAGCTTATGCTACGGTTAACCATAATTGTTGCAAGTAATCTTTCACTTGCTCAATAATCGACATTACGCCTGGCATTTCTGTTCTTAGTATATCCAGATACATACCATTATATACAGAATAAATCAAAAAGAAGATACCGACCGCGATTCCCCCTTTTAATAATCCAAATAACGCTCCTAAAATTCGATTTGCCGTTCCCACTACTGGAATATCAGATATAACCCCAGAAAAATGTATAATAATATGACAAAATACTTTTATCATAATTACTAAAATAACAAATACAAAAACAAGTGCCGCCATACTGGAAAATTGCGGTCCGACAATTCCATTAAAATTTGCTGCAAAATCTTGCAACTTGTCACTTGCAGATGCGAATTCTCGCACCATTAATACGGATCCTGCAACTGATACAATCCATGATACTAGTAACAGAACAGATTTTACCAAACCTCTTTTGTAGCCCAAAATAGTTTCAATTATCAAATAAATAATTGGAATAACGATTAAAAATTTCATATGTATTGTCGTTGTCTAAAAAGACAGCTTTCCTCCTACTTTAGTTTGATCATATCTAAACGGTCTTCATATGCAGTAAAAAATATATTCGATTTTTTACCCGGAATCATCCGTATCAAATGTTTAGAAAAATTATAATCAAAAATTTTCTTACCATTTGTATTTACAATCATACTGTGATAAGCACTATTTAATATAATTTTATTTCCGTATAGATTCATTGATGTATAATCATCATCGATACTGCAATTTCCGACTTTATTTCCATTTTTGCTGAAAACCTCAAGAGTATAATTACCCTCAGATTCATCTGTGTAACGTTCACGGACAATGGCAAAATGGTCCTTGTCATATGCAATACTCTTGATCGATGATTGTATTGCGATTTCTTTTATTAATTTTGGCTTACTGCCAATATGATAAACAGATATCTTATCATCACCAAATGCAAGCACAGTATCTTTTTTTATAAAAGCAACCGTTGGTACGATCGTATTGTCGTAGTCAAAGCCACCCAAAATATTTTCTGTTCTTTTCCCGTCTTCACTAAAATCGTAAAATGTCAATCGATTTTTTGTTTCAACTCCATCGACAATAAAATAACTTGCACATAGAATTTCTCCATTTGGTGATAAAGAGATGTCTAATGGGTATCCATTTTCATCAATACTGGTCTGAATACTTACCAACTTTTCCTGAGAAAGATTATAGAGTTCTATATAGTTTGTGTTTTTGGCCGCCAGCGCAACAGCTATAACTCCCTGCTCTGCTATCTCCGCATCTGTAATACTATAGGCAGTTGAAATTTTATGTTTTTCTCCTTTTTGATTAAAAACTAAAATTTGCGTTCCCTTTAAATCTGCCACCATAATATAATCTCCACAAATTTTTATATGTGGATTACTGATTGAATATGTTTTCGACCACTCTTTTGTCCCAGCACTATTATAATATGCAATCTGATTTTCGCTGTATTTAATAATACCATTTTTATAAGATTCCATACTTTCCGACGACATACCTTCTTCAATAATCGTTTTTTCTCTATGAAAAGAATGGAATTCCCGGTACTGATATGCTATAAAACAAAAAAACAGTAAAATAACAATTGCAATCCCAAGTACTGAACGATATATTCTATAAAACTTTTTTCTTCTCTGTGCCTTTTCCATTTTTTCAGCACTATTTACATAAATTGAAAATTCTTTCATTTGTATCCCTCTTTTATCGTATAATTCTTTTAATAAAATGATTATACAATTCTATTATCGTTTTATTATATCTCATTTTTCTTTTGGATACCACCTATTTTATCGCTGGAATTCTTAATTTCTGTCCAGGATAGATTGATTCTGACTCGGCCAGTCCATTTGCTTCCATAATTTCATCTACATATTTTTTAGACTGAAATAATGCGATACTGATTTTTGTAATCGTATCTCCTTTCTGAACAGTATAAGTCTGTAGATTGTTGTCTGACTGATTTACTGTTTCTTTCTTTTTTTCACCTGTACTTGCAGTCGCTGAATTACCAGTTTCATTCTTAGTACTTGTCTCTGTTGTAAATACTGCTGAAACAGAACCCTTATCATTCTTTACTTTTTCACCATTACTTGTCTGTTTTATTTTATCCGAAAATGTTTCAATGGCTGTTTGTGGTAATCCAGTTTGTCCAAACAACAAATAGGTGCCTGTTGCTCCTAAAAAAAACATTGCCACTGCTGCCGCTGCAGTTTTTTGTAATATATGTTCTCCTTTCTTATTTTTATTTTCCAGTTTCCTTCGTGATTGACGAATAATTCGTTCATCACGTTTTTGTGCCAGCATCTTTTCATAGGAAATGGCAGCCTCCTGTTCTTGTCTTACATCAATCAGATAATCCTGCATTTCTTTGTTTTTAACAAAATAGATATAATAACCAGTTTGCCGCACAAGGTCTTGTCCACGATATGCATACATAGCCTCTTCCTCCTCGAGAGGATCCCGAACATACAAAACTTTTCCATCACCTGGGAAATTTTCAAAATGCGTCTTTTTGATTTTATCATTTAACCGTACCGACATCCCCGTACGACAAAGATACCATCCCACTATTTGTGTTTGAGGAAAATACTGATCTTTTGTTTCATATATTTTCTTCCAGACTTCATCATCAAAAACGGTTTCATCCAGATCCAATTCTATATTCTGTGCCTCCATAGCGCCATTAACAAATATATAGGTTTCACTGCCCACTCGTTCAATTTCCCCGAATAAAATAGCTCCTCTTACATAAGTCCGGCTGTCTTTTGTAATTGCAGAAAGATATGTCATAACATAGTCTTCTATATATATTTTGGTCAGCCCTGCTGCTTCTCCAATCTGACGAAAATTCTTTGGCAACTTCACAGTTTTTCACCTCTTTCTTAATTCTTAAGAAAAAGATACCACACTCTTTTGGAGGCCTTTGCCATATTCCGTCGATGTACCAATAAAATCCATCTGATTTTTACGACATTTTTTCTGTTTAAATTTTCCTTATCCGTAAATACTATTGTCGTACCCCCTTTGCTACAAAAAATAACATCAGAGGTAACATTATGAAAAAGACACTTTATTTTAACCCAAATGAAGAAACTGCTTTGTATCATTTTTCTGAACAATTGCTTAATTTTATCAAAAAAACAAAAAAAGACAGCCAAACGCTAGTCCTTGTCTGTATTGGTACAGACCGAGCTACCGGAGACTGTCTTGGTCCTTTAGTTGGATATTATTTAGAACAGATGCTTCCATCCGAAACTGCTGTTTTATACGGCAATCTATCTCATCCTGTGCACGCTATAAATTTAACTCAGACACTCGATGAGATATATCTGCAATTTGAATCTCCTTATATTATTGTCATCGATGCCTGTCTTGGATATCCAGACCATGTTGGATATGTTACTTTGTCCAATGATGCTTTACAACCGGGAAAAGGAGTCAACAAACAACTTCCTTCTATTGGTCATATTTCGATCACCGGAATTGTGGATCAATATAGTAACCGAAATTATGCAACCATTCAGCATACTCCTTTGTGCCAGGTTATGAATCTTGCAACCTTTATAGCAAACGGGATTACAAATCTAATTTCATGTCACCCTCTTTGATCAGTCCTTTTCGTCTCATCCATTCCGCAATCACATAGGTTAAAATTGCCGGAACAATGATATGCATAACAATAATTTCTGCCAACACAATATTAGCACTGGTTCCCTCAGCAACCATTGTCTGATATCCCATGATTTGTCCGACCAGACCCGCCGTTCCCATTCCGGAACCGATTGCATTGTTTGTCATCTTTAAAACCATTGTTGACACTGGTCCCAAAATGGCACTTGCAAGTATTGGTGGAATCCATATCATTGGCTTTTTCACTATGTTTGGAACCTGAAGCATAGACGTTCCAATTCCCTGTGCTAGCAGACCTGCAAAGCCATTTTCACGAAAACTTGCCACTGCAAAACCGACCATCTGTGTACTGCAGCCAATCGCTGCCGCGCCCGCCGAAATTCCAGAAAGGTTCAGTACGATTCCTAAAGCTGCCGAACTAATTGGCAGTGTGAGGATCATTCCCATTAAGACAGATACGACAATGCCCATAAGAAACGGTTGTTGTTCTGTTCCCCACTGAATCATCTGACCAAGTTTTGTCATAAATTGAGAAATCGGAGGTCCGACCAGTAATCCGATCAATCCACCACATAAAATTGAAATGATCGGTGTAACCAAAATATCTAATTTTGTCTTTCCCGATACGAAATGGCCCAACTCAATTCCTACATAAGCGGCAACAAATGCCCCCAATGGCTCTCCTGCTCCTGATAAATGAATCACACCATCAACGATGACTTCTCCAGCCAGTAATTTACTCGCAAAAGCACCGATCATACCGGCACTTGCTGCAGACACAGTGACCAATGGTGATTCCCCATATTTATGAGCAACACCGACACCGATACCGACTCCAGTTAATGCTTTAGCAACCGAAGACATCAGAATCAGATATTGACCAGTTTCTCCTCCGATTATTGTACCAACCTGACTGATGATCGTTCCTATGATCAAAGTTGCAAACAGACCCGTCGCCATTCCCGACAGACCGTCTATAAATACTCTATTTAACCATCGTTTTATCATATTTTTTCCTCCACCAAAAATTCTTTTTCTCTTAAAATCTGTTCAATACGATCTAAAATTTCTTCACTCTCTGCCTCAACTGTGTGAATATGGCTGCCATTTGTCAGAGTAAACATCGGAACTGTTGTCGGTTCTTCCAGTTTTTTTAAAAATTCATCTGCCTCCAGACGATTTCGAATGATCAACTCTGCTGTAATCATACCATATACTTTATGCATTACCGTTACATCGAGCATTTTTCCACCATTATCAACGATCGTATAAAGTTCTTCTCGAATTGCATCATGATTATGTGATACACTGAAAGCTCTTTTTACTGTATTTTTATCCTCCTTATATAGAAGATATCCACGTGTAGTGGAAATAATATTTTTATTTGTCGCACGCAAAAGTGCCATATCCTGTACAATGACCTGTCTGCTGACTCCCATCTTTTTTGCCAGCACAGTACCGGAAACTGGATTTTTTGCCAACTCTAACTCTCGTATAATCTGCTTTCTTCTCTCTTTTCCTGTCATACCATATACTCCTTTGTCTTGTCACGCCTCATGTCAGCATTATATCACAATTTCATTTCTTTACAACCGACAGAAAAACCGCTATACTAGGCTTAAATCAATATATAAGGGAAAAGAGAGGAATATCATTATGTTTCGGATGTGGGGGAAAGTATTTAAAAATAATCGGTTAGAAAAAGATACGGTTATTGTCAACGACAATACATCTATGACACGTACTCAAAAAGTCTATGCGGCTCTTGAAGATATTTGCTATGAATTTGATCTAGAAAAACCAATGTGGCTTGAATCTACTAAGATGGACTTTCTTTATCATAGCAAAACCCGTTTCACCAATGATAATTTTATTGAATCCATTGATTTTGACTACCTGGAAATACAAATAATAGAGGAAGACTAACTAAGAATGGATAAATACAAACAAGAAAAGCTGCGTCTTCAAAAGATTGAACAAGCCTATAAAGATTTTCATCAGGTTCTTATCGCTGAAGTACTCAAACATTACCCCGTCAACCAATATACTGCCGAAGATATTGTACAAACAACCTTTTTACGCGTTATAAAATACGGAAAAGATTTTGCCGATTTCGATAACACCTCTGCTTTTCGTTTTTTATATACGATTTCAAAATATGTAGCATATGATGTTTTAAAAGATGAAATAACAGACTACAATAAAAAGGAAATTGAACATATTATCAAAACTTGTGCCGATTCAATGATTAACTCCTGTGCAAATCCAGAATTTTTGTATATGGAAAGAACGTTAGTACAAGAAGCAATCAAAAAATTACCCGATAATTATTCTACAATCTTATATCTTTATTATTATCACGGATACTCATTTAAAGAAATTGGATTGTTTCTTGGCATTAAGCCAAATACTGTCGCTCAAAGATGTCACTATGTGAGACAAAAATTAAAAGAGATTCTTGTAAAGGAGGGATTTCACGATGAGAGAAACTGATAATTTTGAAGATAAAATTTTAGATGATCTACTGACAGATTCCGTGAAAGATTTGTATCCTATCGAAGATATACTTGCAGAATATCAAGATGATCTTGTAGAGCCCTCTGAAGAATTTAAGGCAAATATGGAATCCATGTTTCGAGAAGAAAAAAGGAAATTAAAACGGCAAAGACGTCGCCTAATGATGCCAAAAGTTGCTGCTAGTATCGCTATTTTTCTCGTTGTTGGCGTTTTCACGATCAATCAGGTACCAGCATGGCGTGAACCAATTTATAACTTTCTTTTTAATACAACTTCTGATGGCAAGAAAATGAAAGTTGAAATTACCGAAGAAAACAATAAAGATGATTTTGAAAAATATATGCCTAAGTATATTCCTGAAGGATTTGAATTGGTAGAAAAAGTTCATGATAAAAATTTGAATCAGTATCGATTTATTTATAAATATAGGAAAGATAGTTTTACCATTCTCATTACTTCTCAAAGCAGTGATTTTTATTTAGATCCAACAGATTTTGACAAAATTATATATAATAACCACACTTACTACACCGATAAACAAAATAAAATTATGTGGATTTTTAATAGATGTTCATACTTTATTTATGGAGAATTAAAACAACAGGAATTATTGAAGATTGCTGATTCTATTATATAAATTCAGACATTTTGTCAGACAATTATTGATTAATATAAGGGGAGAACAATAAGGGAGGAAATCTAATATGCAACAATACATCAAACGGAGTCTCTGTCTTCTTTTCATCTTAATTTTTACTTTTAACTTTACTGTCATTGCCTGCGATGACGGTCCAGAAGATTTTGAAGATGACAACACACCAACAACGGAAATCGATTTTTCAGAACCAAGCGATACCACCTTCGACGATACTGTATGGACAATTGAACGCGAAGATGGAATCGAAGAATTATACAATCCAAAAGCCCGCTGGACAGCCCTTGAAGCTGTCGCCATGGACTTGGATTTTAAGACTGGCGGCAAAGCTGTTTTTGCCACATCAGCAATTGCACAAAAAAGTAGTCAAACCGTAAAAATTAAGACTCAGTTACAAAGTTATCGCGGCGGAGACTGGAAAACACTCTATACAAAGACAAAAACTTCAACTTACTCATCAACAACCAATTCTGGTTCTTATTACGTAACCAAGGGTTATAAATACCGCACGCGTAATACGATTACGGTATATAATTCCAGCGGAAAGGCATTGGAAACTGTAACTTTAAATTGTAACAGAACTTATAAATAAACTTTAACACAAAAATATATATTGTTCTCTCACAAAAGGCCACAGTTCTACTGTGGTTTTTTTGTTTCTGCATTTTTTCATACCATTTTCAACTCATATTCTTGCAAATTACTCCCTTTTTATTCTCTTCAAAACCCCATTTTAAAATTTTTTTCAATTTTTTTAAATTTGTTCCTAATATTTTTGCCCAAACTTCGGTTTATTAAGTGTAAGGGAAATTTTTGAACGGTTTTTGTTCTTCCTTTATGGGTCTTATCATATACATAATCACCTAAATAAACAAAATATGATAAAATATCTGAAAAGCAGCAATAGAAAATGTCAACTATTGGAGTACTGTGTTTTCCTGATTGTTCATTTTCAGATTTAAAGGTTGAACTGGCAGCCTTGACAACTGGTCATTAGGACAATAGTTTATTTATAAATATTCAATTTTACTAACAAAAAATATTTACGAAGAAGACTATCCACGCATACAGTTCCGAACACTAGTTGCTCAACGCTGTTATAAACAATTCAATCCATTTCCCTTACCTAGGTAAATCATGCATGATTATACCAAAAAGAGGTATCTGAATTTCAGATACCTCTTTTGATTCATGCCTTTTTATTATAATACATTTTACTTTCAAAAACTACCGCAACTTAATTTGTGCCAGTGGAACCAAATCCGCCACGTTCTGTATCATCTAAGAACTCTACTTCATCAAACTGAATCTGTGGCTGATTTTTTACGATACGAAACTGGCAAATTCGATCATTTATTTTAACTTCTGTATCTCGCATTGCCAGTGCTGGAAATTTCCAAATATCATTTGTCCCTGAATAGCTATTATCTATGACCCCCTGTGAATTTGCCTGTAAAATCCCCCAGTTTTTAAAGGTAGAACTTCTTGGCAAGACATGTGCTTCATAACCATCTGGAAGTTTCATGGAAATACCAAGACTGATCAATTGAAATTCACCAGCTTTCATCACTACATTTTCCGCTGCTCTCAAATCAATCCAATCAGATTTTCCATCTATGTATGTCAGTTTTTCAATTTCGTCAGAATGATATTTAATCTTAATTATCTCTTTCATTTCTATATTCCTCTACTCATTTCAATTTTTTCTTTATCATATCATCTTTAACAAAAATTACAACCAAAAAAATACAGAAAAGCAAAAACATGCAATATATCTATAGAAATAATATAAAATATGATATTAAAATATATTTTCTGTCACTTTCCAGAATACTTTTATGCATTTTTACTAATTTTGACTAGCATCAGAAGTTGAAATAAGGCAAATTATCTAGTATAATAAATATACACATTTATGATTGTGAAGACATTCTCTGGATAAAAAATTATTATTTATATTTGTCCTTAAAGAAAGGCATCACTATTAAAAACAAAAAGTATAAGGAGGAATTTTCTATGGTTACATGGAATAACATGGATACTTTGGTATCTTATCAGAAACTTTCCACAATGAAAAATCGCGTAAATGTTGTGGAAGCAATGTCAGGAGAAAGCGGCGCTGACCGTGCTACTCGCTATACTACCCCTATGGCTGAAGGTCTTGCTTTCAATTACGGTGCAAAAGAAGTGGATGACACAATTTTAGAACAGCTTGCTGCATTAGCAGAAGAAGCTCAGCTTGTTGATAAATTCGAAGCTCTTTACAATGGTGAAAGAGTAAATACTGGTGAAAACCGTATGGTACTTCACCACTTAGCTCGTAGACAGTTAGGTAATGACGTTGTAGAAAATGGGGTTAACAAACGTGATTTCTATGCTGGCGTACAGGCAAAAGCTGCTGAATTTGCTAACAAAGTTCATGCTGGTGAAATTACAAACGCTGCCGGTGAAACATTTACAACAGTTGTTCAGATTGGTATCGGTGGTAGTGACCTTGGTCCTCGTGCTTTATATTTAGCTTTAGAGAACTGGGCAAAAGTAAATAATACATTAAAGATGGAAGCTAAATTCATCAGTAACGTTGACCCTGATGACGCTGCTGCTGTATTAAACTCTATCGATGTATCTCGTGCTCTTTTCATCGTAGTTTCTAAATCTGGAACAACTTTGGAAACTTTAACAAACGAAGCTTTCGTAAAAGACGCTTTGACAAAGGCTGGTTTAGATCCTTCTAAACATATGCTTGCTGTAACAAGCGAAACTTCTCCATTAGCACAGGGCGATGATTACCTTGATGCATTCTTCATGGATGATTACATTGGCGGTCGTTTCTCTTCAAGCTCTGCTGTAGGTGGCGTAGTTCTTTCTTTGGCATTTGGTCCAGAAGTATTTGCAGATATTCTTAACGGTGCTGCAGAAGAAGATAAACTTGCAACAAACAAAGATTTATTACAGAATCCAGATATGTTAGATGCTTTGATCGGCGTTTACGAACGTAACGTACAGGGATATCTTGACACAGCTGTTCTTCCATATTCTCAGGCATTACATCGTTTCCCTGCTCATTTACAGCAGTTAGATATGGAATCCAATGGTAAACGTGTAAACCGTTTTGGTGAACCTGTAAATTATCAGACAGGTCCTGTTATCTTTGGTGAACCTGGTACAAATGGACAGCATTCTTTCTATCAGTTATTACATCAGGGAACAGATATCGTTCCATTACAGTTCGTTGGATTCAAAAACAGCCAGATTGGTACAGATGTAGTAATCGAAGGTACTACAAGCCAGCAGAAATTATGTGCAAACGTAGCTGCTCAGATCGTAGCTTTCGCTTGTGGTAAAGAAGACGAAAACAGCAACAAAGAATTCAAAGGTGGTCGTCCATCTAGTATCATCATTGGTGATAAATTAACACCTAGATCTCTTGGTGCATTATTAGCTCACTTTGAAAACAAGATCATGTTCCAGGGATTCGTATGGAATATCAACAGCTTTGACCAGGAAGGTGTTCAGTTAGGTAAAGTATTAGCAAAACGTGTACTTGCTCATGATACAGACGGTGCATTAAAAGTTTACAGTGATTTATTAGACATCTAAGAATTACATCACTGAAAATCAAATTTACACAAACACAACAGGTCGTGATAGCCATCTATCACGACCTGTTTTTAATGATAATCGTTCCATCTAAAGTTCATCTAAATTTTTAAATGAATAACCTTTTTTCTCTAAATTCGTCAGCACTGTGTCTAATGCGTCTGCATTTGATTTTGACACATTATGAATCAATGGAATTGCCCCATTGTGATAATATTTATCAAAATGTTCAATGACATAATCCGCTCCCGGCTGATTGTTCACATCAAAATCTTTGTAAGCCATACTCCAAAAAATTGTTTTGTAACCGAGATTTTTACAAATCTGTAGGGTCCGTTCACTATATTCTCCCATCGGTGGCCGAACAAATTTATCCATCTCATATCCTGTCACTTCTTTGCAATAATCCGCACAAGTAATCAATTCTTCTTTGATATCGCGTTCAGAAAGTTCCGGCATACTTTGATGTTTGACGGTATGATTTCCCACCAAATTTCCTTCTTTTTTCATGCGCTTAACTAAATCAACATTATCTCTAATATAAGTCTGCGTCACAAAAAACATCGCTGTAGCTTTATGCTTCTTCAATGTATCCAGTATTTTAGGGGTATATCCGTTTTCATAACCACAATCAAAGGTCAAATAAATTACTTTTTTATTTTTTTTCGCCTGATCCACATAATAGGCGTCATATTTTGAAAGATCCACTTCTTCTTGCGCACCAGATTGTTCATGATTTTCTGCGCGTTTGATCCACCATGACTGCTTTTTATTTGAAAGAGAAGCAACATCAACAGAGTCATTTGCTGTCGCGACGGTTGCCTGAGTCTGTTTGGTCGTCTGCTCTACTTTTGAAGTTTGTTTTGTGCTTTTTTCTGTTCCTTCTTTTGCTGAAATACATCCGGTTAAACATATCATCAATACCACAAACAAACAGACTTTTCGTCTCATTAAAATTCCCACCATTCTTTTAAAATCTGACTAAATGTTTCCATTTCCTCAGGAGAAAGTTTCTCATCCTCCCTGGAAATAGCGACCTCCTGTTGCACTTTCGAATTTTTTCTTTTTATTTTCTCTACCTCTGATTTCCGATTCTTCACCGTTCCTTTTTCAATCGCAAGTAGTATATTGGTCCTGACCAAAGGAATGTTTGACCTAGAATCAATTAATAATTCCGCAACTAGAAAGACGACACTTAAATTGATTCCGGTCATAAAAATCCAGTCTTCTTTCCCTTGACACGCCGCTAATAAAATAAGCAATGTACATACTAGCGGAATTCTTAAAAAGATTATACTTTTTAATCCACAGATGCGATCATTCACCAAATACTTATCCACAAAGTTGCCCGCATTTTCCACCTTAAAATTTAATTGCTCATAGTTATCAAATCGTTTTTTCAGTGCTTTTAACCATTTCGTATGTATGTGTTCCATTTGTTCTGTTTCTCTGATCAGCCTATTATAATGTATGATTGCTCCTATCTTAGTTAGAACTCCGATCAATACTGCTGCCTCTAGTACAAATGCCCATATCGATTGATTTATAAATTGTTGTAACATAAAAAAACTCCCTTCTTTTGCCTTTGCATTCATTATAAAAAGAAAAGAGTTTTTTCTCACTATGTTTCGTATGTCAAATGTGGACTATATTTTTGCGAACATTGATTTTAAAAGACGAACAGTGTGGACAATTGCCTGTTCTTCAAAATCATTGTAATTCATAGTCGCACTGTGATCTGCCTTATCAGAAATTGCACGGATAATAACAAACGGAATCTGATTTAAATATGCAACCTGTGCCATTGCTGCACCTTCCATTTCTGCACAATACCCATCAAACTGATTTACCAAAAATGTTTTCTTTTCATCTGAACTGATAAATTGGTCCCCACTTACCACTCTGCCAACGTAAACAGATATGTCTGGATTTACTTCTTCACAGGATTCTTTTGCCTTTGCAATTAAAATCTTGTCACCATAAAAAACAGACTGTTCCATCTGCGGAATCACACCCAAATCATAACCAAATCCTGTCGCATCCATATCATGCTGCAAAGTATCACTGGATAACACAATATCTCCAATATTGATTGGTCCATATAATCCACCCGCTACTCCCGTGTTGATCAACGCATCTATTTTATAAATGCTCGCCAAAATCTGTGTACAAGCAGCCATATTGACCTTTCCAATCCCACTTTTTACAACAACTGCTTTTTTGCCCCATAAAACACCATCATAAAAATCCATACCTGCGATGGTCGTCTTCTCTGTGAGTTCCATCTGTGCAATCAGTTGTGATACTTCTTCTGGCATTGCACCGATAATTCCAATATAATTCATATTTATTTCCTCCATGTTATGAAAAATTTACGTAGCCGATAAAATCACAAAAATATCATGTATTTTCCTGAAAGCATCATAACACATTTATAACCAAGAAAACAGTTATAAAAAATGAATCTAAGATTTTATGTTACAATCATGCAAAATGTGATATGATAAATGGTACACAATATTTGAAATTACATAAGAAAGGAATGAATTTAAATGATTTATAGAACAAAGGGCACCTGTGCCCAGGCAATTGAATTTGATATCGAAGATGGTATTTTAAAAGATGTAAAGTTTATCGGCGGATGTCAGGGAAATACCCAGGGAGTGGCTGCACTCGCAAAAGGACAGCCTGTAACAGAACTCATTGATAAATTATCTGGTATTAACTGTGGTTTTCGCGGTACATCCTGTCCAGATCAACTCGCTAACGCTTTAAAAGATTATCAGGCAAATCATTAGGAGGATCTTATGAAACGAATTATTCTCACTGGTGGCGGTACAGCCGGACACGTCACTCCAAATATTGCTTTGGTTCCTGCTTTACAAAAAAAAGGATTTGATATTCGCTATATTGGATCTTATAACGGAATGGAACGTCAATTGATCAAAGATATCAAGCTTCCATATTACGGTATTTCTTCCGGAAAACTTCGCCGTTATTTTGACCTGAAAAACTTTTCTGATCCATTTAAGGTTATGAAAGGCTATTTTGAAGCACGCGCTTTGATGAAAAAATTAAAACCAGATGTAGTATTCTCCAAAGGTGGATTTGTCACTGTTCCTGTTGTATTAGCAGCTAAACATAAAGGAATTCCTGTCATTATTCATGAATCCGATATGACACCAGGTCTTGCAAACCGTTTGAGTATTCCAAGTGCATCAAAAGTTTGCTGTAACTTCCCTGAAACACTCAAACATCTTCCAGAAGGTAAAGCTGTTCTTACCGGCTCTCCAATTCGTGAAGAATTATTTCAGGGTGATAAGGAAAAGGGACTACAATTTTGCGGATTTGATGACAAGAAACCTGTCCTTTTAATTATGGGCGGAAGCTTAGGTTCTGTGGCTATCAATAATGCTGTTCGCGGTGAATTGGATACTTTACTGGAAACATTTCAGATTGCACACCTTTGTGGAAAGGGTAATTTAGACACCTCATTAGAAGGAAAGAAAGGCTATGCTCAATTTGAATTTGTCAGTGATGAATTAAGAGATATTTTTGCCTGTACAGACCTTATGATTTCTCGTGCAGGAGCAAACGCAATCTGTGAAATATTAGCTCTTAGAAAACCAAATATTTTGATTCCACTTTCTGCACAGGCAAGTCGTGGTGATCAAATCCTAAATGCAGCTTCTTTCGAAAAACAAGGTTATAGTTATGTCTTACAGGAAGAAGATGTGACAAACGAAAGCCTTTTAAAAGCTGTCACTACAGTTTATAAAAATCGAACAGACTACATTAACGCCATGAATAAAAGTAAATTGGCCGATCCAATTGCTACGATTATGGGATTAGTGGATGAACTTACAAAATAACAGATGGAAAGGATGATAGATATGAGTAAAGTCATTGATAATATGATGACAAGAAGAAGTATCCGTAAATATAAATCAGACATGATACCAAAAGAAACAATCGATACGATTATCAAGGCTGGTACTTATGCTGCTACTGGTAGAGGCATGCAATCTCCAATTATTATTGCCGTTACAAATAAAGAATTAAGAGACAAACTGGCAAAACAAAATGCTGAAATTATGGGACATCCTGATATGGACCCATTTTATGGTGCTCCAGTTGTTTTGATTGTTTTAGCTGATAAAAGCCGTCCAACTTATCTTTATGATGGCAGCCTTGTAATGGGTAATTTGATGAACGCAGCCCATGATCAAGGAATCGGCAGTTGCTGGATTCACCGTGCAAAAGAAGAATTTGAATCTCCAGAAGGTAAAGAATTATTGGCTTCTCTCGGTATTGAAGGGGACTATGAAGGAATTGGTCATTGTATCTTAGGATATGTTGATGGTGAGGAACCAGAAGCTGCTCCGCGAAAAGAATCTTATGTATATTATGTAGAATAAAATATTCGACTAAAAATAGCCGTTGTTTTCCATGATATTTCACCTGTCTACTTGACAGAGTGCATATCAAATCACCAGACAGAACGGCTATTTTTTATGTGTATAACTCAGAATTGCTACAATCAATATTGCAATATTTACAATAATGTTTCATTCTTCATATGCATTATATTAATACGCCTAATCGCTTTACAACCATTAAAAATATGTTTATAATAAAAGAATGTTCAGGGCAGAGTGAGGCGATATGCCAATTCTCGACTGGTGGTGATGCCGTAACGGATAAGTCCACGCGCACATGCTGATTGGGTGAGAATCCCGAACCAACAGTATAGTCTGGAGGAAAGAATAGGAGGAATTGAATATTATGAACAAACGAAGAGTAAACACGAGAACGATTGCGATGACAGGAATGCTAGGTGCATTAGCAACGATTTTAATGTTTTTGGAATTTCCACTACCGATGATCATTCCAGCTTTTATCAAATTTGACTTTTCTGAATTACCCGCATTATTAGCAGCTTTTTCTATGGGGCCATTATCCGGTGTCTTTGTATGTTTGATCAAGAATTTAATTAATTTGTTACATACACAAACTGGTGGTGTCGGCGAGTTATCAAACTTTATCTTAGGTGTCTGCTTTGTCTTACCAGCCGGTCTTATTTACAAACATAAGAAAACAAGAAAAAACGCTCTTATCGGTGCTATTTTAGGTGCAGTCTTAATGAGCGTGATCAGTGTATTTTCTAACTATTATATTGTATATCCCGTTTACTCTAATTTCATGCCAATGGAAGCAATTATTGGTGCTTATCAGGCAATCAATCACAATGTCAAGAATTTATGGGATGCATTGATCTGGTTTAATATGCCATTTACCTTTATCAAAGGGTTATGTAGTGTTCTCATTACATTTTTAATTTATAAACATGTATCTCCGATTTTAAAAGGAACCAATCGATAAACAAAAGCGCTGTCGCATGAAGCTGATCAGAGAGATTATTTTTTTTGTGAGCTGTTTAAGATTTCCATCAATTCCCGGGTTTTTGCTCGGGAATTTTCTTTTTTATAATTCTTCATATAACTTATGTAGTGGTTTATCAATATCAATGTCAATTTGAAAAACATCTTTTTTATCATCTAAATGAATGATTTCACAGATTTTTTGCTTAAAAATACGATATGAAACTTTCTTTTCCCCATTTTTTATCTTTATGCCTTCTCGGACAATGTAGTGAGAGACTTTAAATCGATCTTGTTCTGTGCAATATGTCTTTAAATAAAAGTATAACATATTTGTTTCAAATAATTCTTTATATTGACAATCAATTAACGTCTCAATTAGTTCAACTGCCAATGTTGCTTGATTCGAAGTTATCAGATAATCTTCTTTTAATGATTGAAGCTCATCTTCCAATTGCTCTATTTTATGCATTAATTTTTCTGTTTCTTTCATAAATAAATCTCCTAGTTCAATAAAACTTTCGCAGACAGCGTTAGCTGGATGTCGCTACATAGAAAAACAGAATTGTGAAGCTTGCTTACAAATTCTGTTTTTATGTAGCAAGAAAGGAAGTTTTATCCGTCTGAAATACTTGCAAAACCTGAACAGTATTTTACTTTTATATTTTTTAATAATTATATATAACAATCAATTATAACACAATTTCTCAATCTTACATCGGTGATGTTTTTTCTTATCATAATTAATTCCTACAATAAGGACTTCTTTGTAACTCTTTACTTTTTCCACATAATTTTTTTCTTTTATCTGTGTAATCGCTTCATCACAAGTACCATTCACTTTTAATTCAAGAATAATCGCTGGCATGTTGGATTTTTTAGGATAAAACATATAATCGCAGTATCCTTTTCCACTTTTTTCTTCTCTTTTTATGTCATAATCATCTCTTGCAGATAAATAACATAAAGTAACCACACAAGAAAGTGAATTTTCATCATTATAATTTAAAAATGGAATTTCTTTATCATGCACTTCCTCTAAAATTGATGCTACTTTTTCTTCGTCCATTCGAATCGTTGCATGAATCATTTCCCGAGATCGATCTACAATTTGTTTTACTTCTCCCATACTATTTCTAGTTAAAACTTCCTGATATTTTTCCATCAATTCATAGTTAGGTATCTGTAAACATCCATCATAATATGATAAAAATCCATAAACTACCATTGCAGATAAAATTTCATTTCTTGTATTTAATTGTAATTCTGAAACGCTATATCCCTTTAATTTTATCTTCACAGGAATGCCCGCCACTAATTTTACAATATCTTCCCTTACTGCATCTATATTATGCTCAATACAATCTGCAATTTCATTCATAGGACCTGTTTCTGTCCAATAGTTTAAACATACACCATCTGTAATTGCGCAATTCACAGACCGCGGATTAAATAAACTGCTACCATTGCTCATATGATAGCCATCATACCATTTTTTCAATTCTTCATAACTAATTTTCTCATTATCTTCACATAATTTTCTAACTTCATTCTCATTTAATCCAAAATAATTCTCATAAATCTGATCATTCATGAAATTATATTCACGAAACATATTTAATTCCGAACCACTAGAATATTTTGCAATTGGGAGAATTCCTGTCATGTAAGTTAATTCTACATATGGTTGATCTTTTAATAATCCTTTTAAAAACTTCAAATAATATATTTTATCTTCTTTGGTCATAAAATTTTCGTAGAAAATAGAATCCCATTCATCAAAAATAAAAATAAAAGATTCACCAGTATCCTGAAATAATTGACTGATCATCGAATATGTTTTTTCCGATAGATGTGGATATATTTCAAAAATATCTTCTTTTAATCCATTGATAATATTTGTAATATAATCTCGATAATTCATACAAATATCTGGCATTCGACTAAAATCAATATAAATAACATTATGTTGATTCATATGTTTCAAATAACCATCTGTCTTGGAAATCTCAAGATTATCAAAAAGATTGTGACTATCATATCCTTTTGTGTAATAAGCTCCCAGCATATTCGCATTTACCGTTTTTCCAAATCTCCTAGGTCTTGTAATACATATATATTGATTGTTCGTCCTAATATATCTTGATATTTTTTCAATCAGCATACTTTTATCAACATATATTTTACTTTTTAAATTATTTTCAAATAAAATATATGGCTGGTTGGTATTCAAATAATACATAAAACACCTCCTTTTCCATAACGTACTGTATCTTTATAATAAGTATATGCAATCTACAAAATTTTTACAATTGTTTTATGTGAAATAACATAAACGATTCCTTTTATAATTCCGAAACCATAAAGAAAAAAGCCTGTTCAACTTCTGTGAACAAGCTTTTTCATACCATTTTCTATTCTAGCAAATTTCTGCTCCTGGTGGCATATCTTTTTCCGGCGTTATGAGTGCTAAGTTACCTTTTTCATCTTCTGCACAGAGTAACATACCTTCTGACAATACACCTGCTAATTTTGCTGGTTTTAAGTTTACCAGTACCATAACTTTCTTACCTACCATTTCTTCTGGTTTGTAATAAGCTTTGATACCAGATACAATCTGTTTTACCTGAGAACCAATCTTAACCTGAGAGCAAAGAAGTTTTTTCGATTTCTTTACTTCTTCACAGGCAATGATTTCTCCTACCTGGAACTGCATCTTCATGAAATCATCAAATTTGATTTCTGGTTTTGGCTCAATGTCAATAAATGGACCTTCTGCTTCTAATTTTTGTTTTCTTTCTAGTTCTTCCACATCTTTCATCACTTCTTTGATATCAAGACGTTTAAATAAAATTTCTGGTTTTTCTGTCACTTTTGTACCACTTTCATAAACGCCAAATACGTCTAATTCTTCGAATGTCTTTTTCTTCGCATTCAACTGAGATAGGATTTTTTCTGTTGTCTCTGACATAAACGGTTCTAATAAGGCTGCCCCTGTGGAAATACCTTCTACTAAATTATATAATACGGTTGAAAGACGGTCTTTTTTCTCTTCGTCTTTTGCTAATACCCAAGGCATTGTCTCATCAATGTATTTGTTGCAACGTTTAAACAAATTAAAGATTTCTGTCATGGCGTCTGCTACACGAAGTTCTGCCATCTTATCTACAGCTTTTTGTTTTGTACCTGTAACTACCGCTTTTAAGTCTGCGTCGACATCTTCTACCACACCTTTATCCGCTACAACACCATCAAAATATTTATTCGACATTGAAATCGTACGATTTACTAAGTTACCAAGTGTATTGGCAAGATCGGAATTCATGCGTTCTACCATCAATTCCCAAGTAATCACACCATCATTTTCAAATGGCATTTCGTGAAGTACAAAATAACGAACGGCATCCACACCGAAGAAATCAACGAGATCATCTGCATACAGAACATTTCCTTTTGATTTACTCATCTTACCATCACCTTGTAATAACCAAGGATGTCCAAATACTTGTTTTGGAAGTGGTAAATCCAATGCCATTAAAATAATTGGCCAATAAATTGTATGGAAACGAATAATGTCTTTTCCGATCAAATGAAGATCTGCCGGCCAGAATTTGTTAAACTGTTCACAGCCTTCTTCATTATCAACATCATATCCAATACCTGTGATATAGTTTGATAACGCATCCAACCATACATATACAACATGGTCTGGGTCAAAATCAACTGGAATTCCCCATTTAAAAGAGGTTCTCGATACACATAAATCCTGAAGTCCAGGAAGTAAGAAGTTATTCATCATCTCATTTTTACGTGATACCGGTTGAATGAACTCAGGATGTGTATTAATATGTTCAATCAATCTATCTGCATATTTGCTTAATTTTAAGAAATATGCTTCTTCCTTTGCAGGCTGTACCGGACGGCCGCAGTCTGGACATTTTCCATCTACTAATTGAGATTCTGTAAAGAAAGATTCACAAGGTGTACAATACATACCCTCATAATATCCTTTATAAATGTCACCTTTTTCATATAATTTTTTAAAGATTTTCTGAATCTGTTTTTCATGGTAATCATCTGTTGTACGGATAAATTTATCATAAGAAGTATTCATTAAATCCCAGATTCTATGAATCTCATCAGAAACATTGTCTACAAACTCTTTTGGAGAAATGCCTGCTTCCTGTGCTTTTAATTCAATCTTTTGTCCGTGCTCATCCGTACCAGTCTGAAAAAACACATCATAACCTTCTAATCTTTTAAATCTTGCAATGCTATCTGCCAATACGATCTCATAAGTATTGCCAATATGAGGTTTGCCAGAAGTATATGCAATCGCTGTCGTCATATAATACGGTTTTTTACTCATCATTTTCCTCCGTTTTCTTTCTTTCATAAGTATCCTTTATTATAGTACATTTCCTTATTAATCGTCAATGCGGCATGTAGCAATTTCTCTTTTTCTCTTTTCTCCTAATATCTTCTTGTTTTCAAAGGCTTACTCATAGGATATCCAGATGGGTATACTTTTTTAAACTATCTCATATTTATAGACTAGTATATATAGCTATTTTTTATTGAATGACTGAGGTGCCTATGAAACGACGTATTATTATCTTATTTTGTAGTTTATTTATTATTGTATTTTCTGTTTATTCTGTTTTACCGTTCATTCATTCTCATCAGTCAACTGCAACTGTGCAAAAACAATTTACGCAATATTTAGACCAGTTATTTGCTGATTGGGTTTCTTCTGATACAGTGACTTTGCATTATCAACTTGCAAATCCATCAAATTATCATATTTCTTTAGAAACACTTTCTTTATCCAATTCCTATTTTATACGTACTTCTGATTATGAAAAAGAACTGGATAAGCTTCATTCTTTTCAGAATTCCAAACTAAATACCTCCCAGAAAAAGACTTATCATATTTTGGAAGACTATCTGACCAGAGAGAAAAATTTGTCAAAATATCCTTTTTACCAGACTGTGTTTTCACCAACTACCGGTCTTCAGGCCCAGCTTCCTGTCACTTTATGTGAGTTTCCACTTCGATGTGAAGGTGATATTCGTATTTATCTCTCTTTGCTAAAAGAAATACCAGATTATTTTCAGGAACTATATGAAAATGAACAAGAAAAATCAAAACAGGGCCTTTTTTACAGTGATCGAATTTTAGATCAAATCTTAGGGCAAATGGATTCTTTTATCAGCGAAACAACAAAAAATCCACTGATCACATCATTTCCTGACCGTATTCATACACTATCTCTGGGAAATCAAAAAGAACAACAATATATTCATAAAAATCAAAATTTAATTTTGTATACTGTACTCCCAGCTTATCAAACACTACGTAACAATTTAGCATCTTTAAAAAACACTGGAAAAAATGACCTCGGACTCTGCTATTATGATGATGGAAAAAAATATTATGCAGCACTCGTTGCCTCTCTAACAGGATCTGACGCTACTCCCAAAGAACTAATCACAATGACGGAACAGAATTTATCAGAATGTTATAAACAACTGGAAGAAATTTTATATTTATACCCAGATGCCTACGAATCATTCTTAAACACCAAGATTGAGCATTATATTCCAAACTCAGAGAAGAAAACTCTTGATTGGCTAAAAAAGAAACTGGCAAATGATTTTCCTGACATCTCTAAGGTATCTCATTCTATCAAGACTGTACCAAAATGTCTTGAAGATTATGTCAGTCCAGCTTTTTATATGCTGCCATCCATCGATTTATATAAAAATAATACGATTTATATTAATCGCAAACAACTGACCGATTTAAGCTCTGCTTACAGTGTACTTGCACATGAAGGATATCCTGGACATTTATATCAAACCGCATATTTTTATGAACATATGGAACATCCTATTCTCTCTTTGTGTAACTATGAAGGATATGTGGAAGGATGGGCTGTATATGCCGAAAATTTAAGCTATACATTCCTTGATTATGGTAAATATTCTTCAATCATCGCACAATTATATCAAATTAACCATATATTAAATCTTGCCATTCCTTCCCGCATTGATCTAGGGGTTCACTATGAAGGATGGGATAAAAAAAATGTCAAACAATTTTTATCTGGTCTTGGTCTGGAAAAAGAAGAAATCAGTACGGATATTTTTGATTCCATTGTTGCCGAACCAGGGAATTATCTCTCCTATTATATTGGTTTTTTGGAAATTCTTGCACTAAAAAACGATTATATGAAAATTGCTCAAAATACAGACAAAAATCTTGCTTTTCATCAGTATTTTCTAGCAAATGGACCTTGTGATTTTTCTTATTTAACGTCAGTTTTACACTAATTTTATCGGTCATTTTTATATTTTTTTATACATTAATAAGATATTTCCGATTATTTGACACATTTAAAAAAATCTACTATAATGTATCGGTAGTTTTAAATTTAATATTTGAAAGTTTGCTTATTCTATTATTCAATAATATATACTAGTAGCAAAAAACAGGAGGAGCATTTTATGTCAACAAAAGCAAATTATACTCATGATGAAATTGGTGTGGGCAAAACTGGTTTTGCTAAGACACGTTCCATCATTGAAGCAGCATTTTATGGTAACAACGTTGTAAAAGTAACATCATTAAAACAGGCTTATAAATTAGCTAAGAATTCCCCTGGTACAATCGTAACGGATATGCCAGTTTACAAAGGAGAAACTTTTGGTCTTGAAAAAGATGCGAAGGTTTTATTATTTAATGATGGTTCTGTAACAGGTCGTTGCGCTGCTGCACGAAGAATTGCAAGCACACCAGGTGTTGATACAGATGACCTGGATAAAAAATTAATGGACGCTGTATATGATACACGTTGGAAAACATTATATCATGCAGAAGTTATCATTGGTTTAGACCCAGAATTCATGGTAAAAGCTCATCTTCTGATTCCAGAAGGAGAAGAAAATATTTTATATTCCTGGATGTTAAACTTCCAGTACTTCTCTGAAGAATACGTTAAGATGTATGAAACATCCAGACCAATTGCTAATGAACCAGATATCTATATTTTCTCTGATCCACAGTGGACTCACGAAGAACATCCTTTAGGATTAACATACTTCAACACAGAAACAAACTGTGCTGCATTATTAGGTATGAAATATTTCGGAGAACACAAAAAAGGAACTCTTACAATCGGATGGGCAATTGCAAACCGTAATGGTTATGCTTCTTGTCATGGTGGACAGAAAGAATATATCTTCGAAGATGGTCACAAATATGTTGCATCTGTATTTGGTTTATCAGGATCTGGTAAATCTACGATTACTCACGCAAAACATGATGGTAAATACAATGTAACTGTATTACATGATGATGCATTCATCATCAACGATGAAACAGCATCTTCTATCGCTATGGAACCAACATACTTTGATAAGACAGCGGATTATCCAACAGGATGTCCTGACAATAAATACTTATTAACAGCTCAAAACTGTTCTGCAACCGTTGATAACGATGGAAAAGTAGTATTAGTAACAGAAGATATCCGTAACGGAAATGGACGTGCAATTAAGTCTAAATTATGGTCTCCAAACCGTGTTGACAAATTGAACTCCCCTGTAAACGGTATTTTCTGGATTATGAAGGACCCTACCATTCCACCACTTGTAAAATTAAATGGGGCTTCTTTATCATCCGTAATGGGAGCTACCTTAGCTACAAAACGTTCTTCTGCAGAACGTCTTGCACCGGGTGTTGATCCAAATAAATTAGTCGTTGAACCATACGCAAACCCATTCCGTACTTACCCATTAGCAAACGACTACATGAAATTCAAAAAATTAGTAGAAGAACGTAATGTAGATTGCTATATCTTAAATACAGGCGAATTCATGAGCAAAGACATTAAGCCAAAAGATACTTTAGGTGTCATCGAAGCCGTTATCGAAGGCAAAGCAGAATTTAAACCATTTGGACCAATCTCTGATATTCAGGTATTAGAATGGCCAGGATTTACAGCAGATTTCGACGATCCAGAATATGTAGATACATTAAAAGCTCGTATGCAAGACCGTGTAAACTTTGTAAAAGATAAAAATAAGAGCAAAGGCGGTTTTGATAAATTACCTGATGATGCATTAGAAGCATTAGAAAAAATCATGACAGAATTAGAAGCGTAAGCTTTTTTAAAAAGAGAAGCTGTCCTTGTAAAAGAACAGCTTCTCTTTTTTACATATCATAATCTTTTTAATAACGAATTCGATCAACCAAAGACTCTTTTCTTACATTTCTACTAAGGATAAAAGATAAAATCATTTGTAGCAATCCAATCACAACAATCATAAGTAACATTTCCTGCCATGGAAAATGATATTGATGTAATCCAATGATACCTTTTTGTTTCGCTACATCAAACAATGCATATCCCATCGGAATTCCCAGAATCGTTGCTGCCAACACGGTACCAACCGTAAATATCAATCCTTCCATCTGCAGCATACGATTCAGTTGGTTATTGGTCATACCAATGGCCTGTAACATGCCAAATTCCTGTTTTCTTGTAATAATGCTGATAATCATTGTATTCGCCATATTCATGAATCCGATTAATCCTAAAATCGCAATTAATGAATAGCAACCTAATTTGACTGTTTTCATCTGAAATTGTATTGTGTTTAACATATCATCATAGGTTTGCATTTCTATATGATCTTTGGTTTGCAATAATGTTTCTAATTCTGCTTTTACATTTTCTTTGTCTTTCTCTTTGCAGTCTACCCATATCTCTCCGATTCCCTCATCGGTTAATCCTAACTTTTCATAAGTATCTTCCGTAATCACCCAATTTGCATTCGTTGATCCAAACGATCCTTGAATATTTCCAGAAAAATGACAGGAAGAGTCTTTGTTTTCTAAAATCGTCTCTAACTTTTGTCCTACCGAGTATCCATCCTCTCCCATAAAATAAGACCAGCCAAAAATAAAGCTATTATTTTTTGATGCTTTTTCATAGTCCAGATTTCCAATATTGGTATCTCTTTCTTTCTCACGATCAAACGATTCTTTATCATATACAAGAACGGAAGACAATCCTTTTGTCACTTTTCCTTCCTCATCTAGTTCTTTCATTACCAGCATTTTTCTTGTTTTTACCTCTGTCACTCCCGGTATACTTTGAATTTGTTTGATCATGCTCTCATTTAGAGGATTATGTTTTAAAACTTGATCAAGGTTATTTTCCGGGTATGCCTTATCATTGAGAGAATAATCCAAATCCAAATAAAATTGTCCATATTCGACAGTTCTTCTTGTCTCATACTCTGCATCCATATTACTTACAAAACTTGCCAATGCCACAAATAATACACAGGACAATCCCATTGTGATGATGGTTGCTGCGGTTCTTTTTTTATTGCCGGAAATACTTGCCATCGTCATTTCTCTGACTCCAACTTTTTTATGACCTTTTCTTAACCCCTGCATTGCATTTTGATTTCCTTGAAAACGTATCGCTTCCACTGGAGAAATTTTTGCCACCATTCTCATTGGTTTGTTTAATGCCAGACGCACAGTGAGAAATGCAATAAATGCAACTCCAACCAGAATTGGAATCGAAAAAATATTAACTTCAATATGATCCATAGCATTTTGGATGGAATTTCCCTGATTCATAAACCATGAAAATACCAGTTTCCCAATCACACAGCCAGACAGCATCCCTAACGGAACTCCAATGATAGATAATAACATTCCTTCCAACATCACAATTTTCTTTAACTGCTTCTTTGTCGCACCCATCGCTTTGATTTTTCCGTATTCCTGAATTTTTTGTGCAATTCCCACTTGAAAAATATTGTAAATGACCACAATGGAAAAGAGAATCACAAAAAGAATGAGTATCGCTCCAACCACAATAATCTCTGTTCCCGGATCTGTCGCCCACAATAAATAAACGGAGTTTACTGCCACTGCTTTTGAATCAATGCCACATTTCTTTGCTAAATCATCAATGATTGTCTCAGCGTTGTCATAATTAATTCCCGTGTTTTTTCCTAATTTAAAATACGTATTATAGGTTCTGAAATTCTTTTCTACTTGACTATTATAGAATTGTTCGGATACATAACCGACATATTCTTTTTTGGTTGAAGATGTTTCATTCTCCTTCATAAAACCACTAATCACAAATTTATTTTCATGGAATTTTACCTGATTGCTGATTCTACTTTTTAATGTGACAATATCCCCAATCTGTGGATTTTGCACACCTAAAGAATGAAAAAAGTCTTTTGTACCCATAATCTCATTTGCCTTTTCCGGCTTTTGTCCTACTGCAATCTTTTTGTTCAAATTTGTCATCTCAGCCACAGTTTGATCGGTCCAATACAAATAACTATCTGCATCACTATCTAATTCACCTGCATATGCCATTCGACCGATGGCTGTAAATTCACTGCGAAGTTTCATTTCATGAATTTGCTTTTCTGAGATATTTTTGTACACACCATAATAATCACCATAATAGTCTTTTGCATTGATTTTATTCGTTTTTATAATTCCATAGCAATAGCTGGATATAATCGTTAGAAGCATAGTCGTAAGAGTAATCGCAATAATAATCAAAATACTTCTTGTCTTGTTCTTTTTGTCATTGCTGATTGCAATATTTCTCAATGTTCTCATAGAGATTCCACCACCTTCCCGTCGGCAATTAGAATCGTTCGATCTGCAATCTGGGCAATATCTTCATCATGTGTGATCATAACTAAAGTCTGTCCGTATTTTTGTGCCGACATTTTCAAAAGTCCTACCACTTCGTCGCTGGTTTTGGAATCTAAGTTTCCTGTCGGTTCATCGGCAAGAATGATATCTGGTTTCGAAGCAATGGCTCTGGCAATGGCAACTCTCTGTTGCTGCCCGCCTGACAAAGTATTCGGAAGATTTTTCAATTTTTCTTCAATACCAAGTGTTTGGACGATGTCTTTCACAAATGCTTCATCCACATCTTTTCCATCTAACCCAATTGGCAATACGATATTTTCCCAAACATTAATCGAAGACACTAAATTAAACGCCTGAAAGATAAATCCAATTTTTCTTCTTCGAAAAACAGCCAATTCTTCCTCTTTCATCTGAAATAAATCATGATTGCCGATCAAAACTTTTCCTTTCGTTGGATTATCAAGACCTCCTAACATATGCAACAAAGTACTTTTTCCCGAACCAGATTTTCCAATAATAGTCACAAATTCGCCACGATCAATCGAAAGATTCACATCCTGTACGGCTTGAACTTGATTCTCACCCGTTCCATATATTTTATATAAATGTTCTGTTCTAAGAATTTTTTCCATTTCCTTTTCCTCGCTTTCTTTTGATACTATTATCTTAACTCCTGAATCTTTCGTCTTACTTTCAAAACACAAAAAAAGTCTTACGTTTTTGTAAGACTTGCTATAACTTAAACTCTATGTCTCATTAAATATTATCGATATAATTTCCAAATTTACCCTTTATTTTTTTCTCTCTATATATTATTATAAATTCAGAAAATATAATAATCACAATGATAAATATATTTATCTGGAGAACCGAGGGGCGATATGTCAGTTTCCGGATACTCATGAAGGGAGCTGGTGCCAATGATTACATATAATGATTTATTTACATTCGTAATTATGCTTTGTGCTGTTATAACTCTTGTTAGATACAAAAAATAGCGCCCTCTGTCTGGTAAACTAAGGCACTATTTTTATAATACAAATTACTTTACCGGAAGCTAGGTGTACGCTAGCTATCGGTTCTCTTGTTAAATATATTATATTTGATATTTCTAAAACTGTCAATCAACCTCATCTATGTATTTTATATAACTATTTTTATATTCAAATCAAACCTTATAAAATATTATATATAAGGTAATTGAATGATAAACATTGCCCCTATTCCCTTCGAACCAGATGTCACTCGAATTGTCCCATGATGTCGGTTAATAATTTCCCTGGTGAGGTAAAGCCCTACACCAGAACCCTTTTCTGCTTTTACCACATCCGAATCTCCGCGATAAAACCGCTGAAATACTTTATTGTATTCTGATTTGGGAATCCCAATTCCCTGATCTTCAATTTCTAATCTCAAAAATGTCGTTCGCTTTATCATTCTTAAATGAATTTCTGTAGACTCAGGGCTGTATTTGATTGCATTTTCCAAAACATTAATAATTGCCTCTCCAAGCCATTTTGAATCATGGGCAAAAGAAAGCTCCTCCAATTCTTCTTCTGCATCCATATCGATCATAATATCTTTTTCTAGTGCCTTTTCATATACACGGTTCACTGCCTGAATTAGTGTATCAAAAAAGCAAGATTCTGTTTTTTTAATTTCAATCATTCCAATTTCCATTCTGGAAATATTCATCAATGCGGATACCAAATCTTCAATCCCTGATAATTGATTTCTGCATCTTTGTGTAAATTCAATCTGTTCTTCTTTCGTCAATTTTCCCTGCTGTAAAATCTCAAAACTAGTTTTTAAGGCAGCAACTGGTGTTTTTAATTGGTGAGAAAGGTCAGTCACGAATGATTTTGTCTCCTCTTTTTCTCTGCGAAGTCGTTCGTGAAGTAATTGAAGCATACTACCCAGGGAATCCAATTCCATATAAAATCTTTCCAGTTCTTTATGCTCAAATCGATTGAATGAAAACGTATCTTCTGCAAATTCCTCTTTTTTAAAATCCGTCACCATCTTCTCTAACATTTGAATTTCTTTCAAATCTTGTTTCTGATTTTTTCGATAGAGTAAAATAAGAATCCCTGTTCCAATCACAAAACAACTCAAAGATAAGAAAATAATATTTGAACTATGTATCAAAAAACTCTTATATATTTCATTTCCATCCTGAAGATGATAGCCATATTGCTCTAAGAAATCCTCTCCTTTTGAAATATCTCTATATTGTCCCTTTAAAATTTCGGTCACACTCGTTTCTATTTTATCTGTTGAAAGGACATGTTCAATGACTGTCATCTTTTCCAGGTAGTTTTCATATTCAATGTAAATTAATGCTAAATCCAATACAAACAACATCAAAAAGATAACAACGATTATTTGTAAGATTCTTATTTTCGTTATTTTATCACTCATCGTCGTTCACATTCCTTATTCCAGACATAGCCCAATCCTCGAATATTTTTAATATATTCAGGATTTTTTACATCCTCTTCAATTTTCTCTCTTAATCTTCTAATATTGACTGCAATCGTATTTGCCTCCACAAATTCTCCATCAATATCAAACAATTGCTCTAACAACTGTTTTTTGGATAGAATCTGTTTTGGATGTTCGAAAAAGAATAACAGTAACTTCCATTCATTCTTTGTCAAAGATATTTCTTCTTCTCCCCGGTAAACTTTCATCTCTTTTTTTGAGAAACGAATCTGCCCTGATTGTATCCATGTTTCTTCTTCCTTTGTCTGCTTTTTAAAAAAAGCTTGCACTTTTAATCCTAGAACAGAAAGGCTAAATGGTTTTGTAATATAATCATCTGCGCCAGACTCATAGCCCATGACCTGATCGGTCTCTTGGTCAAGCGCTGTCAAGCAGATAATATGAACATTACTTTCCTTTCGAATCTTTTGAATAAAATCAAGTCCATTTCCGTCGGGAAGATTAATATCACAAATAACCAAACAAATCGGTTTCTCTTGAAACACACACCAAGCTTCCTTTACACTTTTGCAGGAAAAAACTTGATACCCTTGCTTTTCAAGCGTAAAACTGATTCCGCGATTGACACTGTCATCATCTTCTACTAATAAAATACTTTTTTCCACAATGGTGTCCCCCTGCTGATAAAATTATCCACATTTTTATAAAATAATAACCATTTTTATTATAAATTGCAATATCATTTCACCTCCAAACAAATCACACTTTACATGATTCGTATGCATGATAAATCGAATTGCCTTCGCGTAAACCAGATGAAACATGCTCTGCGAGTTTCATCGGTTCGCGTGCGGCGGCAAATGGAAATGCAAGTGTTTCCTCTTACCTTGTGCTTTCGTGTAAAAAAATACTGCTACCAAAATTTTTCACTTCTGATAGCAGCATTTTTTCTATCTATGTTTTATTTACATTTCTTTAATAAGGACTCCCATCTCTTATCAACTTCCTTTTGGAACTCTTCAAGCAGATATTCGTTTTCTTTCTTGAATAAATGTTTAAATCTTCCCTGTGGACGTAAGAAATCTTCGATTGGAAGCTTTTTCTTTGGTTCATAGGATAGATGATACTCTCC
The DNA here is from genome assembly GCA_030523275.1 of Lachnospiraceae bacterium. Classification (GTDB taxonomy): domain Bacteria; phylum Bacillota; class Clostridia; order Lachnospirales; family Lachnospiraceae; genus Fimousia. Next base: position 30,505 of record JAUNIX010000027.1, read on the forward strand.
TTCGATTACTTCGAATAAAGGCCAATAACAAGTTTCTACGCCTAATTCACAAATATCTATGATTTCCGGTGTATTGTATCTCCATCCACGTGGACATGGTGCCATAATATTTAAGAACGCAGCACCAGGTGTATAAATCGCTTTTTCCGCCTTAATATGTAAGTCTTTGAAGTTTTGTACAAATGTTGTCTGTGCCGCATATGGAATATCATGTTCCACCAAAATATTCGTTAAATCTTTACGATTCTGTGGTTTTCCTGCGCTCTGACTTCCAACAGGAGTTGTTGTCGTATCAGCATACATTGGTGTAGCAGAGGAACGCTGAATACCTGTATTCATGTAAGCACCATTGTCATAACAAACATATACAAAGTCATGATTACGTTCTACTGCACCTGATAAAGACTGGAAACCAATATCATAAGTACCACCATCACCACCAAATGTAATAAATTTAAAGTTTTCGTCTTCTTTTAATTTTCCTTTTTTCTTTAATACATTATAAGCACCTTCGACACCACTGATCGTAGCCCCTGCATTTTCAAATGCATTGTGGATATAGCTATCTTTCCATGCTGTATATGGATACATAAAAGTAGATACTTCCATACATCCTGTTGCATTACCGATAACAGCATGATCTCCCGGATGAAGGGCTCTTAATACATTTCTAGCTGCAATCGTACCGCCACAGCCTGCACACATTCTATGTCCTGGAGCAAGACGTTCTGGTCTGCTCATAATTTCTTTAAAATTATAACTCATTTTTCTTCTCCTTTACGTCTACTCTCTGACACCCATATAACGGTATGTATCGCCAGTTTCACCAGTTTCTGCAATTCTTTCTAATTCTGCATATACTTGTTCCATATCTTCTACACGGACATCTCTTCCACCCAAACCATAGACAATATTAATTGCATATGCCTGAGAGCGTGCTCTAAATAAGGCTGCCATAACCTCAGCTCCCAAAGGACCACCATGATCACTAAAACTATCTGCACGGTCCATCACTGCAACGGCTTTTACATTGGCAAGTGCTGCTGCGATTTCTTCCGCTGGGAATGGACGGAAGACACGAACTTTTAACAAACCGACTTTTTTGCCTTGTTCACGTAATTGGTCAATCGCATCTTTGGTTGTTCCTGCTGCAGATCCGATCATCACAACTGCATACTCTGCATCATCCAAACGATATTCTTCAAATAAGCCATATTCTCTGCCAGATACTGCTGCAAATTCCTTTGCAACATCCAAAATAACCTGTTTAGAATTTTTCATTGCCTCTGCCTGAGCACGTTTTGCTTCCATATAGTAATCGGTTACTGAATATGGACCAACAGCAGTCGGACATTCTGGATTTAATAAATAATTTTCTGGTTCGTATTCTCCCACAAAATCTTTGACTTCTTTATCTTCTAACAATGTAATATTTTCTACTGCATGTGATGTAATAAAACCATCCTGACAGATCATGATCGGAAGTTTTACATCTTTATGTTCTGAAATGCGGAACGCTTGTACCATATTATCATATGCTTCCTGATTATTTTCCGCATAAATCTGAATCCATCCGGAATCTCTTGCACCCATAGAATCAGAATGGTCACAGTTAATATTAATTGGACCAGATAATGCACGGTTTACGAGTGCCAAAGCAACTGGAAGACGATTTGATGCTGCTACATATAATTCTTCCCACATCAATGCCAAACCACAAGAAGATGTTGCGGTTAAAGCTCTTGCACCGGCTGCAGATGCACCAATCGTTGCACTCATAGAACTATGTTCTGATTCTACCGGAATAAACTCTGTATCAACCTGTCCATTTGCTACAAAGGAAGCAAAATACTGTGGAATCTCTGTAGATGGTGTGATTGGAAACGCAGGAAATACATCAGGGTTGATCTGACGCAATGCGTAAGCGACTGCTTCATTACCAGATAAACGATCTCTCTTTGCCATTTTAGAATCCCTCCATTTCAATTGCACCAAATGGGCACACATGAGCACAAATTCCGCACCCTTTGCAATGCTCTACGTCAACAGATACTCTTTCTTTTCCATCATATGGGATTGCGCTGTCAGGACATACCTGCACGCATAATAAACACTGTCTGCATTCTTTTTCATTTACATGAGGTTTGATCGCAGTCCATTCACCTGTATGAAATTCCTTAGCAGTTCCACCTTCATGAATCATCATGCCTTCTGTCAAATCCTGCCAAGGTGCTTTTAAATGTAATTTTTCTAAATCTACTGCCATGATTACTGAACCTCCTTTAATGCCATTTTTAACGCCTTCATATTGCCATCAATCACTTCTGGCTTGCTGGCAAATTTATGTTGATAGGAAGCTCTCATTTCATTAATAAATAACTCTTCATCCATAATACCGGATACTTTTACGATTGCCGCTAACATTGGTGTATTTGGGAAATATTTTCCAAGACATGCAACAGATACTTTTTTTGCATCAATCGTATAAACTCTTCCTTCATATCCTTTTAAGTGAGGAATAATCTCCTCTTTTGATTTTGCTGTATTAATGACAATGGCACCTTCTTTTTTCAGTCCTTTTGTCACATCAACCGTCTCTAATAATGTCTCATCGACTACGACTACAAATTCTGGATCATAAATATTCGAATGAACTCGAACAACTTCATCACTGATTCTGTTATAAGCAGTAATTGGTGCTCCCATACGCTCTGGACCATATTCTGGAAAGCCCTGCACATGCTTTCCTGTCTGGAATGCAACATCCGCCAATAACAGAGCCGCTGTTTTGGCACCCTGACCGCCACGTCCATGCCATCTGATTTCTACACAGTTACTCATCATAGATCTCCTTCTCTTTTTCCGTACATTAATAAAATAATGATTTTCTCATAAACGACTTCATTTTTAAAAGTCGACAAACGCAATTATAGCAGAATATTTTTCATCTTACAAATGAATTATTTTCATTTATATGAATGATATTACAATTTCATTTACTTAATCAAATTTACAATCATGATACTAGCAATCACGCCTGCTGCGGTGCTAAATAAAGCTCCTGCCAAGGTCCATTTTGTCTTTTTTATATTTATGTATAAAAAATAAACTGACATAGTATAAAATACCGTTTCTGTGGAACTCAAAATTAAAGAAGATAAAAATCCAATTTGAGAATCTGCACCATATTCTCGAAATATATCTAAGAGAATTCCTGTTGCAGCAGAGGAAGAAAATAACTTAGCCACAATAACAGGAATTACCTCAATCGGAATTTGAAATAGTTTTCCAATTGGCTGCATATATTTCATTAATATATCCATTGCCCCCGATGTACGAAACATCGCAACTGCCATCATCAAACCTATCAGAGTAGGCGCAATGTCAAAAACAATCCGAAATCCCTCCGTAACGCCCTTTAAAAATTCCGAATAAACATCTTTTTTCTGCCGCCATCCATAAAATACAATGATAAAAAATAAAATAGGAATAATACTGTTAGAAAGATAAGAAATCATGAGTTATTTCACACCTTTATTATTATTTGTATATAATTATGAAAAGATGACAAAATTATATGACAAGGGGCTATCGGTTAACCGATAGCTCCACAATTTCTAATTCAATTATAACTTTATCAAATCTTCCATTCGATAAACAGAATACCCTTCATAGTGATAACTTGTATCAATTCCTTTCATATAAATTTCCCGGTTATCAATCTCATTTGTTAAGGCATTTTTTAAAATATATTTTATTTCAATATCTTTGATCGGACTTCGCTCCATCGCAAGCAAATAGTCATTTTTATCAACTTTACTCCAGTCAATCACCTGCTTGATTTCTTGTTTTAAGATACAATCTAACCACAATCTTGTGCTGCGCCCATTTCCCTCTCGAAAAGGATGTGCAACATTCATTTCCACATATTTTTCAATGATTTCATCAAAATTTGACTGTGGCATTTTATCAATATTTTCCAAAGCAGCTTCCAGATACATGACAGGAGCAAATCGAAAATTTCCTTTTGCCAGATTGACATTTCTAACTACTCCGGCAAATTTATAAATATCCTCAAATAAAAATTTATGAATTTTTGCTAAAGAGGCAAATGTTCCGGCTTCCAGGCAATCCAAATATCCACTCTCAAATAATTTAATTGCTTTTTGCTTACTCATCTTTTCTTCTACTCTGGCAAGTTCTACCGAATCTGTAATCCCCAATTTATTTTCTAATGCCATATTCTCAGTCCTTTCCACTAGAAATCTTTTAGCAATTCTCCAAGTGTATTTCGCTCTTTCACCTGCATTTCCATCTGCTCTCGCACTTCCGTTTTCACTCTGTCTACTTCTTTTTCTAACTCGCGTGCAGAAATCAACTGACACCCCTGTCCGGTAATGATAATCTGTTCCATATGATCGGAAGTTGCCACAGTCACATCATATTTCTGACCATTTTCATGTGCAAACTTCTCAATAAAAGCATCTGCAGTTTCTGCCTCTTTTGTATAGACAACATGGATATTATGAAAATCAAAGATTTCCGTATCATGTCCTTTCACTCGATAAGCATCAAACACTACAATCAAATGTCCCGGTCTTGTCCCATGATAATCCGATAAAATATCCAACAATTTATCTCTTGCACTGTCGATATTTTCTTTCGCCAATTCTGATAATTCTTTCCAAGCAAAAATAATATTATATCCATCGACAAGCAAATACTTCTCTTTTTTCTCATAAGTTTGTCGCGAACGTTTGTAAGTAGCAGTTGCATAGGTGTCTGGTTTTCGATTTCTAAATTTTTTCTTTGAAATCGACTTGTCCGTTTTATTCGCATAAAAAGTCTGACGAAAAATCTGTTCTACTTCATCATCCCCAATCCACAAATCTTCCTCTTTGTTTTCTGTCCTAATCTGCTGCACAGAAATTTCTTTTTCTCTTTTCGGTGCCAAAACACTATCCAAATGCATATAATCTTTTACTTTATCCCACTCTACCAAAAATCCTACACCGTGAGCACAGAATACAGAGCCGGTCGGATTATCTAAATCAGCTTCTGGGTCATAAGCCTGTTGCAAAAGAACCTCCTCTTGATTATGGCATTTTTCATAACCTTTTAATTCACAAAATAACCTTCCGTATCCTTTCGTATATGAGGCAAATTCCCGTTGATATCCTCTCATGCAAGCAACAGGTGCACTACCTATCAAAACGGTCATTTCGGGTTGAATTTCTTCGTCATACGCGATTTTACAAGTGCCGTACATCTTGTCAACATCCATCATTGCCCGTCCAACTTCTGATTCTGGTAATTCCATGCGAAAATCATAATACGGTTCCAAAATGATGCTCTCTGCCTGTCTAAGCCCCTGTCTGACTGCACGATACGTTGCCTGTCTAAAATCTCCGCCTTCGGTATGTTTTTTATGCGCCCGCCCGGAGACCAAAGTGATTTTGATATCTGTGACTGGTGCGCCAATCAAAACCCCTCGATGTTCCTTTTCATACAAATGAGTTAGAATCAGTCTCTGCCAGTTTTTATCCAACAAGTCCTCACTACAGTTTGTGTCAATGACCAATCCGCTTCCTGGTTCTGCCGGTTCTAAGAGCAAATGAACCTCTGCATAATGGCGCAAAGGCTCAAAATGTCCAACTCCTTCTACCTTATTTGCAATCGTTTCTTTGTATACAATATTTCCCGTATCAAATGAAACCAGAACACCAAATCGCTCTTGTATCAGATTTTGCAATATTTCAATTTGCACATCACCCATAATCTGTGCCTGTATCTCTTGTAATTCCTCATTCCATGTAATATGAAGTTGTGGGTCTTCTTCTTCTAATTGTCGAAGCTTTGGCAGCATAGCTGCTGCATCACAGTCTTCCGGCAAATGAATTTTATAATGTAACACTGGTTCTAATATCGGAAGAAGTTCCCCGCTCTCAATACCAAATCCCTCTCCGCTTTTCGTCTGTGTTAACCCGGTAACTGCACAAATAGTACCCGCTTTTACCTCACTACATGTCTGATATTTTGTTCCTGAATAAATTCGGATCTGATTGACTTTTTCTTCCCATCCATCACCGAAAAGAGAATTTCTTGCCTTCAACTCTCCTCCGGTAATCTTCATATAAGTCAATCGTTTCCCCTGTTCATCGCGCGAAATTTTAAAGATTCTGGCACCAAACTCTTTCGGGTACTCTTGTTCTACTGTATACTTTCCTAATCCGTTCATAAATTGCTCAACGCCATCTAATTTTAAAGCCGAACCAAAATAACAAGGAAATACCTTTCTCTCGTAAATCGCTTTTGCAATCTGATTTTCCTTCAAGCTTCCATACTGCAAAAATTCATCCAATAGCAATTCATCTGACATCGCTACATTTTCATAAAACTCTTCTGTCTGATCTTCTGTAAAATCAATGCAATTTTCATTTAAACGATTCCTTAATTGTTGTAATAACTTCTCTTTCTCGGTTCCATCTTGATCCATTTTATTAATAAACAAAAAGACAGGAATTTGATATCTATTTAATAAACGCCATAAAGTCTCTGTATGTCCCTGACAGCCATCTGCACCACTGATCACTAAAATTGCATAATCAAGAACTTGCAATGTACGCTCCATCTCAGTGGAAAAATCTACATGCCCTGGTGTATCCAATAACGTCATTTCCACATCGCTAAAAGACATTTCTGCCTGTTTTGAAAAGATCGTAATGCCTCTTGCTTTTTCTAATTCATATGTATCTAAAAATGCATCTTTTTTATCGACTCGACCAATTTTTCGAATGCTACCTGATAAATAAAGCATTGCTTCCGATAATGTTGTCTTTCCTGCATCTACATGAGCAAGAATTCCCATAACTAGTTTCTTCATGATGATTCTCCAAATTTTAGAAAATTATTTTAGCCTATTTATTTATCTTAACACAGTTTGCATCACTTTACAAAACAGCACTCCTGCAAGCGTACTCATCGTTGTTGCGATGATTGCTGGTAATACAATTGCCGTCGGATCTGCACTTCCATACTGGCTACGATAAGCAATCATATTGACTGGTATCAATTGTAGCGACGAAATATTAACAATCAAAAACGTACACATCTCATTTGTGGCCACTTCCTTTTTCGTATTTAACTTTTGCAAACATTCCATTGCTTTTAATCCACTTGGCGTTGCTGCCCATCCAAGTCCTAAAATATTCGATGCCATATTAAGAGCAATATAACCATTCGTTTTTTTATCTTTTACATTTGGGAATAAAAATTTAATTACAGGCATTAATAATATTTCAATTTTATCCACAAGCCCAATCTTTTCTGCCGCTTTCATCATTCCCGTCCATAACCCGACAACTCCTGCCATATAAACGCAAAGATCGATTGCCTCCTTTGCTGAGCTTAAAATTCCCTCTGATAACTGCTGCATATTTCCTGTGATTGCCGAACATACAACACTAATAATAATCATTGCTGACCAAATATAATTCATTCCGCTCTCTTCCTCCCTATTTACATAATATGTCATATTATCAAATATATGAAATTCCTACCATTATATGAATTTTTTCTTAAATATTTGACATTGTTGAATATATATGTTACCTTGAATTATATACGTTTCGTTTGTTTTAGGAGGTATTGGTATGAAAAGTACAGGAATTGTTAGAAAATTGGATGAATTAGGACGTATTACACTACCTATTGAATTAAGAAGAAACTTAGATGTGAATGAACGCGATCCTTTGGAAATCTTCGTTGATGATGATCAAATCATCTTAAAGAAATATAATCCAAGTGATATTTTCACTGGTGAGATGGAAGATTTAGTAGAATATAAAGGTAAAAAGGTTTCCAAAAATTCAATCAAAGAACTTGCAAGACTTGCTGGATTTGATATTGCTGAATAGCCAGAACTAAAAAAAGGAAGATTTCCTAATCGAAATCTTCCTTTTTTCGTCTATAACAAAGCCTGATATATCTCTCTTTTTCCGACTCCACGATCTTTTGCAACTTGCTTCATCGCTTCTTTTTTCGGCATACCCTGAGATAAATATTGCTCCATGTGCTCTTCAATCGAAATATTTTCCCAAGATTTTTGTTGTTCTTCTTCTAACTGTTTAAATGTAACACTTTCAATCACCAGTACACATTCTCCACGAATTTCTTCCCCTTTATAATATTGGATCAATTCCTCTAACGTCATTTTCTTATAGTCTTCATGGCGTTTTGTTAATTCCCGACATAAGGTTACATTACGATTACCCAATTCCTTTAAAAGCTCTTCTAAGGTCTTTTTTAAGCGATGTGGAGCTTCATATAAGATAATCGTTCTAGTCTCCGTCTTCAACTGATTTAATACATTCTTACGCTCTTTTTTATCCGTTGGCAAAAATGCCTCAAAACAAAATCGTCTCGTTGGTAATCCTGAAATCGTCAACGCAGTAATACAGGCACAAGCACCTGGCAATGATGTTACCTTAATTCCAGCCTGATGACATTGACGTACTAATTCTTCTCCCGGGTCAGAAATCCCCGGCGTTCCGGCATCCGTCACCAAGGCAATATTTAATCCTTCTTCCATCTGACGGACAAGGTAAACTGCTTTATCCACTTTATTGTATTCATGATAACTCGTTAATTTGGTCTTAATCCCAAAATGATTTAAAAGTTTTATGCTATGTCTGGTATCTTCTGCTGCAATTAAATCCACACTTTTTAAAGTATCCAGTACTCTCAGTGTGATATCATCTAAATTTCCAATCGGAGTTGCACACAAATATAATTGCCCTGCCATACGATTATCTCCTTCCCCATCCATAAATATCATAAATTTCGTCATAATATACATTTGGTTCTTTATAAACAATTAATGGTGGCTCTACCTTGATTCTTGATCTGCCACCTTTAATTCCTTCAATCAGAAAGATATTGGGTTCTTTATGTATATATGGATGGACCATGCGAATCCGCTTCGGTTCAATTCCCTCTTCAACCATCAAATGCATAATTTCCGCTAGTCGATAAGTTCTATGAACCATAAAAAAGCTACCTCCCTGTTTCAGTAGCTTTTTTGTCTGTGTAATAATATCTTTTAATGTGCATAACCGCTCATGCCTTGCAATCGCCTTGACTGTATTTTCATTTTGCATACCATGATGATCTACCATATATGGAGGATTCGATGTTATCACATCAAAAGACTCTTTTCCAAATAAATCTACAGCCTCCTTAATATCGCCTTCTACGATCGATACTTTTTCCTGCTGCCCATTTAACATAACACTTCTGGATGCCATCTCTGCATATTCTGACTGTATCTCTAACCCGGTAAAATGCTTTCCTGGCGTTTTTGCTTCCATCAAAATTGGAATCACGCCCGTTCCAGTACCCAAATCCAGTACTGTCTTCCCCTTTTTTACTCTTGCAAAAGAAGCAAGTAAAACTGCATCCATCCCAAAACAAAAACCATCTTTCTTTTGAAGAATCTGATAACCATTTATTTGTAAATCATCCAGCCGTTCATCTGGCATTACTTTTACGTCCATTACAGTTTTGATTTTCCTTCCTTGCGTTCCAATGCTTCTAATTCTTTCAATTCTGCATCACTTGTAAAATTATTGTTTTTCTTCTTTCTTTTCGGCTTAAAACGAATTTCACTCGTCTTATATTCCCTGATTTCCTTTTCGCCATTTTCATCTTCGATTATTACTTTGACATTTTGGCGAAGCACATTTACTCGCTGAACTTCTCCCTTTAAACCATCGCTTGTCTTTACAATATCTCCAATATTTGGCAATTTTTTATTTAAATATTCATAGGTTTCCTGCTCATGTTTTAAACAACACATTAAACGTCCACAAACACCAGAAATCTTTGTTGGATTTAAAGACAAATTTTGTTCTTTCGCCATCTTAATTGATACTGGCACAAACTCAGATAAATGTGTATGACAACACAAGCTTCTACCACAAATACCAATTCCGCCTAAAATTTTGGTTTCGTCACGCACTCCTATTTGTCTTAATTCAATTCTTGTTTTAAATACAGAGGCTAAATCTTTTACTAATTCACGGAAATCAATTCTTCCATCAGCCGTAAAATAAAATAATACTTTATTATTATCAAATGTATATTCGCAATCAATCAATTTCATAGCAAGCCCATGCTTTTCAATTTTTTCCAGACAAATCTGATAAGCCTCTTTACTTTTTTGGCTATTTTCTTCGTTGATTTCATCATCTTCCGGTGTTGCAATACGAATGACTGACTTTAAAGTAGAAATTACTTTTTCAGATTTTATTTTTCTACTACCCAAAACAACTTTTCCGTATTCAATTCCCCGTGCTGTCTCGACAATGACATTTTGTCCAACTTCTATCTCTAAACCATTGGGGCTGAAAAAATAGATTTTTCCGTTTTGTCTAAAACGTACTCCTATTACCTCTACCATTTTGTTCCATTCTCCTTTATTACAAACAAGAGTAATTCTAATGCAACATCAAAATTAACATTAGCATCTAATCTTACTTTTGCTTTTTCAATTTCCTTTATGATCGTATCAATCCCTTCAAAACTTAGGTAGATTGACTGTCTTTTCATTAAGGCAGCCTGTTCTTTAAATACAATCTTATTTGGCAATCCTGTCACTTTTAAAAGCAATATATCTCTATAATAAATGGAAAGTATATTAAAAAATTCATAAATTTTTTCTCTATATTGATCAATCTGTTTCAAATATAATATAATCTCATGAACATTCCATTCCATGATATGATCAAGCATATTCATGCATTGATCTTTTATTTCATGAAACTCATCAGATTCCATAACACGGATTGCTTTTCCTATATTTCCCATTGAATAAGAAACAGCAAGATCTTCTCTAGGATTATCATTTCCGTATTTTGAATGAATATAATCTTTTACTTGATTTTCTGAAACCGGACCAAAATTCAAAATCACACATCTAGAACAAATTGTCTCTAAAAAGGCATCTTTATTATCTGCAAGCAAAATAATCAATGCATATGCTGGTGGCTCCTCAATTGTCTTTAATAATGCATTTTGTGCTGCTACATTCATCTTATCCGCTTCGTCAATAATATAAATTTTATAATCACTACTATATGGTTTTACCGAAACAGTATGGTTCACTTGATTTCGAATATCATCAACAGTAATACCCGCCTTTTCATGTGTCACATAAATCACATCTGGATGATTATTGGAATCAATCTGTTTGCACGACTGACATTCACCACAGCTATCTTTTCCTTCACATAATAATGCTTTGGCAAATGCTTTGGCTGTCGTCATTTTACCAATTCCATCTTCTCCGTTAAAAATATAGGCATGAGAAACCTGACCTGTCTCAATCGCTTTCTCTAAATGCTGAATATTCTGTTCATGTCCTATAATATTCTGAAAATTTCTCACATTCCCTCGCCTCTTTTCCCTAAATTTTCTTATTTTGTTCGTAAGATATCCTCTATCATCTGAACAATCTGTTTATGAATCGTATCAATGGACTGTGTGCCATCAATCCGTCGGATTCTGTCAGGACATTCATCTGCCAATGTATGATATCCCTGTGCAACTTTCTCATGGAATGCCGCTGCTTCTGACTCCATACGATCTAAACTCCCTTGATTCTTTTTCCTGTAAATGCCTTCTTTTCCTTGTATTTCTAATAAAATCGTAATATCAGGAAATGTGTCTCCAATTGCATATTGATTTACTTCATATACCAATTCCGTTCCTAATCCCCTGGCAATTCCCTGATAAACAGCAGAAGAATCAACAAATCTATCGCAAATTACAATCTTATCTTCATCTAAGGCCGGACGAATCACCTGTTCCACCAGTTGGGCTCTTGCTGAAGCATACAAAAGAAGTTCTGTCATATATCCCATTTCCTTAAATTCTTTATTTAAAATAACTTCTCTGATTGCCTCACTAATCTTTGTTCCGCCTGGTTCCCTACATAATATTATATCATATCCTTTACAAGATAAATAGTCTTTTAATTTCTCAATTTGTGTCGTTTTTCCTGCCCCATCAGGCCCTTCCATGGTAATAAATAAACCTGCCATATTGTCTCCTTATTCCTTCAAAATTTTAATCCATGTTCCCCCATTATGGTCAATTCCTTTTACGGTAAATCCCTTCTTTAGATACTCACATATCTTTTCTATACAGGCCTGATTCATCTTTTCTCCTGGTACAAGTAAAGGAATACCCGGTGGATACAAATACACATATTCTCCACTTACACGATGCAAACTCTCTTGCAGCATAACTAACATCTTTTCTTTTCGCTTTGCTTCATATGGGGTAAAAACACATTGATTCTTTATCATCCAGTTCGAAAATAGTTTTATTTTCCCCTCTTTTATTCCACGATCAATCTCAAATAATGCATCTATAAGTCTTTGATATCCTTCTTCCGTATCACAAACGCTCGTCATCGCCAGGCAATAGGAATCCTGTGCCATTTCCATCTGTAAATGATATTCTTTTAATAATATATCATATAATTGTTTACCTGTCATACTGGTTTTTGCTGTAGATATTACCAATTTTCCCGGGTCATCTGTATCTACCAAATTCAAATATTTTAACTCTTTTAATTCACATCTTAATTTTTGTAACCTCATAAAATATTTATGAAATAATTCTTTATTTGAAATACCAAAGATAAATGCATCATCAATCGATGATGTCAACAAGTAGGAAGGACTGGTGGTTTCAAAATAATCAATGCTGTCCTGCACTTTACCAATCTCCACCTGTTTTGTACACACATGTAGCAATGCCGTCTGTGTCAACGCTGGCATCGTTTTATGTAAACTTTGAATCACAAAATCTGCTCCCTGTGAGATTGCAGATTCTGGAAAATCATCTGCAAAAGAAAAATGAGCACCATGCGCTTCATCCACAATCAGCATCATATTTCTCCCTTTTATCAACATCGCTACCTCTTCGATGTTCATAACCATTCCTTCATATGTTGGACTTACCAACACAACTGCCTTTGCATTTGGATGCTCCTCCACAATTTTTTTTAATTGTTCACATGAAACTCCGATTACAAGACCATTTTCTGTTTCTACATCAGGATATAAATAAATTGGATGCAATCCCAATAATTCCACGGCTTTATATACAGATTTATGGCAATTTCTTCCGATTATAATTTCATCTCCCAAATCACATACCGACGTGATTGCCGCCATAATCCCCGATGTACTTCCATTTACCAGAAAAAAAGTTTCTTCTGTGCCATAAAATTTTTTCATGTTATCCATAGAGTCTCGAAACATCCCCTGAGGATCATGTAAATCATCCAACCCATCAATCTCTGTAAAATCAACCTCAAAAGGATGTGTGTTTTCAAAAATAGTTCCAGCCATTCTTTTGTGACCAGGCATATGAAATGGATAATTTTGTTTTTTACTGTAAGATTTAATTTTTTTATAAATATTTCCCATCATTTTAACCCATATCTTTATTGACTTGAAATTCTTTTATGTTAAATCATCCCGATGAAACATGTTCTAAAAGTCTCATTGGTTTACATTCGAAGGCAAAGTGAAATGCTTACATCTCCACTTGCCCTGTGCCCTTCACGTAAAAAGAAAAAGCACTGAGTAAACCTCAATGCTTTCTTTATGAGCGTGCGGGGGTTCGAACCCCGGACAACTTGATTAAAAGTCAAGTGCTCTACCAACTGAGCTACACACCCGTATATATATATGTCAACATCGAATGCTGTACAAGGCAGCAATTCAATGAAATGCCCAGAGCCGGAATCGAACCAGCGACACGAGGATTTTCAGTCCTCTGCTCTACCGACTGAGCTATCTGGGCAAACGATTGGTATATCGTTTAATTGCGGGAGCCGGATTTGAACCAACGACCTTCGGGTTATGAGCCCGACGAGCTACCAGACTGCTCCATCCCGCGATATAACAAAATTACAAAACATACTAATATGTTTTGTATAAATAAATGGATGGAGAAGGATTCGAACCTTCGAAGGCGTTGCCAACAGATTTACAGTCTGCCCCCTTTGGCCACTCGGGAATCCATCCATATTTTATCTCATAAAACTCATATGAAATAAAAAAAGCCGACGATCGGACTTGAACCGATAACCTGCTGATTACAAATCAGCTGCTCTGCCAATTGAGCCACGACGGCAAATTGAATGGGACCAACAGGGCTCGAACCTGTGACCCCCTGCTTGTAAGGCAGGTGCTCTCCCAGCTGAGCTATGATCCCACACATAAAGAAAATATATAATTTTCTAACGACCCAGAAGGGACTCGAACCCTCGACCTCCGCCGTGACAGGGCGGCGCTC
>JAUNIX010000063.1 GCA_030523275.1 Lachnospiraceae bacterium
GTTGTAATTCCAATATCTAGACACTCTTCTAAATAATGAATTAATTCGTCAGTTGTTAAATTCCAGTCAAGCAGTCTCCAAAACCCTAATACAACTCTAGAATATTCAAGCCCCTCTGCCATTTTTACATATTCCATTATTCTTTTACCCCCTATAAAACTATTTTGCATCCAGTTCTTTCAGAATTTCTAAAACTTGTGCATCTGTGCATCTGCATTCATTCCAGTTAAATAGTTGATTGCAAATACAGATGGTGTTGTTACTGTATTAGGCACTCTTGTACTGGAAACAATCAAATCGTAATCTGGTGCTAAGCCTTCAACTTCCGTAATTTTTCTTTGTTCCACTTTGACAGAATAGCCATGATCTGTACATAAATCTTTCACCCGGTTTGCGATGACCGTACTGGTTGCAATTCCACTCCCACACGCAACTAAAATTCTGTATGTTTTCATAAAGTTTCCTCCTTTCTGTTCATTTGAACATATATTGTTATTTTGTTCACTTTTATAATACGGCAATCTTTTCAAAATTTCAATAATTTTTTACAAAACTGGCATTTTGCATGATTTTATTTTTGATTTCTTGTGCAATTTTTTAAAAATAAAGGTCCTTTCACAGCAAAAAAGCAGATTGCATAACTGCAATCTGCTTTTCTTTCTTAATTTTTTTATTTTACTCTATAATTCTGAATTGATGATAAAGTTCCTTTCGGTATTCCTCATCTGTTGTTGCTCTAATGGCTTCTTCATTCTTTCCAGAAACCAACAAATATTTCATCAATCTTGCAAGTTTATTCTCACCCTCTTGACGTCCCAAATTTATTCCTTCTTGGCGTCCACGCTCTATTCCCTCACGGATCCCAAACTGCTTTACTTCCTGCAATACCTCACACATACTGACTCCTCCTTCTTGTCTCTCTTTGGATAAATCTACCTTTAAATAATCCTCATCCTGTGCAAACACTGATAAAAATTTCAGCATTGCATCTACATGTTTCATGATCTTTGTATTCTGATGATATCTTTTCCCTTTTCTTGTCTGAACAAAATAATCGGCTGCGATCTGATAATCACTTTGAAACATTGATATTTGTTCTTCCGACAAATAGGCTATCTCAAATATATTCATTTGATAATCACTGATGAAATCTTTTAAATTTTCCGGTACATCGATCCTTTCCTTTAAGGTTCTCGGTGTTTCCCAATGCTTCTTCCCATAATACAGTACCAATGTCATGACCGGATATCTCCGTTTATTCTTTTGATCCAGCAGCTGTTTGCGATAAGATGCTCCGTCATATCCAATGACCCTTAATGGCATATCTTCATCTATCGTTGTCTGATTCTCTATTCCACATACCGTAAACAGCACTCCCCCTTTTTTCCAAAGTTTTGCAATATCGCGCTCTTGTTCATGCAGTTTTGTATCATCTGCCTTATATTGGGATCTTAACTTAGTATCTTCTAATTCTTCCGGCTTCACTACTTGCTTCCCCTGAAAGATCAATACATTTACGATATCCGCAAAAACATCATTGTAATCCTCTAAAATTTTTTGTGATATGTCTTTTTGTCCCATCTTTTCTTCCTCCTTTGTTCCGGATATATCCAGGACTAAAAAGAATTTCAGACAGGCCTGTATATATCCATCCATACATTCTGAAAATCTGGCTGAACTGCCATTTGAAATAGTATAAGATATGCTTTCAGAATTTGTTGAAATGTAATATATACAGTTTACAATATTTTACATATTTTCACAAGACATTTTTACATTTTGTTCCATATATAATTTATACTTTTATTTTATCAAAATGGTCATCTATTTTCAAGATTTCCTTTACACATCTTTACA
>JAUNIX010000028.1 GCA_030523275.1 Lachnospiraceae bacterium
GCAGTTGTGGCGGAATGGCAGACGCGCTAGATTCAGGTTCTAGTGCCCGCTAAGGGCGTGTGGGTTCAACTCCCATCAACTGCATGACAAAAGCCTTGTAAAGTCAAGGCTTTTTTTGCCCTTTATCTATTGACTCAATTCTCAAATCATTTTTTATTCCACCTAATAAAATAAAGAAAATCATCAATTATTCAAAAGTTTATAAAATTGTTTTGCTTTTTTATTTATGCTATTATAATAAAGCAGACAATATAACGAATCGTAGAAAGAAGCAAAGAGGCTTTTCCGAAAGGAGAAGTCTCTTTTTATTTATGTAAAGGGTGAAAAAATATGTATCCACGTGTAACAGTTGAACTTGACAAATTGGGAAATAATGTACAGCAGATGATCAGACTATGCGGAGAGTATGGGATTGATATTATGGGTGTAACAAAAGTATTTGGTGGAGCACTTCCAATTGCATCTGTGCTTGTTGCCAATGGATTGAAACGATTAGGAGATTCAAGACTGGAAAATATTAAAAATTATAGCATTTTAAATTGTGAGAAATGGCTAATTCGTATGCCGTCAATCAGTGAGGCAAAGGATACGGTTCGTTATTGTGATGTATCGTTAAACTCGGAAAAACGTACGTTAGAAGCGCTGGAAAAGGCAGCAGCACAACTTCACAAAAATCATAAAGTAGTTTTGATGGTTGATCTTGGAGATTTAAGGGAAGGATATTTGAATGAAAAAGAATTAGCTGAGAGTGTTTCTTTTGTACGACAGGCAAAGCATTTAACATTATACGGACTTGGAACGAATCTGACTTGTTTTTCTTTCGTACAGCCAGATACTGAAAAATTACAACATTTGCTAGATTTAGCAGAGAAATATAATGCAACAGCCTGTATCAGTGGTGGTAATTCTGCCACTATTCATTTAATGATGAATGGTGGTATTCCAAAAGGAATCAATACATTGCGATTAGGAGAATCCATTTTATTTGGGAGAGAACGAGCAAAATATCAATATCTTCCTGATATGTACAATGATGCGTTTCTCTTTGAGACAGAAATTATTGAATGCAAAGAAAAACCAACTATGCCAATTGGAACGATTGGTCAGAATAGCTATGGACAGACTCCTACTTTTGAAGATAAAGGAAACCGTATTCGTGCCATCTGTGCAGCAGGAAGACAAGATATTGACACAGAAACTATGTGGCCGATGGATGATGGTATAGAAATCATTGGAGCTAGTAGTGATCATTTGATTGTAGATATTACAGATGCAAAACGGGAGTATAAAGTTGGTAATCGCATTAAATTTCGACTGGGATACTTTTCAACAATGAGAGTTTTTACAAGTCAATATGTGGAACGTAATTATGTGCTCAGAAAAAATGAAACTTTAAGAAAAATAGGATAATTTTACAGCATATTATTTGTAGATTCATGTAACAAAAAGAGCGTTGTTCATATTATTAAAAATTAATGAACAATGCTCTTTTATATTTAAATAATATTTAAAAAATATAAAATACTTTACGTTTACTTAAATGTTATAATAATGTAGTTTAAATTTTAGGAGGGTAAAAGATGAAAAAATTAAGTAAAGCTTTAGTATCCATGTGCATTGCTGTTTTACTATGCCTGCCAACATCGATGTTTATGGAGTCTGTTGACGTTAATGCAGCATCAATCAAACTTTCAGCGAAATCGGTTGTCCTGATAAAAGGTCAAAAGAAAACATTGAAAGTAAAAGGAACAAAGAAAAAAGTAAAATGGAAGACGAGTAAGAAATCAGTGGCAACAGTGTCTAGCAAGGGCGTTGTTACTGCAAAAGGCAAGGGAACAGCGACGATTACAGCGACTGTTTCCGGTAAAAAGTTAAAATGCAAAGTTAAGGTTGAAAAACCTTCATTAAATCAGCCATCTGTCGTACTTCCATTGGGACGTACTTATACACTGAAAATAAAAGGTACCAGCCAGAAGGTGAAATGGAAAAGTAATAGCAAGTCGATTGCAACAGTAAGTAGCAAAGGTGTTGTAACAGCAAAGAAGACTGGAAATACTAAAATCACAGCAACCGTTTTGGGTAAGAATTATACATGTAAAGTAAAGGTTATTTCCTTGCAAAAGAATTATGATAAATTAAAAAATTATATTCAAAAAAGTGGAACTCTAGATGAAAATGGTAATCCATGCATTCAATATGTCGAAACACAAGATGGTAATACATATACCACGCAGATTTCCTATGAATCTGATAAAAACAGATATAGATTTTTACTGGATTTAAATGAGGGTGATGATAGAAATCGCTGTATTATGTATTTAAATCTTGAAAAATCAAATACTGCAACTGCAGAAATTTCTATGATTTCACTTGAAGATGGAAATTTAACTGGACAGAGTAATTTTAATGCATTTCTTTATAATAATGAAACAGAGATAAAATTTAATATTAAACACAATATTAATGGAATCGATAATGAAGATGCGCAAGATATTTGTAATATAGAATTATATATGTGTTTCGTATTATGGGATGATATGTTGGATGAAGAGGTAAATTTAAGCTTGCAGGGTCTTGGTTTTGCAAGTCTTGATTTTGATTTATAATTTATATTTTTAGCGATAGACATAGACGGCTAAGCGACAAAGTAAAAAAGGACTTGTCGCTTAGCCGCTTTTTATTTACGAGAAGGGAACCGATGAAACTCGCAGATTGTGTTTTATTCGGTTACATTCTAAGCTGACTTGTCTGTATTGTTCCTATTTGATAATTATTGTCATATTTTACTATTGAAATATACCCCTATAGGGTATATAATAAAGGAGCAATCAGAAATGGAGGTACAAAATGAAAGAGCAAAAAGATTGTCATTTGCGGGTAGATACTGTGGAAGGTTGTTGTCATCATGACGTAGAGGCAGTAAAAAACTGTGTTTGTAAATCGACGCAGCGTTCAGAAGCAGAATATAAAAAATTAATTAATCGCTTAAATCGTATAGAAGGTCAAGTTCGTGGAGTGAAAAAAATGCTAGATGGGGATGCTTATTGTGTGGATATTTTGACTCAGGTAGCTGCGATTAATGCGGCACTCAACAGTTTTAATAGAGTTTTGTTAGCAGAACATGTGAGAAATTGTGTGGCAAGAGATATTCGAAATGGCGATGACGAAGTGATTGAGGAACTTATTAATTTATTGCAAAAATTAATGAAATAATTCATTTATAATGGTAGAAAGGATGATGATATGCAGCAATATAATGTGACAGGGATGAGCTGTGCTGCCTGTCAAAATCGTATTGAAAAAGTAGTTTCAGCGATCGATGGAGTTGATTCAGTAGCAGTCAGCTTACTGACAAATTCGATGGCAGTTGAGGGACATGTTTCACCAGAAGAGATTATAGAGGCAGTTGAAAATGCTGGATATGGTGCCTCTGTAAAGGGAGCAGAAAATTCAGCTAAGACATCAGGATTTGATGAGGATGCCTTAGAAGATAAAGAAACTCCGAAGATGAAAAAACGTCTGATTGCATCGATTATTTTATTGATTCCTCTGATGTATGTTTCTATGGGGCATATGATGTGGAATTGGCCGTTGCCAGCATTTTTTGATGGAAACCATGTAGCAATGGGGCTGGTACAGTTATTATTTACCGTGGCAATCATGGTCATCAATCAAAAATTTTTCATCAGTGGTTTTACGAGTTTACTCCACAAAGCACCTAATATGGATACTTTAGTAGCCTTGGGATCAGCAGCTTCTTTTATCTATAGTGTTTATGCACTATTTGCAATGACCTATGCACAGACACACGGTAATATGGATGGTGTTATGACCTATATGCATGAATTCTATTTTGAGTCAGCGGCGATGATTTTAACTTTGATTACAGTCGGCAAGACGTTAGAGGCCAGATCAAAAGGAAAAACGACGGATGCATTAAAGAGTTTGATGAAATTAGCACCGAAGATGGCAACAATTGTTCGTGATGGTATTGAAAAAGAAGTACCGATTGATCAAGTGAAAACTGGGGATGTGTTTGTCGTTCGTCCGGGAGAAAGTATTCCTGTTGATGGGGTTGTATTAGAAGGAAGCAGTGCCGTAGATGAAGCAGCTTTAACAGGAGAGAGTATTCCGGTTGACAAGGAACCTGGAGATCAGGTTTCGGCTGCAACAATGAATCAGTCCGGATTTTTACGATGTACAGCGACAAGAGTTGGTCAAGATACAACATTATCACAGATTATTCAGATGGTCAGTGATGCTGCAGCTACGAAAGCTCCAATCGCGAAAGTGGCAGATAAGGTATCAGGAGTTTTTGTACCAGTGGTCATTGCGATCGCGATTGCAACAATTTTTATTTGGCTGCTTGCGGGACAGAGTTTTGGCTTTGCATTAGCACGAGGAATCTCTGTATTAGTAATCAGCTGTCCATGTGCTTTGGGATTGGCAACGCCGGTAGCAATCATGGTTGGTAATGGTCGAGGTGCGAAACAGGGGGTTTTATTTAAAACGGCCGTTTCTTTGGAAGAAACAGGAAAGGTTGATGTGGTTGCACTAGATAAGACTGGAACAATCACAAACGGGGAACCGAAAGTGACCGATATGATTGCAACGAAGACATGCGACGAGAGAGAATTGATGGAGATTGCCTATGCATTAGAGCAAAAAAGTGAGCATCCTTTGGCGAGAGCAATTGTATCTTATGCAGAGGAACACGAAATTATATCAGAAGCTGCCAAAGATTTTCAAGCAGTACCAGGCAATGGGCTGAGTGGAAAGATGAAAGACACCATAGTAGCAGCTGGTAATCTCACTTTTATTGAAAAATATGCCAAGATTCCCGATAAAATCAGAAATGATGCCGAAAGTTTGGCAAAACAAGGAAAAACGCCATTATTTTTTGTGAAAGACAGTATTTTATGTGGTGTGATCGCGGTGGCAGATGTAATCAAAGAGGATAGTCCTCGTGCGGTAAAAGAATTACAAAATATGGGAATTCGTGTTGTGATGCTAACGGGAGATAATCAAAGAACTGCGGATGCGATCGGAGCACAGGTTGGTGTAGATGAAGTAATTGCAGGAGTTTTACCAGATGGAAAAGAAAGTGTGATTCGTAGGCTTTCCCAATACGGAAAGACAGCAATGGTTGGCGATGGAATTAATGATGCCCCTGCACTAACGAGAGCAGATATCGGCATTGCAATTGGTGCTGGAACAGATGTTGCGATTGATGCAGCTGACGTCGTATTAATGAA
Source organism: Lachnospiraceae bacterium (assembly GCA_030523275.1). GTDB lineage: Bacteria > Bacillota > Clostridia > Lachnospirales > Lachnospiraceae > Fimousia. Next base: position 5,256 of record JAUNIX010000028.1, read on the forward strand.
GAATAGTCTGCGCGATGTGCCGGCAGCAATTCGTCTGAGTCGTGCTGTTTTGAAAAATATACACGAAAATTTGTTTTGGGCGTTCATCTATAACATTATCGGTATTCCTTTAGCGGCCGGTTTGTGGTATCCTATTTTTGGATGGAAATTAAATCCGATGTTTGGAGCTGCGGCAATGAGCTTATCTAGTTTTTGCGTGGTAACCAATGCCTTACGATTAAATCTTGTTGATATGTATAGTACCAAAAAAGATAGAAGAAGAAACCAAAAAAATATAACTATAAATCAAGAGAAAGAGGTAGAAGAAATGAAGAAAACAATACAAATTAATGGAATGATGTGTCCACACTGTGAAGCTGCTGTAAAAGCTGCATTAGAAGCGATTGATGGAGTAGATACTGCAGTTGCAAGCCATGAAAAGAATGAGGCTGTTGTTACGTTAAGTACCGATGTCGCAGATGAGGTATTGAAAAAAGCGGTAGAAGATAAAGATTATGAGGTAGTATCGATTCAGTAAATATTTCATAAAACGGCATAGAGCCAGACGAATAATCTTTGTATTATTTGTCTGGCTGTTTTTGCGAGCGGACAGAGGAGGAAAGTAAAGTGAACGGAAATAGTATAAGTGGGAGAATTCGTATTTTAGACAACATGATAAAACGTTCGATCGATCGCAGAATGAAAGAAAATGGTTTGGAAATATTGACAAGCGGAAATGGTCGTATTATCGGATATTTATTTGCCAGAAAAGGCGAAGATGTATTTCAGCGGGATTTTGAAAATTGTTTTGGAATTACGCGTTCAACAGCATCAAAAGTTGTGAATTTAATGGTTGAAAAAGGCTACATTTGTCGAGAAAGGGTAAAATCTGACGCCAGACTGAAAAGATTAGTATTGACAAAACAGGCGATGGATGTGGCAGAATGGTTACAGAAGGATCATCAACAGATGGAAGCAATTTTGATTGATGGATTTTCGAATGAGGAACTTGCATATTTGCAAGATTATTTAAAGAGAATGCAAGATAATTTAGAACGATTGGGTTAGAGGAATAGAAAATGAAAGATGTATATTACATTCATAGTCTGGGAGAATTCATTAAAGTAATCGGAGAGATTGCCGAAAATGAGATTTTATGGTATCGTGGACACGGTGACCAAAATTGGGATTTGATTCCTTCTGTTCAAAGAGAACCGCATTTTGGATATGAACAATATTTGGCAAATGATTTTTATATGAAAGCAAGCGTGACGTTACATGAGAAACCAGATTTTCGTAACTACTCAGCCTGGCTTTCCATCATGCGCCATTATGGTCTACCGACAAGACTATTGGATTGGAGTCGTTCTCCTTTGATCGCGGCATATTTTGCAGTTGAAAATTGGGAGGAATTACAGGATGTAGATGGATGCATTTGGATTTTATCCCCATCAAAGCTAAATGTAGAAGAGGGATTTGAAAATTATCTTTATTCTATTGATTCTCATACAGCGTTACAGATGATACGTCCGGCATTTAAGAAGGAATATGTGCCGGAAAACAAAAAAGTGATCGATAAAATCCTTGCCTGTTATCCCATTGAGCATGATATGCGAATTTATGTGCAGCAATCAGCATTTACGTTGCACAATACAAATCGGAAATTATCAGAAATTCCTGAAGATGGACTTCTGAAGAAAATTATTATTCCGGGAAAAATCAAAGAACGACTCGCCTATGAACTAGACATTATGGGAATATCTTTATCCCATGTGTATCCGGATGCACAAAACATTGCTGCGGAATTGATTGAGCGCAGCCAAAATAAATACTGGAGATAAAATTATGGAAATAACAACTTTTTTTATTGTATGCCCGCTTGTATTTTTGGCGGGGTTTGTGGATGCAGTTGGAGGTGGAGGCGGTCTTATTTCTCTGCCGGCATATATGATTGCTGGAGTTCCGGCGCATACGGCAGTGGCTACGAATAAACTTTCGTCCTCCACAGGAACTTTGATTTCTACGATTCGTCTATGTATGCATTCAAAGATTGATTTTGCACTTGCATTACCGGCAATTTTATTTGCATACGGAGGTTCAACAGCGGGTGCAAGACTAAGTATGCTGATCGAAGAATCTGCATTTAAAATAGTGATGCTTGTTATTTTGCCGATTACTGCTTATTTTGTTATTAAAAAAGACGCTTTAGCAGGCAATCAGGGTGGGACGATCAGTCGGAAGCAAACATTGTTGATTGCATGGATGGCAGCAATTTTTATTGGATTATATGATGGCTTTTATGGACCGGGAACAGGTTCTTTTTATATGATCATATTTATAAGTTTGGCAAAAATGTCCACAATGGAAGCAGCGGTGAATACAAAACTTCTTAATTTGACTTCTAATTTAGCAGCATTAGTTACATTTTTATTGCATGGACAGGTGTGGATCATACTTGGACTAACAGCTTCGATATTTAGTATTGCAGGGCATTATCTTGGTGCTGGAATGGTTCTTAAAAATGGCAGTAAAATTGTAAAACCAATTATTATTTTTGTACTTTGCTTACTGTTTATTAAGATTATTTTTGACCTATAAAAGAGAATCTAAAATTATGAAGAAACAAACTTATAGAAATATATCAGAATTTATTCGTAATTCAGAAAAAAAGAAAATGATATTGATTTATGCCAATAAAATATTAACAGCCCTTGTCTACATTGCGTATCCACTTTCGTTGGTGGCCGCATGTATGAGGGGCATCGATCAACTCTTGCGTTCTATTTTGATACCGGCTGTTTGCTTTGTGTTGCTAAGTGTGTTTCGTAACTGGTATAATGCACCAAGACCATATGAAGTGATTGATATGGAACCGATTATCAAAAAGGATACGAAAGGACATTCTTTTCCAAGTCGTCATGTCTTTTCTGCGTTTTTAATTTCCATGGTGATTTTTCATTTGTCAAAACCATGTGGGGTATTGCTTTTATTCATAGCCACTTGTATTGCGACTGTCCGTGTACTTGGAGGTGTACATTTCTTAAAAGATGTGATGGTTGGAGCAAGCATTGGAGTTTTATCGTGGTTTTGTGGGAATTGGTTACTAGATATCATAATAAAATAATATATTGTCAGAAAATCTCGCTTAGCGAGATTTTTTTGTTACATATTTCTTTCAATTGTGTGAAAACTTTTTAATATCAGCAAAAGTTTTATTAATCCTTCCTTAAGCTTTTCTGAAGTATATTGTTATTGGTATCTTTTTTTGTTAAATTGGTAACTAGTTTAAATATCACATAATGGATAAGGAGTGAAAAAATGAAGGTTATAAGTATCATTGTTCCGTGCTTCAATGAGGAAGAAGTGTTACCTATATATTATAATGCGATGTTAGAAGTCAGAAAAGAAATCTCAGAAGCAACAATCGAGTTGATTTTTGTAGACGATGGTTCTAAGGATGGGACACTAGAACTTTTAAAACAGTTTCATGAAAAAGACGATAATTGTCAATTCTTATCTTTTTCCAGAAATTTTGGAAAAGAAGCTGCAATTTATGCTGGATTGCAGCATGCGAAAGGGGACTATGTAGGCTTGATGGATGTCGATTTACAAGATCCTCCGGAAATGTTGATTCAGATGTATCATATTTTAGAAGAGGGAGAATATGACTGTGTTGGAACGAGAAGAACGGACAGAAAGGGAGAACCAATTATTAGATCTTTCTTTTCCGACTGTTTTTATAAATTTATTAATAAAATCTCAGATGTAAAGATTGTAAGTGGAGCGAGAGATTATCGCTTGATGACGAGAAGAATGGCGGATGCCGTGTTACAGATTAGTGAAAAAGAGCGATTTTCGAAAGGGATTTTTGAATGGGTAGGATTTGAAACCAAATGGTTAGAATATCACAATACAGAACGCGTAGCTGGAGAAACAAAATGGTCTTTTAATAAACTTTTGATGTATTCTTTACAGGGGATTACCTGCTTTTCGGTTTCACCTCTTTATTTAGCATCTGGTATCGGCACACTATTTTGTGGAATTTCGTTTCTCTTTTTAGTATTTATCTTGGTTCGAACCATGGTATGGGGAGATGCCACTCCAGGTTGGCCATCTCTAGTCTGTATTATTTTACTGATTAGTGGTATTCAGTTGTTATGCCTTGGAATTATCGGTCAATATTTATCAAAAACTTATTTGGAAACGAAAGATAGACCGTTATATTTATTAAAAGAAGATAGTCAGGGGGAAAGTGTCAGATGAGTCGCCAGAATAAGAAACCATATGTGTTCTTAGCACTTGGCTGTATCTGTCTGATTGCAGTTTTTCTCATTATTCAGAGGAGATATCTTTTTGGTTCAAGAGTTGATTGGTTATCACAGCATAGTGTGTTTCCAGAATATTTTCGTCAATTGTTTTATGAAACAGGCGAGCTATATCCTGATTTTGCAATGTCTATTGGAAGTGGGCAAAACATTTTCAATTTTGCATATTATGGCTTGTTGAATCCGTATGTTTTGCTTTCTTATTTATTCCCGGTCATTCCTATGGAACTATGGCTTATGGGAGTACAAGTTGTTTTATATGTAAGTTCGGTCCTGTTGTTTTATTATTGGATCAGACAAAAGGAACTTCGTGATTCTATTTGTCTTGCCTGTACTATAATGTTTATGCTGGCGACCCCTCTTTTATATCATTTTTATGTACAAATTATGTTTGTAAATTATATGCCATTTTTATGTCTGGCATTGATTGGTACAGACCGATATTTTCAAAATGGAAAAAGCATATTATTGTGCATTAGCGTAGGACTTATGGTTCTGACAAGCTTTTACTTTAGCATTTGTGGGCTGATGTGTCTTTGCCTTTATGCTCTTGTTTGTTATGTAAAACAGTCAGATTTGATCCGTATAAAGGATATGTTTTTGGCAGCGATTCAATATGTGGTGCGTTTGTTTGCAGGGATTGCCCTTAGTGGATTCTATTTGATTCCAACTGCGATACCTTTACTTAGTGGTCGCGGGGATGGGGCTGCAAAAAAACAAGATTTGATGCAGCTTTTAATTCCCCTGGGAAATCCGATGAGATTGTTATACGATAACTATGGTTTGGGATTAACCACATTGGTTCTTGTCGCTATTTTAGCTGGAATCTTTCAAAAAAATAAACAATTACGATTGCTGAGTATTTTATTATTTTTAGTAACTGCTTTTCCAATTGTGACGTATGCCTTAAATGGCTTTTTATATAATCGTGTAAAAGTTTTAATCCCACTGCTACCATTAATCTGTTTTCAAATGGGATTATGGTTGTCCGATCTGGAGCAACGAAAAAAACCACAAGTGGGCATTTTACTAGCGGGAATAATCGTGGTGCTTTATTTTTTGATGACAATGGAAGAAAATGAATTTTTCCTTATCTGTCTGGCGGACTTTGTAATTGTTGTTGTTTCGTTCTTTGTTTATTATAAAAAGAAAAAAAGTATCTGGGTTATCATGTTGCCCGCATTGTCAATTTTGTTTTTGATTGGAGGAGTGCAGGAAAGAGTATCGCGTCCTGCAGTTACAAGATCTGATTTGAAGTATCAAGATCGAAAAGAAGTGTCTTCTCTTATGGAGCAGGCACAGATGCCTGACGATTATCGGATGGAGTATTATGATATTCCAAAACAAAATAGCAGAAATATAAATCGGATTTTTACAATCAAACAAAAGATAACTTCGGTCTATTCCTCTACTTATAATGCAAATTATAAAACATTCCGAAATGAGCAATTTCACATTGAAAAACCAATTCGAAATGTTTTAGCGGATGGAATGTCCCCTAATCCTATCTTTCGTCAGCTTATGGGGGTGCGTTACATTGTTGATGAGGAGAAACCGGTCGGATACCATTTATTAAAAAAAGGAACCAATAAGAATCTTTATGAGAACCCAAATGTAAGATCGATTGCCTATGGAGTTTCCGAGAAGGATTTGATATCGTCGGAAGACTACGAGACTTTGTCTTTTCCGTTTAATCAATATGTTTTTCAATTAGGTACCGTTGTTTCGGATGGTAACAAAGATTTTAAAAACGTAAAAAAGGCGATGGAGAAACAAACAATAAAAGTAACAGACGAACATGCATTTACCGGTAATCGAACAGGAGTAAAGAAACTGCATTGGAAGGCACAGAAAGATGATTCAATCTTATTTGTTCGATTTCATGTAAAGAATCATAGCAAAGATCAAGATGTTGAAATTAAAATAGGTGACTCTTTAAATAAATTGACGAAGAAACATTATATTTATTATAATGGCAATAAAAATTTTACTTATGCGATCGGTGTCCAGGCTGGACAGTCAGAAACGACAATTGAATTTTCAGATGGCGATTACGATATTTCTAAGGTGGAAATGTATTTGGCACCATTAAAGTTACAGCAGGAACAATATACATTTCAGAATGAAAAAAAGGAAAAGAAAACATCGGAAGTGCTTTCTGGAACGATTCATATGAAAGAAGATGGATATTTCGTTACTTCCATACCGTATGATGACAATTTTACAATATTGATTGATGACAAAAAAGTACCAATCAGCAGGGTAAATGATGGATTTTTAGGAGCAAAATTGCAAAAAGGAGACCATATTGTTTCCGTAAATTATCACTCTCCAGGAAAAAAGGCTGGTAGTATGGTCTCTATGATTGGGATTGTGGCATGTCTTGGATTTGTGTTATTGAATCGAAGACATCATGGTTAATCTTTATCTAATGGTACTTTTGGCAAGTTCCATCTGAATTTTACTGCGAGAATTCTAAGAACAAATATAGAGGAAATTCCGGCTAAAATAGAAATTGATCCGTAATGTGGTTGTAAGAAAACATATATAGTAGCACCGATAATACAGGAGCAAGCGTAAAAATGTTTTGATAGAACATAAGGTGTTTGACCAGCCAAAACATCACGGATCAATCCACCGGCAACTCCAGTTAATACTCCGAAAAAGACGCATACACCTGGCTGATAAAAAGGTAACATTTTTTGACAACCAAAAACAGTAAATACAGCAAGTCCAATTGCATCGGATATCGTGAAAATCCAATGAAAATATTTTGTTGCTGTTAAATTTATATTGTGGTACATAACAAGAAAGGTAATTATAGAAGTTATAAATGCTAATAAAAGCATGGTACGATCATAAAAAATGGCAGGTGCGGAATTTCCAATTACATCTCTTAACATGCCTCCGCCGACGGAAGTTATCATACCAAGGACAACGACACCGAATAAATCAAATTCGCGTCGTATAGCTGTGGTAGCTCCAGAAATCGCGAATGCAATTGTTCCGATGATTTCAAATATACTATATAGATTTGCCATTTTCAAAATTCCTCCATTTTTTATAATATTATTGTCTTATAGAAGATAAAGATTGTCAACTGATGAAAAATATTCATTTAAATCTTGCAAAATATTTTCGTAATATCTTGCAAGATGTTTTATCTGGTGGTAAACTAAGTTCATGTGAAAATGTACATAAATCGTGTACAGGTGGTGGCGGATATACGGCCCTGATAAAACTGGCAAGATTGAAAAGAGAAAACCGCCAATAAACCGAGGAAAGGATGAGAAAAGATGAGTAAAAACATCGACTGGTCAAATTTGGGATTTGGCTATATTGAAACAGAAAAAAGATTTGTATCTAATTTTAAAGATGGCGCATGGGATGAAGGCGCATTAATTGACGATGCAAATGTAACGATCAGTGAATGTGCCTGTGTTCTTCAATATGCACAGACAGTATTTGAAGGGTTAAAGGCTTATACAACAGAAGATGGAAAAGTGGTATGTTTCCGCCCTGACTTAAATGCATCACGTCTGGCAGATTCTGCAAGAAGATTGGAAATGCCAGTATTCCCTGAGGATAAATTTATTGAAGCTATCGTAAAAACAGTAGAAGCAAACATTGATTATGTACCTCCTTATGGATCTGGTGCAACATTATACATTCGTCCATATATGTTTGGTAGCAATGCGGTTATTGGTGTAAAACCAGCGGATGAATATCAGTTTAGAGTATTTTGTACACCAGTAGGACCTTACTTTAAAGGTGGAGTGAAACCAATTACAATTCGAGTTTGTGATTTTGACCGTGCAGCTCCTCATGGAACTGGTAATATCAAAGCCGGACTTAACTATGCAATGAGTTTACATGCAATCGTAGATGCTCATAATAAAGGTTATGATGAAAATATGTATTTAGATGCAGCAACCAGAACAAAAGTAGAAGAAACTGGTGGTGCAAACTTCATTTTCATTACCAAAGATGGTAAATTAGTAACTCCAAAATCTGACAGTATTCTTCCATCTATTACTCGTCGTTCTCTGATGGTAGTAGCTGAAAAATATTTAGGCATGGAAGTAGAACATAGAGAAGTATACTTTGATGAAATCAAAGATTTTGCAGAATGTGGACTTTGTGGTACTGCAGCAGTTATTTCTCCAGTAGGAAAGATTGTTGACCATGGTAAAGAAATCTGTTTCCCAAGTGGAATGGATGATATGGGTCCTGTTACAAAGAAATTATATGATACTTTAACAGGAATTCAGATGGGACGTATTGAAGCTCCAGAAGGATGGATCAAAGTAATCAAAGAATAATTCGGGTAGATGATGTCAGAAAGTCAGAGCATATGTTTTGACTTTCTGATTTTATATAGAGAAATAAATTTTCTTGTTTATTTTGATAAAATTAATCTCATATATATTTGGTAAAAATGACGAAAATAAAATTTAATTTTGTACTCTCTTCTTTTTAAATGGTAATATAAATAATAAGAAGGAGGGAAAGCTGTGTATAAAATCAATGAATATGTCATATATGGAATGCAGGGTGCGTGTAAAATTAAAGATATTGCAGAAGTGGATTTTTCAGAAAAAGGGAAACTTTATTATAAATTGATTCCCGAATTTGATAAAAATAGTGAAATTTATGTTAGTGTGCAAAATGGAGAAAAGAAAATGCGCAGCTTAATATCACAGGAAGAAGCAACTCAGATGGTAGCTGATATTTCAAACGTTAAGAGCAGATGGATTTCGGATGACCGTGAAAGAGAACGTGCATATAAACAAGCAATCTTTGAGGGTGATTATGATGAAATCATTGGAATTATGGCCGGATTGTATGAGAAGCGAAAAAGAAGGAAGAAACAGGGAAAACGTCAGACGGAATTGGATGATCGTATTTTTCGAAATACGAGAAACATATTTTTGGGCGAATTGGCAATAGCATTAAATACAGATATTGAAAGTATTGAAAAAGAAATTGTACAAAACTCGAAATTATGAAAAATGGATTTCAGTGTGCAAAAAAAGCATCGCAAAGTAATCGCGATGCTTTTTTTGTATAAAATTTTTTAATTATCCGTGTTTAATTTCTGAATATCCAAATCCGTTGACAAGAGCATCGATTGGCTGGCCTTTCATGCAATATGGACAGTCATAACGAGAATATGTATGATAATCTGGAATATCTGCTTTGGTAAAAATAGAATTAACGGGAAGTCCATGATAATGATCGATCGTACTAAAAATGGATGAAATTCCTTGTACATGTCCGCCATAAAAACTGATACAATCCATACTTTGTTTAATCGTGATACCAGTTGTGATCGATGCCATTAAGATAATGACATTTTTGTCATGGAGCATTGGCAACATATTTTCGCGGAAAAATAATTGTCCAAGTTGATCGATTTCTGGGGTGATGATATAAGCAGATTGATGTTTATTGTGTGTGAAAAAGCCCTGTTCATAGAGTTTTTCTGCTAGAAATGCTCCGATAATTTCTGTTCCGTCCAGACAAACGATCGTATCCACTGGTGTTTCGTGATTATAATGCTGCACTAAACAGGAAGCCGCTTCTTTGGCTTTGCTTTGGCGTACACGAATCGTAGTTATATCAAGATAATAATTAATGTGTGAGTTTCGAGTTGCAAAATGTCCAGGAATCATTGATAATGTAATCTTTGAATTTCTGGCACGAATGGAAAACTTTCTTGATATCATAAAATACCTCCTCATATCTATAAAGGATTCACTACAACCATTATACAACAAATGAAGGATAGAATCAAATTTAATTCATAGTGGTGAGACTGTGTTTGGTTATTGTAATAATTTTATAAAATATTCGAAAAAATACGAAAAACTTCACAATTTTGCTCATTTTTTCTGATGATATGGTGAATTATGGAAGAACTTGCGAACGATAGCCTCTGTTTGGAAAAAAGAGAAAATTGTATAATTAACAAGTAATCAGAATGATGCCGCAGAAAATCATCAATTTAAATAATTGCGGCATGATAAAACGGATAAAAGGAGGACATGGAATGAGTAAAATTCATGTAGGAATTGCTGATGATAATACAAGAATGTTGGAGATCATGGATCAATTATTTGAAGAGGAACAGGATATACAGGTAGTTGGACATGCAACCGATGGCATGGCAGCAGTTGAAATGATCAAAAAACAGGAACCAGATGTTGTAATTCTTGATATTATTATGCCGAAACTGGACGGACTTGGCGTCATGGAACGTGTACATAAAGATGACGATATTAAAAAACAGCCAGCCTTTATTATCTTAACGGCAATGGGGCAGGAAAATGTGACAGAAGAGGCGTTTGAACTTGGAGCGGCTTATTACATTTTAAAACCATTTGATAGTTATTCTGTCATTCGCAAAGTAAAACAGGCAAAAGAGAAAAAAGAACGGAGTAATCGAAATTATATTTCACGAGAAGAAAGAAAGGAGGTGTCAAAGCATGATTTAGAAATTATTATTACCAATATGATTCATGAGATTGGGGTTCCTGCACATATAAAGGGCTATCAATATCTAAGAGACTCTATACTTCTTGCAGTGGAAGATATGGATATTTTAAATTCAATCACAAAACAATTATATCCATCGATTGCTGAAAAATATCACACAACGCCAAGTCGTGTTGAAAGAGCAATACGTCACGCGATTGAAGTTGCATGGGGTAGAGGTAAAATGGATACGATCAACGATTTGTTTGGATATACGGTACATGCCGAAAAGGGTAAGCCTACCAACTCAGAGTTTATTGCACTAATCGCGGATAAAATTCGACTTGAATATGGGAATGATATACAAATATAGAAGAAATGCAGTGCCGTTGCATTGTAAAAAAGTAAGTGGTAATTTATTGAATAGCGTGGATAGTCTTTAGAGGAGGACGAAAGATGAAAGGGAAACTTAAGGTGATTTTAGCAGATAATAATCCAAAGGATCTGGATGAATTGGCAAATGCAATATCTGCTGAAATGGAAATCATAGGGCTTGCAGATAATGGTAAATCAGCGTATGAGATGATTATCGAGAACCAACCTGATGTTGTTGTTTTAGATGTAATCTTGCCAGTCATTGATGGTTTTGGTGTAATAGAAAAGGTTATTAATAATAGTAAAAAGGTTCCTCAATTTATCATGACTTCTTCCATTGGTACACAGAGTCTGATCGAATGCGCAAATAATTTGGGTGTGTCTTACTATATTATGAAACCATATGATTATCAGATCGTATGTGAGCGTATCAAACAAATTGCAGGAATGAAAAATCAAAATTTACGATATTATCTGGCAAGAAATGGAGAAATTGAAGGATACATAAGAGAATATAGCGAATATGATATGAAACAGGATGTGACAAATATCATACACGAATTAGGTATTCCTGCACACATAAAAGGATATCAATATATAAGAGAAGGAATTATCATGGCGGTTGAAGATGTAAATATGATGAATTATATTACGAAACTTTTATATCCGACAATCGCGAAAAAATATAAAACAACTTCGAGTAGTGTAGAACGAGCAATCCGTCACGCAATCGAAGTAGCATGGAACAGGGGAAGAATTGAAATATTAGAAGAAATGTTTGGTTATTCTGTGCAGGGAGACAGAGGCAAACCTACAAATTCAGAATTTATTGCATTAATTGCAGATAAATTAAGATTACAATATCGTATGCATGCATAAAATAAATTGTATTATTTTGCATACAATGTTATAATGTCTACATATTACGGAGGAGGAACAGGCATGAAAAAAGTATTATTTGTTGCATCAGAAAGTGTACCGTTTATTAAGACTGGTGGATTAGCCGATGTAGTTGGAACTTTGCCAAAACGGTTTCATAAAGATGAGTACGATGTTAGAGTTGTGTTGCCAAATTATACATGTATTCCAAACAAATTTAGAGATGCAATGACAGATTTGACAAGCTTTTATATGGATTTGTCATGGAGAACTCAATATGTAGGAATTAAAGAATTGGTATATGATGGAGTTACATTTTATTTTATCGATAATTTGTATTATTTTAGTGGTGATAAACCATATGGTGACATGTACCTTGATATTGAGAAATTTTGTTACTTTTCAAAAGCAGCATTGGCTATTTTACCAGTGATTGATTTTCAACCTGATATTATTCATTGTCATGATTGGCAGGCTGGATTGGTACCCGTATATCTGAAAACTATTTTTGCGGGACAGAATTTTTATCGTAACATCAAGACAGTCATGACGATTCATAATTTAAGATTCCAGGGAATCACAGATATGGGACGTATGATGGATATTACAGGATTACATTCGGACTTATTTAGCAATGATCGTATGGGAATCAATGGAAATGGTAATATGCTAAAAGGTGGTATCACTTATGCGGATAAGGTTACAACGGTAAGTGAAACTTATGCAGAGGAAATACAGACTCCATTTTTTGGTGAACAATTAGAAGCTTTGCTTAGTTATCGCAAAGAAGATTTATTTGGTATTGTAAATGGAATTGACTATGATATGTACAATCCGATGACAGATGAACAAATTATCAGCAATTATGATCTGGAATCTTTTGTAGAAGGCAAAAAGGCGAATAAAAAAGATCTGCAAAAAGAAACAGGACTTCCAGTGGATGAAGGAAAATTCGTAGTTGGTATTATTTCACGTTTGACTGATCAGAAAGGTTTAGATCTAGTCGATAGAGTGATGAATGAAATCTGTGAAGAAGATCTTCAGTTTGTGGTGCTCGGTACTGGTGATCCTAAATATGAAGACATGTTCCGTTATTATGCATCTCAGTATCCAGAAAAGGTTTCTGCGAATATTTTATATTCTGATGCATTATCCAAGAAAATTTATGCTGGAGCAGATGCAATTTTGATGCCATCTCTATTTGAGCCTTGTGGTCTTTGTCAGCTAATGGCACTTCGTTATGGAACCGTACCAATTGTCAGAGAGACAGGCGGATTAAAAGATACGGTAGAAGCTTACAATGAATATGAAAAGACGGGAACTGGTTTTAGTTTTTCCAATTACAATGCCCATGAGATGCTTTATTCTATCCAGTATGCGGTGAAAACATATTATGAACACCGAGAAGATTGGGATGAGATTGTAAAACGTGGAATGGAAAAGGATTATTCCTGGGTACATTCAGCAGCTGTTTATGAACAGTTATACGATATTATGTAACCGTATGCAAAAAGTGGATTAGCATGACGCTAATCCACTTTTTGAATTTGACTGATATCAGGTTCAATCATCATAGAATAGTTAGTATGATAAATGACAAATCCGGGTTTTCCGCCAGGAGTTTTTCGTAAATGCTTCTTTTGTATATAATCAATTTCTACTTTGGGTGCATCTTTTCCTTTGGAATAGTAAGCAGCCAGTCGACTGGCTTCCTCAAATGTTTGATCGGGAAGTTCATCTCCATGAGGCACTTTGACGATGACATGGGAACCAGCTATTTGTTTGGCATGGAACCACCAATCATTTCCGGTAGCAAACTGAAAACTCAGTTCTTCATTTTGATAATTATTTTTTCCAACATACATATGATATCCATCACTTGATAAATAATGAAGCGGTTTGGATTTTGTTTTTTTCTTTTTTTGATTGGATTTTCGGCGCTTAATATATCCATAATCTATCAGCTCTTCTTTTATTTGTGTCAGATCATCTTCTTCGAGGGCAATTTGCAAAGCATTATGAATAGAATCTAAGTGCTCTACTTCCTGTTTTGTTTCTAATGTCAGTTTGGAAAGCGCCTCATATGTTCGTTTTAATTTGTTGTATCGTTCAAAATATTTTTTTGCATTTTCTAATGCTGTCTTTGTAGGATCAAGAGGGATTGTAACCATCTCGTTGGTATAATAATTAAGACAGGTCAGGCTCTTGGCCTTTGGTTCTGCATCATAACCGTATGTGTTCAGCAGTTCTCCGTAAATACGATATTTATCACGTTTTTCAGTGTCCTTTAATTGTTTCATCTGTAAATCATATTTCTTACTTGCACGCTCTAATGATGTTGAGATGATTTTCCTAAGATCGGTTGATTTTTGTTTGATCCTTGTAACTTTTTCCTTCATCGAATAGTAGGATTGCAGCACTTCTGAGATTGAGGACAAATGTTTGGTTTGACAATCAGGATAAGAAGTTAGAGTGATACTAGAAAATTCCACTGGTTCCCCTGCTTTCAAGATAATATTTGGTTCGTAGTCTCCTCTGGTAATTTGTTCTGTAAATTTTACAAATTCTCCATAAAGATGTGCCGTCTGTTCGTCTGTCATCGAAGAAGTGGCATCATTGCCATCAAGTCCTGCACGATAACAAAGTTCATTGGCAATCAGAGGGCTGATACCGGTAACCGAAGTATAAATTGCCTTACACAGATTAGATGGTTTCTGACAGATTGTCTGTAGAAAATAAGGCAAATCGACCTCAAGTGGAGATATTTTCCCCTGAGAAGGCGGATAGCAATAGGTTCGACCAGGTAAAACTTCACGTACAGAGCTAATCTGGGAAGAAATATGTTTCATACTGTCGATAATCTGATTTTTGCTATTGGTAAAAATGATGTTGCTATGTTTGCCCATGATTTCAATGATTAGTTTTTTCTGGTTTAAGTCCCCTAATTCATCATAATGTTCGATCGTAAATTCTAAAATTCGTTCAAACCCAGGTTGTCTGATATCAATAATTCTGCCATTGTTAATATGCTTGCGAAGCAACATGCAAAAGTTAGGAGCCTGAGTGGGATTGTTTTTTGTCTCTGTCGTTAGATAGACGAGAGGTAAACTAGCGTTGGCACAAAGGAGCAAACGATAGGTTGTACGATTGTTTTTTATGATTAAGGTCAACTCATCTTGTTCAGGCTGATATATTTTATAGATACGTCCGCCGACAAGGAAATTTTGACAATCTCTTTTTAAATTTGAAATAACAAGTCCGTCTAATGCCATAATAATACCTCCTTGGTTGTTTTCTAATGAATTAGTATATCATCAATCACCTGGAAATGATAGCGTTATTTGGTTGTGTTTTTTGCTTTAATATGCTAAACTATCATGATAGAGATAATATAAGATGTCCGTAGTCTCTAAAATGACATGAATTCGGATTTATGATAGGTAAGTAAGGAGCGTATATGAATAAAAAGTTATTGCATACACCAGAAGGTGTTCGAGACATTTACAATGGAGAGTATAATAGAAAGATTAAGATCGAAGATCAATTGCTCGAAGTATTAAATTTATATGGATATAAAAGAATTCAGACTCCGATGTTTGAGTTCTTTGATATTTTTAATCGAGACAAAGGTTCTG
This sequence comes from Lachnospiraceae bacterium, assembly GCA_030523275.1. Classification (GTDB taxonomy): domain Bacteria; phylum Bacillota; class Clostridia; order Lachnospirales; family Lachnospiraceae; genus Fimousia. Next base: position 20,926 of record JAUNIX010000028.1, read on the forward strand.
TATCCTCCAAAGAAATGTATAAGTTTTTTGATAGGGAAGGCAATACCCTTGTGCTTCGTCCGGATATGACGCCATCGATCGCACGTTGTGTTGCGAAATACTATGATGAAGAAGCATTGCCAATCCGATTAAGTTATAAAGGAAATACATTTATTAATAATTCCAGCTATCAGGGTAAATTAAAAGAAGCGACTCAATTAGGAGCGGAACTGGTAAATGATAATAGTTCCAGTGGTGATGCGGAGATGATCGCAATGGCGATCGAGTCCTTCCTTGCTGTTGGTATCACTGATTTTACAGTGGATATCGGTCAAGTAGAATTCTATCAGGGAATCGTCAATGAATTTCGAATTGAAGGAGAGGACGAAGAACGTCTTCGTGAATTGATTCGTAGTAAAAATTTCTTTGGTATTGAAGAATTTGCTGCTACAGCGAATATTTCAGAAGAAGGAAAAAGTGTTATCCTGAAATTCTCTGAATTATATGGTGGCGTTGAAATTTTAGAAATTGCCAAAAAACTGACCTTTAATAGTACTGCACGTCATGCGGTTGAACATTTGGAGAGTGTTTATCGTATTTTATCTGTTTATGGATATGATAAATATGTCAGCTTTGATCTGGGCATGCTTCATAATTATAACTATTATACAGGTATTATTTTTAAAGGATATACGTATGGAACTGGGGACGCAGTTATGAAAGGCGGTCGCTATGATAATCTATTGGCACAGTTTGGTAAAAAAGCCCCATCTGTTGGCTTTTCTATTAATGTAGATGAACTATTATTGGCGATGACAAGTCAGAAAATCAAAGTAGAGTGTGACCGTAAAAAACGTATGATCATATACCATGGTGCTGGATATAAGCCTGCCATTGAATTGGCAACAGAATTACGTAAACAAGGCATTGTTTGTGAAGTCATGCGTTTATTCCAGGGACAACCAATTGAAAAATACATTGAGACTGCGAAACGGGAAGGTATAAAACATATTTGTTATTTTGAAGACAAAGGTTTATTCTGGATCATCGAACCAGAAACCGGAGAATTCAAAAAAATTGGAAATGCAGAAGATTGGATTAAATAAGACTGACAGTGAAGGGATTATAAAAGATGAGATATTTAACATTTGCATTAGCAAAAGGCCGTTTGGCAAAAAAAGCGATGGCAATGCTGGAAGAAATTGGCATTACCTGTGAAGAGATGAAAGATGAGAAAACAAGAAAACTGATTTTTGTCAATGAAGAATTGAAATTGAAATTTTTTCTTGCCAAAGCCTCTGATGTTCCAACATATGTAGAATATGGAGCTGCCGATATTGGCGTAGTGGGTAAGGATACAATTTTAGAAGAAGGAAGACCATTATTTGAAGTATTAGATCTTGGGTTTGGTAAATGTGATATGTGTGTATGCGGACCGGAATCTGCAAGAAAATATTTAGAACATAATGAATTGATTCGTGTAGCATCCAAATATCCGAATATTGCCAAGGATTATTTCTATAATAAAAAACTTCAGACTGTAGAGATCATTAAGTTAAATGGTTCCGTTGAATTAGCACCAATCGTTGGTTTATCTGAAGTTATCGTCGATATTGTAGAGACAGGAACTACTTTAAAAGAAAATGGATTAAAAGTATTAGAAAAAGTATGTCCATTATCTGCTCGTATGGTAGTAAATCAGGTAAGCTTTAAGATGGAACAGGAAAGAATCTTAAAGATTATTACAGACTTAAAAGCATTGACAAAAGAAAAAGAAGGGAAATAAAAATGAAACTCGTAAAAGTAACAGATGAATCGATTAAGACGATTTTGACAGATTTGTTAAAAAGAAGTCCTAATAATTATGACCAGTATGCAGCAACGGTTTCAGAAGTTGTGAACGATGTAAAGGCAAATGGTGATCAAGCACTTCTTGCATATACAAAGAAATTTGATGGCTGTGATCTTTGTGCCGATCAATTAGAAGTATCAGACGCAGAGATTGCAGAAGCATATGAACTTGTGGATGACAGTTTAGTTGAAATTATTCGCAAAGCATTGGTAAACATCCGTGATTATCATGAAAAACAAAAACAGTATAGTTGGTTTGATTCGAAACCAAACGGTACAATGTTAGGACAAAAAGTTACAGCGTTAGAATCTTGTGGCGTTTATGTACCAGGAGGTAAGGCGGCTTATCCGTCTTCTGTATTGATGAATATTGTGCCGGCAAAGGTGGCAGGTGTCGAAAAAATCGTTATGGTTACACCTCCGGGAAAAGATGGAAAAGTAAATCCGAATACTTTAGTGGCAGCCAAAGAAGCAGGTGCTGATGTTGTTTATAAAGTAGGAGGAGCTCAGGCAATTGCAGCGCTTGCATATGGCACAGAGACAATTCCTCAGGTAGATAAGATCGTAGGACCAGGTAATATTTATGTTGCTCTTGCAAAGAAGCAGGTATACGGCAATGTCAGCATCGACTCGATTGCCGGACCAAGTGAGATTGCGGTATTAGCAGATGAAACAGCAAATCCACGTTATGTAGCAGCTGACTTGCTTTCTCAGGCAGAACATGATGAACTTGCAAGCGCGATCCTGGTAACTACTAGCGAAAAGCTTGCAAAAGAAGTAGAAAAAGAAATCGAAGGATTTTTAAAAGAACTTTCAAGGGCTGAAATCATTGAGAAATCTTTAGACAATTTTGGATATTTATTAGTGACCGAAAATATGGATCAGGCAATTGCAACAGTCAATGAGATTGCATCGGAACACTTAGAAGTCGTGACAGCAAATCCATTTGATGCAATGACCAAAATTCGTAATGCGGGAGCAATCTTTATTGGCGAATATAGTTCAGAACCATTGGGCGATTATTTCGCAGGTCCAAACCATGTACTTCCAACAAATGGAACAGCAAAATTCTTTTCGCCACTGAGTGTTGACGACTTTGTGAAAAAATCAAGTATCATTTATTATTCCAGAGAAGCATTAGAGCCGATTCATGAAGATATTATTGCATTTGCAAAAGCAGAACGTCTGACGGCACATGCAAATTCGATTAAAGTACGATTTGAAGATAAGGAAAAATAGAAAGGGAACAAGAATATGGACAGAATAGCATCAGTTGCCCGCATGACGAGTGAGACTAAAATTGAGATGACATTAAATATTGATGGTTCCGGACAAGCAGAAATTGATACCGGGATTGGTTTTTTTGACCATATGCTAAATAGTTTTGCCAAGCATGGATTTTTTGATCTGAAGTGTAAAGTCGTTGGAGATTTATATGTGGACTGCCATCATACGATTGAAGATACGGGGATTGTACTTGGAGAATGTATCAAGAAAGCAATCGGTGACAAAAAGGGAATGACCCGTTATGGTTCTTGTATTTTACCGATGGATGAATCACTGATTCTTTGTGCACTTGATTTATCAGGAAGACCATATTTTGTGACGGATATGGAATTTCGGGCAGAACGTGTTGGCGGTTATGATACCGAGATGGTAAAAGAATTCTTTTATGCGATTTCTTATGCGGCAGGTATGAATCTACATATTCGTCAGATTTCTGGAAGTAATGCGCATCATATCATCGAGGGAGCCTATAAATCATTTGCAAAAGCGCTCGATCAGGCAACAAAAATGGAACCGCGTATTCATGATGTTTTGTCAACCAAAGGTTCCCTATAAGTAGTAAGAAAGAGGAGGCATATTCCATGAGTAGGTGGAAAAGTTCTATGAAGTTTGAAGATTTCAAATTAAACAGCGATGGTATGATTCCGGTTGTTACACAAGATTATGAAAATAACGAGGTTTTAATGGTTGCTTATATGAATCAGCAGGCCTTTGAAAAGACATTGGAAACTGGTATGATGACATACTGGAGTCGCAGTCGTAATGAACTTTGGACAAAGGGTTTGACGTCCGGACATGTACAGTATGTCAAAGAACTTCGGATCGATTGTGATAATGATACAATTTTGGCAAAGGTAGAACAAATTGGAGCGGCGTGTCATACCGGCAATCGTTCTTGTTTTTATCGTCAGCTAGCAAAGGAAGAAGCGTAGTATAAAATGATTGGCAGTTGGCAAAGAATATGCTATATTAATAGATAGTAGATGTAAACGGAGGGATATTATGCACGCATATTTATCAGAGTTAGTGTCTTATTTAATTAAGTACGTATTTTTGATTTTTACAGCGTTTGCTGGTGTAAAGATCGGAATTCACTTAAGAAAAAATAAAAATAATAAAGCAGAATAACGACACACATGAAAAAAGTCATCAAGGATGACTTTTTTCCATGAAACGAATAATATGAAGGCTGCTTATAATGCATAGATAATAGGAGGACATACAGGTGAAAAAGTATGGAGTAAATGAATTAAGAAGAATGTTTCTTGAATTCTTTGAAAGCAAAGATCATTTAGCAATGAATAGCTTTTCATTAGTACCAAAAAATGATAATAGTTTATTATTGATCAACGCAGGTATGGCACCATTAAAGCCATATTTTACTGGTCAGGAAATTCCACCAAGAAAGAGAGTGACGACTTGTCAAAAATGTATTCGTACCGGTGATATTGAAAATGTTGGTAAGACCGCTCGTCATGGTACATTTTTTGAAATGCTTGGTAATTTCTCTTTCGGCGATTATTTTAAGAGAGAGGCAATCCATTGGTCATGGGAATTTTTAACAGATGTTGTTGGTCTTGATCCTGAACGCTTATATCCGTCAGTTTATTTAGATGATGATGAAGCGTTTGATATTTGGGAACATGAAATTGGTATCGCCCCAGAACGTATTTCTCGCTTTGGCAAAGAAGATAACTTCTGGGAACATGGTGCTGGTCCATGTGGTCCATGTTCTGAAATTTATTATGACCGTGGAGAAAAATACGGTTGTGGCAGCCCAGATTGTAAAGTGGGTTGTGAATGTGATCGTTATATGGAAGTATGGAATGATGTATTTACGCAATTCGAAAATGATGGTCACGGCAACTACGAAGAATTAAGTCAGAAAAATATTGATACTGGTATGGGTCTTGAGCGTCTGGCAGTTGTTGTACAAGATGTAGATTCAATTTTTGATGTTGATACAATTCAGGCATTAAGAGATAAAGTATGTGAATTCGCAAATACAGAATACAAGACAGATGAAGAGAAAGATATATCCATTCGACTTATCACGGATCACATTCGTTCTGCAACTTTTATGATTTCTGATGGAATCATGCCATCAAATGAAGGTCGTGGTTATGTTCTTCGTCGTCTGATCCGTCGTGCAGCACGTCACGGAAGATTATTGGGAATCGATGGTAAATTCCTGGCAACATTAAGTGAGACCGTGATCGAAACTTCAAAGGATGGATATCCTGAATTAGAAGAAAAGAAAGCATTTATCACGAAAGTATTAAGTCAGGAAGAAGATAAATTCAATAAGACAATTGATCAGGGACTTTCCATTCTTGCTGATCTGGAAAAAACAATGGCCAAAAAAGGGGAAAAGACTTTAGCAGGTACGGATGCGTTTAAGTTATATGATACGTATGGATTCCCGCTTGACCTGACAAAAGAAATTTTAGAAGAAAAAGGCTTTGCAATTGACGAGGAAGGGTTCCAGGCATGTATGCAAAAGCAGAGAGAAACTGCACGAAAAGCCCGTAAGACAACAAACTATATGGGAGCAGAAGCCACTGTCTATGAATCAATCGATCCGGCAATTACATCTAATTTTATTGGTTATGGCCGTACAGAGGCACAGGGAACAATCTTGGCTCTGACAACAGAAAAAGAAGTAGTAGAAGCAATTGTTGTTGGTGATAAGGCAACCATTATTACAGATGTTACTCCATTTTATGCAACGAGTGGTGGACAGGCTGGTGACAGCGGTGTGATTACATTAAATGACAGCGTATTCAGAGTAGAAGATACACAAAAATTAGTTGGTGGCAAGATTGGACATATCGGAGTTGTTGAAAGTGGTATGTTTAAAGTTGATGATATGGTTTCATTAAAAATCAATGAAGATCAGAGAAATGCAACTGCGAAAAATCACAGCGCAACTCATTTGTTACAAAAAGCGTTACGTACGGTATTAGGAACACATGTAGAACAGGCTGGTTCTAGCAATAACCAAGATCGTCTTCGCTTTGACTTTAGTCATTTTGCTCCGATGACAAAAGAGGAAATTGAAAAAGTAGAAGCAATCGTAAATCAGAAAATCACAGAAAATCTTCCTGTTACAACTGAAGTAATGAGTATGGAAGATGCGAAGAAGACAGGCGCAATGGCTTTATTTGGTGAAAAATATGGCGATGAAGTGCGTGTTGTTAAAATGGGAGATTTTTCTACAGAATTATGCGGTGGTACACATGTAGCGAACACTGGTGTAATTTCTGCATTTAAGATTTTATCAGAAGCAGGTGTGGCGGCAGGTGTTCGTCGTATTGAAGCGATTACTTCGGATGCAGTGTTTGCATATTATGATGAGATTGAGGCAGAACTTGAAAAAGCTGCAGCCATTGTCAAGGCAAAACCGGCAAATCTGCTCGAACGTTTAGAACATCTGATGGCTGAGATGAAAGCACTTCAGAGTGAGAATGAATCGTTAAAGAGTAAAATGGCACAGGATGCACTTGGTGATGTCATGAATCAGGTAACAGATGTAAAAGGTGTGAAATTGCTTGCAACAAGTGTGAAAGATGTTGACATGAATGGTCTTCGTGATCTGGGTGATCAGTTAAAGGAAAAAATTGGTGAAGGCGTTGTTGTGATTGCAGCAGACAATGGAGCGAAAGTAAACCTGATTGCCATGGCAACAGACGAAGCAATGAAGGCTGGTGCTCACGCTGGAAACTTAATCCGTGGCATTGCAAAATTAGTTGGCGGTGGCGGCGGCGGTCGTCCAAATATGGCTCAAGCCGGTGGTAAAAATGCAGCAGGTATCAATGATGCATTGGCAGAAGCAGCAAAGGTACTGGAAGGACAGTTATAGAAGCAAATATTTGGTCGCATCTACGCGGAGCGTTTTTATTTAATTATGAAATAAAAAGATTTTTCATAGATTTGGCAATATCTCTTGACGAATTTGAAATTCATGGTATAATTCTAAGAGTGCAATAAAATATACCCAAACAGTTGTATGATGCGTGCACAATACACAACTGGAGGGAGGTTAGGTGTGAGTCTATGTCAAATGTAATCGTTAAAGAAAACGAAACTTTAGATAGCGCTTTACGCAGATTCAAAAGAAGCTGTGCCAAAGCAGGAATTCAGCAGGAGATTCGTAAAAGAGAACATTACGAAAAACCAAGCGTAAAACGTAAAAAGAAATCTGAAGCAGCACGTAAAAGAAAATTTAAATAATTCATACAGAAAAAGGTTCAAGTATTTGAACCTTTTTCGTTCGTTATGGGGAATGAATGAAAGCAGTTGTTCTCTATAAAGTAAAAAATATGTATATCAGAACTTTCTTTTGCATATAACATAATAAAAAGAGTAGGAAGGAACTGCTATGCTGCTGCTTTCCGGCGATGTTCTATATGGAGATATTCTGATTCGAACGATTGGGAACCATGAAATCGAGATTGAAAATTTTCAGGGAATCATCAATTATGAAGAAAACAGACTGACTCTGAAAGGAAAATGTCAGCTAGTGGTGATTTCAGGAAAATGTCTGACCATTCTTTCTTATATGGATCATTTGATTCGTTTGAAAGGCACGATTTATGACATTGAATTTCGAGTATAGATTACGGGATGTGAGTTTTTGCAAAGTTTAAGGCATATAATTTTTGGATATGTAAAAGTGGATCTGTGTTCGGGCAATCCTGAACGATTTTTAAATTTATGCACAAGACAAGGAATTGAGATTTGGGATATACAAAAGAAAGATGGAAGATATACTTGTTATTTGACGAGGGATGGATGGAAGTCTTCACAACAACTACAGGAAAAGACAAATACAGAATTAAAAATACTTGGGAAGGCAGGACTTCCATTTTTTTTATGCAAATATCGAAAAAGAAAGTTATTTGTTCTTGGTATTGTCTTATGTATGCTATTATTATTTGGGCTGTCTCAATTCGTCTGGGAAATTAGTGTATCTGGCAATGTTTCATACACGAAAGAAGACATCACGAAATTTATTGATCAAAAATATGTGAAACTTGGGACCCCAAAATTAAAGGTTAATTGTGCAGAATTAGAAGAACAATTGCGGGTTCATTATGATGAAATCGCATGGGTTTCCTGTTCGTTAGATGGCTGTCGTTTAAGTGTTCACATAAAAGAAACATTAGATAAAAACACGAAAAATAATGCGCGTGTGCCATGTGATTTAGTGGCATCAAAATCGGGTACGATTACGTCGATTGTCACGCAAAATGGCACTCCCCTTGTAAAAAAAGGCGACAAAATAAAGAAAGGGGATACTTTGATCACGGGAAATATATATCTTTACAGTGACAGTAATGAAGTGTTAGAGACGTATCAGATTATTGCTGAAGGTGAAATTTGGGCGAAGACAAAAGTCAACTATGAAAGTACATTTTCCAGAAGTTATTATGAGAAAAAGTATCAAAAAAAGAAAAGTTATACATATGCGTTACATGCATGTGGCAGAAGGATTCCATTGATGCCTGAAATTAAACAACAGGAAGGCATGGATCAGATTACAGAACAATATCCTTTAAAAATAGGGAATACTTTTTATCTACCATTTTATTTTGAACGAACAACAACGAGACGATTTACACCTACCAGAAAAGAATATGGAAAACAAGAGGCTTATCAAAAAGCACAGTCTAAAATCAAGAAAAAAATACAAGAATTTGAGAAAAAGGGGATGAAAGTGTTATCGCAGGATATTAATATCCAAGTGAATGATACGAATTGTGAAGCAAAAGGATATTTTACAGTCGAAGAACCGGTAGGAAAAGTGCGTGCAATCGAAAAATTGACAAAAGAACAGGAAAACAAAATAAAACCGACGGAGACGGTAGAATAAAAATTTCTAAAGTATTTTTTAATAACATAAATATAATGTTTCAAATTCTATTTTTTTGTGATAAGATGGTTAAGATAATGGGATTTTATCGAAGTCAAGAAAAATACAAAGGGTGATTGAAATGAGTTTAATCGAGCTTGATATAAATCTTCCTTCTGATCATGCAGCAAATGTGTTTGGACAGTTCGATGTGTTCATGAAAAAGATTGAGAAGACATTGCACATTTCTATTGTGTTGCGTGACGGAGAGGTAAAATTAATTGGAAAAGAGAAAGAGGTAAAAAAGGCTGAAGATGTGATCAATAGCCTGTTGGAGTTGTCTTTACGTGGAAATCAGATTACAGAACAAAATGTGAATTATGCATTGGCTCTTTCTATGGAAGAAAAGGCACAAAATTTGATTGAATTAGATAAAGATGTAATCTGTCATACGATTCAGGGGAAGGCAGTCAAACCAAAGACGATGGGGCAAAAGAAATATATCGATGCCATCAACAAAAAGATGATTGTTTTTGGTGTGGGACCTGCAGGTACCGGTAAAACATATCTTGCGATGGCAGCCGCGATCACAGCTTTTAAAAATAATGAAGTAAACCGTATTATTATGACACGTCCGGCAATTGAGGCTGGCGAGAAATTAGGATTTTTACCAGGTGATCTACAGAGTAAGGTGGACCCATATTTGCGTCCGTTATATGATGCATTATATGAGATTATGGGTGCAGATACATTTTTAAAAAACATGGAAAAAGGCTTGATAGAGGTTGCTCCTCTTGCCTATATGCGTGGACGTACGCTTGATAATGCTTTTATCGTGTTAGATGAGGCACAGAATACGACACCAGCACAGATGAAAATGTTTCTGACACGTATCGGTTTTGGTTCGAAAGCGATCATTACAGGAGATTTGACGCAGAAGGATTTGCCATTCGAAAGCAAATCTGGTCTGGAAGAGGCATTGAAAGTACTTCATAAGATTGAAGATATTGGTATTTGTGAGTTGACGAATAAGGATGTTGTTCGTCATCCTCTGGTACAAAAGATTGTAACGGCATATGATGAATACGAGAATAAACAAAAGAAAAGCAGGAGAAAACGATGAGTATAATCATAGAGAATGAATATTCAGGAGAATTATTAGCTGACTATAAGTCGATTATTGATGAAATTGTAGAAGCTGCCCTGGATTATGAACAGTGTCCGTATGAATGTCAGGTCAGTGTGACTTTAGTAGATAATGAAACGATTCATCAGGTAAACAGAGAGTATCGTCAGATTGATCGTCCGACAGATGTGCTTTCTTTTCCCGCTTTAGAATATACAAAAGCAGGAGAGTTTGATTGGTTAGAAGAGGAAGGAATCGGTTGTTTTGATCCAGAAAGTGGAGAACTTTTACTTGGAGATATCATGATTTCAATGGATAAGGTAAAAGAACAGTCTGCCGAATACGGACATAGTGAAAAAAGAGAATTTGCATTTTTGATCGCACATAGTATGCTCCATTTAATGGGATATGATCATATGGTAGAAGACGAACGCAAGATCATGGAGCATAAACAGGAAGAAATTTTACAAATGAAGCATTATACAAGGGATTGAGGCAGTTATGAGTAAAAATAAGAAAAGTTCAGTGTTAGTTCAGGGAGCAATTTTAGCGGCAGCATCGATTTTATGCCGTGTCATTGGATTATTGTATCGTAGCCCGTTACGAGAAATTATTGGGGACGATGGCAATGGATTCTATTCTTATGCTTATAATATTTATACGATTATTTTATTGATTGCCTCCTTTAGTATTCCACTTGCAGTTTCAAAGTCAATTTCAGCAAGATTAGCCAAAGGTGAATATCGAAATGCCCAGAGGATTTTTCATGGGGCATTGTTTTATGCATTTGTCGTCGGATTGATAGCTTTTGCCGTTTGCTATTTTGGTGCTCCATACTTAGTTCCTTCAGGAGCGGTTCCGGCACTTCATGTTTTGGCTCCTGTTATTTTCTTTTCCGGGATTTTAGGAGTGTTACGAGGTTATTTTCAGGGACATAGTACAATGATTCCAACCTCGATTTCGCAGATTATTGAACAAATTTTAAATGCGGTTGTCAGTGTTGTTGCCGCATATCTCATGGTGCGTTCTTTTACAGATGTGTCAACAGATGCTTTAAAATATCAAAGAGCGTCTTTAGGTGCAAAAGGAAGTGCAATTGGTACAGGTGCAGGTGTTGGTATTGGTCTGATCTTTTGTATTGTTTTATACTTTATGTATCGTCCAAAAGCAAAGAAACAGATAAAACGCGATAAAACAAAACACGTAGAATCTTATGGAAGTGTGTTAAAGATTCTGATTTTTACGATTACACCAGTTATTTTTAGTACTGCTATTTACAATTGTAGCACAAGTATCAATCAAAGTATTTTTTCTTTTATTCTGGGGAATAAAGGATATAAAGAACTCGCAATCGCAAGTATGTATGGTATCTTTAGTACCCAGTTTAATGTTTTGATCAATGTGCCAGTGTCGATGGCTTCTGCATTGTCAAGTGCAATCGTGCCAGATATTTCTGGTAATTATGCGATTGGAGAGAAAGCTGCGTTAAGAGAATCTATTGATAGTGCAATTAAATTAAATATGATGGTTATGATTCCATGTGCAGTCGGACTGACGGTTCTTGCTGATCCGATTATTCATTTGTTGTTTCCAACAGCAACTGATTTGGGTGGCAAGCTTTTAATCATGGGCTCGGTTACTGTTGTCTTTTATGGATTGTCAACATTAAGTAATGGTATTTTGCAGGGACTTGGTAAAATGAATGTACCGGTAAAACATGCATTCATTGCCGTTGTTGTACAAGCAATTACTTTATTCCCATTGCTCTATTTTACACAATTAAACACATATGCATTAGTAATCGCAATGATTGTTTTTTCATTTATCATGTGTGTTTTAAATGCTCGTGCGATTACAAAATATGTAGGATATAAACAGGAATATAGTAGAACGTTTTTACGTCCTTTTATTGCTTCTGTTTTTATGGGTATTGCCGCTTTTGCTGTATATAAAGTGGCGCATATGATAACAAGACATTTTGGTGTATATTTAGGGAACGCATTGGCGGTTATGATAGCGATTATCATAGCAGTACTTGTTTATATGGTTGGCGTTGTGAAAACAGGAGCAGTCACAGAAGATGAGATGCGTGCAATGCCAAAAGGATATTTACTCGTAAAATTATGCAAGAAATTGCATTTGATGTAAAATAAAAATATATAATAATGTTTAAAATTTCTTTTATTTGGAATACTGAATAAAAAAGGAGTGTTTCAAATGAAAAGGATGCAAAAGGTTTTAATGGTATATGGCGTTGTGGTTACGGCATTATGTTTATATTTAGCTTGTTTTAGTTTTTCTATGATTTCCGGATCTTCTGCCAATAAATCGGTCAATGCGGAACCGATACAGATTCATTCTGCAACAGAAAGTAATTCTGCACAGGAATTATATCGATTGGCAGTGGAAGATGGGCAGGTTGTTATCTTAAAAGGACAGGAAATTTTTGAGACAACCGGAATTGATGAAAATGATATGAATGAAGATTTAAAAAAAGAAGTAGAAAATGGAGTTTCCTTTGATTCTGCGGAAGACGTATATTCATTTTTAGAATCTTGTACAAGTTAGTGCCACAACCTAAAATGATATATGAGGAAAAAAGAATGGTATATGATTTGATTGTCGTTGGCGGTGGTGCGTCTGGAATGATGGCGGCAATTACTGCTGCACAAGCAGGCAAAAAAGTAATCATTATAGAGAAAATGAATCGGTTAGGGAAAAAGATTCTGGCAACTGGTAATGGCAGGTGTAATTTTACCAATTCGTATTTGGATGACACTTGTTATCGTAGTAGTCAGAGTCATTTTCCCTATCTCGCGTTGGAGCAATTTGGGTATGAGGAAGCGGTTTCATTTTTTGAACAGCTCGGAATTGCAGTGGTCGAAAAAGATGGGTATTATTATCCTCGCTCGAATCAGGCGGCAACGATTGCGGATGGACTTATTTATAAGATTAAAAGTATGCCGATTGATGTAGAATTAGAGTGCAAGATTAACCGAATTGAGTCCAAATCAGACATGTTTTTAGTTGCTTCGAATCAAAAGCGATTCAGAGGAAGAAATGTATTACTTGCAACAGGTGGAAAAGCACAGGAAAAATTAGGAAGTGATGGCTCGGGGTTTTTGTTAGCTCAAAAATGTGGTCATAAAGTAGTAAAGCCATTTCCAGCTTTAACTTCTTTAAAAATCAAGCAACATCCGTTAAAAGAGGCAAGTGGTGTCAGATGTCCGTGTCGCATTACCGCTTTGATCGATCAGAAAGTTGTGGTAAGCGAAGCGGGCGAATTACAGATTACGAAATATGGAGTTTCCGGGGTGGCAATTTTTCAACTAAGCCGTTATATAATAGAAGGAATGGTAAGAGGGAAACAGGCGGAATTGCACTTAGACTTTCTAGCAGAAGAGCAGGACAAAGAATTATTGTTTAAACGTATGGTACAGTTTTGTCATTATAAGACAGTCATCCAGTGGTTAGAAGGTTATCTGCCGTCAAAATTGGCGACTGTTTTATTAAAAAAAGCTGGTATTCAGGTAAAGAAGCTGACAGGTCAGCTAACGAAAAAGGAAAGAAATCTGATCTGGCAGGAATTAAAACAGTGTCGATTAGTTGTCAATGGTTGGAATGATTTTGATTTTGCTCAGGTGACAGCAGGTGGAGTCGCTGTTCAAGCTGTATCACCCTATACGATGGAATCTGAACAACAAAAAGGACTTTATTTTGCCGGAGAAATTTTAGATGTTGATGGAACCTGTGGCGGTTATAATTTACAGTGGGCATGGACGTCCGGTTATTTGGCAGGAAGGAGTATACAATGATTCAAATTTCACAGATAAAACTTCCCGTAAATCATACAAAAACAGATTTAGATCATAAAATTCAAAAATGCTTGGGTTTAAAAAAAGTACCTACTTACAAAATAAAAAAGCAATCTATTGATGCTCGAAAAAAGCAGGAAATTAAATATTCCTATACGGTAGAATTAAGTTTAGCGAACGAACAGCGATACATAAAACGAAATAAAAATATAATGTTAGTAAAAGAAAAGAAGTACCAAATACCTGTAAGTGGACAGGAGCAAATGACAGGAAGACCGGTTGTGGTCGGTATGGGACCGGCAGGACTTTTTGCAGCATATCTTCTGGCACAGCAGGGATATGCGCCGATCGTCATTGAGCGTGGTGAATCAGTGGATCATCGTGTAAAGACGATTGAACAATTCTGGAAGATGGGAATATTGGATACAGAGTCAAATGTGCAGTTTGGAGAAGGTGGTGCCGGGACATTTTCTGATGGTAAATTGAATACGTTAGTAAAAGACAAATTTTCAAGAAATACATATGTGTTGGAAACTTTTGTTAAATTTGGCGCGCCAAAAGAAATTTTATATACAAACAAACCGCATATTGGAACGGATTTATTGAGAACAGTAGTAAAAAATATGCGTGAAGCAATTATTTCTCTCGGAGGAGAAGTGCATTTCCAGACAAAATTGACTAATTTTGCGATAGAGCAAAATAAAATTGTAAAACTGGAGTTCAATCATAAAACATGGATCAATTGTGGTCCGGTTGTGCTTGCGATCGGTCATAGTGCCAGAGATACGTTTGAAATGTTGTATCAGCAACAGGTTCCTATGAAAAGTAAACCATTTGCGATTGGTGTCCGAGTGGAACATCCAAGAGAAACGATCAATGAATCACAGTATGGAATGGATTATCCAAATGAATTTTTGCCAACAGCATCATACAAACTGACTGCACATGCGCCGAATGGTAGAAGCGTATATTCTTTTTGTATGTGTCCCGGTGGTTTTGTCGTCAATGCATCCTCAGAGGAAGGCAGACTCGTTGTCAATGGTATGAGTAATCATGACCGTATGGCATCGAATTCAAATAGTGCGATTATTGTTAATGTGACACCGGAAGATTATGGATCCGATCATCCGCTTGCCGGTGTAGAATTCCAAAGGAAATGGGAACAAAAAGCATTTATAGAAGGAAAAGGGAAAATTCCGGTTCAGTTATTTGGAGATTTTGAGAAAAATCAGATTTCAGATAGTTTTGGTTCTTTTACACCATCTATGAAGGGAGAAAATTCGTTTGCAAATTTAAATAACTGTTTACCGGATTATGTGATTAGTGCTATAATACATGGTATGCATCAATTCGACTGTAAAATCAAAGGATTTGCAAATCCGGATACGATCATAAGCGGAGTTGAGAGCAGAACATCTTCACCGATTCGAATCAATCGCGATGCGTCGTTTGAAAGTGAGATTAGAAATTTATTTCCATGTGGTGAAGGTGCAGGATATGCCGGTGGTATCACATCCGCTGCGATGGATGGAATCAAGGTTGCAGAGGAAATCATTCGTCGTTATCATCCTGCAAATGAAATGGGAAAATGAGGGTAAAACATTGGATAACTTAAGAGAGAGAATAAAAAATAAAAAAAGAATCGTAGTAAAAATCGGTTCATCATCGATTATTCATGAAGAGACTGGTCATCTGAATTTTCAACGCATGGAGCGTCTGGTCAGAATTTTGACTGATATTCATAACAGTGGGAAAGATGTTGTTTTAGTAAGTTCTGGTGCGGTAGGTGTTGGGATGAAAGCATTGGGACTTATGAAAAAACCAAGAAGTCTGACCATGAGACAGGCATGTGCAGCGGTTGGACAGGGAAGATTGATCGCTGTTTATCAGAAATTATTTTCCGAATACAATCAAGGAAGTGCGCAAGTACTTTTGACGAAAGAGACCATGTTAAATGAAATCAGACGTCTGAACGCCAAAAATACATTTGAAAATTTGTTTGATCTTGATATGATACCGGTCGTCAATGAAAATGATACAGTCTCGACAGAAGAATTGGAATTTGGCGATAATGATACATTATCTGCGGTTGTAGCTGCGGTTGTCGGCGCAGATTTATTGATTTTATTATCAGATATTGACGGTATGTATACCGATGATCCGGGAAAAAACAAAGATGCAGAACTGATTCCTGTGATCGAGGTAATTGACGAAAAAGTTGAGAGCATGGGTAAAGGATCGAATTCGAGCGTTGGTACGGGTGGTATGGTAACGAAGATTGCTGCTGCCAATATCGTGACCGATGCGGGAGCCGATATGATCATTACGAATGCAAATGACCTTAATAATCTATCCAGAATCTTTCGTGGTGAGGAAGTTGGAACGTTATTTCTCGCGCATAAACGTACAAACTTTAAATTATTAGAATATTTAGAAGAAAAACCATATTTTACACAGAGATAAATAACCCAAAACGTGTTATGATAGATAGGAAGGAGAGTTTTATGGACGAAAAGAAAATTGCCAGAATCAATGAGTTATATCATAAATCAAAAAAAGAAGGATTGACAACTCTGGAAAAGAAAGAACAGCAGATGCTGCGAAAAGAATATATTATGGCAATTCGTGCGTCTCTTAGAAATACACTGGATAATGCAAGTATTGAAGAGGCAGATGGAAGTATCGTGCCATTAAAAGACAAACGCCGAAAAAATCAGAAGGGGAAATTAGATGTTAACACAATTAGGTAGTCAGGCAAAACAAGCGGCCGCTTTATTAGCAATCGCAGGTGTTGATGAGAAAAATAAAGCCTTGCTTGCAGTTGCAAATGCACTTGAAGACAAAAAAGAATATTTAATAAAAGAAAATCAGCAAGATATCGAGAATGCAAAAGCAAATGGTATGTCCGAAGCATTGATCGATCGTTTGGCACTGACGGATGAGAGGGTTGCCGGTATGGCAGAAGGAATCAGACAGGTAGCTGTTTTGGATGATCCAATCGGTGAAGTCACCGACATGAAAAAGCGGCCAAATGGATTATTGATCGGTAAGAAACGTGTTCCACTTGGTGTGATCGGAATTATTTATGAATCACGACCAAATGTGACTGCAGATGCATTTTCCCTAACTTTTAAGACTGGTAATGCAGTGATTTTACGTGGGGGAAGCGATGCTATTTATTCTAATACAGCTATTACCAATGTGATTCGTGAAACATTAGAAGCGCAAGGAATCACGCCGGATGCGATTCAACTGGTCACAGATACCAGTCGTGAAACGGCAACAAAGATGATGCAGATGAATGGCTATATTGACGTATTGATTCCAAGAGGTGGAGCAGGATTGATCCAGTCGGTTGTGAAAAATGCAACAGTGCCTGTCATTGAAACAGGAACTGGTAACTGTCATGTATATGTTGACAAAGATGCGGATCTAAAGATGGCAGTTTCCATTATAGACAATGCAAAAACACAGCGTTTAGGTACCTGTAATACATGTGAATCGTTAGTCATTCACCGTGGAATTGCCCAAGAGGCAGTACCGGCAATCGTAGATGTTTTAAGAAAAAAAGAGATTGAAATTCGTGGCGATGAGGATAGTTGTAAACTGGATTCTCATATTATAAAAGCAACAGAAGAAGACTGGGGTACAGAATATTTAGATCGTATTATTTCGATGAAAATTGTGGATAACCTCGACGAAGCAATCTTACATATTAACAAATACAATACAAAACATTCGGAAGCAATCGTGACAAATAATTATCAAAGTGCACAAAAATTTTTGAATGAAATTGATGCAGCGGCAGTTTATGTCAATGCTTCCACGAGATTTACAGATGGATTCGAATTTGGATTTGGTGCTGAAATTGGAATCAGTACCCAAAAAATCCATGCACGTGGTCCAATGGGCTTAGAAGCTCTGACAACAACAAAATATATCATTTACGGTGATGGACAGATTAGAAGTTAGCAAAGGGGCTAAAGAAAGGGGATTTCTTTAGCCGTTTTTGCTTCCTAGATATAAAATTAGGAAAGATAACCCAAAAATTCGCTATTTTTCACCATTTGTACCGATAAAAATGCAAGAAAATCTATAAATTTCTTGATTTTGCATGTAAAAGTCATTAAAATAGATACAATGGTGTAAAAAATAAAATGTAAAGATAATCAGAAAGGAAGGTTATTACCAATGGCATTGTTTACATTTAAAGGTGGTATTCATCCAAATGATGGGAAAGATCTTGCAAAAGATCAGCCAATCAAAGAATATCTGCCGAAAGGCGATTGCGTATTCCCAGTGAGCCAGCATATCGGTGCTCCAGCAAAGCCAATTGTAAAAAAAGGTGACCGCGTTTTAGTAGGTCAGAAGATTGCGGAAGCAGGGGGATTTGTTTCTGCGAATATCTTTAGTTCCATTTCTGGGACTGTAAAGAAGATTGAACCACATTTAACTCCGGCGGGAGCTATGGTGAATTCAATTGTCGTTGAAAATGATGGATTGTTTGAATCTGTAGAATTTTCAGCAAAACCATATGAAGAAATGTCAAGAGAAGAAGTGATTGGTGCAATTAAAGAAGCCGGAGTCATCGGACTTGGTGGTGCTGGTTTCCCTACCCATGTAAAATTGTCACCAAAAAATGCTGATGATATCGAGTACATTATTATCAATGCAGCAGAATGTGAACCATATATCACTGCTGACTATAGATGTATGTTAGAAACTCCGGAAGTGATGATTTCCGGATTAAAGATTATTCTTGACTTATTCCCAAAAGCAAAAGGAATTATCGGCGTAGAAGATAATAAACCGGATGCGATTAAGAAATTAGAAGGATTGACATCTTCTGAAAGTAGAATTCAGGTTGCACCATTAAAAACAAAATATCCTCAGGGAGCAGAGCGTTCTCTGATTTTTGCAACAACAGGAAGAGAAATCAATTCTAGCATGCTTCCAGCAGATGCAGGATGTATCGTAGATAACGTTGCAACAGCAATGGCAATTCACGATGCAGTAAAGGAAGGAAAACCATTATATGAAAGAGTTGTAACAGTATCCGGTGATGCTGTAAATCAGCCTGGTAACTTCCTTGTACACGCTGGTACAAACTTGCAGGAGTTAGTAGAAGCAGCAGGTGGATTTAAGTCACAGCCTGAGAAAGTAATCTCCGGTGGTCCAATGATGGGTATGGCTATGTACAACCTTGATGTACCTGCAGTGAAAGCTTTTTCTTCTTTACTGGCATTTAAAGAAGATGAAGTATCCAAAAGTGAACCAAGCAATTGTATCCGCTGTGGACGTTGCGTAAGTGTATGTCCGGCAAAACTGATGCCAACAAAATTGGCTGCTTATGCGGATCATCATGAAATTGATTTATTTGAACAACATGACGGTGCAGAATGTGTAGAATGTGGATCATGTTCTTATATCTGTCCGGCAAAACGTCCTTTAACCCAGTCAATGAAAGCCGGAAGAAGACAGGTTCTGGCTAACAGAAGAAAGAAATAATAGTGAGGTGTCAAAATGAACGAACAGTTATACAAAGTGTCAGCAAACCCTCATGTAAGGGATAAAGCGACGACACACAGTATCATGCTTGATGTAATCATTGCATTACTTCCAGCAACACTCTTCGGTTTTTATAACTTTGGAGTGCCTGCAATTATTACAACCGTTATCTCTATTGCGACATGTGTGATTGCAGAATATTTATACCAGCGTTTTATGGGCAAGAAGATCACGATCAATGATATGAGTGCTGCCTTAACTGGTTTATTATTAGCCTTAAACTTACCACCAGAAGTTCCATTCTGGTTACCAATTCTTGGTGGTTTATTTGCGATTATCGTTGTAAAACAGGTATTTGGCGGACTTGGTCAGAACTTTATGAACCCGGCATTAGGTGCACGTTGCTTCTTATTACTTTCATTTACAGGAAGAATGACAAGTTTTACATATGATGCAGTGACAACGGCAACACCATTAGCAAATTTAAAAGCTGGTGAATCTGTTGATATTATGAAATTATTTATCGGTACGATTCCGGGTACGATCGGTGAGACATCTGCGATTGCTTTGATCATCGGTGGTGTATATCTTGTAGCGAAAAAAATTATCAGCCCAAGAATTCCAGTTACGTATGTTGTAACATTAGCTGTTTTTGTATTATTATTTGGCGGACACGGATTTGATGTAAATTATCTTGCTGCACATATCTTTGGTGGTGGTTTATTACTTGGTGCTATTTACATGGCAACAGACTATGTAACTTCTCCAATCACACCAAAAGGACAGATTATTTTTGGTATTGTATTAGGTATTTTAACTGGTGTGTTCCGTATCTTTGGACCATCAGCTGAAGGTGTATCCTATGCAATTATTATCAGTAACCTTCTTGTACCATTGATCGAGAGAGTTACAATGCCGAAGGCATTTGGTAAAGGAGGTAAGAAATAATGAACAAAAGTTTGATCAGCGATTGTATTAAATTATTTATTATCACAATTATTGCCGGTCTTGCATTGGGTTTTGTATACAACATTACAAAAGAACCAATTGCGAAACAGGAAGAATTAGCGAAACAAAAAGCGTATCAAACGGTATTTAGTGATGGAAAGTCTTTTAAAGCAGTAAAGTTTGATGATGCAAAAATTGCAGATTTATGCAAACAAAATGGCATTACAGGGATTACCATGAATGAGGTCATGGCTGCTTGTGATGACAATGGTAATGAAATTGGATATGTATTCAATGTAACTTCTTCTGAAGGATACGGTGGAGATATCCAATTAGCAGTTGGTGTCCAAAAAGATGGAACTTTAAACGGATATGATACATTATCCATTGGTGAAACAGCCGGTTTAGGTATGAACGCGACAACTGATGAATTTAAGAGTCAGTATCAGGGTATCAAAGCAAAACAGTTAGAAGTTGTAAAAGACGGAACTGGAAAAGATAGTGATGAAAAAATTGATGCCATCAGTGGTGCAACAATTACAAGTAGAGCTGTCACAGGTGCAGTCAATGCTTGTTTAGCATATGCAGCAGAAGGAGGTAATTAGGATGAAAACAAATCCAGCTGAAAGACTTGTCAATGGTATTATCAAAGAAAATCCTACCTTCGTATTGATGCTTGGTATGTGTCCAACACTTGCCGTTACAACATCAGCAATTAACGGGGGCGGTATGGGACTTACAACAACGGCTGTATTGATGTTCTCTAATATGATTATTTCATTATTGAGAAACTTCATTCCTGACCGTGTAAGAATTCCAGGTTATATTGTAATTATTGCGTCTCTGGTAACCGTTGTTCAGTTTGTGTTACAGGCATATTTACCAAGTTTAAATGACGCATTAGGTTTATATATTCCACTGATCGTAGTAAACTGTATTATTTTAGGTAGAGCAGAATCTTTTGCTTCTAAAAACGGTCCGATCAATTCTTTCTTTGATGGACTTGGAATGGGGCTTGGATTTACGATTGCTCTGACAATTTTAGGTGGTTTCCGTGAATTACTTGGTGCTGGTACCATTTTTGGCCTTCAGGTTATGCCAAGTTCTTATGAACCAATCACAATCTTTATTTTAGCTCCAGGTGCATTCTTCGTTCTGTCTTGCCTGGTAGCCATTCAGAACAAAATAAAATCACGCAAACCAAAAGATGGTTCTGTTGCAGCACCAAGTTGTGATCATGACTGTTCAGCTTGTGGTAATGGCGCTTGTGGCGGTAAATTTTTTGACATGACAGTGGATGATAAGAAAGATAACAAATAGGAGGGATAGAGAATGCAGAATTTATTATTGATCGTTATCGGCTCTGCCTTAGTAAATAACGTAGTATTAAGCCAGTTCTTAGGTTTATGTCCTTTCCTTGGTGTATCTAAGAAAGTAGAAACTGCTGGCGGTATGGGAGCAGCTGTAATTTTCGTTATTACCGTAGCTTCCTTAGTAACAAGTTTAATTTATAAATTTATTTTAGCAAAATTAGGATTAGATTATTTACAGACAATTGTATTTATCTTGGTCATTGCGGCATTAGTACAGTTTGTAGAAATGTTCTTAAAAAAATCTATGCCTGCATTATATGAATCTCTGGGAGTTTATCTTCCTCTGATTACAACAAACTGTGCTGTATTAGGTGTTGCATTAAATAACGTACAGTATGGATATGGTATTTTAGAAAGTGTCATCAACGGTTTTGGTGTTTCTTGTGGTTTTACGATCGCAATTGTGATTCTTGCCGGAATTCGTGAAAATATGGAATACAATGATATTGCACCTTCATTCAAAGGTATGCCAATTGTACTTGTTTCTGCAGGTTTGATGGCAATCGCATTCTTTGGATTCTCAGGCGTGATTTAAGAAGGAGGGAACATAAAAATGGATATTACAGCAATTATTTTAGCCGGTGTAGTTGTCGGCGCGACTGGTATTGTCATTGCAGTTCTTCTTGGAATCGCTTCTGAAAAATTTAAAGTGCCAGTAGATGAAAAAGCAGTTGCAATCAGAGAAGAACTTCCTGGTAATAACTGTGGTGGTTGTGGATATGCTGGTTGTGATGGTCTTGCAGCAGCAATTGCAGCAGGGGAAGCCCCAGTCAATGCGTGTCCAGTCGGTGGCGCTCCGGTTGCAGATAAAATCAGTGAGATCATGGGTGTGGAAGCAGGCGATTCTGAAAAGATGGTTGCTTTCGTAAAATGTTCTGGTACTTGCAGTAAAGCAAAAGATAAATATGAATACACAGGTATTGAAGACTGTGTAGAAGCTATTTCTGTTCCAGGTGGCGGTGCAAAAGCATGTTCTTATGGATGTACCGGTTTTGGTAGCTGCGTAAAAGTATGTGACTTTGATGCAATCCATGTGGTCAATGGAATTGCAGTTGTCGATAAAGAAAAATGTGTTGCCTGTGGTAAATGTGTAGAAATGTGTCCAAAAGGAATGATCGAGTTAGTTCCTTATAGTGCAAAACATTTAGTACAGTGTAATTCTCATGACAAAGGAAAAGATGTTAAAGCTGTCTGTGAATCAGGATGTATCGGATGTCAGTTATGTAAGAAAAACTGTGCTTTTGATGCAGTTGAGGTAGATAATTTCTTAGCACATATTGATTATTCTAAGTGTAAAAACTGTGGTTTATGTGCAAAGAAATGTCCAGTAAAAGTAATTTTATAAAATAATAAACAAAAAAGATTGTGCATGTGTTAAGGTGCTAAAAGGTAACAACAACTAACATATCCGGTCTTGTAAAGAAGAAGGCTTGAATCCGCTTTGCCAACAAGCCTTCTTTTTTTGTTTCATAGGAAATTACGTTGTAATTTCCTATGAAACAAAAAACGCTCCGCGAGGATGCGACCAGATGCATAAGGTAATGTGACT
>JAUNIX010000029.1 GCA_030523275.1 Lachnospiraceae bacterium
TATGCTTCCAAAAGGTCCTTTAGGAAGATCTATGATTAAGAAACTTCACGTTTATGCTGGTCCTGAACACAAACAGCAGGCTCAGCAGCCAAAAGAATTAGAAATCAAATACTAATAAAAGGAGGACAATACAGTGGCTACAACAAAATTTTACGGAACTGGTAGAAGAAAAAACAGTGTTGCAAGAGTATATTTAGTACCTGGAACAGGTAAAATTACAATCAACAAAAGAGACATTGATGAATACTTTGGTTTAGAAACATTAAAAGTAGTAGTACGTCAGCCATTAGTTGCTACAGATACTTTAGATAAATATGATGTATTAGTAAACGTGAAAGGTGGCGGATTTACAGGCCAGGCTGGAGCAATCAGACATGGTATCTCCAGAGCATTATTAGAAGTAGATTCTGATGCTTACCGTTCTACATTAAAGAAAGCTGGTTACTTAACACGTGACCCACGTATGAAAGAACGTAAGAAACCAGGTTTAAAATCTGCTCGTCGTGCTCCACAGTTCTCAAAACGTTAATTTCAGTTTTCAAAGAGAAACAATACAGAGCTTACAACCCTCGAAAATATTATATTTTCGGGGGTTTTTTGTATATTTTTATTCACTTATCGTGATTCTTTGTGACAGTATTCTTTTTGTCAGAAATAGAGGTCTATTATATTATAATTAAAATGCTAATAATTATATATTGCTATAATTGGTGATATTAAAAAATCTAGAAAGATGAAAGATTGAAAAAATCTTCAGAGAAAGTATAGAGTACCTTAAGAAATTAGAAAATAAAAAAGAGAAGGCATTTAACTCTGTAAATAAAATTTTAAGTGAGGTAGACTATGATACAAAGTTATAAGGAAGTGCTGCAACATAGTGTAATTTAATAGATTATGTAAATAGTTCTACATAGAAAATAAATAAACGACGAAAATGACTTAAAAATGAATTTTCTTTTTTTATTTTTCAGCATACGATGAAATAAATTCTGTCGGCATTGAATTTCTAAACTGTCATCTATCTTGGGCTGAACGATATGTTTGCTACTTTTCCTATTGATACAATATTGAATGATGTAATCAGCCACCTTTGGATTTTTGGCAAGTAAAGGTCCATGAAGATAAGTTGCGATTACATTTGTTTCAAAAAATCCTTCATAGTGATTCTTTGAAAAATCCCAATTGCCAAAAAGAACTCTTCCAAACGGAGCATATACGTGATGCGTGATGCCTCCATGACTTTCAAAGCCGATGACTTTCGTCTTTCTTTCGTCCAATTTTGTCTCGATGATGATATTTTCATTATTACCATATAGATTTAGTAAATCTGGGCAAACAAAAATATGATGTGTATCATATCCGGCATATTTGATTCGCACTGCAATATCATGAGCTCGGGTACCACTTGTGATAATTTTTTGGTGCCGTAAATTTTATCTGTTTTCGCTTATCTGGTCTGCCAAGTGGATCATCCTTTTTGCTTCCATCAAAAATTTTTACAATTGTTCCCTCTTTACAATTTTGAAAAATCCATTTTGCATCCTCTGTTTCCAGACGTACACAACCATCGGAGGCGGATTGTCCAAGTTTTTCGTATTCTTCCCATTTTAAAGTGTCTTTGTCTTCTTCTCTATATGGAACTGAGTGAAAAAGAATATTTCCGGTAATACGTACGGTATAGCGCCCATAGACATTTCCGAATAGTAAATGCCATTTATACCGTTCTGATTGTAACGGAAATGTTCCAAGAGGAGTGCTGTCATCACGTCCTACCGAACAGATCATGGATTTGAATGGCGTATAATTTCCTGTTTTCTTGTTTTTGCGATAGATTGTAACACAATTTGTCTTTCGATTTACAGAGATATAATATTGTTGGTGGTTTCCTATTTCTCCATCCATTTCTTTCATTGTGCTGGTTGCTGTAGTGTTTTCGTTTTGGATCATTTTGCTTTCTGTGGTTGTTTCTGTTTTTTGCCTGCTTGTCTCAGAAGAACAGCCAGTCATACTGATTAATAGAATGAATAAACAAAAGAG
Organism: Lachnospiraceae bacterium; assembly: GCA_030523275.1. Taxonomy (GTDB): domain Bacteria; phylum Bacillota; class Clostridia; order Lachnospirales; family Lachnospiraceae; genus Fimousia. The sequence goes on from JAUNIX010000029.1 coordinate 2,038, forward strand.
TAATTCGAGACCATGAATGTTTGTATTCATTTTATTTGTTCCTTTCTACATTTTGCAATTGTCTAATATAAATATAAAAAATATAATTTGATTTTACAATTTGACTTTCTTATTGTATGTAAAATAATATTTTATATACTGATTTGGCATTTGCCTAAAATATATCATATTCTTTCTTTACTGTCAATTTTTTATTTTATTTGGTATATTTTTCTGATAATCACAAATAATAGTTCTATCTTAATAAAAAGAGGTAGAATATTATGATATTAAATGAAAAAGAACGAATGGCAATCCAGGAATTACAGACTTTAGAAAAAGGATGTGTAGAAAAATACAAAAAGTATAGTCAGCAGGCAAAAGATCCAGAATTAAAAGAGTTATTCATGCAGCTTCACAAAAAAGAACAAAAACACTATGATTCTTTGGGAGATGTGCTTTCTGGAAAAGTACCATCTTGTGACTGTAATGATACAGATGGAAAAGAATATCAGCCCAAAGCCACATATCATGGAGAATCAGAAGACAAAAAAGCAGATTGCTTTTTGGCGACCGATTGTATCGGAACAGAAAAGATGGCATCAACAGAATATAATATGGATGTTTTCCGTTTTGGAGACTCTGGTGTAAGAAAACTCTTAGCTGATATTCAGATTGAAGAGCAAAATCATGCAGAAATGTTGTACAAATATAAAACAGTAAATTGTATGGCATAAAGAAAAACGCTCTGCGAGGATGCGACCAGATGCATAAGGTAATGTGACTGCTTACAGCAGTCTGCATCTGGCGCACAAAGCGGAGCAAGTCCCTCAGGAACTGAGGGATTATAGGGAATTCGAGGCGGACTTGTCCGCTTTTGTTTACAAAGATACTAGGGAAGTGGATTTTTCTGCTTTGTTTTTTGTCAGGATGGCACAATTATATTGCGTAAAAAAATAAATCATTACAGAAATGTTACAAAATGTGTAATAATCATTTACAAATGTTGCGAAATATGTTATTATTAATTACGAATTAAGGAAGAAACTATTTGATGATTATTTTGGTAGGAGTTATTTGATATGAAACGCAATTTTGGTTTAAGAATTATTACATTTGTATTATGTTTGTTTTTGGCAACAGGAGTGATCGTGGCAACTGATCAAAAAGAAGTATCTGCGGCAACAGGTAGTCAGGTTGTAAAATATGCTAAGAAGTTTGTTGGTAACCCATATAAATATGGTGGAACTAGTTTAACAAAAGGTGCTGACTGTTCCGGATATGTAATGTCAGTATATAAACATTTTGGTTACAAACTTCCACATTCCTCTTCAGCGATTGCAAAGAAGGGAAAAAAAGTTAGCTGGTCTAAGAAAAAACCAGGAGATGTTATTTGTTATTATGGACATGTTGCTATTTATATCGGTAATAACAAGATTGTTCATGCAAGCAGTAAAAAGACAGGAATTAAAATTTCAAATAAAGCAAACTATCGTAAAGTGAAATGTGTAAGAAGAATTTTATAAAATACATATTTTGAGTATATGGACTCGGAAACAATTTAGTTTCCGAGTTTTTTTAATTTCCTATGAAATTAAAAACGCTCCGCGAGGATGCGGCGTGGGACTTGACATTCTGTCAGAATCTTGTTATTATATTATTGTATTAAGTAACTAATACAATAATACGAATAAAAAAGAAAAGGAGTAGAAGATGATGGATTTAATCAGATGTGTGGATATACAAAAGAATTTTGGAAAGAAAGAAGTTTTACATAATGTTAATTTACAGGTAACAAAAGGAAAGATTATTGGTTTATTAGGACCAAATGGGGCTGGTAAGACGACCTTGATTAAGTTATTGAATGGTTTGATACAGCCAACAAGCGGCGTGCTGTTGATTAATGGCGAGAGGCCGGGAGTCAACAGTAAGGCAATCGTAAGCTATTTACCAGACAAAATGTATTTTGCTGATTGGATGAAGGTAAAAGATATGCTCAATTTCTTTGCTGATTTTTATGCAGACTTTGACAGAGAAAAAGCAGAACAAATGTGTAATCTTTTAAAAATTAATGTCAATGACAAGATGAAGAAATTATCAAAAGGGAATAAGGAAAAAGTACAGCTAATCCTGGTTATGAGTCGTAAAGCGCAATTATATTTATTGGATGAGCCGATTGCCGGTGTTGATCCAGCGGCTAGAGATTTTATCTTGGATACAATATTAAATAATTATAACGAAGAAGGAACCATCATTATTTCAACACATTTAATTGCCGATATTGAGAAAATTCTTGATGAAGTCATTTTAATTCAAGAAGGAAATATTTTGATGCATAGATCAGTTGATGATCTGCGTGAAGAGAGTGGAAAATCCATGGATAGTTTATTCCGTGAGATGTTCCGTGCGGATGTATTTGCAGGAGGTGAGGCAGATGTTGAGAAAGTTGATTAAATATGACTTGATATCTATGGGTAGGACGATGGTTCCCTTATGGGTGCTAACCATTATTACTTCTATCTTTATGGGAATTTATCTGCGGTTTCAAGCATTGCATTCGGGTAAAATAAATCCGGATAGATTTGGGTTCATTATGTTCATGTTAGCATTAATCATATTATTCGTCGTAATTATGGTGTTAAATGTTGTTGAGATTATCCAACGATTTTGGAATGGATTATTAAAAGAAGAAGGATATCTGATGTACACAATTCCTGTTTCGACAAGAAAATTAATCTTGTCAAAAGTAATTAGTGGAGTGCTAATCACAATTGGCAGTGTGATTACAGCATGTATTGTGGCTTTCATGTACTTTAGCTTACAGTGGGTTGGACCAATAGATTTTGAAAATATATCAATTAATCTTCTTCCTGAGGCAGTGATCGATACGATTATTTTATTATTTGACGGCATGGCAGCGATTTATTTTGCATATGCAGCAATGGCGATTGGACAACTTAGTACTCGTAGCCGTTTGTTTTGCTCCTTTGGTGCCTACATTGGGTTGCACATTGTACAAACCTTAATCCTAACTGCGGGAGCATTTGTGGTAGCTACTTTTTTCCCTTTCTTCCGTGGTTTGATAAAGTATATACCGGACAGTATGCTATTAATTGCTCCATTAATAGCAATTATTGTCGAAATCATTATTTTACATGCAATCACAGAGTACTTGCTAACAAATAAATTGAACTTGGAATAATACAAATATCTGATAGAATGAGGGATGTTGAATGAAAAAAGGTATTTGGTTATTACTTTTTGCTAGTATGGTTGTCTTTCTGATAGGATGTTTGATTAAAGGATTGGAAAATGATAAGAATCAATTGTTGGAGGTTACGGATTCAAATGATAATGTGTTAAGTCAGACGACAGATAATGACATTATTGAGAAATTGGTAAAAAAAGAGAAAATTGAACAGTGGATGGATATTGAGAAAATTCCAGATGGTTCACAGAAATTGTATACATTTCATAGTTATGAACAGATAGAAAATTCAAATGAAATATCCTATGGAAAAGAAGTGTTATATAAAAAGGCTGGAAATTATTATATAGAAAGTGTTGATAACAATATTGATTGTGCAAAAATACCGCATGTTGCCGGCAATTATTTGATGGAGTTTGCACAGCATAAATCGCAGATAACAAATAAAGAGGATATTTTTTCTAAATGGCAAAAAGAGGATTGAGTTATGAAATATCTTAGCAGTTTAAAATGATTTTAGAAAGAAAATCTGATAAAATTTCTATAAAGGAGATATAAAAATGCTTAGGAAATTAATAAAATATGATTTAAAATCAATGATAAAAACGATGTTGCCATTATGGATAACGGCAATTGTTATTAGCCTATATTTTGGAATACAAATTGCATTTGGAATGCGTGGACCAATGTTTACAGATGAGGGGTGGGCAGGTAATGTCATATGGAGCATTGTTTTGTTTAGTATTTTTTTGGCTATGGCAGTGCTTAATATTCTTTTTGTGATTCAACGATTTTGGAATGGATTATTAAAAGAGGAAGGATATTTGATGTTCACGCTGCCAGTTTCGGTTCGAAAATTGATCTTAAGTAAAATGATCAGTGCCTTGATAATTAGTCTGATTAGTATCATGACCGCAATTGTTACAATTGGTATTATTGCGATGGGATACATGTATTCGTTACAAGATGGTATTTACATAACAGGAGAAGGGATTACAACCATATTTGAACCGCAAGTGCTTTTCTCTTCGAACCCTGAGATTTTAGCCGGGGTACTGGTTCTAATCGTGATGATTTATCATGTATATGCGGCGATGGCAATCGGACAGCTTAGTAGTCGAAATAGATTTTTATGTTCTTTTGGGGCATATATTATCTTAAATATTGGGACTTCAAGTGTGAGTTCCGCGATTGATAATTGGGCTATGGATTATCTGGCAACAAATACATACGTTTTTCTAAGCATAATAATAACAATTATTTGGATTTTTCTGCTGCATTTTATTACAGAATATCTTTTAACGAAGAAATTGAATTTAGAATAGGTAGGGATGTTTATGGAATGGAAATTAAATGATGATCGCCCAATTTGGATTCAATTAAAAGAACAGTTAGGAAAGCAAATTGTTTCTGGCAGATATCAATGTGGAGAGAAACTGCCAAGTGTCCGTGAATTGGCAAAAGAGGCGGGCGTGAATCCTAATACAATGCAACGGGCACTTGCTGCATTAGACCAGGATGGTTTGATTATTACGAACCGTACAGCGGGGCGTTGTGTGACAGAAGATTCAAAAATAATAGGAGCGTATCGAAAAGAATTTGCGGAAATTATTATTCATACATATTTAGAAGATATGCAGGAGTTGGGCTATACAAAAGAAGAAGCAATCAATGTGATATATCAGGACAAAAAAAGGTGAATGTTTTCATTCATCTTTTTTCTTTTCAGAGCCAGCCTCGAAAGCAAAGAAGCTTTCTCGGTGAGGCGTATCCGCCAAATAAAATTTCTCCCAAAAATCTTCCTGAGTGCAAGCACTCGTCATATTTTTGAAAAAAATATTGCTTGGCTCTTTTCAGAGCCAGCCTCGAAAGCAAAGAAGCTTTCTCGGTGAGGCGTATCCGCCAAATAAAATTTCTCCCAAAAATCTTCCTGAGTGCAAGCACTCGTCATATTTTTGAAAGAAATTTTGCTTGGCTCTGAACGGTTGCAAATTTTCAAAAAGAAAAATAAATATTCAGAAAATTAGGAAAATAATGTTATGTCGAATTTTTGGTGAAGTTCTCTATAAATAGCGAACTAAAAAAAGTTATCCCCAGAAAAGGGGGTAGTTTGTCCACACTGTGTGGAAAAAATAAATGGCTTTTTTATCAGAAAAAGAGGTTATGCACAAAGTTATCCACATTATCCACATTTTTATGCATGAGATGGTGTGGATATTCTTACCCCATAAAAGAAACGTATGTTTTGTGAAAAATGGATAAAAAACACTTTTTAACAATCTTTCAATAGTTTATTAATATTTGAAAATTAATTAAATTGAGTGAAAATTTAAGTGAAAAGTATCTGATTTCTGTTTTCGTTGGTGATTGGAAAAATGGACGGGATATGATATAATGAAGCTATCTTAAGACAAAGGAGCGATTGTTATGCGTTTTATTATTAGTGGTAAGAATATTGAGGTGACAGACGGACTTCGCACGGCAGTGGAAGACAAACTAAGCAAACTTGACAAGTTTTTTACTGATGAAACAGAAATCTTTGTTACTTTAAGTGTTGAAAGAAATAGACAGAAAATTGAAGTGACAATTCCTATGAAGGGACAGGTGATACGTGCAGAGCAGGATAGTTCAGACATGTATGTATCTGTAGATTTAGTTGTTGACATTATTGAACGTCAGATTCGTCGTTATAAAACAAAATTAATGAATCAGAAATTAGTTGGTAGTGAATTTAAGAGAGAATTCTTCGAAGTAGAAGAAGATACTCCAGATGAAGAAATCAAAATTATCCGTAGCAAAAAATTTGCAATCAAGCCTATGGACGTTGAGGAGGCATGTGTGCAGATGGAATTGATCGGACATACATTCTTCGTATTCCGTAATGCGGACACATTCGAAGTAAACGTTGTATACAAAAGAAAAGATGGTACATTTGGTTTGATTGAACCGGAATTTTAACCAAGCCGAGCCATGTAAGGATGAAAATAAAAACCAGCAGCAAGGAGCATGCATGTTCATTGCTGCTGGTTTTTATTTTTAGACTTTTGTGGCGAAGCCACAAAAGCGAACGAAACGAAGAGAAGTGAGCTATGACTCGGCTTGTTAAGAGGGCCAAGGCGAAGCCCCAAAAGCGAACGAAACGAAGAGAAGTGAGCATGGCTCGGCTTGTTAAGAGGGCCAAGGCGAAGCCCCAAAAACGAGCGGAACAAAGAGGAGCGAGTTATGGCTCGGCTTTTGCTAGGAGGGCCAAGGCGAAGCCCCAAAAGCGAACGAAACGAAGAGAAGTGAGCATGGCTCGGCTTGTTAAGAGGGCCAAGGCGAAGCCCCAAAAACGAGCGGAACAAAGAGGAGCGAGTTATGGCTCGGCTTTTGCTAGGAGGGCCAAGGCGAAGCCCCAAAAGCGAACGAAACGAAGAGAAGTGAGCATGGCTCAGCTGGATATGAAAACTTTATAATTCTTTTAGATTCCTTGCATTGACGCTTTTTTTTATAGATGATAGAATGATATGGAATTATTATTCGTATACTAAAAGTATTTATAAATATGGACGTTTATTTAGGAGTGAAATATATGGGTTTATTTGATAAGATATTTGGCAGCCATAGCGATAAAGAAATCAAAAGAATTTCCAATAAGGTAGACCAAATTGAAAAGTTAGAACCAAAGATGGAGAAATTAACGGACGATGAATTGCGCCACAAAACGGTAGAATTCAGACAGCGTCTGGAAGATGGAGAAACTTTGGATGATCTGTTAGTAGAAGCTTTTGCAACCGTTCGTGAAGCAGCCAAGAGAACATTAAACATGAGACATTATCGTGTACAGTTGATTGGTGGTATCATTCTTCATCAGGGTCGTATTGCTGAGATGAAAACTGGTGAAGGAAAGACATTGGTATCAACATTGCCAGCCTATCTGAATGCTTTGGAAGGAAAAGGCGTTCATATTGTAACAGTCAATGAATATTTGGCAAAACGTGATGCAGAGTGGATGGGACAGATTCACACATTTTTGGGATTATCTGTCGGTGTAATCACAAATGATATGGATACTGCACAGCGCCAGGAGATGTATGGATGCGACATTACTTATGTTACAAACAATGAACTGGGATTCGATTACCTGAGAGACAATATGGTAAATGAAAAAGAAATGTTGGTACAAAGAGATTTGAATTATGCGATTGTCGATGAGGTCGATTCTGTATTGATCGATGAGGCGAGAACTCCACTTATCATTTCTGGTCAGAGTGGCAAATCTACAGATTTGTATCGTATGTGTGATATGTTAGCGAGACAAATGGAACGTGGTACTTCTGATGGAGAAATTTCCAAAATCGATGCGATCATGAATGAAGTAGCCGAGGAAGACGGAGATTTCCTTGTAAATGAAAAGGACAAACACGTTATGTTGACTGCACAGGGGGTTGCAAAGGTAGAAAAGTTCTTCAATATTGACAACTTTGCAGATCCGGAGCATTTGGCATTGCAGCATAATATTATTTTGGCATTAAGAGCACATAACTTAATGTTCAAAGACAAAGACTACGTAGTAAAAGACAACGAAGTTTTGATCGTTGATGAATTTACCGGACGTATTATGCCGGGACGTCGTTATTCCGATGGTCTGCATCAGGCAATCGAAGCAAAAGAGCACGTAAAAGTAAATCGTGAGTCTAAGACTTTGGCAACGATCACATTCCAGAACTTCTTTAATAAATATAAGAAGAAAGCAGGTATGACAGGTACTGCTTTGACAGAAGAAGAAGAATTCCGTGAAATCTATGGCATGGACGTTATTGTAATTCCAACGAATATGCCAGTGATTCGTATTGATCACAATGATTCTATTTACAAGACGAGAGCAGAGAAGTTAAAAGCAGTTGTCGATGATATTGAAAGATCACATGAAAAAGGACAACCGGTTTTGGTTGGTACGATTACGATCGAAGCATCCGAAGAATTAAGTTTGATGTTAAAGAGAAGAGGAATTCCACATAATGTATTGAATGCGAAGTTCCATGAGCAGGAAGCGGAAATCATTTCCCATGCAGGGGAGATGGGAGCCGTTACGATCGCAACAAACATGGCAGGTCGTGGTACGGATATTAAACTTGCAGATGGAGTAGCTGAAGTTGGTGGATTGAAGATCATTGGTACAGAACGTCATGAGGCAAGACGTATTGATAATCAGTTGCGTGGACGTTCTGGTCGTCAGGGAGACCCTGGAGAATCGAAATTCTATTTATCATTGGAAGATGATTTGATGCGTCTGTTTGGTTCCGAGCGTATGATCGGTATTTACAATGCACTTGGAATTCCAGAAGGAGAAGAGATTCAGCATAAGACGATTACAAGTACAATTGAAAAAGCACAGAAGAAGATTGAAAACAATAACTTCTCTATTCGTAAGAATTTATTAGATTATGATCAGGTTAATAATGAACAAAGAGAAATCATCTATGAAGAACGTCGTCGTGTTTTAGATGGCGAAGATATGCAAGAAGTTGTTCGTAATATGATCAGCGACACAGTTGCCAATGAAGTTCAGTCAGTTTGTAATGATGATGTACCGATTGAAGAATGGAATATGAAAGAACTGAACCAGACATTAGGTCGCATTATTCCATTTGATACGATTGAATTGACACAGGAAGATGAAGAAAAAGGCGTGCAACATCTGGTTTCTCGTCTGCAAGATACTGCTTTGGAATTATACAGCGAAAAGCAGAAAGAATTTATTGACGAAGATATGGATATGCGCGAAATCGAGCGTATTATTCTTTTAAATGTTATTGATCGTAAGTGGATGGATCACATTGATGATATGGATCAATTACGAGAAGGTATCGGTTTACAGGCTTATGGTAACCGTGATCCATTGGTAGAATATCGTTTTGCTGCCTTTGATATGTTTGAGGCAATGACAAAATCAATTCAGGAAGATACGACGAATGCATTGTTCCATGTTCGTGTAGAAAAACAGGTAGAAAAAGATGAAACTCCGGAAATTACCGGTACCAATAAAGATGAAGCGGTTCAAAAGGGACCATATCGTCGTAAAAAAGCAAAAATCGGACGGAATGATCCATGTCCATGCGGAAGCGGAAAGAAATACAAACATTGTTGTGGACGTGGAAAATAATAAGGAGCTATAATCGTGGTAGAATTAGATCAATTTAAATATAAAATAGGAAACTATGAGGAACCTCTTCGAGAATTAAAAGAGTCATTAGGACTTGCCCAAAAGCAGGAGAGAATTGATCAACTGGAAGCACAAATGGAAGCACCAAATTTTTGGGATGATATTACATCATCCCAATTTGTTATGAAAGAATTAAAGCAGTTAAAAGACGTTGTAGAATCTTATGAATCCCTGGAAACTGCAAAAGAAGATATTCAGACAATGATCGAGATGGGATATGAGGAAGAAGATGCTGATTTGGTTCAGGAAATCAAAGAAATGCTGGATGAGTTTGTAGAAAGTTTTGAAAGTCTTCGTATCAGTGTTTTGTTATCTGGAGAATATGATAATGAGGATGCGATTTTAAGCCTGAATGCAGGTGCTGGAGGTACTGAATCCTGTGACTGGGTCAGTATGTTATATCGTATGTATCATAAATGGGCAGAAAAAAAAGGTTATAAAATTCAGATTCTTGATTATCTGGACGGAGAAGTTGCAGGTATAAAATCCGTAACCATGCAGATTTCTGGAGATAATGCATATGGATATTTAAAATCTGAAAAAGGGATTCATCGTTTGGTGCGAATTTCTCCATTTAATGCAGCAGGAAAGCGTCAAACCTCTTTTGCTTCCTGTGATATTATGCCGGATATCAAAACAGACATTAATATTGAAATTGCAGATGAAGATATACGAATTGACACATATCGTGCTAGTGGTGCTGGTGGACAGCATATCAATAAGACAGATTCTGCAATTCGAATTACCCATTTGCCGACAGGAACAGTTGTGCAGTGCCAAAATGAACGTTCTCAGAGACAGAACAAGGATAAGGCAATGCAGATGTTAAAAGCAAAATTATATTTGCTTAAAGAACAGGAAAAGAAAGAAGAATTATCCGGTATTCGTGGTGAGGTTATGGACAATGGATGGGGAAGTCAGATTCGTTCTTATGTATTACAGCCGTATACAATGGTCAAAGATCACAGAACGAAGGAGGAAAGCGGTAATCCATCTGCAGTGTTGGATGGAGCACTTGATAATTTCATCAATGCCTATTTAAAATGGGAGAATTTGAAACAAACAGTAGAAGAATAAAAAATTATGCTTGCCATTCTCAGAAAAACATGATAGTATCTTTTGTTGACGGACAAAAGTATTTTATATAAAGACAAAGGAGGATGCGATGTCGGAAGGTACTGAATATTATGTGATTCGCAAAAAAGCAGTGCCAGAGGTTCTTTTGAAGGTGGTTGAGGTACAGAAAATTTTAGATGCTGACCCAAAGAAGACCGTTCAGATGGCTACTTCTGAAGCAGGAATCAGCAGAAGTTCTTATTATAAATATAAGGAAGATATTTTCCCTTTTCATGACAGTCGGCAGGGACGCAATATTACATGTGTGATAGAAATTCGTGATTGTCCGGGAATTATATCTACCATATTAAATATTTTTGCGAAATATCAGACAAATATATTAACAATTCATCAGAGTATTCCAATCAATGGTGTCGGAATACTGACGTTAAGTGTTGATATCCTGTCGATTACGACAGATGTATCAGCGATGTTAAATGAAGTAGAAAGTTTAGATAGAATTATTAGTGTAAAGATTATTGCCAGAGAGTGAGGAAACATATGATAAATGTAGCAATTTTAGGATATGGAACAGTAGGTTCCGGTGTGTTTGAAGTTATTCGTACGAATAATGAGAGCATTAGCAAAAAAGTTGGAAAAAAAGTAAACGTAAAATATGTATTAGATATTAAAGATTTTCCAGCTGATGATCCGGTCAATGAAGTGTTATGCCGTAATTTTGAAACAATCGTAAATGATCCGGAAGTTAGTATTGTTGTAGAGGTATTAGGAGGGGTAGAACCTTCTTATACATGGACAACTGAGTGTTTAAAACGTGGCAAGAGTGTTTGCACATCAAATAAAGAATTAGTAGCCAAACATGGCGCCGAGTTAATTGCACTTGCAAAAGAAAACAATGCAAACTTCTTTTTTGAAGCCAGTGTAGGTGGCGGTATTCCGATTATCAGACCACTGAATCATTCTTTAAGTGCAGATGAGATTACGGAGATTACTGGAATCTTAAACGGTACGACAAATTATATTTTGACAAAGATGTCTATGGAAGGTCTGGATTTTGATACTGTTTTAAAAGAAGCTCAGGAAAAAGGTTATGCAGAACTTCATCCAGAAGCAGATGTTGAAGGATATGATGCTTGTCGTAAAATTGCAATTTTAACATCATTAGCTTATGGCAAACAAGTTGATTTTGAAGATATTTATACAGAAGGAATCACTAAGATTACGGATGCGGATATTAAATATGCAAAGGCATTGAGCAAACATATTAAACTTCTTGGTACAAGCCGTAAAGTAGATGGACAGGTATATGCAATGGTTTGTCCAATGATGATTGGTAAAATGAGTCCATTATATGGTGTTAAAGACGTATTTAACGCCGTATTTGTAAATGGAAATATGGTTGATGATGTTATGTTTTATGGTCGTGGAGCTGGAAAGCTGCCAACCGCTAGTGCAGTTGTAGCTGACGTAGTCGAAGCGGCAAGAAACTTAGATCGTACATTGCCAATGATCTGGAGTAAAGATAAATTAGAGCTTGGAAGTATTGATGACTTCAAACATGCATTCTTTGTTCGTGTGCCGGCTGATGTTGTACAGGAAGATGTGAAGAAAGCATTTGGCGATATTTCTGTAGTCACTTTAGAAGAAATGAAAGACGAGTATGCTTTTGTAACACCAGTTATGAAAGAAAAAGATTTCCAGAATAAAGTGAAAGATTTTAAATCAGTAATCAGTGTCATTCGAATGAATACTAAATAATCATAATAACGATGCATATGAAAAACTATTGAATAATCAGGAGGATAAGAGAATGTTAATCGTTAAAAAATTTGGCGGAACTTCTGTTGGTGATAAAGAAAGAATTTTTAATGTAGCAAGAAGATGTATTGAAGATTATAAAAAGGGAAATGATGTCGTTGTTGTATTATCTGCAATGGGTAAAATGACAGATGAGTTGATTGCACAGGCAAAAGACATTAACCCAAATCCATCAAAAAGAGAGATGGATATGTTATTTACAACCGGAGAACAGACATCGGTTGCTTTAATGGCAATGGCAATGGACTATTTAGGAGTGCCGGCAGTTTCTTTAAATGCTTTTCAGGTAGCGATGCATTCAACAAATAAATATGGAAATGCCAGACTAAAAAGAATTGATACAGAAAGAATTCATCATGAATTAGATCAGAGAAAAATTGTTTTAGTTACTGGTTTTCAGGGAATTGATCATTATAACAACTATACAACATTAGGACGTGGTGGTTCTGATACAACGGCCGTTGCATTAGCGGCAGCTCTTCGTGCAGATGCATGTGAAATTTACACAGATGTAGAGGGTGTATACACAGCAGATCCACGTAAAGTAAAGGATGCACGTAAATTAAAAGAAATCACATACAATGAAATGTTAGAACTTGCTACTTTAGGTGCAGGTGTTCTGCATAACCGTTGTGTTGAGTTAGCGAAGAAACATGGTGTACAGATTGTTGTTCGTTCTTCTTTAAATACTGCAGAAGGCACAATCGTAAAATCAGCAACTTCTACAGAAGAAAAAGTTGCAGTTGGTGTTGCAGGAGATAAAGATGCAGCACGTATTGCAGTTTTAGGTGTGAAAAACGAACCAGGAGTTGCCTTTAAATTATTCAATTTATTAGCAAGAAATAATATCAATGTTGATATTATCTTACAGTCTGTAGGACGTGATGGAACAAAAGACATTTCTTTTACCGTGACAGAAGATATGGCACAGGAAACGGTGGACGTTATCAGAAATAACTTTGCAAGATCAAAATACAAAGATATTGATGTACAGACAAAAGTTGCAAAAGTATCAATTGTAGGTGCTGGTATGGTATCTCACCCGGGTGTAGCTGCTAAGATGTTCCAGGCATTATACGAAGATGGAATCAATATCCGTATGATTTCTACTTCTGAAATCCGAGTAACCGTTTTAGTAAACGAAGAAGATATGGAAAAAGCGATGAATGCGGCACACAGAGCATTCCAGTTAGAAGCAGAATAAAGTTATAGTTCAATGATTTGACAAGTATGTAATAAAAATAAAACGCTATGCAAAAGATAATACGATTGCATAGCGTTTTATTTTTACGCGAAGGCACAAGGCAAGCGGAAATGCTTGCATTTCCATTTGCCGTCGCACGCAAACCGATGAAACTCACAGAGAGTGTTTCATTCGGTTTTTCGATATAAGATAAAAAATAATATATATCCACATAAAAAACACAAACTAGTATGCTAAATTGTATTTAATAAAAGCTAAAGGAGGCAAAAATTAAGATGCAATCATCGGATAAAAGGATACAGTTTTGTATAGGTGGAATGACATGTATAAATTGCCAAAATAAAATTGAAAAGGTATTGAAGCATACAGAAGGGATTCTCAGAGCCAGTGTCAGCTATAGCAAAGGTACAGCTGATATTGCTTATGATGAGAAGAGAATTACATTGGATGAAATAGTCACTGTTATAGAGAATTTAGAATATCAAGTGATTTTAGAAAAGAAGCAGCAAGAAACAGAGTTACTAGATCTTGTCTGTATCTTGGTGATTATAGTTGCGTTGTATGTCATGTTGCAGTCGATGGGGATTCTTAATCTGTTAGTGCCGAGTCAGCTTGCAGACACGAAAATGGGGTATGGTATGCTCTTTGTGATTGGTTTGCTTACTTCTGTTCATTGTATTGCGATGTGTGGGGGAATCAATCTTTCCCAGTGTATTTCAAAGGAGCAGCAAAAGAGAATAGAGAGCGGAAGTAAATGGGCCGTGTTTCATTCGGCATTGTTTTATAATTTCGGACGGGTTTTATCCTATACCATGATTGGTTTTGTGTGTGGTTTGATCGGACTTTTCATCAGTACAGATATAGAAGCGGGATTTTCGATATACTTACAAGGTGTTCTAAAAATGATAGCGGGATTATTTATGGTGATTATAGGACTCAATCTTTTGGGAATTTTTCCATGGCTTCATAAATTCACAGTTCGTATGCCGAGGTGTCTTGTCCGAAAGATTGGGGAAGAAAAGCAAAAAAGCAATCGTCCTTTTATAGTCGGTATTTTGAATGGATTTATGCCTTGTGGTCCGTTACAATCTATGTGGATCGTGGCATTGGTAACAGGGAATCCGTTTGTTGGTGCGTTATCTATGTTGTTATTTAGTCTAGGTACGGTACCTCTCATGTTAGGACTTAGTTCGATTGTTACGGTACTTGGCAGAAAATTTACCAATCAGGTTATGATGGCTGGCGCAGTATTGATCGTAGTACTTGGATTAGCAATGCTCTCTCAAGGTGGTTCGTTAAGTGGATGGTTGCCACCTGATCTGTTACTGATTCTTATTATTACATTTTTCATCATTGGAGTGCTTTTTAGCATTCCAAACCAGGATCATCGACAAAGAAATATATTGAAAATCGTATCGCTAGTCATTATCATCGGTTCCTATATTTTATGGAATTTTCAGGGAGTACTAATAAAAGATGATTCTATGTCTGATTCAACGACAAAGATGGTTGATGGTATGCAGATTGTCAACAGTACATTGGGTCCGGGAAATTATCCAGATATCGAGGTTCAGGTTGGGGTGCCTGTGAAATGGACAATCGAAGCACCCAAAGGAACGGTTAATGGCTGTAACTATAAAATTGAGATATTGGACTATGGCATAGAGCACACTTTCCATACAGGAGAAAATGTGATTGAGTTTACACCAACAAAGGCTGGTACGATTCGGTATCGTTGTTGGATGGGAATGATCCATGGCAATATTAATGTAAAGAATGAAACAGGGAAATTATAAAGAGCAGGAGTCAATAAATGAAAAATAGGAAAGAATCAAAGGGAAATAGAGCGTTAGTTTTGGTGGCTTTGATTATTGTGATCGTATGCATGGTTGTGGTAATGTTTGCGAATCGAAATAAGAAAACACAGCCGTCAAACAGCACACAGACAGTTCAAAAATCTAAAAAAGAAACAGATGATGGCACTATGATAGAAAAAGGGGACCCTCTTGTTATTCCAGTATCCGAAATTACAACCGATGTTTCTTTCTTTCCTATAGTAGTAGATAGAACAGCGATGGAAGTAATCGCAGTCAAAGACAATGATGGCAATATCCGTACTGCTTTTAATACTTGTCAGGTTTGTTATAGTTCGGGCAGAGGCTATTATGAGCAAGAGGGTGATATGCTTGTTTGCCAAAATTGTGGAAACCAGTTTACGATAGAGCAGATTGAAATTGAATCGGGTGGTTGTAATCCGTGGCCGATTTTTGAAAACGACAAAGCTATAACAGATGACTCGATTGAAATATCTTATGATTTTTTGACAGCATCGAAAGAAATCTTTGAAAATTGGAAGGTGAATGATTAAATAAGGGGTGAAATATAGTGCAAACAGTTTTAATAGTCGATGATGAGCGGATGATCAGAGAGGCTGTATCTTTTTATTTAAAGAAACAAGGCTGTCGGGTGTTTGCAGCAGAAAATGGGAAAGAGGCCCTGACAATGTTTGAGCAGGAAGCGATTACCTTTGTGATACTTGATCTGATGCTTCCAGATGTGAGCGGTGAAGAAATCTGTATGTCGATTCGAAAAAAGTCAAAAGTTCCTATTATCATGTTGACGGCAAAGACACAGGAAGATGATGTGCTAAATGGTCTAGAGATTGGGGCAGATGATTATGTGACAAAACCATTTAGTTTAAAAGAATTATATGCCAGGATGACAGTGATACTCCGTCGGACTACGGGAGATATAAAACCGCTCGTGTCGAAACACTTGTGGAATGATAAGGATTTGCAAGTTGACTTTGAGCATAGAGAAGTACAGAAAAAGGGAGAATCACTTTCTTTGACACCAAGTGAATGGAAAATTTTAACAGCATTGATTCGGTGTCCGAAAAAAGTTTATACACGGGAAGAACTGATTGAACTGATATTTGGTTTAGATTTTGATGGGTATGATCGCGTTATTGATACGCATATTAAAAATTTGCGAAAGAAAGTGGAAGATGATCCCAAAAAACCGTTTTATATAAAAACAGTTCGTGGCGTTGGTTATAAATTTGGAGGTGGCGAATTGTGAAGCAAGTGAATCTGCGTGCAATGATAGCCATTCGATTTGCTTTGCTCGTGCTGACTGTAATTTTTTTGATTAGTGTCGCATCGAATATTTTGATTAAAAGACAATTTGAAAAATATGTAGAGGAAAAGCAAAATACACAGACAGAAGAATTGGCACAAAATCTATCCTCTCAATATGACGATGCAAAAGACAAATGGAATCTTGACTATATACATGGTTTAGGTATGTATGCTTTGAATGAAGGATTTATTATAAAGTTGTATGATAGCGATGAAAATGTGTTATGGGATGCCGAAAATCACGATATGACACTTTGCCATCAGATGATGAATACCATTACCTTTCGTATGCAGGAAGAACGTCCCGATCTAGATGGAGATTTTGTTACCCATCGGTTTGACTTAAAACAGAATCAGAAAGTGGTTGGTTTTCTGGATGTCAGCTATTACAGTCCTTACTATTTAAATGAAAATGATTTTCAATTTATTACAACATTGAATCACATTTTAGTAGCAGTGGGAATCGTTTCTCTAATCGGAGCGATTATAATGGGATTGATCCTTGCAAACAACATTACAGAGCCGATTGTAAAAACGTCAGAGATTGCACAACAAATTTCCAATGGACATTATGATATACGGTTTCACAGTGATGTTCGTGCAAAAGAGCTACAAAATTTGACAGAAGCCATGAATCAGATGGCAGGGTCATTAGAGGAACAGGAGAATTTGCGCAAGCGTCTGACTTCTGATGTTGCTCATGAGCTCAGGACACCGATTGCCAATGTATCTTCTTATCTTGAGGCAATCATTGAGGGGGTGTGGGAAGCGACACCAGAACGATTACAAGTTTGTTATGATGAATTGGATAGGATTTCAAAGTTGGTGTCTGATCTGGAACGATTGCAGCAGGTAGAAAATGAAAACTTAAATCTGCAAAAAACAGAAGTTGATTTATTAGAATTAACGAAAGGCGTGGTAAGAAATTTTGAAACAAAAATTTCTCAAAAAAATATTTACTGCTTAGTGGATGGTACACATGTGATAGCGCTTGTTGATGAAAGGAAAATGCAACAGGTAGTTACAAATCTGCTTTCAAATGCGATTAAATATTCCAATGATTATGAGGGTATTTGTATCTTGGTTGAAGATACAGGTGAGCAAGTTGTGATTCAGGTGAAGGATGATGGACCAGGGATTGCTAAGGAAGATCAAAAATGGATTTTCGAGCGTTTCTATCGGACCGATAAATCTAGAAATCGAAAAACAGGTGGAGCAGGGATAGGACTTGCAATTGTCAAAACGATTGTACAGGCGCATGATGGTCAGGTAAAGGTAGAAAGTGAAGAAGGGCATGGCAGCAAATTTGTGGTTATTCTTCCGAAAAGTGAAAAACCGGTATGATTTTGATCACACCGGTTTTAGTCGTAAACTTATTTATTCTAATATTCTAATTTTTTTTCTATCGTAATCGCCAAACAGCCAGGTCCAATGTGACAGGAAACACTCAGTGATAAAATATCGATTGGAATATCTTCTTCCTTTACAGGAAAAACTTCTGCCACTTCTTTGCGGAATTCCTCGGCCGCTGCTAAATTTTCAGTATGAACAACTGTAAGTCGAACATTGTCGATGCCTCCAAAGCGCTCAGTGGCGTCTTTGACTGCAGCCTCTAACATGGTCTTACGTCCTTTTTTTGCGGTTCTGCATTTTGCAAAAGCATCTAACTTTTCACCCTGAATCTGTAAAACGGGTTTAATCTTTAATAAAGTCGCAAAAGCAGCAGCAGCAGGGGTGATACGACCACCTTTTTTTAAATATTTTAGAGTGTCAAGCATAATATAGATACTGGAATCAAATTTTGTATCCGTCAAAATTTTGTGGATTTCGCTGGCAGAATATCCTTTATCAGCCATAGCCTTTGCATCCAAGACAGAGGATTTCATTGTTGTAGAAATTCTCTGATTATCAACGACCCATACTTTATCTTCATAATCCTGTGCCAACATCATTGCCGTCTGACAACTTCCACTCAAACCACTAGACATTGGAATATGAACGATTTCGTCATATGTTTCCAATAATTTATCCCAGAGTTCTGTAATATCAGCAGGAGATGGTTGAGAAGTGGAAATTTCGGCATCTCCTTTTAAGTGTTCATAAAATTCATCTTGTGTGAGTGTGATATCTTCAAAATAAGTTTTTTCATTAATATAAAAAGGCATTGGAATAACCGACACGCCGTATTCTTTTGCCATACTCTGCGTAATTCCGCTATTACTATCCGTTACAATAGCCACTCTTTTCAAAATAATACCTCCAATTCATGAATGATTTTTAATCGCAATCATGCTTATTGTACCATTACAAAAATAAAATGTAAATATTCTGATATTAACTTTGCTTTGTAATAGATTTTCGTTATAATAGAACATAGGTTAAAAATTAGGAGGATGATGATAAATGTATACAGAAAATATTTTAGATTTGATCGGGAATACACCACTGCTTAGTTTAAAACAGACAACTGGATATGAAATTTATGCAAAGGCAGAGTTTTTAAATCCAGGTGGCAGTATCAAGGACCGTGTAGCGAAAAATATGTTGGAACAGGCAGAAAAAGATGGAAAATTAAAACCGGGTATGACGATTATCGAACCAACATCTGGGAATACTGGAATCGGGCTTGCATTTTGCGGTGTCCGCATGGGCTATAAAGTCATTATCGTGATGCCGGAAAATATGAGTGAAGAGCGCAAGAAAATTATCCGGGGACTTGGAGCAGAATTGATTTTGACACCTGCAGAATTAAGTATTGATGGATCTGTCCAGGAGGCAATAAGAATCGCATCAAGTTCAGATGAGTATTTTGTACCACAGCAGTTTGAAAATCCAGCAAATGTGGATGCGCATTACCAGAACACAGCTCGTGAGTTAGTAGAACAGCTTGGCAAACCGATTGATATTTTTGTTTCAGGAATTGGAAGTGGAGGAACAATGGCTGGTATCGCAAAATATTTATTAGAATTAAATCCAGATACCAAGATTGTAGCAGCAGAACCAAAAGGAGTTTCTGCTATTTTAGGACAACAGCCAGGATTACATCAGATTCAAGGAATCGGAGATGGTTTTATTCCGGCAATCTTAGATACCAAAATCATCACCGATGTAGTGGAGGTATCGGATGAAGATGCAATCAACACAGCCAAAGAGTTAGCTAGAGTACAGGGTATTTTGTGTGGAACATCTTCGGGAGCCAATATCTGGACGGCAAAGAAAATGGCAGAAAAATACGGAAAAGACAAGGTAATCGCGACCGTTCTGCCAGATAGAGCTGAGAGATACTTTAGTGTGGATTTATTATAATGAAATGAGAAATAACTATGAAAAAAATTGTAAAGACATGTCTGACGATTATCGGAATTGTTTTGATCATCGTAGTTGGATTGCTGATTTTTTTGAGCGTGACAGAATATCGTCCTGATGAAAAGGAATCGGTAAATGTGAATGGAAATTCTGTAAAAAAACTGAGACAGGGTGATACGGTTTCTATTCTGACATACAATATTGGTTATGGTGCATTAAGTCAGAGTGAAGATTTCTTTATGGATGGTGGCAAAAAAGTTCGCCCAGATTCAAAACAAGTTATTGAGGATAACATGAAAGGAATCAAAAACCAGATTCAGGAACAGAATGTGGATGTAGTATTTCTTCAGGAAGTGGATCAGGATTCCAAACGCTCCTATCATGTTGACGAGGCGCAAACATTATGGAATAAGAATCAGGGGAATATGGCGTTTGCTCCTAATTTCGTTTGCAAATATGTTCCATATCCGTTACCACCAATTGGTAAAGTGTATGGCGGGATTATGACAGTAAACAGTTATGATGTGAAAAGTGCAGAGAGAATTGCTTTTCCATCTTCTTTCAAATGGCCAATCAGTATGTGTAATTTAAAGCGATGTCTTCTAGTAGAACGTGCTCCGATTGCTGGCACAGATAAAGAAATGGTATTTATTAATCTGCATTTAGAAGCATATGATTCTGGTGAAGGCAAGAGACTGCAAAGTGAAATGCTTGCCAAGGTGATGAAAGTAGAATATGAAAAAGGAAATTATGTCATTGCTGGAGGAGATTTTAACCAGTCATTTTCCTGTGTTGATGAGAACAAATATCCGGTGAAAAATAAAGACTATTTTGTGGCTGGTAAATTACCAGAAGAATATTTTGGAGACGAATGGCAGATTGTCATGGATGATAAAACACCGACTTCGAGACTATTAAATGAGCCATATAATTCCGATAGTGAAGATACGCAGTACTATATGTTAGATGGATTTATTGTTTCACCAAATCTAAAAATTGAAACATTACAGACACAGGATTATAATTTTGCTTATACCGATCATAATCCGGTGAAGATTACTGTAAAATTAAGATAAAAATGTACTTATAGAAAAAAACAGGCCTTCAAAATAATCTGAGGGTCTGTTTTGTTTCATTCGGTTATGCTATAAAACGTTTGCACAGAGGAATTAAAATCCCGCCTACGATATTTCCCGCTGTCATACCAAGCAACCAGATAATGGTATGGAAGGACCACATATTTGCCATACCAAAATAGAACATATTGGCAATACAGTGTTCAAATCCGGCTAATATAAATCCGGCAACGCATAAGAACAAACCGATATATTTTCCGATTTCGTGTTTATTTGTCCGAAAGCCATCGACAGCAATATACATCAGGATATTACAGAAGATGCCAAGAACAAAGACACTTAGTAAACTGTCGTTTAATTTTACGTCACA
This sequence comes from Lachnospiraceae bacterium, assembly GCA_030523275.1. Classification (GTDB taxonomy): domain Bacteria; phylum Bacillota; class Clostridia; order Lachnospirales; family Lachnospiraceae; genus Fimousia. Next base: position 23,421 of record JAUNIX010000029.1, read on the forward strand.
CATGCCTTGTGCCTTTTCCTGAAAGGCAGCAGCATTTCTGGTAAATGTCAGCGCCAATGCGACTAGATTTGTTCCGATTAAATTTCCAAGCCAGGTAATGATAAGGCTTGCACTATAAGCAGGAGGATTTTCAAAAACATAACCAATTCTGCCGGTAAAGAGATGAAATCCTCGTGTACAGATCGTAAATAATCCGAGTGTAAAAAATAAAGCCCCTATAACCTTATTGTCAATCGCGAGAAATAAAGCCCCACCGATACCGATACAGCTACCTGCTAAAATACTTTGAATCCATAGTTCTTTCATTTTCATAATATGATGCACTCCTTTTTCGTGGTAAGAGCTGCTTTTTATTTCTATTTGACTTGTTTCCATCGCATAAATAAAAAACAGCCCGATCAATTGATAGGACTGCCCAGACGGTCGACATATAAAATCCCTTATCTGCACTGTGTCAATTCACGTATCCGTCAGCAAATAAGTTACTTTATAAATAGCATAATTGACGGAAAATGTCAATAATAAAAGAATATTTCGTATTTTTAGCAGAAATAATGTATAATTATGCAATAATATAGTGACTTTTTATGCATTTTATTGTAAAATAGTGCGTAAAGAGTCGGGCAACAAGGGCGTATTACCTCGATAGTAATGCGCCCGCTTTTAGTCAGTATAAGAAATTTAAAAAATTTTATATAATAAAAATGATCTGTGAGGATGTAAGGAAAAGCCAGTTGCCCAGAAAGGATGAGGATATGAAAAGAAACAGAAAACAAAAGTATAGCCGTAGAATGATACCTCTGGTATTGCTGGTTGTCTTGATCATGGGACTGGTAACAGGCTGTGGTTCGAAAAATAAGGTAGAAGCATCTAAGGTAAAATCTGCAGATGACCTGGAGAATAAGTCGATCGGTGTACAGCTTGGTACGACAGGAGATATTTATGCATCTGATGTTAAAGGTGCGAAAATGCAGAGATTTAACAAAGGCGCAGACGCTGTGCAGGCGTTAAAGCAGGGAAAAGTCGATGTTGTGATTATCGATGAACAGCCGGCGAAAGCTTTTGTAAGTCGAAATCGTGATTTATCTATTTTAGAGGAACCTTTTGCAGAAGAAGAATATGCCATTGCGATTGCAAAAGATAATACACAGTTACAAGACCAGATCAATGGTGCTTTAAAAGAATTAAAAGAAGAGGGTACTTTAAAACAGATTATTGGCAACTATATTGGCGATGATACGAAAGGAAAACAGCCGTATAAATCACCAGATGATGTGAAATATACAAATGGAACATTAGTCATGGCGACAAATGCCGAGTTTGAACCATATGAATATAAAAAGAAAGGCAAGATTGTTGGTATTGATGCAGAGATGGCAAAAGCAGTTGCCGATAAATTAGGCAAAAAATTAGAAATCCAGGATATTGCCTTTGATTCGATTATCACAGCGGTGCAGTCTGGAAAAGCGGATGTTGGGATTGCCGGAATGACAGTGACAGAGGATCGTTTAAAGAATATTAACTTCTCTGATTCCTATACAACTGCAAAGCAGGTTATCATTGTAAGAAATGGAAAGTCAGCTAGTTCGTTTGATCTCAAAGAGAGTATTTATAATAACTTCCAAAAAGATAGCCGATGGAAATATATTGCAGATGGTTTGTTAGTAACCATTCAGATTACCGTCTGCGCGGTTATCATTGGTATCATTTTAGGATTTTTAATTGCGATCATCCGTTCATCTTGTGATATGACAGGTAAGTTTAAACTATTAAACTGGATCATGAAAGCTTATTTGACGGTTATTCGTGGCACACCATCGATGATTCAATTGTTGATTATTTATTATGTTATCTTTGCTTCGAGCAATGTCAATAAAGTATTGGTGGCAACCTTGGCATTTGGTTTGAACTCCTCTGCTTATATTGCCGAAATCGTCCGTTCTGGTATCATGTCAATTGATATTGGTCAATTTGAGGCTGGACGAAGCTTAGGATTTACATATCCACAGACAATGCGATACTTTATTCTTCCACAGGCATTTAAGAATGTTTTGCCTGCATTAGGTAATGAATTTATCGTATTATTAAAGGAAACTTCAATTTCCGGTTACATTGGAATTATGGATATTACGCGTGGTGGTGATACGATTCGAAGCCTGACATATGAAGCGTTCTTCCCATTGATTACCGTTGCAATTGTTTATCTGATCATGGTTATGGGATTATCCGCGTTAGTAGGAAAACTGGAAAGGAGCCTGAGAAATGATGAAAGACAGTAATGCAATGATTCACGTAGAAAAACTGAAAAAGTCTTTTGGTGATGTCCATGTATTAAATGGAATTACAACCGATATAAAAAAGGGTGAAGTGTTAGTTATCCTAGGACCATCCGGATGTGGAAAGTCAACGTTTTTAAGATGCTTAAATCTTTTGGAAACACCAACTGGAGGAAAAATTTATCTGGATGGAACAGAGATTACAGATCCCAAAAATAATATTAACAAGACTCGTCAATCCATGATGATGGTATTCCAGCATTTTAATCTGTTTCCACATAAGACCATTCTTGAAAATCTGACGATTGCTCCGATTAAATTAAAAGGTTTATCAAAAGAAGAAGCAAATAAAAAAGGAATGGAACTTTTAGAGAGAGTTGGATTAGGAGAGAAAGCAAATGCGTACCCATCCCAGTTATCTGGTGGACAAAAACAGCGTGTTGCGATTTGCCGTGCGTTGGCGATGGATCCGGAAGTCATCTTATTTGACGAGCCAACTTCTGCTTTAGATCCGGAAATGGTTGGTGAAGTATTAGATGTTATGAAAGAACTTGCCCAGAGTGGAATGACAATGATCTGCGTTACACATGAAATGGGATTTGCAAGAGAAGTTGCAAATCGAATCATTTTCTTAGATGAAGGCAAGATTGCTGAGGATGGCACACCGGAACAGGTATTTGATCATCCAAAAAATGAACGTTTAAAATCATTCTTATCAAAAATATTATAATTAAATCTTATAAAAGGTCTCATAAAACGCTGTCAGCAAAATTTTTGTTGATGGCGTTTTTTTACGCGAAGGCACAAGGTAAACGGAAACGCTTGTATTTCCATTTGCCGCCGCACGCGAACCAATGAAACTCACAGAGCGTGTTTCATTCGGTTTATTCCGTATTATTAAAAAACTTTAATAAATGTTCTCAATAAGAAAAACCTTATTGAAAAAAGATGCTCAGCAACAGGTTGAATCCCTGTTGCTTTTTCTTTATGATATTAAAGTAATGAATAAAATGAGAATGAAAATCAATATTAAAACTAAATATAGAATTATTTACATCCTTTTTATCTTTTGTACGATTCTTCTAAGTGGCTGTTCGTTACCAACATCAAATGAACAAGAGAAAGATTCTAAGCAGATTGCATCAAACAATCAAGAGGAGTCTTCCATAGAAATTTTTGCAATGGATACCTATATGACTTTAAAGGCATATGGAGAAAATCGGGAAGAAGCTTTGGCAGTGGCACAAACAGAAATTGAACGTCTGGATGCCCTGTGGTCAGTCGGAGAGAGTGATAGTGAAGTTTCAAAGCTAAATAGAGAGAAAAAGCTAACGGTATCTGACGAAACAATGAAACTTCTCACCTGTGCAAAAGATATTTCCAAACAGACGAAAGGCGCGTTTGATATAACCATTTACCCACTGATGAATTTATGGGGGTTTACGACTCAGAAATATAAAGTGCCGACAAAGGATGAGATCAATCAAATTTTAAACTCTCAGGTTGGTATGGATAAAGTGGAAGTGAGTGCAAAAACCAATAAGGTCACGTTAAAAGACAATGCACAGATTGATCTTGGAGGTATTGCGAAAGGATACACGTCAAGTCAAGTAGCTAAGATTTATGAGGATTGTGGTGTTGAGAGTGGAGTGATTAGTCTCGGTGGCAATGTACAGGCGATTGGAACGAAAGTAGACGGCAGTCGCTGGAAAGTGGGTATTCAGTCCCCAAATGATTCCATGGATATGGTGGGAACTTATGAGGCAAAGGATGAGGCGGTCATTACATCTGGTGGCTATGAACGTTATTTTGAAGAAAATGGAAAAACATATCATCATATATTAGATCCTGCGACTGGAAAACCGACAGAAAAGGATTTAATATCGGTGACGGTTATAAGTAAAGATGGAACGAAAGCAGATTGTCTGTCTACGACATTATTTGTACTTGGAAAAGAGAAAGCACAGGCATATTGGAAAAAATATAAAGATGAATTCGATATGATCTTAGTGGATGAAAACAATAAGATATGGATAACGAAGGGAATCAAAAAACATTTCACATCTGACTATGAGTATCAGGTCATCGATTAAAGAATGGGAGAGAGTATATATGAAAATTTTGAAAAAGTTTAAAAGTTTAAAAAATTTAAATCTCGTGCAATTTGTACCGCTAATTTTTGTTGTCAGTCTGGTTGTTAATAGTGTGACTGGTTACACCGCACCGAAAGCAATCGAAACACCTGTGACAAAAACACAAGAAGTGGAGGCAAAGAGTAGTGAGAAAAGTACGACAGAAAAGGATAAAACTGCCTCAAATACCAGTGATGTTGATTTGAGCAAAATTAGTGATGGTACTTATGAGGGCACAGGAACCGGATTTCGTGGGCAGATTAAAGTTTCCGTTACTGTGAAGGATCATAAGATTACGGCAATTCGTGTTTTAAGTAAACAAGATGATAGTGCATATTTTAATCGTGCATCATCAGGAGTCATTCAGAGTATTTTGAATAAACAATCTTTAAAAGTAGATATGGTTAGTGGAGCTACGTATAGTTCCAGAGGGATTATTGCGGCTGTTAAAAATGCTTTGACAGGAGAAGAAGACAATCATTCGGCGGCTGGAGCTGGAGGTAGTGTTGGAACAGGTTCTGCGAAAAAACTGGCAAAGGCAAAAGAATCTGGAATCTATAAAGATGGTACTTTTATCGGAACGGGAAAGGGATTTCGTGGGACCATAAAAGTGGCGGTCACAATTAAAAATAACAAGATTACAAAGATTAAAGTGTTAAGTAAAAAAGACGATAATGCATATTTTAATCGCGCAAAATCAGGTGTAATTGCAAGAATAATCAAAAAACAGTCGACCAATGTGGATACAGTCAGCGGAGCAACCTACAGTTCTAACGGAATTATTTCTGCTGTGCGGGATGCGTTAAAGAAAGCATCTGTGAAGAAAACAGATAGTAACAAAAACAAGAATACCAGTACTGATTCATCAAAAGAGGCAAAATTAAAAGGAACATACAAAGATGGTACCTATCTTGGTACTGGTGAAGGGTTTGGAGGAAATCTGACAGTCTCAGTAACAATTAAGGACAATCGTATGACTAAGATTAAAGTGGTTAAAAATGAAGGCGATGATAAAACTTTCCTGGATAATGCCAAAGGTGTCATTACGAAGATGTTAAAAAATCAAAATACAGATGTGGATGTCATCAGTGGAGCAACCTATAGTTCCAAAGGGATTATTGAAGCGGTAAAAGATGCTCTTAGCAAGGCAAAAATAAATAATTCCGATAAAAAACCCGATGCAACAACAGAAAATCAAAAGCCAGAGGCAACGACGGAAGAAGAAAATCACGCTTCAACAGCGACAACGGAGGAGCAGAAAACGGAAACCTCTACTGAGGAAAATAAGATCAAAGATGGAACCTATAAAGGCAGTGCAACCTGTCATCCTGATGATGATAGAGATTTTGATGCTTATGAATTAAATCTAGAAGTAGTTGTAAAAGATGGAAGGATTACTGCGATACAAAATGTAAAGGGTAGTGGAAGTAATTATATTACTGCAAATAATGGATTTATCAAAGATGCCAAAAATAAAATTGTTCCACAACTATTAGCCGGCAAATCAACCTCTGAAATTGATATGGTCAGTGGTGCAACCTGTTCTTCCAAAGCAATTTTGGAAGCATACAAAGATGCCGTATCAAAGATAAAGTAAAAGAAAGAGGATAAATGTTATGAAACGATTTTTTGGAAATCAGAAGCATTTTTTGATGCGGTTGATCAATTTATGTCTCTTGGTTGCAGTTTGTGTTGGATATAACAATATTGCAATAGTGCGAGCAAAAAAGGCTGCAGAAATTGAAAAGCAAAATCAGGCAATAAAGGAAGCTCAATTCACCTATCAAGATGGTACATATGAAGGAAGTGGAACGGGCTTCGGGGGCGAAATTATTGTTAATGTAACTATAAAAAAGGGTTCTATCACCGAGATTGAGATGAAAAAAGCAGATGGGGAAGACTCCGCATATTTAGATAATGCAAAAAAAATAATTGATAATATGATCGATAGCCAAAGTGCAGATGTGGATGTTGCCAGTGGAGCAACCTATAGTTCCAAAGGAATTATAGAAGCTGTCAAAAATGCATTAAAGGAGGCTTCTTAAGATGAAAACAAGAGAGATACATCGACTGCTTCGTCATATCATACAGATTATTTTTTTCTTGTGGATGCCGGCTTTGTATACTTCTGCATATTCTGGAATCCGCTATCTTATTGGTCAGATTCGTGTTGGAGAGCCGATTGAGGCAAATGGATTTGTCGTTATGCTGATTGCTCTTTGTGGATATACAATTTTATTTGGTAGATTTTTCTGTGGATATGCCTGTGCATTTGGTAGTTTGGGCGATGGAATGTACGAGTTATTTCAGTGGATAAAAAAGAAATTAAAAATAAAAAAGAAAATTCAAATTCCAGAAGGGGTAAGTAAGATACTACAAAAATTGAAATACATTGTTTTATTTGGCTTGCTTTTGATTTATGGTTTGGGTATGACAGAGAGGTTTAGTGGCACAAGTCCTTGGGAAGTATTTTCTATGCTCTATAACGGTAATATACCAGATTTGTCTTATATCATTGGATGGATTTTATTTGTATTTATTTTGATTGGTATGAGTGTCAAAGAACGATTTTTTTGTCAATATTTGTGTCCGATGGGAGCTGTCTTTTCTTGGTTGCCAGTACTTCCTTTATCCGTGCTTGACCGTAATCGAGGAGAATGTTTACCAAAATGTCGGGCATGTAAGGTAAAATGCCCACTTGATATCGATATTAAGCGTAATCACAAAAATAGTGGTGAATGTATTCAATGCATGCAGTGTGTAGATATTTGTCCGAAACAAAACATACATTTGGGGTCAGGACAAAAATGGAAGGGAAATGAAATTCCTTTTGTAATAGTAAAATTAGCACTGCTCATTGTAATCTGTTTTCTTGCTACCAAGATGTAGGAATACAGATAATACATAAATATTGCATTAAAAAGGAGGATATGTACATGCAATTAAAAAATTTAAAGAAAGCATTTGCGATTGCACTTGCTGGGGCGGTGATGACAACTGCTTCGCCTGTTACAACGCCAATTGTTCATGCTGTTAGCGTCAAGGCAGCAGATACACAGTCTGATGACATCAATCTGAATGATGGAAGCTACACATTTGTTTATGCTGGATTAAGCTGGGATGAATATTGGAAATCAGAAGGTATCTATGGTGCTGGAGATGTCAGTTCATCTGACGTAAAAGATGACAAAGGGGAACTAGATAAAGGTGGATTTGATGCAGTTACCCGTGCAACAACCAATCATGGTTTACATCGTGGAAATTACCAATGTGATGTTACTATTTTTGATACAGATGGTAACACTTATGAGATGGATCATTGGGAGGGAGATAAGATAATTGTTTTAAAAGATGGAACAAGCGTTGAATTTAGTAAAGGTACCATTAAAAAAGCTGACGGAACAACTGCAACGATGAAGCATTATGAAGTAAATGGTACAAAATATGTTCCTATTGCGGTAAAAACAAGTGATCTTGATGCATTAAAAGCAAACCATTATGTGGTGGAAAATGGTGGTACATTAGCTGGTGGATTTGGAGAACAACAATTACAATCATATACAGAGACCGCAAATGTAACTGCCAATACAAATGGACTAAAAGTTGCAACAAAAAATGCTGATGGTACATTTAGTTTTAGTGCCAGAAGAGCAGGAACAGAATCTGGATTGAAGGATCAGGATTTAAAGAAAGCAGAAAAAATTGTTGTAACAACAAAGGAAGCAAAAGATGCGCAGTCTTATGGATGTTTCTTACGTGTGGATTTAACCGGTGAAGATTACGGTGCATTAGGTGCAGCAATGCAGTCTGCAAAATGGACTTATTATGGAGAAGACGATACTTATACAACCCCATTAGAAAGTTATGGTACAAAATTTGCCGCAGATAACTGGATGCATAAATCGAATGGAATTCAGCTTGGATTAACAGAATCTGCTCGTTGCAAACTTCCAGAAGGATATGATGGAAGAGGATACTGGGAAATCACAGTTTCCGCTCTTGGATATGAAGATTATACAGTAAAAGTAGAGGTGACAGCTGATAATATTGTATATCCAGATAGTGATGAAGAGATTAATACAACGAAATTAGAAGCTGCTGTAAAAGACGCAGAAGCATTATCGAAAGATGACTATTGTCAGGATAAAGCCTGGGATAGTATGCAAGTTGAATTGCAGGAAGCAAAAGATGAGTTAGCAGCACCTCATGCACAGGCAATTGTAGATGAATGTATTGCTCATTTACAGGCAGCGGTGAAAGATTTAAATAAACATGATTTTAAAGAAGTAAGTCGTGTGAATGCGACAACAACAAAAGTTGGTCTAGTTACATATAAATGTTCAAAATGTAATTTTGAAAAGAAAACAGAACTTGCAAAATTGCCATTATCTGCTTCTAATATTACATTGAATGGAAAAACAGCAACTTACAATGGAAAAGCAATCACTGTAGATGCAGCGAAGGTAACGGGAAGTAAAGGAAAAGTAACTTATAGCTATTACTCAGATGCAGCATGCACAAAAGCATTAAGTGGTGCCCCAGTTAATGCAGGAACATACTACGCAAAAGCAAGTGTTGCCGCAGATGATAACTATAATGCAGCAACAAGTGCAGCCGTAAAAATTGTGATTAAGAAGGCAAATTCAAGTATAACATTAACAGATACAACAGTGAATTATACCGGAAAGGCAATTGCTGTCAAAACAAAAGTGGCTGGAAGTAAAGGAAAAGTTACTTATACATATTATTCAGATAAGGCATGTAAAAAGAAAATTGCTGCTCCAAAAAATGTTGGAACATACTATGTAAAAGCGAGTGTAGCAGCCGATACGAATTATAATGGAGCATCAACGAGCAAAGCAGCGAAGTTAGTGATCAAAAAAGGAAAACCAACGATCACAGTAAAAACACTTGCGAAGACATATAAGAAATCTGTTGTGAAGAAGAAAAAACAGACATTCAGCATTGGAGCTTCTGTCACAGGAAAAGGAAAATTATCTTATAAGAAAACTTCTGGCAGTTCAAAACTTTCTATCAATAAGAGTAATGGTAAAGTTACTGTGAAGAAAGGAACAAAGAGTGGTACTTATAAAATAAAAGTAAAAGTAAGTGCAAAAGCTTCCAAAAACTACAATAGTGGTTCTACGACAAAGACAGTTACTGTAAAAGTGAAATAATATAAATTATGAATGATAGAGTTCGTGTAAAAAATGCATTTAGCAGTTTTTTACCGAACTCTTTTTTTCATTAAATTATTTAATGAAAAAATTCATCCAATAATTGTATTGAAAATATATTAAAAATTAATTAATATATTTATATGATATTGATTATTAATATCATATGCACAAGCGCGCAGTGCTAATCTATAATAATGCAAAATGAAAATAGGAGGTTCACATGAATAGATATATGTGGAAAAAAGGACTTTCTATGGCTCTGGCGGCTGCTATGATGGTAGGTGGGGTAAGTGTACCTGCAGTTTATCATGAAAAGGCGGCAGTCGTTGTTAAGGCTGCGGAACAGGATAATGCTATGCCTGAAAAACCGACAGCAGTCGATGGAATGGTTTATGCAACAGTTAATATGGAATATGCTGACTTCTTTTATGGAGAATTGGAGAACATTGCTCCAGGTACAAGTGAAGATCCAGAATTAAGTACAGATAAAGTAGCATCCTACCGTGCAGAAGGTATGTATGACGCGGTAACATCAGCTACCACTACAAAATCTACGAAATATACAACATCCTGGTATGAAACAGGAGTTGTGAATGATGAGACTAATGGTGCTGCTACTGGAGCAACTTTAAAAGGAATAAAGGATGTGCAGATTGCAATTCCAGAAGCATTATATAAAAATTTATATGATATGGCAGACAAAAATGCAAAAGTTTTTGAGTATTTAAATAATGCAACTTATAGTGAATCTGCTTTTAAATCAGAATATAAAGTCTTAAATGCAGATGGAACATTTAGTAAAATGCAAAAAGCTCAGGCTGATGTGGAAGATACAGATGCAAAGCCTGTACTTACAACTGCAACAGTATGGGGAGACTATCAGATTGATATCGCGAATCTTGGTGTAGGAGATGTAGAAGCAACAACAGAAAACTTATATGGTATTATTTTAACAGATGAAGCTGGAAACAATTATGGATTACTCCATAGTGATAATACATGGTTACAGACACAGGAATTTTCATGGGCAGTTGATGATGTGTTCTCTGTACATGGTGAAAATAAAACTCCATATTTAAGAACAAATGGATTGAATGCTGGAAATACAATTACAAAGATTACATATTTATTAAAAGATTCTCCCAATATTGTAATTAATACAAATGTATATTTAAAAACATTATTAGATGACAATGTAAAAGGTTCATCTGAAGCAGCAACTTATAATGCAAATGGAACAAAAGTGAAGTTTATATTAGAAAATGCTCCAGCAAGTGACTATACTTTGACGACATTAGTAAAAGGTGCAAGACATGGAAAAGAAGTATTAGGATGGGATTATGATAGTGCGAGTAAAACACTGACGTTACCATCAAGCTGTGTGGCAGGAAACGATTATGTAGCTACATTCCAATCTGCAACACATGGTGATATTAAGATAACATTTGGGTATAACAAAGCAAATTCTAGTATTAGTATAGCTAATAAAACAGCAACTTATACGGGAAAAGCAATCGCTGTAGATGCAGCGAAGGTAACGGGAAGTAAAGGAAAAGTAACTTATAGCTATTACTCAGATGCAGCATGCACAAAAGCATTAAGTGGTGCCCCAGTTAATGCAGGAACATACTACGCAAAAGCAAGTGTTGCCGCAGATGATAACTATAATGCAGCAACAAGTGCAGCCGTAAAAATTGTGATTAAGAAGGCAAATTCAAGTATAACATTAACAGATACAACAGTGAATTATACCGGAAAGGCAATTGCTGTCAAAACAAAAGTGGCTGGAAGTAAAGGAAAAGTTACTTATACATATTATTCAGATAAGGCATGTAAAAAGAAAATTGCTGCTCCAAAAAATGTTGGAACATACTATGTAAAAGCGAGTGTAGCAGCCGATACGAATTATAATGGAGCATCAACGAGCAAAGCAGCGAAGTTAGTGATCAAAAAAGGAAAACCAACGATCACAGTAAAAACACTTGCGAAGACATATAAGAAATCTGTTGTGAAGAAGAAAAAACAGACATTCAGCATTGGAGCTTCTGTCACAGGAAAAGGAAAATTATCTTATAAGAAAACTTCTGGCAGTTCAAAACTTTCTATCAATAAGAGTAATGGTAAAGTTACTGTGAAGAAAGGAACAAAGAGTGGTACTTATAAAATAAAAGTAAAAGTAAGTGCAAAGGCTTCCAAGAACTACAATAGTGGTTCTACGACAAAGACAGTTACTGTAAAAGTGAAATAGCGAATAAAAATATGGATAGGATGTCATAACTTTTATAAGGCATTGCACTAAGCGAGATGATTTAGTGCGGTGCCTTTTTAATTTAAAAAAACCTACATATATGTAAAAAAATGGTTGATATAGGCAAAGCTGTATGGTAATATGGTTGTAAAAATATGTAAAATTAAAGAAGTTGCAGTTATTCCAAAAAAAATTTATAATAAAAGGAGAAGTACAACATGAATATGACAGGACAGCCTAGAGTCAATCGTAGTTATAAAGACCGACTATTTCGGTTTATCTTTAATGACAAAAAGGAATTATTAGCGTTATATAATGCGCTAAATGATACCAATTACACAAATTCAGAAGAAATAACCATTAATACGCTTGATAATATTATCTATATGGGAATGAAAAATGATATTTCTTTTCTGGTTTCGGGTGTATTAAACTTATACGAACATCAATCTACATGGAATCCGAATATGCCATATCGTAATTTAATTTATACCGTAGATCTTTTAAAGGGATTTGTGGAGCAGCACCATATGGATGTTTATGGCAGTGTTCCGATTAAGTTGCCAACCCCTCAGGCAGTCGTCTTTTTCAATGGAGAAAAGGATGTACCGGAGCGAAGCTTCATCCGATTATCAGATTCATTTAAAATCGAACTGGACGAAACTTATTTGGAATTTAAGACTTTAGTGTTAAATATTAATTATGGTAAAAATAAGCAGTTGATGGGGAAGTGCAAACGCCTAAAAGATTATGCGATGTTTGTCGGTCGGGTTCGCAGCTATGTTGCCAAGATGGATAGTTTAGAAAAGGCAGTTGATCGGGCAATGAATGAGTGTATTGAGAAAGGGGTTCTGTCAGATATATTAAGAAAACACAGAGGTGAGGTGTTGGATATGATTTTAACAGAATATGATGAACAGGCGCATATTGCGAATGAAAAACGATGGAGTTTTGAGGAAGGATTAGATACGGGAATACGAAAATTTATAGAAATTGCGCTTGAAGAGGATATGAAGGAAGAAACAATTATCCGAAAACTAGAAGAAAAATTTTCAATGCAATCCTCAAGAGCAAAAAGATATCTGGAAACGGTGAAAGACCGGGAGGTGCCAGATATGATCTTGCCAGAATATGATGAACAGGCGCACATTGCGAATGAAAAACGATGGAGCTTTGAGGAAGGTGAAAGGACAGGATTAGATATAGGAATACGAAAATTTATAGAAATTGTGCTTGAAGAGGATATGAAGGAAGAAACAATTATCCGAAAACTAGAAGAAAAATTTTCAATGGAATCTGTAAAAGCCAAAGAATATCTGGAAACTGTGAAAGAACAAGTGAGAAAAGAAAAGGATAAATTGAAATAAAGACTACTAAAATACCTATTAGATGTTATAATTCTGATAGGTGTTTTTTTACTGCATAGAAAATTACATTACAATTTCTATGCAATAAAAACGCTTTGCTTAAATCGACGGAAAGGGTGATAAGATTGGAAGAAATACATGCAAAACATGAATTTGCACCGATTGTAGATGAAAATACAAAAATACTAATTTTAGGGAGTTTTCCCTCGGTAAAATCGAGAGAGAATCAATTTTATTATGGACATCCACAGAATCGTTTTTGGAAATTGTTGTCTTCCCTTTTGGAATATCCATTACCAATGACAATCGAGGAAAAGAAAGAGATGTTAAAAAAGAGACGAATTGGTGTTTGGGATGTTATTGAAAGTTGTGACATCACTGGTTCTAGTGACAGTAGTATTCGCAATGTTGTACCAGCCAAAATACCAGAGCTTTTACAAGAATATAAGATTCGGGCAATTTTTGCAAATGGTAAATTGGCAGAGAAATTGTATAAGAAATATATTTATCCTCAAACGGGTATGAAGATCACAGCACTTCCTTCTACCAGCCCAGCGAATGCAGCATATTCTTTATCAAGGTTAGAGGATTGTTGGAAAGTGATTTTGCCATATTTAGATGATACGAGGGAAGGAGAAGCGTCATGAGACAAAAAATAACAGCCATTATTATAAGTATTTTTCTTTTGTTCAGTCTGACGGGCTGTGAAGAGAACAAGCAAGAAGGAAAATCAACAGCGGCACAGGGCAATTGCGTTGTTCATTTTATTAATATTGGTCAAGGGGATGCGACATTAATTCAGATTGATGATAGCTACTCATTGATCGACACGGGAACAGTTGCTCACTATGATGATCTTTCTACTTATTTAGATGCTCAGAATGTTAATCATATTGAAAATATGATCGTAACGCATCCAGATGCAGATCATATGGGTGGTGCTTATAAGGTGATTCAAGATTATGATGTTAGTAATTTTTACACGACGAATACAACCAATGAGTCGCAGGCATATCAAAAGATGATTCGATCTCTAAAACAGGAGAAGCTAAAAAAGCAGGTGGTAGCTTCTGGGGATAGGATTGATTTTGGAAAAGGTAGCCAAGGCAAAGTGTTTGGACCAATTGGTGAGAGCGAAGATAACAATGAAAGCAGTCTTGTTATTCGTTTAGATTATGGTGAAAATAGTTTCTTATTTACTGGAGACACCACTGCCCGTATGGAGAATAAAATAAACGAGAAATATGATATTGACGTTGATGTTTTAAAAGCGAGTCATCACGGTTCTGATACAGCCAATGGTGTTATGTTTATTCGTGATGCGTCTCCGATGTATTCGATCATTAGTGTTGGTGCAAATAATAACTATGGTCATCCGGATTCCAATGTTTTACGTCGTTTAGAAAAGTATTCTACGGAAGATGTGTTGCGAACGGACGAGGATGGAAGCATTGTTATTTCCTCTGATGGTAAAGAATTGTCAGTTCAATCTTCTGATGATATTCAACTTGAAAGGAAAGATCGAACATCATTAAAGAAGAGTGTGAAAAAGTCAGAGACATCAAAAGCAGATGAAATCATAGGAAATAAAAATACAAAAATTTATCATAAAGAGTCGGAGTCAAGACTACCAGATGAAAAAAATCGTGAGTACTTCTCTTCGGTTGAAAAGGCTAAGCAAGCAGGATATCGTGCCTGTGAGAAGTGTTATCAATAAATTAGTTGACTGATAGAAGGGAATCATAATATGCAGAGTTTTGTTCAATTGATTGATGTAAAAAAGATATATCAGAGTGGTGATGTCATTACAAAGGCAGTTGATGGGATTAGTTTTGAAATTCAAAAAGGAGAATTTGTTGTTATTGTCGGAGCAAGTGGAGCCGGAAAAACGACGGTTTTAAATATACTGGGTGGCATGGATCAGGCGACAAGCGGACAGATTTTGGTAGATGGGAACGATATTGGGAAATATTCGGAGAGACAACTGACAAAATATCGACGTGATGACATTGGATTCGTTTTTCAGTTTTATAATTTGATTCCAAATTTGACCGCACAGGAAAATGTAGAATTGGCAGCTCAGATATGTAAAGATTCGATCGATGCAAAGACAGTGCTTGAGGATGTGGGACTTGGCGAGCGTGTGACGCACTTCCCGGCACAGCTTTCCGGAGGAGAACAACAAAGAGTATCCATTGCACGTGCATTGGCGAAAAATCCAAAACTACTTTTATGTGATGAGCCGACAGGAGCCCTGGATTATAAGACAGGAAAATCAATCTTAAAGCTGTTGCAGGATACTTGTCGGGAAAAGAAAAAGACCGTCATCGTCATCACGCATAACCTGGCAATCGCGCCAATGGCAGACCGAGTCATTGAAGTAAAAAGTGGAAAGATTGCCAACATTCAGATCAATGAACGGCCAAAGCCAGTGGAGACAATAGAATGGTAGGGTGAGTTAGAATATGAAAAAAGCATTGAGAACAATATGGATTCGTGCAATTCGATATAGTCTGCCACGTTTTTTTTCGATTTTATTCTTGGTTGCATTGGGAGTAGCCTTTTTTGCCGGGGTAAGAGCGACAGAACCGGATATGCAGATTACCGTGGATCGTCAATTCGATGAAAAAAACTTTATGGATATTCGTGTGTTAAGTACACAAGGGCTTACCGATGGTGATGTGAAAGCATTAGAACAGTTAAATGGAGTGAAGAAAGTAGAACCGACACATTCACTAGATGTTTTATGTGATATTGGAGAGAGTGAAGTGGCGATTAAGGTTTACGAAGAACCTCAAACGTTGAATCAATTACACTTAGAAAAGGGAACGGAGGAGATAAAGAGCGGAGAATGTCTAATCGATGCAAGATTTGCAGAAGAAAATGGAGTAAAAATAGGGGATTTTATTATCCTAAAATCTGGAAATAAAGATGATTTGAAAGATTCTTTACACAGAAATACGTATAAAATTAAAGGTTTGGTAAGTTATAATTATTATTTAACGAGGGATCGAGGAACGACGACGATAGGAAATGGAAAAATAGAGGGCTATTTAGTAATCCCGGCTAAAGATTTTTCAATGGATGTGTATACCGAAATTTATGTTCAGGCAGACGGTGCGAAAAGTCTGACT
Organism: Lachnospiraceae bacterium; assembly: GCA_030523275.1. Taxonomy (GTDB): domain Bacteria; phylum Bacillota; class Clostridia; order Lachnospirales; family Lachnospiraceae; genus Fimousia. The sequence continues at coordinate 39,758 of JAUNIX010000029.1, forward strand.
ACGTATACGGATGAATACGAAGATAAGATTGATGGTGTAGTCGATTCGATGGAAGCAATTAAAGATGAACGGGAGACCATTCGCTATCAGGAAGTAAAAGAGGAAGCTCAGGGAAAAGTAGATGATGCTCGAAAAAAATATAACAAAGAAAAGAAAAAGGCTGACAAGAAGTTATCTGATGCGAAAGACGAGCTTAATCAGGCAAAGAAAAAATTAGATTCTAGTGAAAAGCAATTAAAGCAGGCGAAAGCGAAACTGGATTCTGGGAATAAACAGTTGAAATCTGGTAAAAAAGAATATAAAAGTGGTTTGTCACAGTATCAAAAGGGGTTAAAAGAGTATAATTCACAAAAAAAGAAGATAGATAATGCTAAGAGTCAGCTAGATCAAGCGATAAAAGCATACGGTATCACATATGCACAATTAGATGAAAATTATGGTGAACTTTATCAACAATATCAAACGTACTTAGCTGGAAAAAAACAGTTGGACAATGCAAAAAAGAAACTGGATAAAAGCAAAAAAACTTTATCTGCTTCAAAACAACGATTAAATACTTCAGAAAAGCAGTTAAAAAATGCAAAGCAAAAACTTGAAACATCTGAAAAAGAATTAAAGAGAGCACAGACGCGATATAATAACGGCATAAAAGCTCTTGAAAAAGGAAAAAAAGAATACAAAAATGGTCTGTCAAAGTACAAAAAAGAAAAGGAAAAGGCTGAAAAAGAATTTAAAAAGACAGAAAAGAAGCTTGAAGATGCTCAGAAAAAGGTAGATGAACTGGAAAAAGGAGAATGGTATATACTTGATCGCAACAAAATGCAGTCGTATGTAGAATTTGGTCAGGATTCTGAAAGAATTGGGGCAATCGGTAAAGTATTTCCACTGATTTTCTTTTTAGTGGCAGCCTTAGTCAGTCTTACGACTATGACACGTATGGTCGAAGAAGAGCGTGTTCAATTGGGAACAATGAAAGCACTTGGATACAGTAAAATGCAGATTGCGACGAAGTATTTGTTGTATGCTTCGTTGGCGACTGTACTTGGCAGTCTGTTAGGAGCCGTTTCTGGGGAAATCATATTACCGAAAGTAATCATTACAGCCTATACCATGATGTATGTTGGGGTTCATAATGTGGTAACCCCATTACATGTTGATCTGGCATTTTTGGCTGCAGTGGCGGCATTTATCACAACAATAGGGGCGACGTTATTGTCATCGTATCGGGCTTTAGCGGAAGTACCAGCACAACTGATGCGTCCGGAAGCACCTAAAGAGGGAAAACGAGTTTTTCTTGAATATATTCCATTTTTATGGCGAAGAATTAGTTTTTCATGGAAATCTTCCATTCGCAATCTTGTTCGTTATAAAAAGAGATTTTTTATGACAATTTTTGGTATTGGCGGGTGTATGGCTCTTTTGCTTGTTGGATTCGGATTAAAAGATTCTATTTTTGCAATTACCAATAACCAGTATACAAAGATTCGAACCTATGATGTGGAGATTGGTTTTGATGAATATAACAGTGGAAAAATAGCTTCTTATATTTTGCAGCAAAAGGGAATTCAAAGTGGTATAGAAGCAAAAGAAAGTTCGGTTGATATTGAAAATACGGCTGGCAGTAAAACGGCATCTTTGGTAATTCCAAGTGATAAGAAAACAATAACTCAATTGATTAAATTCCGTGACCGTGTTAGTGGTGATCACTATCAATTGTCGGATGACGGTGTGATCATAACAGAAAAACTGGCAAAAATGTTAGAAATTAAAGTGGGGGATACCATTACGATCAAAGAAGGAGATACCAAAAAAGTCAAAGCGAAAGTAACTGCAATTGCAGAAAATTATTTAAGACATTATGTATTTATGTCGGATCAACTATACACACAACTTTATGGTGAAAAGCCAGTTTACAATAAAATGTTTTGCAAAACAACCAGTCGAAAATCGTCTTTCGAGGATGCGTTGAGCAAAAAAATGTTAAAGAAGGATGGAATTACATCGGTTTCGTTTGTGTCCGCGTCGGAAAAAGAGATGGATGATATGCTGGGTAATTTAAATATTGTAGTCTGGATTTTGATCATATCAGCGGGACTGTTAGCATTTGTCGTATTATATAACTTGAATAATATTAATATCGAGGAACGGCGACGAGAGTTAGCGACGATTAAAGTACTAGGATTTTATCAGTCAGAACTGGCGGCTTATGTGTATCGGGAAAATGTGATGTTGACTTTGATTGGAGCTTTTGCTGGTGTGTTTCTGGGTATTGCACTGCATCGATATGTCATTTTAACAGCAGAGGTCGATGCCATTATGTTTGGCAGGGCTATTTCACCACAAAGTTATATTTATAGTGTTTTATTGACGTGCTTTTTCTCTATTTTTGTGAACGGTGTCATGTACTTTAAATTAAAGAAAATTGATATGGTAGAATCCTTAAAGAGTGTGGAATAATTTGGAATTGTTTTGTATTATGATAAAATGGAGTGATTATATGTTTGTAGAGGAAAGACAAGAAAAAATATTAGAATTATTGTATGTCAATGGCAAAGTTAAGGTCAAAGAATTAAGTCAGATGTTTGAGGTTACCGAAGATTGTATTCGTAAAGATCTTGCGAGTATGGAAAAACGTGAATTGTTAAAGCGAACCTATGGGGGAGCAATTCTACGTGAAGATCTTCATCCAGGACATACGAATATTGTATCAGAACGAAATGATAAAAATATCAAGGAAAAAAAAGCAATTGCAAAAAAAGCAGTGAAACTCCTAAAAGACGGGGATGTCATTTTTCTGGATATTTCAACAACGAATATGGAACTTGCCAAAGAAATTATTCAATCGGGCCTTAAAGTAAGAGTGGTCAGCCATATGCTTGACATTGCAAATTTATTTGCAAATAGCGGAAAAGCGGACTTTGTTATGCTTGGCGGTGACTTGAATCGCTCTCAAAATAGTACGCTAGGTGCAATCACCCTGAAGATGATGGAAGCATTTCGCTTTGATTATGCTTTTCTTGGGGTTGTGGGAGCTGATGTATCAACAAATGAAATATCGACGTATCTGCCAGAGGATGGCGTCATGAAACATCAGGCAATAAAGTGTAGTTATACGACCTACTTGATGATGGAAAAAAAGAAATTTGATTTTAAAGGGAACTATGTTTATACAACATTTGAAGATGTTGACGGTGTGATTTGTGAGAAAAATCCTTCGGAAGAAATACGAGAAGTTCTTGAAAAATATGATATCGAATTGATTTAAGAAAGGTAGCAGGGAATATAGAAATGTTTCTCTGCTATTTTTGTGTCTTAAATTCTAAGTGTTATAACTAGATTATTTAGTATT
>JAUNIX010000064.1 GCA_030523275.1 Lachnospiraceae bacterium
ATTAAAAAAAGATTTTAAACAAGTTTAAAATCGCTAGCCTCTTCGAGGCTTTTTTGTTATCATAGATACATGAGAAATAATGTTATTAATACTTTTCATTCTGAAAAAGAACTTTATGATACTTATCCTAAAAAATTTCATTGGGATTTAAAAGATATCTTCAATGACTACTGGGATGATTTTTTGGAGTTTTCTGAATCTCGTAATCTTACCATTCGACCTGTGGTTATAAAAGAAGTAAATAAAATGATGATTTGTAAAACAAAAGCTTTAGGTTATTCCGTTTATGAATGCCCAAATTGTCATAAAACTATGAATGTTTATAATACCTGTAAAGGTAGATTTTGTAACTCCTGTGGTGTAAAATATGCAAAACAACGTACCACTGAGATTCTTACTCATCTTATTGATGTTCCTCATAGACATCTTGTTTTTACTATGCCTGATATTTTATGGAGAGTTTTTCTAGAAGATAGATCTTTGTTGAATTGTCTTTTTCATGCAGTTTCACAAACTTTACTCTCTTGGTTTAAAGATTCTTATAAATCTCAAAACTTTAAACCTGGTTTTATTCTTGTCTTACATACTTTTGGTAGAGATGATAAATGGAATGTTCACATGCACTGTTTACTGGCCGAACATGCGATTGGAAACAATATGGATAAGAAAATTGAGTTCTTTCCTTATGACATGCTCCGTAAAAGATTTCGTACTATCCTTTTAAATGATTTAGAGAAGAAAATTGGTCCAAATAAATTTCGTTCTCTTAAAAATAAATGCTATAAAGATTATGAAAATGGTTTTTATGTTCGTGCAAAAAAGAATGAATTTCCTAATGCAAAAAAAGGGGTGGAATATATTTTACGATATTGTGGTAGACCTTGCTTTGCTCAATACCGTATAATAGATATTGAGGACAACTACATCACATTTTGGTATCAAAGACATGAAGATGATTTATTTGTTGTAGAAAAGATTCACATTTTTGAATTTATCACTCGTTTAATCAGACATATTCCTGAATCAAATTTCAAAACGATTCGTTATTATGGATTTTATTCTTCTAAAGGACATCCTTTATTAGAGTTTGCTAAACGTATGATTGAGAAAACCAAAGCAGCTTTTAAAAGAGCTCAAAACAGATGGCGAGAACTTATGATTCATTCTTTTCACAAAGATCCTTTACAATGTTCCTGTGGTACTATTATGAAATGGTGTTATAATGTCCCGAGATTGGAGTAAGTTATGGAGAAAAACAAAAAAGAGATTGAATACATTTGTCCTAAATGTAAGACAAAAGAATTCATCCCTACTGACATTGTCGAAATGTTAGATGCTGCGGATCAAGTGAATGTGGATACTTCTGTTCCGCCTAGGTTTGACTGTAGGAAATGCAATGGAAAAATGGTACCTATTTATTATATTGGAGTTAAGGGACAAATTTACGAATATAAAGAAAAATAATAATTTATTATCCCCTATGTTTAGTTTGCTTTAAAAACTGACACTTTTTTGAGTGCCAGTTTTTAAAGTGCGAACTAATATTCGCTTAAATTCCTACAAGATGAACTTTCCTATAAGA
>JAUNIX010000050.1 GCA_030523275.1 Lachnospiraceae bacterium
ACATCCGCATGCTTCTAATGCAGCAACTAATTTATCTGTAGCAGCACCGTTCTTAGCACCAATTGTATAAGTATCTAAGTATTCAGCTACTGCTGCTTTTACATCTTCACTTTCAGCTTTTTCACCTAAAGCAACAACTTTTTCTTTTAACTGTTCTCTAACAACGTTCTGACCTAAGTACATACCTAAACCAAATTCAGCATTGTCTTCGAATAAAGAGTTACACCAAGCAGGACCCTGTCCTCTCTTATTAACAGTGTATGGTGTAGCTGGAGAAGAACCAGCCCAGATAGATGTACATCCTGTTGCGTTTGCAACGTACATTCTTTCACCGAATAACTGTGTAACTAATTTAGCATATGGTGTTTCACCACAACCTGCACATGCTCCGGAGAACTCAAGTAATGGCTGTTTGAACTGAGAACCTTTAACAGAAGATTCTTTGAATTTATCAAATACGTCTTCTTTGATTGGTAAGCTCTGTCCATATGTGTAAATTTCCTGTTCTGCCATCTGAGATGGAAGGCTCTGCATTGTAAGTGCTTTTTCACCTTTCTTACCAGGACATACATTTGCACAAGAACCACAACCTGTACAGTCAAGAACTGTAGTTGTCATAACAAATTTATACTGTGGCATACCTGTCATTGGTAATGCTTTTGTTCCTTCTGGAGCAGCTGCTAATTCTTCTTCTGTCATAGCAATTGGTCTGATACATGCATGAGGACATACATAAGAACAGAAGTTACACTGGATACAGTTGTCTGGATTCCACATTGGAACATCTACTGCAACTCCACGTTTTTCATATGCTGCAGATCCCTGAGGCATATGACCATCAGCGTATGGTAATAAGCTGGAAACTGGTAATGTATTACCTGTCTGAGAGTTAACATAGTTCTGGATTCCGTTAACGTAATCTACTAAGTCAGCTCTATCGCCTGTTACCTGTTCGAATAATGGTTCTGGTTCACAATCTGCCCATTCAGCTGGTACAGGAACTTCAACAATTGCTTTTGCACCTGCATCAATAGCATCATGGTTCATCTTAACGATGTGATCACCTTTCTTGCTATAAGATTTTGTAGCAGCGTCTTTCATGTACTGAATAGCATCTTCTTCTGGGATAATTCCAGATAATTTGAAGAATGCAGACTGAAGTACTGTATTAATACGATTTCCTAATCCGATTTCTTTACCAATCTTAATACCATCGATGATATAGAATTTGATGTTGTGTTTAGCTAAGTAAGCTTTTACCTGTCCTGGTAAATGATCACCGATTTCTTCTGGAGACCAGCTACAGTTTAATAAGAATGTTCCGTTGTCTTTTAAGTCCTGAACCATGTTGTATTTTGTTACATATGGAGCACAGTGACAAGCAACGAAGTCAGCTTTATTGATTAAGTATGTGGATTTAATTGGGTCATCACCAAAACGTAAGTGAGACATTGTAACACCACCAGACTTCTTAGAGTCATAATCAAAGTAAGCCTGAGCATATTTATCTGTGTGGTCACCGATGATCTTAACAGAGTTCTTATTAGCACCTACTGTACCATCAGCACCAAGACCCCAGAATTTACAAGCTACGATGCTTTCTGGAGCTGTAACAGGAGTTTCGCCTCTTTCAAGAGAAAGATTTGTAACGTCATCAACGATAGAAAGTGTAAATTCTTTCTTTTCTGTGTTTTCAAATGTAGCGATGATGTCTGCTGGAGTAGTATCTTTAGAACCTAAACCATAACGTCCACCATTAACTGGAACAGCGTCAAATTTAGATCCTTTTAATGCAGTAACAACATCTAAGTATAAAGGTTCACCAAGTGCACCTGGTTCTTTTGATCTGTCAAGTACGTTGATTACTTTAACAGTATCTGGAATAGCTTCGATTAATTTTTCAGCTACGAATGGTCTGTATAAACGAACTTTAACAACACCAACTTTTTTGCCCTGAGCAACTAAGTAATCGATTGTTTCTTCGATTGTATCACATACAGAACCCATAGCGATGATAACGCTTTCAGCATCTTCTGCCCCATAGTAGTTGAATAATTTATAATCTGTACCGATCTTAGCGTTAACTTTGTCCATGTATTCTTCAACGATAGCTGGGAATGCATCATAATATGTATTACATGCTTCACGAGCCTGGAAGAAGATGTCAGGGTTCTGAGCAGAACCTCTTAATTCTGGACGTTCTGGGTTCAAACATTTTTTCTTGAATTCTTTTACTTTATCATAATCTACCATATCTGCGAGATCATCATAATCCCAAGCTTCGATTTTCTGATATTCATGAGAAGTTCTGAATCCATCGAAGAAGTGAAGTACTGGAACGCTACCTTTGATAGTAGATAAGTGAGCAACTGCTCCTAAGTCCATAACTTCCTGTACGTTTGAACTACATAACATAGCAAAACCTGTCTGACGACAAGCGTAAACGTCTGAATGATCACCGAAGATATTTAATGCGTGAGATGCTAATGCACGAGCAGAAACATCGATTACACATGGTAATAATTCACCAGCGATTTTGTACATGTTAGGAATCATAAGTAATAATCCCTGAGATGCTGTATAAGTTGTTGTTAAAGCACCCGAAGATAATGATCCATGTACTGCACCAGCTGCTCCACCTTCAGATTCCATTTCCACTAATTTTACTGGATGTCCGAAAATATTTTTTCTTCCCTGAGTAGCCCACTGGTCTGTTGATTCAGCCATTGGAGAGGATGGTGTAATTGGGAAAATAGCTGCACATTCAGTAAACGCATAAGATACGTGAGCTGCGGCAGTATTACCATCCATAGTTTTCATTTTTCTTGCCATTTTGATTTGTCCCTCCTAAATATTTTTTGTGTAAAAGCTTGTTATACTTTTCACACACTTTTCCCTTGTCATAATAGATACAAGGAATCTCCTCACAATCTGCTTAGACATACAGATTGTTCCTCTTATAACAGATACACTTATTTTACAACATTTTTACCATATTGGGAAGTAAATTATGCTTTTTTTTAGTATTTTTTTTTGTACGCTGCCCATAATAATAAAAAAAAGCTGCTTTTCACAGCTTTTTTTCATAATAAAAGCATAATATATAAATTTTAACTATACTTCATTTTTCATTGATAATTTTTTATCGCAATTTATTCTTTCTTTTGAGATTTTATGTGTTCTTCGTACGTTTTATAGAAATTATGTTCTTTGCTATCCTTGGATTTTGTATGGTAGTAAAGATATTTATGCTTCTGTGGATTTGCGGCTGCTTCCATACTTTCTATCGAAGGATTACAAATTGGTCCCACCGGTAATCCTTTGTTTAAATAGGTATTGTATGGAGAATCAACTTTTAAATCTTTATACGTCACACTCTTTTTATCATACATCCCATTTGTCAACGGATATAATACTGTCGCATCCACTTGCAGACGCATTTTTTTAGCCATACGATTCTCGATTACCCCAGCAATCGTTGCGCGTTCTGAATCCACGCCAGTTTCTCTTTCGATCACAGAAGCCTCTGTAACAATCTGATCTAACCTATCCCATGCATCAAGCTGCGAATAATGTTTTTCAAAATTCTCTAGCATTACCGTCACAATTTCCTTTGGTGTCGCTGTTTTATAGATATTATACGTATCCGGATATAAATATCCCTGTAAAACATGCTCTCTATTTTTATCTTCTTTGATTTTAGCAAGCCATTTAAAATCATAATTTTCCTTTGTATCCACAGCCTTTAAAAATTCGTCTTTTTTACAAACTCCCTGTTTTTGTAATTCGTCACCTATTTGTTCTGCTGAATAACCTTCTGGAACAGTAAGGTTGATTGTATTCTTTTTTGCTCCCTCTGTCGCGAGCATTTGAAACAAACGATTCATAGATGTACCTTTTTTTATTTCATAAGTTCCATATCGTAATTTCCCAGCATAAGAAGAAGTTTTAAGCCGTACTAAAAATGCAGCTTCTGAGCGAATCACTCCACTTTTCTTCAGTGTATGGGCAATCTCCATCGTATCACTGCCCTCTTCGATCGTTACTTCTGCTGTCTTTATTGTTTTGGTACCCGTTCCTAATAATATGGCCGCTGCAACTGCAATCAATAACACTATGACCAAAATGATGATCTTGATCTTTCCTTTCATTCGTCTATCCCTCCATTATCCTTTGTCAATATTCAAGCATGTCATCAAAACCCTTGCGGCGTCTATCTTTATTTGACTGACATATTTCATTTCATATTTATTATACCACTATATGAAAAAATAATCTTCCACTTTATTTTTCGATATGCTATTATATCAGATAGAAAACAGACAATGCATAAAGTTTAGAAAGGAAGATACAAATTATGGCACAAAATCCGATTGTTACAATCACTATGGAAAATGGTGATGTCATGAAAGCCGAATTATATCCAGAAATTGCACCAATGACTGTACGTAACTTTGTTTCTTTAATAAGCAAAGGATTTTATAATGGAGTTGGTTTCCACAGAATCATCAAAGGATTTATGATCCAGGGTGGAGATCCTCAGGGAAATGGCACTGGCGGTCCTGGTTACTGCATCAAAGGAGAATTCACAAATAATGGTTTTCAAAACGATTTAAAACATACGCCTGGCGTTCTTTCCATGGCACGTACTATGGTTCCTGATTCTGCCGGTTCTCAATTCTTTATCATGCATGAAACTTCTCCACATTTGGATGGTGAATATGCTGCATTTGGTAAGATTATCGAAGGTATGGATGTTGTGAACAAAATTGCTGAGACAAAAACATCTTTCTTTGGTGATGCCCCAGTAGAACCACAGATTATGAAAGAAGTAACCGTAGAAACTTTTGGTGTTGAATACGAAGAACCTGAGAAAATCTAAAGATAAACAAAACCTTCCGCTAACAGACACAGCAAAAATAATCTGTACACGGAAGGTTTTGTTTTTTATAACTATAAAAATTCCCTACTGCATACAGAGCATTTTTTTGCGTCTGCTAGCAGTAGGGAGATTTTTATCTATTATTTTTCATACAAAGGAGTAAATTTTCTCTGACCCACTGGCACTTTTTCTTCTTTTACCTGTTTATTGGCCCATTTTATAAAATACTCCTGAGAATTTAATGCTGCTTTACCACGACGGTCTACTTTTTGGTAGCTGCCATCCGGTTGATATACTCTTGCCTGTAATGTGTCAGCAAGCTGAACACGAAGAACATCTTTTACTTCCTCTTTTAACTGTTCATCCTCAATCGGGAATACAATTTCAACACGACGCTCCAGGTTACGGTTCATCCAATCTGCACTGCCAAGGAAAATATCTTCAGCTCCATCATTATAGAAATAGAATATTCTCGCATGCTCCAAAAATTCTCCAACAATGGAACGAACAGTAATATTTTCACTGACTCCCGGAATACCTACTTTCAGACAGCAGATACCACGAACAATGAGGTCAATTTTTACTCCTGCCTGAGAAGCTTCATATAATTTCTGAATAATTCCTTTATGATTCAAAGAATTCATCTTAGCAACAATTCTTGCTTCTTTTCCCTCTTTCGCGTGTTTAATCTCACGATCGATCATCGTATAAAAAGCATGTTTTAACCAATATGGAGCAACCAGAAGCTTATTCCAACTTTCTGGTTCAGAATATCCTGATAACATGTTAAACGCTGCAGTTGCATCATTTCCAATCGCTGCATCGCAGGTAAATAATCCCATATCTGTATATAATTTTGCTGTCGAATCATTATAGTTACCCGTTCCTAAATGAACATAACGCTTAATTCCTTCTTCTTCTCTTCGAACGACTAAGGTAATCTTGCTGTGTGTTTTTAGACCTAACAGACCATAAATAACATGACAACCCGCTTTTTCTAATTTTTTCGCCCAGACAATATTATGTTCTTCATCAAAACGAGCTTTTAACTCTACCAATACAGTAACTTGCTTTCCATTATGAGCTGCCTTTTCTAAAGCTGCAATAATTGGAGAATTTCCACTGACACGATATAGTGTCTGTTTAATTGCCAACACATCCGGATCGACACTTGCCTGTTTTACAAAGTTTACGACCGGATCAAAGCTCTGGTATGGATGATGCATTAAAACATCTTTTTCCCTGATAACATCAAAAATATTTTCTCCATTCATAAACTCTTTGACTGGAGCTGGTTTATGCGGTTTATTTCGTTTGTCATCCCATCCTTTTAATCCGTATAATTTCATAAAGAATTTTAGATCAGCAGGTCCTGATAAATAGTAAATATCGTTCTTCTTTACTTTGAAATTATCAGACAAGACTTTTACCAGTTTCTTTTCCATTCCATCTTCAACGCTCAAATGAATGACCTGTCCCCACTGACGACCTCGAATCTTTTCTTCAATCTCTTTTAATAAATCTGCAGCCTCTTCTTCATCAATCGTTAAATCTGCATTACGGATGATGCGATATACACCCATTGTACGAATATCATGGTTTAAAAAGAGTTTTTTCATATTCTGCTTGATGATTTCTTCTAACAGGATCAGGCACTGTCCGCCATCTTCACCCTCCAGGAAAAATCCTCTCGGCAGTACATCCGGCACCTGAACCGTGGCAAAATCAACTTCATTTTTGTCTTCTTTTGACGCAATCAATGCTGCAATATTGATGGATTTATTTCGAACAAGCGGAAATGGTCTTGATGAATCTACGGCCATCGGTGTCAAAACCGGATAGACAATCTCATCAAAATACTTTTCTGTCTCTTTTGCCTGTTCTTTCGTCAAATCTTTATACGACTTTAATATTTTCAACCCATTTGCCTCTAGTTGTGGAACTAAAGACATATTATATGTATTGTACTGGCTTTTAATAAATTCATGTAATTTTTTACTGATTTGTTTCAGTTGTTCCTCTGCTGTCATACCGGTAATATCTTTTTTGGTAGAACCGGCATTTTCGACATCTTTTAAAGATGCTACACGCACCATGAAAAATTCATCTAAATTAGACGCTGTAATACTTAAAAATTTTAATCTTTCTAATAATGGAAGCGAATTCTTTTTTGCTTCCTCTAACACTCTCTCATTAAATTTAATCCAACTAAGTTCACGATTGTCATAATATTCTGGATTTTTTAATACGTTCATTCCCCTGTTCCTCCTATATTGTCAAAAATCTCTGATTTTTCTCTCTAAGAACGAGAGAATAACCAAACATTGATTCAAAAAATTCAACATATCGTTCCATAAACTGTTTTTCCAAAACACCGTTCGATAAAGAATTTACAGTAATACGGAATTCATCATTTTTTATATTGGTTCGAACCGTTTCAAATTTCTGAATATGACCAGTATCCATCGTATTCGCAATCCCTAAAATGACGGATAACTTTCCGATCAGAGTAATTTCTCTATTTGTAAATCCCTGTCTGCTGATTGTTTTCATAAATTCTTCGTAACTCATTTTATGGTAACGGATAATCTCGCTGATCATCTTTCGTTCTCGATTTGAAAGACCGACAATTTCTGTTCGTTTTACAATATAGCTGGAACATTTAACCGAATTGGACAAGGTGATATAAGAACCACAATTATGTAATAATGCTGCTATCCTAAGTAGAAGTTCATCTCTTTTTGTCAACCCAGAACTTTTTGCCAGTCCTTTAAAAATAATTCGGCATGCTTTCTCAACATAATAATTATGGTTATCATCTGCTACATATCGATTCATTGTCTGTTTCACTTCTGTATAGATGTCCTTGTCAAAATCTCTACATGGAGTTAAATAATGATTATCTGATGCATATTCATATGCAACCCCATCATTCATATCCACACCGGCAATCCATGCTCTTTTTGCTTTTACACGTTTAAAGAATTCTTCACAGGTAATAACAGATGGCAAAAGAATATCTGCTTCTTCCGTAAGCGCCATATTTTGTTGCAAAAGTTTCTCTGCTTTTTTACATAATTTCAAGAAATCTGCTTCTTTTAAAATATCTCCTTTTTTGCTTCTCCATCCGGAACGCGTTGTGAATAAATCACCTGATAATACTAGTGTATTCACTTTCATATTATCCAAATATAATTTTTCAAATTCATTAAATCGATAAGAAATCACTTCACGAATCAAATCTGCCTGTCCGGATTTCGAAAATCCGGTTTCTTTGATCCATTCACGAATCTGCATCGAACCTAAGGAAACATTCTGCGTCAATACGAGATCTCCCTTTTGATAAATGGTCACTCTTAGTTTTCCGGCACTGGCATCTAAAATAGCAGCACCATCCTGTGCAATTTCTTCAAATTTCGGGTTGGATACAACTGCTTTATACATTAAGAAACTCTGTTGCGGATTATTGACAACATCCACCTGAAAACCAGTGACCCTCTTAATTTGTTCTAATACAAATACCTGATTTTCTGCCTCGCGAAGTGCTGTCGCTCCATACGCCAATACCTTTTCTATTTGGTATTCCTGCATAATTTCTTTCATCTTCAGTAACTCCTGACAAAGTTTCTTTGTCATTTCATTGGATATCCGCCCAAGTCGCAAGGTATCTTTCCCAAGCTCCATCTTTTGTTTGATCTTATTTAATTGATGCATCTCGCCTACAGCACTCACTTCATAAATGGTCATTGTCACTTCATAAGACCCAATCGTTAGTGCAGCAAACACATGCGGTTTTTTCATATATATACCCTCCTAACAAGCCTAATAAACACTGTCACTTTTTGTCATCTTCATTGTAGCACAAAATAAAATATTAATGTAATATTCTTGTAAAATATCCAACAACTTCGCTATTTATTTTGATAAATTTTCTGTTACTGCCATACCTGTCGGTGTCACAGCTAATCCCGCTTGGCTTGTTTCCTTTAAGCTTACCGGAAGCAGTGCACCAACCTCTCCCATCGCATCGATGACTTCATCTGCCGGAATTTTACTTTTAATACCAGCCATCACCATATCCGCGGAAGTAATCGCATTGACTGCTCCGATCACATTACGTTTGACACATGGCACTTCCACAAGCCCCGCTACCGGATCACAAACAAGGCCTAACAAATTTTTTAACGCTACTGCGGTCGCATCAGAAATCTGCTCATTACTTCCATCCCGCAAATAGACAACTGCTCCGGCTGCCATTGCCGATGCTGCTCCAATTTCTGCTTGACAGCCACCCTGCGCTCCTGAAATACTCGCACGCTCAGCAATCACACTGCCAATCCCAGCCGCTACATAAAGTGCCTCTGTCATTTTTTCCTCGCTGTATCCAAATTCTTTTTCTAAACTAAGAAAAACTGCCGGAATCACACCACAAGAACCCGCTGTCGGTGCTGCCACGATTCGTTTCATACAGGCATTTGATTCTCCCATTTTCAGAGCACGAGCAATGACCATCCCAAGAAAAGAACCGCTACTTACTTTCCCATCCTTTACTGCACGTTCCATCTTGGCACCATCTCCGCCAACCAACTGACTTGCCGACCTCATTTGGCTGTCATAGGCATGATCCGCTTCTTTCATCGCATGATACATATCTCTCATAGTTGCAAATGATTCTTCTTTACTCACTGATCGATCAAGCATATCATCTTCTAAAACCACTTGCCAAAAAGGAATCTCTTTATCCTCACTTAATTTTATTAATTCTTCGATTCCACTAATCATACGCTTTCTCCTTTTCCATCTTTGATAAATACGTAACCTTTGTCACGCCTTCTAAACGTTCCAACCAATGTACGGATTCAATTGGAATTTCCTGATCACATTCAATGACCATAACCGCATCTCCACCTCGATGATTCCGGTACAATTGCATTGTTGCAATATTCACGCCTTTATGAGCAAGCATAGAAGTGACTTCTGTCACATGACCAGGCTGATCTAGGTTATGCACGACTAAAGTTGGACGTTCACCTGAAAAATTCGCATCCAATCCATCAATCTTACAAATCTTAATCTTT
>JAUNIX010000065.1 GCA_030523275.1 Lachnospiraceae bacterium
GCAAGAAAAAAGAAATATTTTTTTTGTCCCATACTTGACACGTCCACATGTATGCCGACATACTTTTTGTTCTAACATGGCAAAGTCGGGGATGAATCCTAAGACTTTACAGAAGATAATGGGACATTCTGACATAGGAGTTACATTAAACACCTATACACATTTGGACTTTGACGATATTCAAAAGGAGATGAAAGAGGTATGTAATCGGTGAGTTGTAAAGTTGTAAAATAAGAGTGGTTTTACAACTTATTTTACAACTTTTGACTACCAAAACATGAGAATTTATAAGAAGATACAGAAACTACAAGAAAAATGAAAGTTGTAAAAAGCCTTTAAATACAAGGAAATACGACGATTCAAGGAGATATAAGAACATGATTAAAATATTATTCGTCTGCCATGGCAATATTTGTCGCAGCCCAATGGCTGAGTTTGTATTGTGTGACATGGTAAAAAAAGCAGGTTTAGAAAATGAAATTTTAGTTGCATCTGCTGCTACCAGCAGAGAAGAAATTGGTAATCCGGTTCATTATGGAACACAGGCAAAAATGCAGCAGATGGGGATTCCAATGACTCCTCATCGGGCAATCCAATTAACGAAAAGAGATTATGAGGAATATGATTATATCATTGGCATGGAACATTGGAATCTTAGAAATATAGGTAGAATCTGTGGCAGGGATACAGAACAAAAAGTACATTTATTACTGGACTTTTCTGATCGACCAAGAGATATTTCAGATCCTTGGTATACTGGTGATTTTGATACAACCTATCGTGATGTCGTAGAGGGGTGTGAGGGATTACTAAAATTTTTAATAAAGGAATACCATTTACAATAAATGACTGAAGGAAGTGATATTTATGCGGAAATGGAAAATCTTTTGTTTGGTTTTGTGTTTGGCAGGAACATTAGTGGGTTGCATCAGTTCAAAGTTTGGCACAGAGGACAAAAAAGAAGAAGTGCATAAAAATCAATATAAAAGTGAAGTTGATAAAGACCAGGATGGCATTGATGATCAGACTGATATTCTCCAAAATGCGAAGGAATATATTGCCAGGAAGCCGAAATATGAGAGTAAATATTATCAGGGTGGATATCCAAATGATGGATACGGTGTCTGCACAGATGTTGTTGGATATGCATTAAAGAATGCAGGTTACGATCTGCAAGTTTTAGTTGATAAGGATATACGAAGCCATTTATCAGAATATAGAATGGACAAACCAGATGATAAGATTGATTTTCGTAGAGTTTCCAATTTAAAAGTATATTTTAAACATACAGCAAAGTCGTTGACTTTAGATGTAAATAAGACAGAAGAATGGCAGCCGGGTGATATTGTTGTTTGGGAAACTCATATTGGAATCGTGGCTGATCAGTGGAATGAGGATGGTGTACCATATGTCATACATCATTACAGTAAACGGCAGAAGAATTATACACAGGATATTTTAGAGAATACACAACGTTTTGGTGGTCTGATCGGACATTATCGAATCAGTTAAAAAACACTGTCAAGAGAAAGTTTACTTTCTCTTGACAG
>JAUNIX010000005.1 GCA_030523275.1 Lachnospiraceae bacterium
AAAGCTGCTTGCAAAGAGATAGTGCGGAACACAAAGGGTATGTAAGAGCGCACCGTTCATTCAACCGGATATGGAAGGAAAGGGACAGTGCAGGGCCTGACCTCTTGGGAAAGATACTGGATAAGGATAACCTGAACAGGGCTTTCAAGAGAGTGAAGGCAAACAAGGGGGCGCCAGGAGTCGATGGAATGACCATTGACGAGACGCTCATCTTTTTAAGGGAGCATAACCACGAAATCGTAGACAGAATAAAGGCAGGGCACTATACGCCAAGCCCGGTCAGACGAGTGGAAATCCCGAAGCCAGACGGTGGAGTGAGAAAACTTGGCATCCCTACCGTCATAGACCGTACAATACAGCAAGCCATGGCACAGCAGATGATACCGATTTACGAGCCCTTATTCTCGGAGAACAGTTTCGGATATCGACCGGGAAAGAGTGCGAGGGATGCCATAAGGAGAGTGAAGGAGTATGCGGAACAAGGTTATATCCACGCAGTAAGCATTGACCTGTCCAGGTATTTCGACACACTGAACCATACAATCCTGTTGAACCTCCTGAGGAAGGAAATCAAGGATGAGCGGGTAATCCAGATGGTTAAGCGGTATCTGAAAAGCGGAGTGATGGAAAACGGAGTAGTTACCGAAACGGAGGAAGGTTCACCCCAGGGAGGAAATCTGTCTCCATTGTTAGCAAATGTGTACCTCAATGAGTTCGATAAGGAGTACGAGAGACGGAGAGTTCCCTGTATACGCTATGCGGACGATATCGTTCTGCTGGCAAAGAGCGAACGAGCCGCCAAAAGACTTCTGGAGACAAGTACGAAATATCTGGAAGGGACACTAAAACTGAGAGTGAACCAGGAGAAAAGCCGCGTGGTAAGTGTGTTTGCAATCAAAAATTTTAAGTTCCTTGGCTTTGCATTGGGAAGGAACGGAACGGGCATTTATGTCCGGGTTCATCCAAAGTCATGGAAGAAGTTTAAGTGTACACTGAGAGAACTCTCTTCCCGGAGACGCTGTCAGAGTATCCGACCTTCGCTGGAAAAGATGAAAATCTATGCGAGGGGATGGCTTAACTACTATGGGATAGCAAGCATGAAGAACAACCTGGAGGGCATCAACGGTTGGCTGTACCATCGCATACGAATGTGCATATGGAAGCAGTGGAAGGTGCCGAGGACAAAGAAACGGAATCTGATAAAACTGGGGATACCGGAGTATTATGCTGACATGGCGGCAAACAGCCGAAAAGGCCATTGGAGGACATCCAACACAACAACGGTCAAAAGGGCACTGACAA
The DNA here is from genome assembly GCA_030523275.1 of Lachnospiraceae bacterium. GTDB lineage: Bacteria > Bacillota > Clostridia > Lachnospirales > Lachnospiraceae > Fimousia. Next base: position 1,303 of record JAUNIX010000005.1, read on the forward strand.
AAGAAAGACTGATAAACAGCGGCTTTTATGATTTAGCCATTGCCTATCAGTCCTTGCACGTCAACTATTGAAACCGCCGTGTACCGAACGGTACGCACGGTGGTGTGAGAGGACGGCGGTTAATCACCGCCTCCTACTCGATCGCTGCGATTGTATCAAAGATTGTCCCTGAATATGACAATAGTATGGCAACAGAGCTTTTTTCATTAACTTTAGTAGTAATCAAAAGATGGTCATGTTAGAATTTGAATGAAATAAATCGGGATTTGAGGTGATAATAATGATAATTGAAACAGAAAGGCTAATATTAAGAGAATATACTTTTGAAGATTTTGATTCTTTATATGAAATTCTTTCTAATCAGGAAACTATGGACCATTATCCCCAACCTTTTGATGAAGAAAAAGTTAGGGGATGGATTCAATGGAATATTGAGAATTATGCTAAATATGGATTTGGACTTTGGGCGGTAGTCCTAAAGGAAACAGGTGAAATGATAGGCGATTGTGGAATTACAATTCAAAATATTGATGGAGAATTACTTCCAGAAATAGGGTATCACATTCATAAGAATTATTGGCGAAAGGGTCTTGGAAGTGAAGTTGCAAGAGCGGTTAGAGATTGGGCTTTTGAAAATACGAAATATGATTGTCTGTATTCCTATATGAAATATACAAATATAGGGTCATATTCTACTGCTGTTGCGAATGGGATGAAAAAAATAAAAGAATATCCAGACGAAAAAAATATAGTTTCGTATGCCTACGCTATAACACGAGAGGAATGGAAATCGTTAAAGAGATAGATTTCAGTTTGAGAGAGAGTATCCACATATTTGTGTTTTTATTTTAAGAAGCTATTGAGGTAGATAATAAAATTTTTTAAAAGCTCGCAAAAGCCTAAAGATGGGCATTTGTGAGCTTGCTTTTTGCTCTTTGATACTGTAATTGTTAATAAATGATAAAAAAGTCCTCCTATAAAAGACAAATGTCCGCTAATAGCTTGCATCTTTCTTCTCTCTGCGTTATAATCTTTATCGTGCGAAAATAATGCAGTGAATATATTTCGAAAGATGGAGGAATAGATTATGAAGCGTGTAGCGGAAATTATGTATATCGTAGAGGAAAAAAGAGAAGCATTTTTGAATGATGTAATTAATCTTACCGAGGAACAAAAGATTGCTCTTTGGACTTGTGGTGTTAGAAACCAGCAATATTTTGCCTTTGGTGATTTGATTCTTATGACATTTGAGTATAAAGGTCATCATTTTAATGATGATATGAAGAAAATGTCAGCATACCTTGAATCAGAAGGTCTCTTAATTGAAAAGCGTCGAAGAGATGTACTGGAAGATGAATTATCAACGACAAACTGGTGGGCTCCAATCAAAAAACTTGGATGTTTATTAGATTCTAACCCAATTATGGACTCCATTGATGCAAAAGAAAGCGATGCAAGAGCAATGCTTGACGGTAGGATGAGAAGCTATTCCGTGGAAGTAGATACTTCGTTTGATGAAGATGACTGGACGGGAACAATTCGTATATAATGCTGATACATAAATAGGGTAGAAGCATCAAAATTAAAATAATTGAATGATACATATTTTGTGAGCGACGGCAAATGGAAAAGGCGGGGTAATCAATGCCTCGCCTTAATTTAGATAATACTTTTTGTTTCAATCATTATGCATTTGTAGGTATTTCCATTACAAAAGCACGATTTATTTTAATGGCGAAATAAATTGTAATAATGGTTGTCAAAAGATTCGCCATCGGTTGAACAAATATAATGCCTGTTAATCCGAAAAGATGAGGTAATATTACAACCAAAGGAAAGAAGAAGATACCTTGTCTGCTTAAACTTAATATACTTCCGACCAGACTTTTTCCAATTGCAAGGTAAAGGGTTGCGTATACCATTTGGAAACCAAAAGTGATAAATAACAGTGCATTTAGTTTCAGGGCTTTGCTGGCCAAGACTACCATTTCTACATCTTTTCCAAAGAGTGCGACAATCGGATTTGAAAATACAATTAGAATGATTGCTGCAATCATACAAAAAATAGTGGACCAGCTCATGCAATTTTCAAAATTTCTGCGTATATGGATTTTGAAAATATAATATTTTTCAGCGAAAATCTTAAAAAACCTTTTTTCTTTGCAATATATCCAAGATAAAGAGCCATATTGATACATAAAGAAATGACAGTGGCAATTGCTGCGCCTTCAATTCCTAAGTTCATCTTATAAATTAGAATAGGATCTAAAATAATATTGGTTATACTTCCTGTCAGCATAGCGATCATTGTAAATTTTGTTGCACCCTGTGCGGTTAGCAGATTGTTCATTGTAACAGTAAATACATTAATGATGGAACCAGTTACATAAATGTTTGCATATGATTTGGCATAGGGTAAAATAGTTTGTGTCGCACCAAGTGAATGAAGCACAGAATCAAGAAAGATAAGAATTCCTCCTAACATGTTTTATGTGTTTGTCCTAAGCGAAATCGTTCACGTCGAATCATACTTTTGATAGTTGTGTAATATTGTGGATATTCAGAGTTTATGATGGTTTCAATTTCCTGACGAATTTTTTCTTCCTTGTTTTGCAAATCAGCAGGGTAAATCAAATCGAAAGCAATATTTGTATGGGTGCCGCTTTCTATAAGTCTAAAATGCCGAATGTAGATTCCATCGCTATACTTTTGTAAAACAAGTTGAATCTTTTGAATCAGCTTTTGGGCTAATTCTTCATCATTCATAAGATAATCAATTTGGATAAAACAATCGCAATGAAATTTGGTGTCAAGGAGATGAGATATTTCTTTTATGGCAATATAAAGTTGTTCGCTGTCTTTTTTATATCCAGTAATATTCATGGAAATGACAAAATAACTGAATCCATAATCATGTAACATCAAATGAGGAACATCTACAATTTCTGGATATTCATGTATCATTTGTAAAATGAAATTTATGGTGTTTTGGTCAGCAGATTTTCCCATAATACGCCCTAAAATTTCCCATAGGCTTTTTGCACCGGAAATGATTATAAATACGGAAACGAATACGCCACAATATCCATCAATTTGCCAATCTGATATTTGAGAAACAATTGTGGATAACAAAACCGCAAATGTAGCCATGCAGTCACTGATACAGTCTGTTGCAGTTGCTTTTAAAGTTTCAGAATCTGTAATTTGAGAAAAATTTTTATTATAAAGATACATATATCCCTTCACGAAAATGGATAGTATGAGTACAACAATGATAGCAGGACTGAATAAGAATTTTTCTGGGTTTGTGATTGTTTCAATAGAAGAATCTGCCAGTTGGATTCCCATAAAAAGTACAGCAATGGAAGTGAAGATGCCCATGATCCATTCAATTCTTCCATGTCCAAAGGGGTGTACATTGCCGCCTCCGTATTTTGCTATTTTGAATCCCAAAAGGGAAACCAATGATGTACCAGCGTCAGATAAGTTGTTAAAACCGTCTGCTGAAATTGCAATCGAATGACTGAAAAAACCAATAATTACTTTTGTTATGCATAGAAATGAATTTAAAACGATACCAACAATACTTGATAATTCTGCATAGGCTTTCTTGACGCTAGGCGCGGAAACATTTTCGTTGTCTTTGATAAAGAGTTTGATAAGTAGTGACATGATAGTATTACCTCCTTTAATATTGAATAAAAGTTCAATATTGTTCAATAAAAAAAGGAATTGGTCTTATAAACCAATTCCCGACAAGTACATTTTTGATAACTTATGTAACATCATAATTGCCCATTCCTTTCCTTTGTAGTGATACATAATCTGCATTAAACCATCTACAAAGTTGTTTGCTATGATATGGATAAAAATGGGATCAGAGCTTTCATCTTTGCGGTGTTTCTTCAAGTGAGTTTCGATATCTTGAATGAATCGTTCCTTTTCATTTGCATAGCTTGTTCCATCACTTTTATCCATCAGAATAATAAATTCCTGCCTATGATGGAATAAATTTATGAGACATTCCGTTTCCGCTTTGCTTAGTCCATAAATTGTATAATCATGATGGGTATCGTCCTCGGCTGATAACACATGTTCCCAATCATATAGGACAGGTTGAAGAATTGCGCGAAAAAGGGATTCCTTATTTTTATAATAGGAGTAAATAAGCCCTGTTGGGATGTTTGCTTTTTTCGCAATTTGACGCATAGCTGCAGCTTGATAACCATTGTCATAAAATTCTTGTAAAGCAGCTTTTAATATATTTTCTCGGATTTCTTCTTTTAATACCTGTGCCATTTTATCCTCCAATATTGAACTTTCGTTCAATTATATGCCGTATTTTTTTGTTTGTCAAGTAGAAAAGCACATCATTTCTGATGTGCTTTTTATTCAATCCACTTATTTAATTCTATTTTTTAATTATGCTTCCAGCCCTTTAAATGTTCTACCAATCGCATTTTGCTCTTTCATGCACTGAATGAATTTTTCTTTTGTAACGTCTTTTGGGCGGAATTCCCATTCTGTCGTTGTCATCGCTTTTTCTGTCATTGTTTCAAATTCATCTTCGCTAATATCGACATCATCGAAACATACTGGTAAGCCAATTGCATGATTAAATTTCATAATGCGCTGACACATTTCATTTTGATTTTCGTAAGTGAGCATACATAATACTCCGAGGGCAACCACCTCTCCATGCAGATGTGCGTGTCCGCCTTTTGTGACAGTGGAACCATAATAAACACAATGTGCCAGAGAAGAATTATAATAATAATTTGGAATCTGGGTACACATATTAGAGACCAGACCGGTTGAGATAATGATATCCAAAATAACCTGTTCTAATGCTTTTGTTACCTGTTTTTTCTCACAGGATTCTAATGCTTCCTGACCATAGGTTAATAGAGGTTCTGTACAGATTTTACTAAGCTGAACACCCATTAATGGAGTATGTGTCAGATCGTCATCTTTGCTGGAAAAAACTGCTTCATACTCTTTGGAAAGTGCATCTCCGATTCCTGCCCACAATAATTCATATGGGGAGTCTGCAATAACTGCAGAATTGATGAATGTATGATCTGCAATTTTCGGGTAATAGTACTCACGGAAACTTCCATCTGGATTATAAATAACGCTGATGGATGTGACAGATGCACAGTTACTTCCCACAGTTGGAAAATTAAAGAGTGGTTTGTCCATTTCATTTGCAACATATTTGCAAGTGTCACAGGCTCTTCCGCCGCCGACACCAAAAATAATATCTGCATCCTGTACGGTTTTATTGGCAATCAAAGCATTTCCGTTTTCGTAAGTAGAGTCACCGCCAAACCAGATAAAATCTAAAATTTCCATATCGGAATCTTTGATTCCTTCCAGCAGGAAAGCTTTTGCTTTTGCCATTGCTGTTTTACCGCCAATTACAACTGCTTTCTTTCCGTAATGGCGTGCAAAATAAGGGATTTCTTTGTAACAGTCTTCGCCAATCGAATAATTTGGTAAACACACGTTATAGTAATTCATAATCTTTCAAATCCTTTCTATCTGAACTTATTCTTTTATGTTTAAACAATAAATTTTTGTTTTCAAGTTCATATGTTGTTTATTCTATTGCGATTTTCTTATGCAGTCAATATTTCATAGGTTGCAAATAGAGAGGATTGAATGAAATATTTTCATCAATTATAATGGAAACATGACATATAGTTGACGTGTTTTGTTTCGTATAATGATATCTATAAAAGGAGCGATCATGAAAATAGATAGGCAAATTGGAATTTTATCAATATTGTTACAAAAAGATACTGTTACAGCGCCATATCTTGCAGAACAGTTTGAGGTTTCCAGAAGAACTATAAACAGGGATATAGAAGATTTGTGCAAAGCTGGAATTCCTATTGTAACAAAGCAGGGAATCAATGGTGGTATCTCAATCATGGAAAATTATAAAATAGACAGGACCTTGCTTACAAATGCGGAAATGAAAGATATTCTTGCAGGACTTCGCAGTTTGGATAGCGTAAATGGGACAAATCGCTATGGGAAACTGATGGAAAAGTTGTTGACAGGTTCATCTGACTTTATGGTTGGCAATCAGTCAGTTTTGATTGATTTATCTTCCTGGTATAAAGATTCTCTAGGTTCTAAAATTGAACTCATCCGTGCGTCTATTGAAAAAGGGAAAGAACTAGAATTTATATACTATTCGCCGAGAGGGGAATCGATAAGATGTATAGAGACATATTACTTGATTTTTCGATGGTCAAACTGGTATGTGTGGGGTTGGTGTAAAAAACGAGAAGATTTTCGGCTGTTTAAGTTAAATCGCATGGATGAGGTGCGAATATCGGATCAGACATTTATAAAAAAACAGGCACCGATTCCAGATTTGAGTGATGAACGGGTGTTTCCCGGTGGTATTTCTGTGAAAGCTCTTTTTGAACCAGAATGTAAATGGAGGCTGATAGAAGAATTTGGAAGTGGAAGTTTTAGAGTACAGAAAAATGGAAAATTGTTGTTTCAGGCAGAATATACGAATATGGAAAATTTAATTACATGGCTGCTATCTTTTCGTGAAAAGGTGGAGCTTCTAGAACCAAAGGAGGTCCGAACAGAAATGAAAAGTAGCATTGAACGTATGAGAAAGAAATATGAAGATTAGATGGCAGACTGCAAAAGAAGGAGGAGATTAGAATGAAATATGTGTGGATAGACGAGTATTTGCGAAAGAAAACAGGAGTGACAAAAGATTTGCAAAAGGACTGGAACTGGATTCGTTATAAAATTGGTAACAAGATGTTTGCAGCCATCTGTCTGGATGAGAATGACAAACCGTACTATATCACATTGAAACTTGAACCGGTGGAAGGAGATTTTCTAAGGCAGCAGTTTGAAGACATTATTCCCGGATATTATATGAACAAAATGCATTGGAATTCGATTAAAGCAGATGGAAATATACCAGATGATTTATTAAAAACCTTGCTGGATAAATCCTACCAATTGGTACTTGGGGGATTTAGCAAGAAAAAACAGCGGGAAATCTTAGGAAAAATAGTTGAATAATTCTATAAACAAATGTGATAAAAATTTATAATATGTATTTTCTTGATGCTCATATGAATTGGAAATGGTAGACAGGGGTAGAAAATAGTAATATACTGATTGATGAATTTTAATATGTAATAAAAAAGAATTCTTACAATAATCAGATATACAAGCGATAAAAGAGGGGTATCATGAGTAAAAAAAGAAAAAATTCGTTTTTGATGCAGGGAATGATTCTGGCAGGTGCATCGATTGTTTGTCGTATCATTGGATTGTTATATCGAAGTCCGTTATTTGGAATCATGGGAAAAGAAGGGGTAGGATATTATAGTGTTGCTTATAATATCTATAATATTATTCTATTGATTTCTTCTTTTAGCATTCCTCTTGCAGTATCAAAATCGATTTCTGCGAGGCTTGCAAAAAAGGAATACAAAAATGCGCAGCGTATTTTTTATGGAGCATTGATTTATGCAGCGGTTGTTGGTGGTATTGCGGCTTGTGTAGCTTTTTTCGGAGCTCCAATCTTTGTTGGCAAACAAAAAGGAGCTATTTTGGCACTGCAATGTATCTCACCAACCATATTCTTTTCTGCTATTTTAGGAGTTTTGCGCGGTTATTTCCAGGGGCATAATACGATGGTGCCAACTTCCATCTCGCAGATTGTGGAACAGATATTAAATGCCATTTTTAGTATTTTGATGGCATATGTTTTGATTTTACCTTATATTCCAGCCGAAAAGATTACGTATCAGATTGCAAAACATGGAGCGGCGGGGAGTGCTATCGGCACAGAGGTAGGAGTCATTACGGGGTTAATTTTTTGCCTGATTGTATACAAGTTTTATAAGCCAAAAGTAAAAGCACAGATAAAGAATGATCGGACAGAACATGTGGAGTCATATAGAAATATTTTGAAAATCTTATTGATGACGATTACCCCGGTTATATTAAGTACGGCGATTTACAATTGCTGCCCGACAATCAATATGACGATGTTCAGCGATATTCTTGTGAAAAAAGGAATGAAAGCAAGGGATGTTTCTGGGATGTATGGCATTTTTTCCGGACAGTATAATGTTTTGATCAACATTCCACTGGCAATGGCATCGGCTTTGACCAATGCGGTCATTCCGAATGTGTCAGCAACTTATGCACTGGGCCATAAAGAGCAAATGAATGACAATATTCAGATGGTCATTAAATTTACGATGATTATTGCGATTCCATGTGCGGTCGGTTTGGGAGTCTTGAATGTGCCGATCAATGGATTAATTTTTGGCGTGGAGAATGGAATTGGTCTCGGATCGAGTTTGCTTCGGGCAGGGGCAATCTCTGTGATTTTTACTTGTATGTCCACCGTTTCCAATGGCGTTTTGCAGGGGATGGATAAAATGAAAGTTCCCATTCGCCACTCCGCAATTTCTGTAGTGGTTAATATCATTGTATTATATTTGTGTCTGACTTTTACAGATGCGAAAACATTTTCACTGGTATGGGCGACCACGGCATTTTCCATTACAATGAGTATTTTAAACGCATTATCGATTCGTAGGTACAGTGAGTATCGTCAGGAAATTTCAAAAACATTCTTAAAACCGGCAATCAGTGCTGTGATTATGGGAGTGGTCGTGGCAGTGATCCAAGAAATCTTGATGAAGATACTTCCACTTGGCCGTATTGGATTTGCCATTTGTCTGATTGTGGTAATTCCAATTGGTGTGATTGTTTATTTTGCAGCCATCCTTGGACTAAAAGTATTTACAGAAGAAGAATTATTGACCATTCCGAAAGGGGATTTGATTCTTAAATTTGCTAAAAAAATTTAATTTGAGATTTTATAACGAAGTGAAAGTAGTCTCTATAGGAGAGAATATTATGCATATTTTTATTGTTGAAGATGAACCGGTCATAAGACGAGAACTAAAAGTGTTGTTGGAAACGGCGATGTATCAGGTGACTGTGGCAGATCAATTTGATTCGATCGTTGAGCAGGTGAAAAAAGCGAATCCGGATTTGATACTTTTGGATGTCAATCTCCCAGAAATCTCTGGATTTGACATCTGTACACAGATTCGTGAGCAAATGGAAATACCGATCATCTTTTTGACGAGCCGAACAGATTCTATGGATGAATTGACCGGAATATTAAAAGGCGGAGATGATTATATCACCAAGCCATATCAGGCGCCGATTCTTTTGGCAAGGATTGGCGCGGTGTTAAAGCGTACCAAGAGTGGAGAGATGAAAGAAATCACCCAGTTTACCCATAAAGATGTAGAACTTGATATTTCAAGGTGTAGTCTTTCTTATCAAGGGCAAAGTGTGGAACTGACAAAAAATGAAATGAAGATTCTGCATTTGTTATTCCAAAATCAGGGAAAATTTGTTGCCAGAATGGATTTGATCGAGAGCTTATGGGAAAATCAAATATTTATTGATGATAATACACTGAGTGTACATGTTACCCGAATTCGTGAAAAAATGAAGTCGATCGGCATATATGATTTTATTGAGACAAAAAGAGGAATGGGGTATCGGATATGACTTTAAAAAATTTTCTAAAAGATAAATTTTTGCTTGGCATTCTTCATTTTATATGTATGAGCGTGTTGACGATTTTCTTAAACATGACAGGATATGGTCAGGCGAATATTATCTTGATTCTGATTTTTTGGCTGCTTATTTTCGTTGTTTGGTTGATTTCTACTTATTTGCAGAGAAAAAAGTTCTTTGATGATGTGGAACAGATTCTTGAAAAGATGGATCAGAGGTATCTTCTAGGAGAATTGATTCCAAAATCTTATCGATTGGAGGATAGATTATATCGGGAAATGATTTGCCGTTCCAATAAATCGGTCATTGAGCGGATTCATCAGATTGAGGATGCGCAAAAAGATTATAAAGAATACATTGAAAATTGGGTCCATGAGATCAAAGCGCCGATTACCAGCATTGCATTACTTTGCGAAAATGGACGAAAGCAGGAAGCAGTGACTGATACGGCAAAAGAATCTTTTCGTATTTTGAGTTTGGAAAATCAAAAGATTGAAAATTATGTGGACATGGCACTTTACTATGCAAGGTCAGAGGAAGTGTATAAAGATTATTTCATTCAGAAAACAGATTTACAGCAGGTTGTCTCAGAAGTGTTGGAAAAGAATCGTTTGCTATTAATACAAAATCAAGTCAGGGCAGAAGTGAATTGCAAAGATTTGGTTTATACAGACCGCAAATGGATTGGATTTATTCTAAATCAGATGATTTTAAACAGTGTCAAATATCAGAGTGAGTCTCCAGTCTTTCAGATTTATACTATGCGACAGGAACATGGCGTTGTACTCGTGGTGGAAGATAATGGAGTCGGTATTCGTCCAGAGGAACTTTCACGAATTTTTGAAAAAGGATTTACCGGAAGTAATGGAAGAAATCACGAACGTTCCACAGGCATGGGGTTGTATTTGTGTCAGAAACTTTGTAAAAAGATTGGGATTGGAATTAGTGTGGAGTCTAATTATGGAAAGGGAACCAAAATGTTGCTTGAATTTCCAATTAGCAATTACATAACTAGAGAATAAAACAAATAGATTGGAGTTATCTTTCGAAAATGTAAGATTATTTCAATCTATTTTTATACAAAGGGATAGATTCGGATAGTAGAATCAGAGTGTAAACAATGATTTGATAAGTGAGGAGTGATTAGAGTGAATGATTATATTAGAGTTTGTGACGTGGAAAAATACTATGGCAATGGTTCCAATGTGACTAAAGCGGTGGATCGTGTTAGTTTCAATGTGGAAAAGGGAGAATTTGTCGGTGTGATGGGAGCTTCCGGATCTGGAAAGACAACGTTGTTAAATCTTCTTGCCACCATTGATCAGGTAACGGCGGGGCACATTTATTATCAGGATACGGATATTACAGAATTATCGGAAGATGATTTGTCAGAATTTCGAAAAAACCATTTGGGTTTTGTGTTTCAGGAATATAATTTGCTTGATACACTGACTATTGAAGAGAATATTATTCTTGCGCTGACGTTGCAATGTGAGGAAAAGAAACAAATGGAAGAAACCTGCAGCCAGATAGTAAAGCTTTTGGGAATTGAGGATATCAAAGACAAATTTCCTTATCAGGTGTCTGGTGGGCAAAAACAGCGATGTGCCTGTGGGCGAGCATTGGCAAATCATCCAAAACTCCTTTTGGCGGATGAACCTACGGGAGCGTTGGACTCTCATTCTGCCCAGACACTTTTAGAAACATTTACGAATTTAAATCAGAGTATGGGGGCTACGATTCTCATGGTAACGCATGATGCTTTTTCTGCAAGTTATTGTAGCCGTATCTTGTTTTTAAAAGATGGAAGAATCTTCCATGAACTTGTACGAGGAGAGAAAAATAGAAAAGCATTTTTACAAGAAATTTTGGATGTGCTTTCGCTGACGGGAGGTGAGCTTTCCGATGCTCGGTAAACTTGCTTATCGCAATATGAAACGTTCTGCCAGAGATTATCTGGTGTATATATTTACTATGACAGTCGTTACCGCGTTGATGTATGCTTTTAACAGTCTTATATTTCAAAATGCTTTGACGGGATATTTTGAATTAGAAGCGATGATGGAAATGATGCTCATCTTAGCTACAGTTTTTATTGTTTTGATTGTATCTTGGCTGATCAATTATATGGTGAAATTCATGTTGGAGAAACGAAGCAGTGAGTTTGGAATTTATCTGTTGCTTGGCATGAAAAGGAAAATGGTTTCTAGTTTGTATATGCGTGAAAATCTGTTGCTTGGAGGGGCTGCGTTTTTGTTGGGAACAGTTTTGGGAATTTTTTTGCAACAAGTATTAATGGCAGTTATGTTTGCAATGTTGCAGATGGAATATCATCTAAGCATATCGTTTCATCCATGGACCATACTTATGACTGTATCTTGTTATCTGGGATGTTATTTGCTGGCATTATTTCGCTGTCAACGAAAGTTTAAAAAGATGAATATTCATGATCTGATGAATGCAAAACGACGTAATGAGGAAATCCATGAGAAACGGGAAGGAATCAAACGTATGTTATTTCCACTGTCAATCTTATTTATTTTTGCATTTTGGACGGTATTTTCGATGTTGTCTGGTGCAGGAGAAATCGCCTTGTTTTTGATTGGACTGGTGTTAACTATTTATCTGTTTTATGTGGGGATTTCCGCTTGGATTATCTGTTATGTGAGAAAGAAAGGAAAAGCCATCTATAAAGGACAAAATCTATTCCTATTAAGACAGTTTGCCTCAAAAGTAAGGACGATGCAGTTTACGATGGGGACCTTAACGGCTCTTTTTACCATTGCGTTGATGGGGGCTTCGATTGCGCTGATGTTTAGTGATTATGAGAATACAGTTTTGAAAGATAAATTTCCATTTGATGTTCAGGTATACAGCTCAGACGTGCAGGATGAATTTGCGGATGAGATAGCCGTATTAAAGAAAAATACAGATTTATTGGATGTTTATCGCTATCATATTTATACCGATCAGGATAATCAGGTAAATACCTGGATGCTGACAAACTTAAAGGCATGGGGAAATATCTATAAAAACAAAGATGGGAGTCCAAATCAGTCAAAAATGAAAGATGAGTTAAAAGATGGGGGTATTTATTGTACGTATGATACGTATATGGGACTTTCTGATTATAATTATCTTCGTAAAATGCTGGGATATAAAGAAGTAACATTAGATTCTCATGAATATTTGGTGCAGGTGAAACCAAGACTTGCAAATGAAGTACAAGAGGTTGGAAAGGATTTGAAGATTAAAAATGCATCTGGCGATGCTTATCTTTCCTGTGCGGGAGTTTATTCGGATCCATTTTCACAAGATGGGCATAACGGCGGTGATTATGTGATTGTAGTACCAGATCAGGTGCTAAATAGGATGAGTCCATATTATGCGGAACTTGTAGCAGACATAAAAGGAGATGCCCCGGTAGATCTTGTAAAAAAATTAGATAATCTGACAGAAAAAAGTAATCGTGATTTTGGAGGTCATGCAGTGCCGGATTTGGAAGGAAACAGTTGCAGTGGTTCGGATGACATCATTTCTTATACAGCAACCAATTTGGTCAGAGACAACCTAATTCCAGAAGTAAAATATATGCTGGCATCTTTGATTATCCCGTTATTCTATATTGGTTTGGTGTTTGTCTGTGTAGCAATGACCGTACTATCTGTACAACAGTTAAGCGATTCGGCCAAGTACAAATTTCGATATGATGTTTTGGCGAAGTTAGGACTTGACCACACACAAATCTATAGTCTGCTTCGCAAACAATTGGCAGCTTATTATCTTTGTCCTGCGATTTTAGCAATTCTGATCAGCGGAAAAATGATTTTATTTATGAGTAAAAGGTTTGTTCAATGGACTGGCGTACCAGTTTTTCCAGCCTCTTTTTTCATCAAGAGCATTGTATTATTCTTTGGAATTTACTTGATCTATTATGTGGTAACATATGTTGGATTTAAGCGAAATGTAGAAGAAAAGAGTATTATGAGATAGAAAACAAATAAAACAAGTCCTTCAAAAATCGAGGGACTTGTTTTAAGATTTTGAATTCTATTTTCGTACATATTTTATCACTTTGATTAAAATAAAAAGAAGTACAATGAAAAGAATAAATAGAAAAACAAATGGTAAAAATGCCCATAAGAACATGTACACATATAACAATAACATTGAGATTTTCTCGAAAATATGTTCCATTGTAATTTGTCTCCTTTTCATTTCAAGATCATGATGTTTTATTAGTATAACATAAATATGGAACAAAAGTATAAATAATTAAGAAAATTATCATATCTCTGTAAGTATTTATTAAAATCTACACTTTCCATTATTGTTAAAATAAAAACAAAAACGGAGGAGAAAATAATGAAATATAAGAAAAAGGTTACTCTGTTGATTGTGATTTTAATAACAATTAGTATTTATCTGAAAGCATGTGGAAACATCAACATGAATAGGGTAGAAGCGATTTCAATTGAGGTTATTAATTCCGATGAAAAAAGTGTGAAAGAAGAAATTCCATTGAAAGAGGAAGACGTTGCCAAAGTGAAAAACATATTGTCTGGAGAAAGACCGTATTTTGATTCGGGATTTGTATTTGAAGCAGGTAAATATCGGATTGTTTTGAAAACAAAAACAAAAGAGATATATTTATATCCGTATTGTGGGGATGTAGATACTATAAGCATTGGATATGATCGATTTAAATATTATGGTTTAGAGGAAGAAGAGCAACAAAAAATGTATTCCATTTTAGATAAATATATTGATACGGATGAAATGGAAGGAATTTGGGGCTGGGAATCACTGGATGAATCATAATATCTAAAAAAGTATAATAAAATGAACGGTTATTAAGATAGAGTGTCATATTGTTTGATGCTCTATCTTTTTATGATATACTGAATTCAGACGAATAATTTTAGATGAGGGGAAGAAAAATGGAGATAATTGGAATTATTGAGGATGATGAACTGTTAAATCAGGCACTGCAAATCGCATTAAAAAAGGAAGGATTTCATACTTTGTCGGCATTTAATTATAAAGAGGGAATCAAATTGATGAAACAATCACCTCAATTGTTGCTCGTTGACATCAATCTTCCAGATGGAGATGGCATCAGCCTGTGTAGGGAAATCCGAAAATATCAGGAAATACCGGCTATTTTTTTAACTGGCAGAGATGAAGAAGAGGATATGATAAATGCGTTTACGGCAGGTGCGGATGATTATGTCGTAAAGCCATTTCCTATGCGTGTATTGATAAAACGGATCCAAGCGGTTTTATATCGATGTCGGGAAGAAAAGGATGAATTTGTATATCGTGGATTAAATATTCAGTTTAGCCATAAAAAAGTCTTTTATCAGGATCAAGAAATAAAATTGACAGCAAAAGAATATAAATTGCTGTTGTATCTGGCAAGAAATAAAGGACAAATTCTTTCTTCTGATCAGATTTTAGCACAGGTATGGGATTTGGATGGAGATTTTGTCTGTGCCAACACAGTCAGTGTCACGATTAATCGCCTGAGGAAAAAAATTGAACCGAATGGGGAACAACCGGTTTTTATTAAGAATGTATTTGGACAGGGATATAGATTTGGGGAGTGATGAAAATGGTAATTTGGTTATTGATAATAATGACGCTGGTACTACTTTGTGCCGGCGTTGTTTGGTACATACAGGAAAAAAGTCGGAGACAGGAGTTGGAAAATATTTCTGTTTTATTGGAAAAAATATTAAACGAGAAAGAGATTGGCGAAGATTATCGCTATGAGGACACCATTTCGTCAAAAATTTATCATCAGCTTTGTAGATTGGATCAAAAGACAAAAGGCTATCACAAAAGAATCGAAGCGGATAGAGATGCAATCAAAAGTCTGATCACGGAAATTGCCCATCAACTTCGGACTCCACTTGCGAACATGGAGACTTATCTGGAGTTCTTGGAGGAGGAAGATCTCGAGAAAGAAGAACAAAAGCTATATTTAAAGGCAGTGCGAGTGTCGGAGCAAAAAGTTAGTTTTCTGATCGAGAGTTTTATAAAAATGTCAAGACTGGAAAATCGAATCATTCAGATTCGATTGGAAGATGAAAATCTGCTTTCTACTTTGGAGCATGCAAAAGAACAAGTGACAAAACATGCACAGGAAAAAAATATTACCATTATGACCTATTTCCCAGAAAAGCTACTGTTTGCACATGACTCGAAGTGGATGGAGGAAGCCATTTTTAATCTGTTAGATAATAGTGTGAAATATAGCCACAATGGAGGCGAAATCCACATGGAAGTGGAAGAAAATGAGATGGCGGTCTGTATTCGAATTCGAGATTTTGGAGTGGGAATCGAAGAAGGTGAAGAAGAAAAGGTATTTCAACGATTTTATCGCGGAAAAAATGCGGGAACGAGAGATGGTTTTGGTCTCGGACTTTATATTACGAGGGAGATTGTTTTGCAACATCATGGCACGATAAAGATTAAGAGGGAGAACCCGGGATTGTCTATACTTATTTTTTTATTATGTTAGAGGATTGTTAGATTTCTTCTTTATAATAATAGTAAGAAACGGTTCAACTGGAAATATAAAACGAGAGAAGGGAGTACAATATGAGTATCGTCGAGACAAAAGGACTGAAAAAATATTTTCAAAATGGAGAGCATATCGTAAAAGCTTTGGATGATGTAACGATTTCGATCGAAGAAGGGGAATTTGTAGCGTTAGTGGGTAGTTCTGGAAGTGGAAAGACAACAATGCTCAATATGTTAGGAGGCCTTGATGAGCCGACAGAGGGAGAGGTCATCATTCGCGGTCGGAGTCTTACCAATATGGAACGTGAGGAGAAGACGATTTTTCGCAGAAGGAATATTGGTTTTGTTTTTCAGCAATTTAATTTGGTTCCAATTTTAAATGTGTATGAGAATATTGTACTGCCATTAAGACTGGATGGAATGGAAATTGACGAAGAGTTTTTACAGCATATCGTCGATTTATTAAAGATAGAAGAAAAGCTTGATCAAATGCCAGAGACACTTTCTGGCGGACAGCAGCAAAGAGTCGCCATTGCAAGAGCTTTGTGTGTAAAACCAGCATTGATTTTGGCGGATGAGCCGACGGGAAATCTTGATTCAAAAGCAAGTATGGAAGTTGCGGTTCTCTTAAAAAGTTGTGCTCTAAGATTCCATCAAACGGTGATTATGGTCACACATGATGAAGAGGTGGCACAGATGGCAGATCGAATTTTGTCAATTGAAGATGGAAGAATCAGGAGAGAGGAAGCCAGAGAATGAAAATACGAAAAAGAAAGATTTCGAATAATAACAAAATGGTGATTTGTCTCCTTGCGAAAGAAAGTTTTAAACATAACAGAGGAAGAAATATCATTCTGACTATGACTACGGCATTAAGTATCATGGTCTTATGTACAATCTTTAGTCTTGCATTCGGCAAGATAGAAGCAGAATATTTTCAGTCAGCGAGAAGCAATGGCACTGTGGCAACCACTTTTCTTGAGCGAGGAACTATGGAGCAATATGAAGAAATTCGAATGTTAAAGTATATTGAGGCAGTAGGTAGGAAAAAGATAGCTGGCTCTTTTTTTCAGGACAATCAATATGTAGCCGAGATGGAAGTATTAGATGAAACAGCATGGAAAACAATGACTGTTCCGGCATATACCCATATCCAGGGGAAATATCCACAAAAAACGGGAGAAATGATGCTTTCTGTTCGTGGATTAGAGGAAATGGGAATTCAAAATCCCAAAATTGGGATGGAACTGTCTTTGAAAACTGCACTTTCAGAAACAAAGGTAAAAAAGTCACAAGTATTTTCTCTGTGTGGCTGGTATACAGATTATGTAGATCCTGCCCAGTCCCCTCCAATTGGATATGTAAGTGAAGAACAACTAGAGGAATGGGAAATGAGTCTGGATCAGCCAGATTTTCTTATGATTATGCAGAATCGTATGATCGATGAAGATAGTATGGAAGAACAATTATATCAAGATATTCCAATGGTTGATCAAGCACAGCAGTTTTTAGTAGGAAATGATTACTTTTATTCTATTATGAATGATTTTACAGGCGGCTATCGGATGGCAGCTTTTTGTGCTGTTTTCATTCTTGTCAGCGTATTCTTTCTGATCCAGAATATTTTTGGAATTTCGATTCAAAAGGAAATTCGGCAAAATGGACTTTTGGATGTCCTTGGCACGACACAACGTCAAATTCGGCAAATTTATTATCGACAGATATGGATGAACCTATTTTGGGGAACGCTAATCGGAATTCTTGCATCTGTGATGATCGTATTATGGATTGTACCGCACATTCTTGGAAATTTATATTTGTATCATTATGGCAAATCAGCAGAGCTAATGGTATTTCAGCCACAAATATTGATAGCTGCAATTATTTTTACAATGCTGGTTACTCTTTTGGCAGCCTTTTGGCCAATTCATAAAGCAGTCGCATTAACGCCTTTGGAAGCCCTCCATTATATTGGAACAACGAAAAAGTCTCGACGAAAGAAAAGAGTGGCGAAGAAGCAAAGAACGAAAAGAAGAATGGTTTCAGTCGAACTACTGTTTATGGCGTGGGAGAATCTGCTGCGATATCGAAATCGTTTTCTACTGACCATTTTTTCGATATTTCTAGGTATTACAACAGCACTTGGTTCGGTTGTGATTACAAAAGGAACGGATATTACCAATAAAATTGAGGCACGGAGTGACTTTGTGATTAGTGGCAAATCGCTTTTTTATGGTGACAGTACCGATCAATATGATTATGACGAATTTTCGCCAATCAGTGAGAAGACAAAAGAAAAGTTATTGTCTGTTCCGGGAGTAAAAAAAGATAGTATAAAAATGGTAACTGGTGCCTATATGATAGTGGACGATCGGGAAGCGTATATGGAGCCAATTTTAAAAGCAAATCAGATAGAAACTTATAGTATAAAGACAACATCCGAAGACACACAGCCTCAAGTGGTGAATCTTGCAACTGTTCAGATTGTAAGTGACAGCTATATAAAAGAACTGGAACAGTATGTGAAGAAATATAATCTTAAAATTGATATGGACAGCCTGAAAAATGGATCAGGTGTCATTTTTCTTCATTATCATCAGCTTTCTCCAACCTTGGTAAAAGAAGCGAATCAACTAGTCGGACAGCCTGTCACTTTTTGGAATTTACCGGCACAATCCAAACTCCAGTTGATAGAAACTAAAGATGGCAAGCATATTTTGGATCATTTTCATTACGAAAAAATGCGACAAATGAAGATCAGTGGGTATTTAGATATGAAGGCAAAGGAATTTCCAACTTTGAAAAAGACTGCATTTGGTTCTGGTATCCCTTATTTTTTCATCAGTGCAAAAGGATTTTCAAAACTGCAGACAAAAGAAAAAATATTCAATATGGAATTTGATGTGGAGAAAGAGAGAGAATCTTCGGCAAAAGCAGCAATTTTGAAAATTTTGCAGGAGAATAACCGACAGAAGAAAGGATTGGGAATGAATGTGCAAGTGAAGTCAGACGAATTATCGGATAAACAAAGTTTTATCATGGCAAATCGCATCATTACCGGGGCAATTAGTATGGTACTGATTTTGATGGGGCTGATTAATTATTTCAATGTGATCATCACTGGAATGTTTGCACGGCAAAGAGAATTGGCAGTTATGGAAAGTGTGGGAATGACGGGAAAACAGATTAAAAGAATGTTGATTGCGGAGAGTGGCATTTATTTTGCTATTGTCGCAGGTCTTGTTCTCACGGTTGGAAGTGGAATTTTAAAATTACTGCATTTTTATATGGATTCTAAAATAGCATATTTTAAATTCGTTTATCCGTGGCAAGTGATGATCGTGATGTTTGTAATCCTGTTACTTCTTTGCATTGGTGTGCCATTATACTGGTATGGACGGATAGAGAAACAAAGTCTTACGCAGAGAATTCAGTTTATATAAAAATGAAAAATCTTGCGGAGGTAATTTTACGCTATTACCAATTTATAATTACATTGACAAAAATATTTATCAATTTTATAATAAAATTAATAAAAAATTAAGAATTATAAAGAATGGAGAAATAGTATGTTTTGCATGATGTGCGGGAAAGAACTAAAGAGTGGCGCGAAGTTTTGCCAGTATTGTGGTTGTAAAGTCACGAACCCTGCAGGTGAAGAAATCAAAAAACAGATACAGACGAAATCAGTAGATAAAGAGCATGCAGTGTCAGGAGAAAAGATATTTCAAACTGGAAATGCAGGTATACAGACTGCAGGTACAATTGCACATCAGGGGCAAAAAGTTGTACATAGAGCCGTTAATATAAAATTGTTATCGATAATTGCGGTAGCTCTCGTTGCCATTTGCGTTATGTTGTATGTAATGTTTTTTCAAGTAGGAAAACCAGAAGATACGATTGCAAAACTGGAAGGTGCGTTAAATGATATGAATCAGACAGAGGTTTTGGAATGTTTTGATGATCAGACACAAAGTCTATATTCTGGAACGATAAGTGTTGCTGGAAGTTTATCAGGACTGCCTATTTCAGGACTTGCAGATTTGGCAAATGGCTTAGGAGGTATTATGGCAGGTTCCGGTTTAACACCTCAATATAAGCTAAATGTAACAAATGTGGAGTATAAAAGTTCGGATACTTGTGTGGTAACGGTAGATTTTCATATCTCTTTCCAGGGGCAGGAACAGTCAGAGACGCAAGATTTACCGATGAAAAAAGATGGACGACAGTGGGTTATCAGTATTTCTTCTCTTAATGGATAAAGTGAATCATACATAAATAAGAAAAACTTCTGATGTTTATTCAGGAGTTTTTTATTTGTTTTTGTGACGAATCAAATTGACAAAAAATTATCAATAGGATAAAATGAATACATATTGTTAAAAAATAAACAAAGGCACGATATGCATGGAGGGTTTATGTTAGAAAAAAGTTATTATGATTGTGCGGACAGAATCATTGATCGGTATGGCGCCAGGCAGGAAAAGCTGATTCCGATTATTGAGGATATTCAAAACGAGTATCGTTATTTGCCACCAGAATTATTGTCTTATGTAGCGGATCGGATTGGCGTCACAGAGGCAAAGGCGTTTAGTGTTGCAACCTTTTATGAGAATTTTTCCTTTGATCCAAAAGGGAAATACGTGATTAAAGTATGTGATGGAACTGCTTGTCACGTAAGAAAGTCTCCGGGCATTTTAGAACGGTTATATTCAGAACTTGGACTTTCAAAGAATAAGTCGACAACCGATGACATGTTGTTTACCGTTGAAACCGTTTCCTGTCTTGGAGCATGTGGATTAGCACCAGTATTGACCGTGAATGATGTGGTACATCCATCCATGACACCAGACCAAGTATCAAAGTTAATCAGGAAGTTAAAGGAGGAGGCATGAGATGGGTATGATAAAAGATCGTGAAGCTCTTTTAAAACTTCAGGGTGAGGCAAAAGAGAAAATTAAGGCGGAGACATGTAGGATTCTTATTTGTGCCGGCACAGGCTGTCTGGCAGGAGGATCTGGCGAGATTTATGAAAAAATGTGTGAGTTGACATCTGGAAATAAAGATGTCGAAGTAGAATTTGGAGCGGAAATTGCACATAAAGACGGAACGTGCCCAGGTGCAGGGGTTGCGGTTCGAAAAAGTGGATGTCATGGTTTCTGTGAAATGGGACCATTGATGCGAATCGAACCAATGGGAATTCTTTATACGAAAGTGTCTCCCGATGATTGCGAGGCAATCTATCACAAAACAATTCAAAATGGTGAGGTGATTCATCGTCTTCTATTTGAACAGGATGGCATTGAATATCAAAAACAGGAAGAAATTCCATTTTATAAGAAACAGACCCGTTTGGTTTTAGAAAACTGTGGACATATTGATGCCGAACATATCGAAGAGGCAATTGCAGTTGGTGGTTATCAGGCATTTGCCAAAGCTTTATTTACGATGACACCAGAAGAAGTTGTAGATGAAATATCAGAATCAAATCTTCGTGGCCGTGGCGGCGGTGGATTTACAACTGGCTATAAATGGTCACAAGTGGCGAAACAAAAAGAAAAAATTCGTTATATTGTCTGTAATGGTGACGAAGGTGACCCAGGTGCGTTTATGGATCGAAGCATTATGGAAGGGGATCCTCACAAGATGATCGAGGGTATGTTGATCGCTGCTTATGCGGTATCCGCTCAGGAAGGTTATATTTATGTGCGAGCAGAGTATCCACTAGCCATCAACAGACTTCGAATCGCAATTGCACAGGCAGAAGAAAAAGGATTGCTGGGAGATCACATTCTAGGAACAGATTTTTCATTCCAGTTACATATTAACCGTGGCGCGGGCGCATTCGTCTGCGGAGAGGGAAGTGCCTTGACTGCTTCGATTGAAGGAAACCGAGGTTTTCCGCGTGTCAAACCACCTCGTACGGTAGAACAGGGATTGTTTGCAAAACCAACTGTATTAAATAATGTAGAAACATATGCCAATGTACCAATGATTATTGAACGCGGTGCGGCCTGGTATAAGACAATTGGACCGGAAAACAGTCCGGGAACAAAAGCATTTGCCCTGACTGGTTCGGTAAAACACACAGGACTCATTGAGGTTCCGATGGGAACGACTCTTAGAGAGGTTATTTTTGATATTGGCGGTGGCATTAAGGGAGACGCAGAATTTAAAGGTGTTCAGATTGGTGGTCCATCTGGCGGATGTTTGATTACGCCACATTTGGATGTCAGCCTTGATTTTGATTCCTTAAAGAAAATGGGGGCGATGATCGGTTCCGGCGGACTGGTTGTCATGGATAGCAATACTTGTATGGTAGAAGTTGCACGTTTCTTTATGAATTTTACGCAGAATGAAAGTTGTGGAAAATGTGTTCCTTGCCGTGAAGGTACAAAACGTATGTTAGAAATTTTGGAACGGATTGTTGATGGCAAAGGAAAAGTAGAAGATTTGGATCTGTTAGAGGAACTTGCAGTTACGATTACGGATACGGCATTATGCGGTCTTGGCAAGAGTGCAGCTTTGCCAGTTCTTAGTACTCTGCGTCTGTTTAAAGACGAATATATGGAACACGTGGTAGATAAAAAATGTCGTGCCCATAACTGTACGGCGATGAAACGCTTTATCATCAGTCCGGAACTTTGCAAAGGTTGTTCCAAATGTGCCCGAAATTGCCCAGTGGGTGCGATCAGCGGTAAGATTCGTGAATCCTTTGAAATTGACACGGATAAATGTATTAAATGTGGTGCCTGTGAAGATGCATGTGCATTCCATGCCATTCATGTAGAAGGATAGGAGGAAAGAAGATGAAATATTTGACTGTAAATAATCGAAAGATTGCATTTGATGATGAGAAAAATCTGCTTTCTGTTATCCGAAAAGCAGGAATCAACCTGCCAACGTTTTGTTATCATTCGGAATTATCGACTTATGGCGCATGTCGCTTATGTGTTGTCGAAGATGACCGTGGAAGGATATTTGCCTCTTGTTCGGAAGTGCCAAGAGATGGCATGGTCATTTATACAAACACGCCGAAATTACAACATCACAGAAAAATGATTTTAGAGCTTTTATTATCTTCTCATTGCCGGGAATGTACGACTTGTCATACCAATGGGGAGTGTCAACTGCAGAAATTAGCACAACAATTGGGCGTTAGTTATATTCGTTTTCAGAATACAAAGGAACAGGTTCCGATTGATGAATCATCAGATTGCATTGTTATTGATGCGAATAAATGTATTCTCTGTGGAGACTGTGTTCGTACCTGTGATGAAATACAGGGAATGGGAATTTTAGACTTTGCTTATCGTGGTTCGAGCATGAGAGTTATGCCTGCATTTAATCGCAAAATGTCGGAAACGGCCTGTGTTGGATGTGGGCAGTGCCGGGTTGCATGTCCTACCGGAGCGATTACGATCAAACAAAATTTCCGTCAGGTATGGGAGGCAATCGCAGATCCGAATATCCGTGTCGTTGCACAAGTGGCACCGGCGGTTCGTGTAGCAATCGGTGATAAATTTGGCATTCCAAAAGGAAAGAACTCTGCCGGACGCCTAGCGGCAGCTCTGCGAAGAATCGGTTTTGATGAGATTTATGATACAAACTTTGGGGCGGATTTAACCGTTATTGAAGAATCAAAAGAATTTGTAGAACGTCTGACAAAAGGAGAAAATCTTCCGCTTTTTACTTCCTGCTGTCCTGCGTGGGTAAAATTCTGTGAGGAAAAATATCCAAACTTTGTCAAACATATTTCTACGTGTAGATCGCCACAGCAGATGTTTGGTGCGATTATAAAGGAAGAAGCGCGCGAGAAGAAAGATGATCAAAGAAAGACGATGGTTATTTCCATTATGCCTTGTACGGCGAAAAAAGCGGAAATTTTAAGACCAGAGCATTTTACAGATGGCGAGCAAAATATTGATTATGTTCTTACGACAGCAGAAGTGACACGTATGATCAAAGAGGCTGGAATCGATTTGGCAGAAATGCCTTCGGAAGCTTTTGATATGCCATTTGGTCTGGCTTCTGGAGCCGGAGCGATTTTTGGTGTCACCGGTGGCGTCACCGAGGCTGTGATTCGTAATCTGGTAGGAAGTAATCGTATGGAAGATCTGGAAGCTATTTCTTTTACCGGCGTTCGCGGATTACATGGAACAAAGGAAGCTGTAATCGACTATCTAGGACGAGAAGTTCGTATTGCCATTGTCAATGGCCTTCATAATGCGGATGTTCTTTTAAAGAAAATAGAAAGTGGCGAAGCGCAATATGACTTTGTAGAGGTGATGGCCTGCAAACGAGGATGCATTTCCGGTGGAGGTCAGCCGGTTCCGATTGGTCCAAGAACAAAGCAAGCACGTTTTGATGGTATTTATAATATTGACCGCGCTGCACAGATGAAACTTTCTAGTGAAAATCCAATCGTGCAGACAGCATATGCAGGTATTCTAAAAGGAAAAGAACATAAGCTGCTTCATAATGAAAAATAATAGTGGTTAATCATAACGCTGGTACTGATTGGTGCCAGCGTTATTTCATATCGTTCATTTTATGCTATAATGATAAGAAGGATATCCGAAAATATTACAGCCAGATAAGAAAAGATGGATTGGAGAAATTTATTTCAAGCACACATTTTAGACAGAGGATATCATTATTATTGTGAACATGCTGTAGAAGATGTGGAGCTTGGGGATAATATCATGTGGGCAACGGTTTATGGCACTCAGGACTACGAAGTGGAAATTCGTTTTAAACAAAATGAAGTGATTGATATGGATTGTTCATGTCCCTATGCGGAGAGTGGAAATAATTGCAAGCATATGGCAGCCGTGTTATATGAATGGGAAGATATAAAAGAAGAAAATCAAACAGAAGATATACAATTTTCCAGCACAAATGATTCCTTCCAAAGAGGCAATGACAAGGAACAGTTGATTAAGGAAACCATTGCATCTGCCGATGAAACAATCGTGCGAACATTTTTGCAATCGCTCTTGTTAGATGATGAGAAACTGTGGATGCGGTTTAAAAGTATTTTGCAGCCAGAAATTTCAGAAGATGATTTGAAATTTTATAAACGTCAGGTCGATGCAATTGAAGAAAAGTATCTGGGTCGGGATTATTTTATCAATTACTATGAGGCGATGCATTTTATTGATGAGATATATGATATTTTAGATCAAGATGTCTGTGGGATGATGGAGGATGGTAATTATAAAATGGCCTTTGAGTTGATAAATTATATTTTTATCATGATAGGAGAGGTCGAGATGGATGATTCAGATGGCGGTATCAGTATCATCGCTGCTCGATGCTGTGATTTGTGGTATGAAATACTAGATCAGGTTTATGGAGAAGATAAAAGTAAAATGCTTCGCTGGTTTCTTGCTCAGTTTGATAGTTCCATGCCTGACTATATGCAAGAGTATATAGAGAACGTCATTATGGAGGATTTCCTTGAAAAAGAGTTTTTAGAAGAAAAACTTCAATTTACGGATAAAATGGTGAAAAAAGCGAGCAAAAAAAAAGATTCGTGGTACAGAGAATATTATGTTGGCAATTGGGCATTCAGGCATTTGGCATTGATGGAACAAAATAAGTCTAGTTGGAATGAAAAAGAGAAGTATTGTAAACAGTATTGGCAAGCGTCTGCAGTGCGAAAATATTACATAGATCAGTGTATTCAACAGAAGAAATATGATCTTGCACTGGAAGTGTTGAAAGCAAGTATCGAGATAGATGCAGATTATAGAGGACTGGTGAAAGAACATCATATTAAAATGAAGGAAATTTATCAGACAAAAGGGGATGTAGAAAAATATCAGGAGCAGTTGTGGGAATTAGTTTTAAAATATACGACTGGAGACTTAATGATTTTTCGTGAGTTAAAATCCCAATATCCAGAAGAAGAATGGAATATCGTTCGTGAAAAAATCTTTTCTAAACTACCGTTGCAAACCAATGTTCAACTTTATAAAGAAGAAAAGTTATATGACAGGCTCATGGAAGCAGTACAGGAAAGTGGTGGATTGTGGTTATTACAACAATACGAATCTGAACTGAAAAAGTTATACCCGGATGCAGTATTGAAAAAGTATGAAGATGAATTAAATAACATGGCAAGACTTTCCTCCGATCGAAAACGCTACAAACAATATGTGTCGCTTTTACGAAGGATGAAAAAAATAAAAGGTGGAACAAAAGTAGTGGAACGGATGGTAAGTGAATGGAGGATTCTTTACAAGAGACGTCCAGCGATGATGGATGAGTTGAGTAAATTGTGATGGAAATGAACATATAGTATCTATATACATTTGGATATCATTGAAAGGGAATTCATAATGAAAAAAGCAAAAGGCAAAAAGAAAAAAATAGCGATTGTTATAATTATATTAGCACTGATTCTATTAACTGTGATTATATTTGCTCATAACAATATACATAATTCTCGAAATAAAATTCGAGAGGAAATAAGTTCTTATGTGACAACAAATGATACAAAACTGACAGAGTTTTCGATTCAATACTTAAATCATGAAACGAAAGAGAAAAAATTTGATGATGTAGAAGTAGATGGAATTTATGGAGATAAGCATAAAATCGTTCAATTTTATTATTCCGGAGAAGGAATTGCACCAGCTTCGATATACTATGGATTCTACTATTCACCAGATGATGTTCCATCTGATTTTGATGGAATGGGATATGACCTGTCAAAAGTTTCCGATAATGAATGGGAATGGAGTGCAGAAGGAGATGATGGAGGATATACGAAAAAAATAATGGATGGTTGGTATTATTATGAAGCGTGGTATTAATTGCAATCGAGAAGTTCACTTTTACATAGATTTATTATGTGATATAATGTATTTAGCAACTCATAGTTTAAAAACAAAGGAGCCATAAATATGATAACATTATTGTTTGTTATTCTGATGTTTGCAGTATTTGGTAAAATAATTGGATTTGCATTTCGAGCAACCTGGGGACTTACAAAAGTGATTTTCTCCATTATCTTATTGCCAATCTTTTTGATTGGATTGGTATTTGCAGGACTTATTTATATTGCATTACCAATCTTAATTGTAATTGGGCTTGTTACCCTGATATCAGGGACGGGGAAATAAAAACAGACGAACTTGATATTTTATAAAGTCCACTAGGATATAGGAACATTTGTTTTTATATTCTGGTGGATTTTTTATGGTATAGGAAATTTGAGACGGACTTATCTGATTTGTTCTTAATTGTGGAAAATCGATTTAAAATCGTACTTATTATATAGAAACACTAATAAATGAAAGTTACGGGGTGGAGAAAATGGAAGATAAAAAGAT
Organism: Lachnospiraceae bacterium; assembly: GCA_030523275.1. GTDB lineage: Bacteria > Bacillota > Clostridia > Lachnospirales > Lachnospiraceae > Fimousia. The sequence goes on from JAUNIX010000005.1 coordinate 28,776, forward strand.
TATTGAATTGTTCTTTCAACGTCTGGAAAAAGCGATTCAGGAGACGGATAAAAAATATGGAAATCTTTGTAGAAATATTTCCTATCGTGTTCTATATAGTAAGCGAGATAGTGAAGAAATTGTAAATGATACGTGGATGGTATTATGGAATAATATCCCGCCCAAAAGACCGAATAATTTTAAGGCTTTTATTTGTAGGATTACCAAAAATCTTTCTCTAAAAAAATATGAATATGATCATGCGAAAAAAAGAAAAAGTGAATATGAAATATCGCTCAACGAATTATCCGATTGTATCATGGCAAAAAATAATGTTGAAAATGATATTTTACAAAAAGAACTAGCAGAAGCGATCAATCGATTCTTAGAAAGCCTTCCAAAGGAAAAAAGAATCTTGTTTTTAAAAAGATATTGGTTCATGAAGCCAATCAAAGAATTAGCAGAAGAGTATCACATTTCTCAAAAGACGGCATCTATGCGATTAGCAAGAATCCGTCAACAATTGAAAGATTATTTACAAAAGGAGGGTTATGATTATGACAAATAAAGACTTATTTTATGCAATCCATGAATGTCAAGATGAATACATTGTAGAAGTTATTGAGGATGAGCTGAATCAGAGAGATACATTTTTTTATAATAGAAGAAAACAAGGGGTACTTAAAATAGCAGTTGTAGCACTTATCTGTATTATAGCTTTTGGTACGGGAGTATCTGCTCTTGCGGCGGTGTCCGATCCATTTCGAAATTGGTTAATAAAACTATTTGATGGCGATAAAGTAACGATGTTGTATACAAACGACAAAGATAATCATGTGATATCCCTTGAGGATTCAATGTTAATCGCTGGGGAAAAAGAAAGTTTTGTTTACCGCTATCACATAGAAAAAGAGGAAGAAGTCGTAGATCAAGTATATACAATTCAAGACGATCATTTAAGTCTATTGACCATCAATAAATTTAAGGGAAATTACGATGGGGATCCATTTGAATTTCAATATGTGAGAAAAGGAAAGGAAATATTTGCATTTCATTATCAAGGAAGTGTAAGTCAAGTTTTCAGTGTGACAGAAGGGGACGATGTATATATTGATCTCTATAAATTAGATGAAACAAGGGATATCGTGGAAAAAGAATGTATAGCGCGACTAAATTTACAGACAGGAAAAATGAAAAAAATTTCCAACGATCATATGATCTGTAATTTCGTGATGTCACCAAATGGGAAAGTCCTCTTGTGTAACCATCGTTCCGATAAATATTGGTCATCATTCGATTTAAAGACTGGAATCGAAAAGAAAGTAAAAGGAATCGACGGGTATGCACATAGCGATGAAATCTATTTTCAGGATGACAGACATATCTTAACTTTGGGAGAAGAAGTGTGGGATGGAAATCAGCAATTATATTACAGCACCTATAAAATTGATCTTCAAAAGGGTAAAATCATGGAGGAATATAAAGATAATGGAGAGATTCATATGGAATGGTCCTATAAGTGGAAAAATAAAGTTTTGAAATTATCTAATATTACAAATGGAGACTCCTTTGAAATGAAAGATATAAAGAATGAAATTTATCCGCTTGACGAACAAGGCGACTATGTCTTATTTGGTAACTTGGAAAATGAAGATTCCATGTATCTGGTTAATCTGAAAAAAAAGACGTACAAAAAGTTAGATATTCCAAAACAATTTTATTCTGATATCGAAATACATTTGGCAATCAGTGAGAAAAAATTGCTGGTGACAAACGGTAAGCAGGCATATTTGGTGGATATTAGTGAGTTTTGATTTATAGGGGTGTTTTTTATAAATACAATAAATGAAAAGCTCTTTATAAGACCCAACATAGTTTATCATGGAACTATGTTGGGTTATTTATATTAAAAATAGGAATGTCAGTTATAGGTATTAACTTAGAAAATTGTTTTTATAGAAGAACATTCGTTTATGGTATATAATAAAAGAAGTAAAAAACAGTGCTGATAAACGATTTAGGAGTTTTAGAATGATTGTATATGATGGGACAAAATCGGATTTTTTGACAAGTGTAGAAAATGATACGATTGCAGTGGAAATCGAAATGAATATTTATAATAAAATGAAGCGACACACGGCACAAAATGAATTTCGTGCCTGGGAGAATTCTTTGGAATATATGTATAAAGTTCTAAATGATAACGATATTCCATCTAAAGCAGGTATTGCGATAGAATATAATATTCCCCAAACATCAAAAAGAATAGATTTTATAATTTCTGGCTATGATCGACAAGATATAGCAAATGTAATTATTATAGAATTAAAACAGTGGAGCCAAATAGAAGCTGTGATCGGTAAAGACGCGTTAGTAAAAACTTATACTGGAAATGCAAATCGAGAAGTAGTGCATCCATCATATCAAGCCTGGTCCTATGCAATGCTGATACAAGACTATAATGAATCTGTTCAATTAAAAAATGTTAAGCTTTATCCGTGTGCATATTTGCATAATTATCGTCGCCATGAGAATGATCCACTTGATCAAGATCAATATGAAACTTATTTAGAAGAATCTCCGGCATTCACTAGAGGCCAAGTGCCCAAACTTCGAGATTTTATCAAGAAATGTATTAAAACTGGTGATAATAAAGAAATCATTTATATGATTGATCATGGAAAAATTCGTCCATCTAAAAGTCTTCAAGATTCTATTGTCAAAATGTTAAAAGGTAATAGAGAATTTGTTATGATTGACGATCAAAAAGTTGTATATGAGGAAATTATTTCTTTGTCTCAAAAATGTATGCAAGATAACAAGAAACGAACGATTATTGTTCAGGGAGGTCCCGGGACAGGAAAAACTGTTGTTGCGATAAATTTATTAGCAGAATTAACTAGCAGAAATCAATTTGTTCAATATGTATCGAAAAACAGTGCCCCAAGAAATGTCTATTTGAAAAAATTAAAAGGAGAAATGAAAAAAAGTAGTATAGATAATATGTTTAAGGGGTCAGGGATTTATACAGATACACAACGTAATATTGTTCATACTATTTTGGTGGACGAGGCTCATAGATTAAATGCTAAATCTGGCTTGTTTCAAAATATGGGTGAAAATCAGATTAAAGAAATTATTCACGCGTCATTGTGCAGTGTGTTCTTTATTGACGAAAGTCAAAGAGTAACGTTGAAAGATATAGGACGAGTAGAAGAAATTCAAAAATGGGCAGAAGAAGAGAATTCTGAGATTTTTTATATGGAATTAAAATCTCAATTTCGTTGTAATGGCTCCGATGGATATTTGGCATGGTTGGATCATGTATTAGAAATCAGAGAAACTGCCAATTATAATATGGATGATATAAATTATGATATTTGTATTTGTGATTCCCCAAATGAGATGAAAGATATTATTTTTCAAAAGAATCAGTCTGCAAACCGTGCCAGAATTTTGGCTGGCTATTGTTGGAATTGGATTAAGGCTGGGAAAAATGATTCTCATGTTCATGATATTCAAATAGATGATTTTGAAATGAGTTGGAATCTAGGAAATACTTCAACATATGCAATAGATGAAAATTCAGTTAACGAAGTTGGATGTATCCATACATCACAAGGTTTAGAATTTGATTATGTCGGAGTTATTATTGGAGAGGATATGCGTTATGAAAATGGACATATCGTGACGGATTTTACAAAAAGAGCAAGTACAGATTCTTCACTGAGAGGAATCAAAAAATTATATAAAGAGAATCGTCAAAAGGCAAATCAAATTGCAGATGAAATTATTAAAAATACATATCGAACATTGATGACACGGGGAATGAAGGGATGTTACATTTATTGCGTAGATGAGGGACTAAAAAATTATTTAAAGGAACGTGTAAGGTAAGATGAATAATGATAAAATTGTAACAATAAATGAGTTAAAAAATAAGGTACAAAAATTTTGTGAAATACGTGACTGGGATCAGTTTCATAATCCGAAAGATTTGGCGATCGGGATATCCACAGAAGCAAATGAATTATTAGATATTTTTCGATTTAAATCGGAAAAACAAATGCAAGATATGCTGCAAGATGTAAATAAAAGAGAACATATTGAGGAAGAGTTGGCAGATACTTTATTTTTTATATTACGTTTTGCTCAAATGAATGATATTGATTTAAGTGATATTCTTGAAAGTAAAATAAAAAAGAATAACGAAAAATATCCAGTGGAAAAAAGTAAAGGGAAAAACGATAAGTATACAGAATTTGTGCTGTAAGTTAGGATGAACAAGGAGTATTTACAAAGGAGAATAAGTTTATGGATAAATCTTCAGTTACCCAAATTGAGCAAGGTTTAGCAACTGCTTTTATTGATGGAACAGTGGTATCAAACTATCAGTATAGGCCACAATTTGTCTTTAATAATTATAAAGAGGGACAAAAGGTTTTATCTTCTATAGAAGAGGAACTTATAGAATGTGAAAGCTTCTCTATTAGTGTAGCTTTTGTTACAATGGGTGGTATTACTCCTCTTTTGGGTGTGTTAAAAGAATTAGAGAAAAAGGGTATTCATGGACGTATTTTAACAACAGATTATCTGAATTTTAGCCAGCCAGAAGCATTGGATAAAATTGCTTCATTAAAGAATATTGATTTGAGAATGTATCATTCGAAAATGGAAAATGATGGGTTTCATACAAAAGGTTATATATTTAAGAGAAATGGAATATATCGAATGATTATAGGTAGTTCGAATATGACAGCAAAAGCTTTGATGGTAAATAAAGAGTGGAATACAAAGCTCATTTCTACGGAAAAAGGTGAATTTGCAAAAGAACTTTTAGAAGAATATGAAAAACTTTGGAATTCTAAAAATACGGAAGAATACAAAAAATTTATTGAGGAGTATCGTACAAGATATAAATTTATCCAAAAACAGAAAAAGATTGCTAAAAGTGCAGAGATTCCTACTGTTGAACAATATAGATTACAACCTAATAAGATGCAGATTCAGTTCATTAATAAACTGCAGGAATTGATTGATAAAGGTGAGAAACGAGCATTATTGATTTCAGCGACTGGAACAGGGAAGACATATGCATCTGCATTTGCTTTACGACAAAATAATCCGCACAAAGCATTGTTTTTAGTGCATAGAGAACAGATTGCAAAGCAAGCAATGGAAAGTTATAAAAATGTATTTGGTAATACAAAAATAATGGGATTATTATCTGGAAATTCGAAGGATTATGGGGCAGATTATTTATTTTCTACTATGCAAATGATGGCGAAGGATGAGACTTTAAATCACTTTGAAAAAGATGACTTTGAATTTATTATTGTCGATGAAGTTCATCGTGCTGGTGCAGAAAGTTATCAAAAAATCTTAGATTATTTTAATCCAAAGTTTTTGTTGGGTATGACAGCAAGTCCTGAAAGATCGGATAATTATGATATTTTTGCATTATTTGATCACAATATTGCCTATGAAATTCGACTTCAACAAGCATTAGAAGAAGATTTATTATGTCCATTTCATTATTTTGGCATAACCGATTTGGAAATTAATGGAATGGTTTTTGATGATAATAGTGGAGTCCGTAATTTTACCAATTTGGTATGTGATGAACGTGTCGATTATATTATTCAACAAACAGAATACTATGGATATAGCGGAGACCATGTCAAAGGATTAGTCTTTTGTAGTCGTAAAGATGAAGCAGAGGAACTATCAGAGAAATTTAATAAAAGAGGGTATCGTACTACTGTTTTAACTGGGAATGACTCACAGAGTCGAAGAGAAGAGTGTATTGAATTATTAACTAATGATTTAAAGGAAGATTATTTGGATTATATTTTTACGATTGATATTTTTAATGAAGGTGTAGATATTCCAGAAATCAATCAGGTAATTATGCTTCGTCCAACAGAAAGTCCTATTGTATTTGTCCAGCAACTGGGGCGTGGTTTACGGAAAGCACACAATAAAGAATATGTTGTTGTTCTTGATTTTATTGGAAATTATATGAATAATTTTATGATTCCAATTGCGTTATCTGGGGATCGCACTTATAACAAAGATAATATTCGAAAATATGTTAGAGAAGGATCTAGAATCATTCCAGGTAGTTCTACCATTCATTTTGATGAGGTGTCGAAAAAAAGAATTTTTCAATCTATCGATACTGCAAAAACAAATAGTATAAAATTATTAAAGGAATCCTATTTAAAGCTAAAAAATAAAATAGGACATATTCCAACAATTAGAGATTTTGAAAACTATGCAGAAATTGATATTATGAAATTTTTTGAAAAATTTGGTTCTTATTACGCATTTCTTGTAAAGTATGAGAAAGAATATAAAATTCGGTTGACGAAAGAGGAAGAGAATATTATAGAGTATTTATCAAAGAAAATTTCAAAGGGAAAAAGAATTCATGAATTGGAAATATTAAAAGGCTTAATAACGAAACGAAAAATAAGAATCATGTATTATTTCAAAAATTTCATGAAAAATGAATATGATATTGATATTTCCGAACAAGAACAAGAATCTGTAATTTTGAATTTGACAAATAAGTTTGCAAAAGAGGAAGAAAGAAAAAAATATAAAAATTGTGTATTTATAAAACAAAATGAAGTAGGGGATTATGAGATAGATAGACAGTTTGAAAAACTGTTAGATAATTCTATTTTTGTACAAATGGTACTAGAAATTATTGATTTGGGAATTGAACGTTATCACAAGAACTATTTTAAACGGTATATGGATACAAATTTTCAATTATATCAGAAATATACATATGAAGATGTGTGTCGTTTATTAAATTGGAAAAAGAATATGAATGCTCAAAATATAGGTGGTTATTTTTATGATTCATCGACCAAGACATTACCAGTTTTTATTAATTATGAGAAGTCAGAAGATGCAATTGCCTATGAAGACAGGTTTATATCAGATAATGAACTAATTGCTTTGTCAAAACACCCAAGAAAAGTTACATCAAGTGATGCAGATCATATTTATAAGAGGACAAAAGAAGATAAAGATAATCGAATATTTTTATTTGTTCGAAAAAACAAAGATGATAAAGAGGCAAAAGAGTTTTATTTCTTGGGAGAAATTTTTCCTGTTGGAGAACCTAAGGAAGTTCACATGGAATCGACAAACGATGATGCATTTGAAGTCACATATTGTTTAGATGTACCTGTAAGAAAAGATATTTATGATTACATTAAGGGAGAGTAGTAATATGAAAACGATTAAGGTAGTAGCCGCAATTATACAAAAAGATAATACTATTTTTGCTACACAAAGAGGTTATGGAGAATTTAAAGGTGGATGGGAATTTCCAGGTGGTAAGATTGAAGCTGGAGAAACTCCACAAGAGGCTTTGGTACGTGAAATTAAAGAAGAATTAGATACAGAAATAGAAGTTGGAGAATGGGTAGATACAGTTGAATATGATTATCCAAAATTTCATTTAATAATGCATTGTTATATGTGCAAAATAAAGTCAGGAATCCTTGAACTCAAAGAGCATGAAGCGGCGAAATGGCTGACAAAAGAAAATTTGGATAGTGTAGATTGGTTACCTGCGGATTTGGGTGTAATTAGAAAATTGCAAAAAAGTTTGAAATAGTGGATAGGGAAAAGGAGAATAAAATCATGTCAGGATATTTAATTAAAGATACAACAAAAGAAGAACGTGAACAGATTGTAGCAGAATCGCTTGGTAATATTTCTGCTACATGCGATGGATGTAGTATTGGAATCATTGAGATGTATCAGGATTATATTGATGGAAAAAAGGAACTTCGGGATATTAATATGGAATTCAATGCCAGATATGTGTCAGGAAAAGAAGGACCTGAACGTGGCAATTGTGGATATTATTAAGTGGATATAAATAAAAATAGATTGTAAACAATAAGTAATACCATACTAGAGTGTTTTACAGGACATTTGGAATGTTGTATTACAAAATAAAAGATCAAGAGGAAGGGGGAAAATGTATTGCGATTAGAACTAGTGTTTATTCTGGAGAATCCGGAATTGCCAAAGGATAATAAGAGTATTTGGATTTCTTTTTTAAAAAATGTTCTATCTAAATGTAATAAGGGGAAATTTTATGAAAGCTATTTTTCTGAAACCAACTCTAAGGATTATACATTTAGTATACTTTTATCAAAGCCAAAATTTGTTGGAGAAAAAGTGTTATTAGAGAACAATCAGGTAAAAATGATTTTTTCTGCAGATGACAGAAATAAAACCGGATTAATTTTCTATGCAGCATTTTTGGAGGCAAAGAATCGAAAGTTTCCTTTGCCAGAAGGTAATGCGATGTCTTTAAAGAGAATTCGTCAGATTAGAGAACAATTAATTACTAGCTCAAAAGTTGTGTTTCGGACAGTAACAGGAGGAGGACTTGTTGTACGTGAGCATGACCGAGAGAAAAATCGAGATAAGTATTATACATATAAAGATTTAGGATTTGATAAACAACTAAAGCAGGTGTTAAAAATACAAGCGAAAGAAGCGGGATTTTCAGAAAATCTAGTGGAAGATTTGATAATGAAGCCGATCCAGTGCAGAAAAGTTGTGGTAAAGAACTATGGTGTATATATTGATGTGACAGTTGGAATCTTTCGGATAGAAGGTAATCCAGATTTACTTCAATATTTTTATCAGGCAGGAATTGCATGTAGACATTCGATGGGATATGGTTTGCTGGATATTGTTGCACAAGAAGATGTGTAGAAAGGAGGGAGAATGTGAAGGTAGTTTTAGATGGAGAAAAATTTGATACAAAAGTGGAAGCATCAGATTGGAGATACTCAGCAGCAATTGTAGGACTTTATAAGTATTTGGGTTTTTATGGAGAAAAAGGAATTGATTTTGAAATTTCAGATGATGCTATAAAGTTTCATAGTTCTGATATTACTGAGGATAAGTATTTAGAGTTTGTTGAACATTATTATGATGATGAATTACAGCATAAAAAGATTGAACGAATGATGTATTTAGACGAATACTCAGATGATCAGATAAAAATTATAAATGAGCTTTTAAGAGGAAATTCTATTTTGAAAAAAACTTTTGGAAAAAAGAAGTTTGATGGAACAAATCAAAAAGAAATATTAAATTTGATTAAGGAAAATCGAGGAACTTTAATAAAAGAAACATATCGTAATAAATCCAATATGTATGCTAATTTTGCAAATACGGGACAATTATTAAAAGAAGGAAAGTCCTGCTGTAGATTATGTGGATATTATGTAAATGGTGGAAAAAAGAGTAAGGCAATTTCTTATAACTTTGATACTAATACATTTGTAGCCCAGGACGACATTCTTTTTGATTTTATACCGTTTGGCTTTTCAGGAGATAGAGAAGTTTTCTTTATTAACGATAATTTTTCTGTAGAACAATTAATTAATACAAATATAGATTTTGAGAGATTTATAAAAGAAGAAATCACCATTTCAGAAAAAAAATCAAAAGATGCTAGAAAAGTACTTTTTCAATCTATACAGACTACAGCAGATTTCCTCGATTATGATGTGGAAGTTATTGTAAAGAATCGAGAAATGGCATTTTTTGAGACCTTGTATATTCGGAAAGAAAGTATTGATATTTTAAAAGAGTTAAAAGTCTATGAACCATTTTGTTTTTCTCTTAAAATAAATGATAACTATTATATGAATATACAAAAAAAAGTAATAGATTGTATTCTGAATCTGATACGTACAGATGAGTTGATAGAATTGTTTCTAAAGAGAGATTCGGAGTATCTTGTTTCACAGTTTATTAAAATTAACCAATTGATTTGTGGAGGTGGAGAAGAAATGAAACAATCAATGAGGGGGGCATATGCTTGTGCGAAAGAAGTAGCAAAAAAACTCCCAGAAAATAAAAGAGAAAGTTATCGGCAGAAATTGACAAGTGCGATTGTTTTTAAAGATTATGATCGTTGTTGCCTGATATTATTGCAATTATCTAATTATTCAGATGTAAAATTTGATTTTGCATATAGTTTATTTGAGGACTTTGAAGCAAATAAGGATATTGCGTACACATTTATCAATGCATTAACAAAGGATAAGGAAAACAGAGCAAATTAGGAGGGAGTAAGAATGAGAAAGAAAGCATTAACATTAACTGTAGTAGCTAATATGACATCAAACTATTCAGAGGGTCTCGGAAATATTGCCAGTGTGCAGAAAGTATTTAAAAATAGAAAAGTATATACAATTAGAAGCAGGGAAAGTCTAAAAAATTCATTGATGGTGCAAGCAGGAATGTATGATGATTTACAGACTGAAGTAGATGGAGCTACACAAAAACTGGTAACTGAGGACCTGAATGCAGCAACCTGCAGAGCATTGGAAGGTGGATATATGAGTACGAAGGGAACTACCTATGTACGAAAGAGTTCTCTATATTTAACGGATGCAATTTCCTGTGAAAGTTTTGTGAATGAGACAAGATTTCACAATAATCTTTATTTGGCCGGAAATTTTGCTGAAGCGAATGGAATGAATATTCAAAATGATGCAAATAAAGTAGGGTTAATGCCATATCAATACGAGTATGATAAATCTTTAAAGATTTATAGTTTGACTATTGATTTGGAAATGGTAGGAAAAGATGAGAATTTTAAGGCAGAGGCAGATAAGGAAGAAAAGGCAGCACGTGTAAAAGCGATTTTGGATGCAGTTGAAACATTGAGTCTGGTAGTAAAAGGGAATCTCGATAATGCGGAGCCAATCTTTGTGGTAGGCGGAGTTTCCGATCGAAAGACCCATTACTTTGAGAATGTAGTTCATGTAGAAGAAGATAAATTAGAAATATCTCAGGACCTAATAGACAAGGTAGATATAGGATATGATTGTGGTTTATTGCGAGGAAAGATGTTAGCAAATGAGCAGGAGATTGAACAGAAATTAAAGCCAATGACAATACCTGCGTTTTTCAAAAAAATGAAAGATGAAGTAGATATTTATTATGAAGTATAATCATATGGGCGGAAAGCGGGTGAGATAAATGAAAGCATTACGTCTAATTATACATCAAAATAGTGCAAATTATAAAAAGGAAGAGACAGTTGATAATAAAATGACTTATCCATTGCCACCTATTTCAACGATTATTGGTGCTTTACATAGTATTTGCGGCTATCAGGAATATAAAGAAATGGATATTAGTATTCAGGGTAAATATGAATCTATGCATCGAGAACCATATACAGATTATTGCTTTTTAAATTCAGTACAGGATGATAGAGGTATTCTTGTAAAAATGAGAAATGGGTCTATGTTATCAAATGCTTTTGAAAAAGTAGCAACAGCAAAGAAGCCGCAAGGAAATAGTTTTCGGGAAGGTATTACGATACATATTGATAATCAGAAGCTGTTGGATGAATATAGGGGGTTAAAGAATTTAAATGATGAAATCACAAGATTTAAAAAAGATCGGATAAATCCTATATTCATTTTAACAAAAAAGAGAAAAAAAAGGCTAGCTGAAAAGAAAAAACAATTAGATAAGAAAAGCATGGCATATAAATGTGTGGTGAAAAGAGAAAAAGAAATAAAAAATTTAGAAAAAGAAATTAAGAGTCGTCTCAAGCAATATCAGTTTGAAAATTATACGGTTCCAATTTCAAGATATCGTACATTAACGAAATCTATGAAATTTTATGAAATCTTAGATGGTATTACGTTAGTGCTTCATGTTAAAGCAGAAGATCAAGTGTTGAAGGATATTTTTGAGCATATTTATGATTTGAAATCCATTGGAAGAAGTGAAGATAGTGTTTCTATAGAGAATGTAGAGTTTGTAGAGTTAAAAGAAGAAGCGAAGGACGATGAAATTGTTAGCAAATACTCAGCTTATATTGATTATAGTATGGTAAACAATGAAAGGATCTATTTGCGTGAAAAGAGAGGAAAAATTAGTGGAACAAAATATTATTTGAATAAGAATTATGAAATTGTGAATAAACAAAGGATATTTAAAAAGAAAAAAGTACTTTACACTTCTCAATATGTTGCTGATGAATTTGGAGATGGATTGTATGTGGATCAGTATGGAGAGGAAGAATATATTGTAAATTTTTTATAGAATAAGCAAAAGTGTGAGTAGTTGTTACGTTTCCAAAAGGAGTTCAGGTATGGAAATACAAGATTATTATGCAAAACCAAACCAGACAATAGGGGAGCATGCAGATCAGCTGTTATGTGTACTTCAGCAGTTAAAAAAATATGGGTATATTGAAGATGAAAAATTATATCATCTTATTAAAAAGGCTTGTCAGCACCATGATGATGGAAAAGTGAATCCGGAATTTCAACTTCGTGTGAAAAGTGTAAAGAAGAAAAAATTTAATAGGGATAAGGAAATTCCTCACAATGTGTTATCAGGATTTTTGTTAGATTGTAAAGAGTTTGAGGAAGACCAAGATTTTTATAGAGTACTTTTTGCAATCATGTATCACCATGATTATGGGGATCCATATGAGATGATAATCAAAGAAAAAAAACTGATCAAAGAATTATTGAAAGAATTTGAATTATTTCCAATTAAAAGGAAGTCAGCAAATATCATACAAAGAATGGCTTTTGATAATCAGGCTATAAAAATTAAAGGATTTTTGCATAAATGTGATTATAGTGCTAGTGGCAATTATATAGCAGAGTATCCAAATGATTTTTTAGAAAATTCATTGGAAAATATAAAAATAAAATGGAAACAACAAAATCCAGACAGTGATTGGAATGAACTTCAGAAATTTTGTATGAGTAAAAAGAATGAAAATATTATTGTAGTTGCACAGACAGGTATGGGAAAAACAGAAGCAGGTCTTCAGTGGATTGGAAATCATAAAGGCTATTTTGTTTTACCTTTGCGGACAGCAATTAACGCAATCTATGATAGAGTTAAAGAAGATATCTTGCTGTGTGAAGAGATTGATACTAGACTCTCTGTATTACATTCAGAATCACTTGAATACTATTCAAAGTCTTTTGATGATTGGGAGATGGATTTGTTGGAATATGAAAATCGTGGAAAACGCTTTTCTATGCCACTTAATATTTCTACTATGGATCAGTTGTTTGATTTTGTGTTTAAGTATCAGGGATATGAATTGAAGTTGACAACACTTTCTTATTCTAAAATTGTCATTGATGAAATCCAGATGTATGATCCAGAAATGTTAGCATATCTTATTTATGGTTTGAAAAAAATCACTCAATTTGGTGGAAAAATTGCAGTTATGACGGCCACTTTATCTCCATTTATTAAAGAACTTCTTATACGAGAGATACCATTTCAAATGGACAATATATGTACTTTTACAAACGATATGGTAAGGCATCATGTAAAAACAAGACATGATAAAATTAATGTCGAGGATATTGTAGAATTGTATTGGAAGAATCAAGAAAAAAATAAATCAAATAAAATTCTGGTTGTGTGCAATACAATTAAGAAGGCTCAAAATTTATACGAAGAATTGCAGAAACAAATTGATAATCTTAAAGAACTACATATTTTGCACAGTAGATTTACACGAGAGGAAAGGGAAAAAAAGGAAAAAGAAATTATATCATTTGGGAAAACATATAATGAAATTGGAGAAATAGATGAGCAATCTGGAATCTGGATTTCTACTTCTCTTGTAGAAGCAAGTTTGGATATAGATTTTGATTATTTGTTTACTGAACTTCAGGATCTAAATTCTTTATTACAGAGATTTGGAAGATGTAACCGTAAAGGAAAAAAGGATATATCAGAGCCTAATTGTTTTGTTTATTTAGACATTGATAAAAAGTTGTTGACTGGTAATGGTAGGTTTATTGATGAAACAATCTTTAATGTTTCGAGACGGGCAATGCAAACTGTGAATGGTTTGTTGTCAGAAAAACAAAAGATTAGGCTTTTAAATAATTATTTGACCATGGATAATTTGAAAGAAAGTGAGTATTATCGAGGAGAAAGAGGGTATAAGAAAACATTAGAATGGATTGAAGGGATTACTCCATATGAGTATACCAAAGACGATAATCATTTACGGAATATTTTGTCAAAGGACATTATTCCAAGTCCTGTTTTTGAAGAAAAAAAAGATGAGATTCAATATTATTTGAATTTTTTTAAGAGCGAGAACGCCAGTTCAATTGATAAAATTAAGGCAAAGGAAGAGATTATGAAGTATTCCGTCAATATTCCATATTGGCAATGGATTGAATATATGGCAACGGTTAAAAACGGAACTGGTGAGGTGTATCCTGCCATCCAATTTAATAGATACAATGTACTGCCAGTAATGGAATGTATTTATGATGAATTGGGTTACCGAAATATGGATTATAAAAATATTGTTCGGGAACCGAATTTTATCTAGTATGGGTTACACGGATATAGGTATCATTTGTGAAGGAGGCCTATTGATGAAAAAAGAAATTACGGGGATTATGGTCTATTACTATAAAGTATGCCCAAGAAAATTATGGTACTTTTATCATGAGATACAGATGGAACAAGAAAATGAGAATGTAAATATTGGAAAAATACTGGATGAAGAAACGTATAAGCGAGATGATAAGCATATTAATATTGATAATGTGATTAATATTGATTTCATTCGCTCACAGGGAATTTTGCATGAAATTAAAAAGAGTAGAAAAATAGAAGAGGCAAGTATTTTACAGGTAAAATATTATTTATATTATCTTCAAAGAAAAAAGCTTTACGGAATTAAAGCAAAGATTGACTATCCTTTGTTGAAAAAAACACTTGAAGTAGATCTGTCGGAGCAGGATATTAAAGAAATTGATGAAGTTTTAGGAGAAATTGAAAAAATTGTTGATAAAGCAATTCCTCCAAAATTAGAAAAGAAGAACATATGTAAATCGTGTGCGTACTATGATTTGTGTTTCATTTAACAGAATACGGAGGAAAACAGGATGAAAAGAAGTTATTATATTTATAATAATGGTTCTTTAAAAAGAAAAGATAATACCATTACTTTCATAAATGAGTATAATGAGAAAAAAGATTTACCGATTGAACGTGTAGGAGATATTTATGTAATGTCAGAGATGTCATTTAATTGTAGTCTTATCAATATTCTAGCTCAAAATGGGATACCAGTACATTTTTTTAATTATTATAGTTTTTATGTGGGAAGTTTTTATCCGAGAGAACAATTGGTTTCTGGTAATCTACTTGTTCAACAGGTAAATCATTACTCTGATATGAAGAAACGGTTGCTATTAGCAAAAGCGTTTATTGAAGGTGCGTCTTATAATATTTATCGAAATTTGCGTTATTACAATGGAAGAGGCAAAGACGTTAAGATATATATGAATCTGATTGAGGATTATAGAAAGCAGATTCCAAAGGCAAAAAGTGTTCAAGAATTAATGGGATATGAAGGAAATATTCGGAAGATTTATTATAGTGCCTGGTCAACAATTATCGATCAAGAAATAGAATTTGAAAAACGTGTAAAAAATCCTCCAGATAATATGATTAATACATTGATATCTTTTGTTAATACGCTAATTTATACAAAAGTCCTTGGAGAAATTTATCAAACACAATTAAATCCTACAATCAGTTATTTACACGAACCGGGCGATAGGCGTTTTTCTTTGAGTTTGGATATTGCAGAAATATTTAAACCTATTCTTGGAGACCGATTGATTTTTTCATTGTTGAATCGAAATCAAATTACACAAAGAAGTTTTACAAAAGGGTTGAATTATCTTCATTTGACAAAAGAAGCTTCGAAAACTATTGTTGCTGAACTTGATGCCAAAATGCAGACTACAATTAAACATAAAGATTTGAATAAAAGAGTTTCTTATCAATATTTAATGAGATTGGAATGTTATAAATTAATAAAACATCTACTTGGAGAAAAGGAATATAAGCCATTTGAAATATGGTGGTAGAAAGGGTTTGTTATGTATGTAATATTAGTATATGATATAAAGTGCGATGATGGTGGAGCTAAGATTTTAAACAAGACATTTAAGATTTGTAAAAAATATTTGACTCATATACAGAACTCAGTTTTTGAGGGAGAATTGTCTGAAGCACAATTATTAAAATTAAAGATGGAACTTAAATCGATTGTCAGAGATGATAGGGATTCACTCATTGTATTTAAAAGTAGGAATGCTAGATGGCTTCCGAAAGAAATGTGGGGTATTCAAGAAGACCGAACAAGTAACTTTTTATAATTGTCAACCTTAAATAACGTGAAAATGTTGGGAGGTAGACAAAAGCTATAAAATGGAAAAATGTTTTGGGAATACTTGAAGATAAGTCGAAATAACTATATAAAAAATTATATAAAAAAAGTAGGTCGACAAAGTAGCATAAATAAACGTCTTATTTAAGCGAAATATAAGTCAACGGATTTAAGTAGAAACATACTGGAATGTAAATGGGAACTTGAAATATATACGATCAGGAGATGCGTAAATTTAAGTAGAAACATACTGGAATGTAAATATTCAATCCACAGCTTGTATGCTTCGTCTCGTTTCGATTTAAGTAGAAACATACTGGAATGTAAATCCAGTCTTCCTCTCTCGGGATCTTAATCGGAACAATTTAAGTAGAAACATACTGGAATGTAAATGTATCAGTGTATAGATCTAAAGATAATAGTTTTTTCAATTTAAGTAGAAACATACTGGAATGTAAATTGTCAGATAAATGGCAACTCCAAGGCTTAAATACAATTTAAGTAGAAACATACTGGAATGTAAATTATTTAGCATTTCATATGCCAAGCTCTGGATCGATAATTTAAGTAGAAACATACTGGAATGTAAATAAAATGATATAATTGAAACATATGATGCCACTATTATTTAAGTAGAAACATACTGGAATGTAAATCAGTATAATCAAAATAATATAATGGATTATAGACAGATTTAAGTAGAAACATACTGGAATGTAAATCTTAATAATACTTTCCACAAACTGGACAACGACGATTTAAGTAGAAACATACTGGAATGTAAATAGTTGATGGTTTAAAGGAATGGGGAAAAGCATTAATTTAAGTAGAAACATACTGGAATGTAAATTATGAAGAAGTGGAGATAATTATTCCAAAACACGATTTAAGTAGAAACATACTGGAATGTAAATGAACCAAATTCAGCAATGTTGTTGTGATGCAGAAAAAATTTAAGTAGAAACATACTGGAATGTAAATTTTATTAGCATACGTATCAAAGCTTTCGAAGATTCATTTAAGTAGAAACATACTGGAATGTAAATTATATACTGGTATTTCCATTTTCTCATTTAGGTAAATTTAAGTAGAAACATACTGGAATGTAAATTTTGGATTGCCGAGCAAGGATGATGAATTTAGACTAATTTAAGTAGAAACATACTGGAATGTAAATGCCATATTCCATATGTTTTAAATCCTGTTACTTTTATTTAAGTAGAAACATACTGGAATGTAAATTCAACACTAAGAGATTACGATATAATAAAACGAAAGGATCTAAGTAGAAACATACTGGAATGTAAATGTGTACAGTTCTTTCGTATTTGGATTTCCACAACTATTTAAGTAGAAACATATTGGAATGCAAACACTTTTGATTGATAAATGGTAAAAAATATATACTACTATCTATAAGTATGAGAGAATGGATTTCACTTTTTTGAAATATCGTTTGGATGGGTGACTATTAATTCAAAAATAACGATCTTTATTGACATACTTCCACTTGCAAGAATGGATTGGATAGATAACCAATAGATCTGTTCGATCTGTTTAGTATTAATAGTCAGTATTTTTTTGTTTATTTTTCTCTGATACTGATTGTCAATACTTTCTTTCTTATATATAAAAATGACCTTTTGGTTAATGCCGGAAATGTCATTTTGTCTCTTTTTGACAAATTTGCATTCCCCCCATAAATACGTTATACTTTATACAGTGTTATATATGTTTGCAATCGGGCAAATGTTTCTACAGACTACCGTAAATAGTTGACTATAACAGAGATAGTGCAATTGAATTCAACGGTTGTCCTTCATTTTATCAGAAAAACTGTCAGGCCGTTGAATCCAAAGTAATTAGATGGAGAAACGGTCTTTTTTCTAAGCTAAACTCTATCTTTCTTATACAATAAAAAATAAAAGAACTTCAATTGCACAAAATATAGAAATAAGGAGTAAAAATTATGATGTATGATGTGTTGATTATTGGAGCAGGTCCAGGTGGCATTTTTTCTGCATATGAGCTTGTCAAAAAGATGCCGGAACTAAAAATTGCGGTATTGGAATCAGGAAATGAATTAAAGAAACGTCGATGTCCGATTGATGGCGATAAAGTCAAAAGATGTATTCATTGTAAAACCTGTGCAATCATGAATGGATTTGGTGGCGCTGGAGCATTTTCGGATGGGAAATATAACATTACGAATGATTTTGGTGGTACCCTGTATTCTTATATTGGTAAGAAAAAGGCAATTGAGCTCATGGAGTATGTAGATGATATTAATGTGAAATATGGTGGTAAGGGAACCAAAATGTACTCGACAGCGGGTACAAAATTTAAAAAGACTTGTATACAAAATAAATTGACGTTGTTAGAAGCTTCTGTGCGTCATCTTGGAACCGACATTAATTATGTTGTATTAGAAAATATTTATAATGAACTCAAAGATAAGGTTGATTTCTTTTTCAATACAGCCGTTCGAAAAGTAGAATGTGTGGAGAATGGATATCGATTATTGACAGATGATCAGATTGTGGAAGGAAAGCAGTGTATTGTTTCTGTGGGTAGAAGTGGAAGCAAATGGATGGAAATGGTATGCAAGGAATTGGATATTCCAACAAAATCGAACCGTGTAGATATCGGTGTTCGTGTGGAAATACCGGCAGTGATTTTTGAAGATATTACAGATGAATTATACGAAAGTAAAATTGTCTATCGTACAGAGAAATTTGAGGACAAGGTACGAACGTTTTGTATGAATCCACATGGGATTGTGGTCAATGAAAATGCAAATGGAATTATTACCGTCAATGGGCATAGTTTTGAAGATGCCTTGAAAAAGACGGAAAATACCAATTTTGCGTTGTTAGTTGCAAAACATTTTTCGGAACCTTTTAAGGATAGCAATGAATATGGAGAAAGTATTGCCAGACTATCCAATATGCTTGGCGGGGGCGTGATGGTACAACGTTTTGGTGACTTGGAGCGTGGAAGAAGGAGTACACATAAGCGAATTGAAGAAGGTAGTGTGCGACCGACTTTGGCAGCGACTCCGGGAGATTTGAGTTTAGTACTTCCTAAGAGAATTTTAGATGGCATTATCGAAATGATTTATGCGCTAGATAAGATTGCTCCAGGTGTGGCAAATGATGACACTTTGATTTATGGTGTGGAAGTAAAATTTTATAATATGGAAGTTGAACTCAGTGAGAATCTGGAAACAAAATACAAAGGCTTATATATAATTGGAGATGGAAGTGGAGTTACCCATTCGTTATCACATGCGTCAGCCAGTGGTGTTTATGTAGCCAATCACATTATAAGAGAACGAAATATACATGTGGAGGAATAAAAATGAAAAAGAAAGAAATCATTAGCTGGTTAAAGTGTATGATAATTGCAATTATTCTTGCTCTATTTGTCAGCAATGTTTTGATTGTTAATTGTAAAATTCCGAGTGGTTCGATGGAAAATACAGTCATGACGGGTGATCGTCTGATTGCCCTTAGGACCTCGTATTGGTTTGATGATCCAAAGCGAGGGGATATTGTGGTATTTAAATTTCCAGATAATCCAAAGAAATTGTATATTAAACGAGTCATTGGGCTTCCCGGAGATAAGGTAAATATTGTTGATGGAAAAGTATATATTAATAACAGCAAAAAACCATTAGAAGAAGATTATATAAAAGAAGAGATGACGGGTAGTTTTGGACCTTATTCGATACCAAAAGATAGTTATTTTATGTTAGGAGATAATCGAAATGAGTCCATTGATGCTCGATTTTGGATTCATACGTATGTGAAAAGAGATGCCATTCTGGGGAAAGCGAAATTAGAATATTTTCCGAAAATTCATCTGTTAGATGATTAGAATTGTTGAAATTATGTGCTAGGTATAATAAAATATGATAAAACGTCGAAGAATTAAGCGTTCGGGTTTTAGTACATAAGAATAGACGATGAGAGGAGAATAGTTATGAACTTTTTAGAAGAACGGATACAAAAGGATGGAATTGTAAAGGAAGGAAACGTTCTCAAAGTTGACAGTTTTTTAAATCACCAGATGGATATTGAATTATTTAAACAGATGGGTGAAGAATGGAAAAAGCGTTTTGCTGATGCCAATATTAATAAAATATTGACGATTGAGGCATCTGGGATTGGAATTGCCTGTGTTGCTTCGGATTATTTTAAGGCTCCGGTTGTTTTTGCTAAGAAATCAAAAAGCATCAATATCGAAGGGGATATGTACATCGCGGAAGTAGAATCTTTTACGCATAAATGTAAAAATCAGGTGATTGTTTCTAAAAAGTTTTTAGGTCCTGATGATCACGTCTTGATTATTGATGATTTTCTGGCAAATGGTTGTGCCTTGCAAGGATTGATTTCTATTATTGCACAGGCAGGTGCTACGGTAGAAGGGATTGGGATTGCAATTGAAAAGGGCTTCCAATCAGGTGGACGTGTAATCAGAAATTTGGGCTATCGTCTGGAATCACTTGCAATTGTAGATAGCATGGATGCTGAAACTGGTCAAATCACTTTCAGACAATAAATAATGCATAACAATGTCTTTACAAAGGTTAACATAGCACAAATATTTTTTTAATAATCAGAGACTATAGTTTGTTTTGTACTTAAGAAAGGCAAAACAGGAGATAGTCTCTTTTTTCACGTCTCATTCGAACCGATGGAACTTTTAAATCTTGTTCGATTCAATTTATGTATATAAATATAATGTGAAACAATATATCAAAAAACAGAAAGGAATGATTGAAAAAAGTCAGAAAATTAATTATAATAATAGTAATTAGTTCGAAAATATACTTTAATAAAAAAAGAATAATGATAGTTTTGCGTGGTTTATAATGGATCTTTACATCAGTGAATGATGATATAAGGATAAATAGGACGAAGGTAAAAATATTATATCCAAAGGGGGTAGCGCGATGTATTTTAAGACGACACAGACACATGAGGATTTCAGACAAAAAATCAGGAAATTTGCCGAGGAAGAAGTGAAACCTTATGCATTCATGATGGATCAGAAGAATGAATTTCCAGATGATGCCGTGAAAAAGATGGCTGAAATGGGAATTATGGGAATTCCATATCCAAAAGAATACGGTGGAGCGGGACTTGATGTTATTAGTTACGCGATTGCCGTAGAAGAGCTTTCCAGAGTGGATGGAGGAACAGGGGTTATTCTTTCGGCACATGTATCTTTGGGAAGTTGGCCAATTTTTCAGTATGGAACAGAGGAACAAAAACGGAAATATTTTGTTCCTCTTGCAAAAGGAGAAAAAATTGGTGCATTTGGTCTGACAGAACCGAATGCAGGATCGGATGCAGGTGGAACCGAAACAACGGCCGTTTTAAAGGGCGATTATTATTTGTTAAATGGGGGAAAAATTTTTATAACAAATGCACCAAAAGCAGATACATATGTTGTGTTTGCGGTTACAACACCGGATATAGGAACGAGAGGAATTTCTGCATTTATTGTAGAAAAAGGATGGGAAGGATTTGAATTTGGAGATCATTACGATAAAATGGGAATCCGTTCTTCTTCTACTGCGGAATTGATTTTTAATGATGTAAAAGTTCCAAAAGAAAACCTTCTTGGAAAAGAAGGAGAAGGATTTAAGATTGCGATGGCAACCTTAGATGGAGGACGTATTGGAATTGCTTCTCAGGCATTAGGAATTGCGCAAGGTGCGTTTGAAAATGCATTAGAGTATTCAAAAGAAAGAGAACAGTTTGGCAAACCAATCTGTCGCCAGCAGATCATATCGTTTAAACTTGCAGATATGGCGACAAAATTACGTGCAGCCAGAATGTTGGTTTACAGTGCAGCAGAATTAAAAGAATATCATGAACCATATGCAATGGAAGCAGCGATGGCAAAACAGTATGCTTCTGATATTGCATTAGAAGTTACGAATGATGCACTTCAGATTTTTGGTGGCAGTGGCTATTTGAAAGGTATGGAAGTAGAAAGAGCATATCGAGATGCGAAGATTACAACGATTTATGAAGGAACAAATGAAATTCAAAGAGTCGTTATCGCTTCTCATTTAATCGGAAAACTGCCTAAGTCAGCGCCAGCACCAGCAAGAGGAGCTCGTCCACAAAAGGCGGCTGTGACCGGAGTTCGTAAGAACATGATATTGAAAGGTGGAAGTGCGGAAGAACGAGTAGAAAAATTAAAAGAACAGCTTGAAAAAGATGGCTATGATTTTACAGTTGGAATTGAAATTGATACACCAATTTCACAGGCAGAAAGAGTTGTCAGCGTTGGAAAAGGAATCGGCGAGCAGGAAAATATGAAGTTGATTGAAACATTGGCAAAAGCTGCAGGTGCAGCGATTGGTTCTTCCCGTCCGGTTGCAGAAACATTAAAATATGTTCCAATGGATCGTTATGTAGGTATGTCTGGACAGAAATTTACAGGAAATCTGTATATTGCCTGTGGAATCTCTGGGGCAATTCAGCATTTGAAAGGAATTAAAGATGCATCGACAATCGTAGCGATTAATAAGAATGCAAATGCACCTATTTTCAAAAATTGTGATTATGGTATTGTGGGAGATATTATGGAGATTCTTCCAATTTTATCAGAGGCATTGGATAACGGTGAACCAAAACAGCCAGCACCACAGCCAATGATTAAAATGAAACGACCAACACCTCCAAAACCAGCTCCAATTGGCAAGAACTACATTTGTAGTGGTTGTGGTTATGAATATAATCCGGAAATTGGAGATGAAGATAATGATGTTATGCCAGGTACGTTATTTGAAAAACTACCAGAAGAATGGGTATGTCCAGAATGCGGCGAAGGCAAAGACCAGTTTATTGAAGAATAGTTAGGAGGATTGTTATGTATAGTGTTAGAAGTGTAACGAAAGATTTATATTGGATTGGCGCAAATGATCGGCGATTGGCTTTATTTGAAAATATTCATCCGATTCCAAGAGGTGTTTCTTATAATGCATATGTACTGACTGATGAAAAAACAGTGTTATTTGATACAGTAGATTGGTCTGCATGTCGTCAGTTTTTAGAAAATTTAGAACATGTTCTGGATGGCAGAACATTGGATTATATGGTGATTAATCATATGGAACCAGATCATGGGGCATCAATAGAAGAAATTTTGCTTCGTTATCCAGATGTTACGATCATCAGTACAGAAAAGGCATTTTTGTTAATGCGTCAGTTTGGGTTCCATATTGACGGTCATACATTAGATACTGTCAAAGAAGGCGATACCAGATGTTTTGGTAGTCATACAGTTACGTTTATTGCTGCACCAATGGTTCATTGGCCAGAAGCAATGGTAACCTTTGATGTAACCAATGGAGTTTTATTTGCAGCGGATGCTTTTGGTTCCTTTGGAGCTTTAGATGGAAAATTATTTAACGATGAAGTGAATTTTGACAGAGACTGGATTGACGATGCCAGACGTTATTATACCAACATCGTTGGAAAATATGGTCCACACGTACAGCTTTTATTAAAGAAAGCAGCAGGTATTGTCAATGATATTAAATTCATTTGTCCTCTGCATGGACCTGTTTGGCGTTCTGACCTTGGATATTTCTTGGAAAAATATGATTTATGGAGTCGCTATGAACCAGAAGAAAAAGGTGTTATGATTGCATATGCTTCCATGTATGGTAATACAGAGGCAGCAGCGACTGCATTGGCAGCAAAACTCTGCGAAAAAGGCATAACAAATGTGGTGATGTATGATGTATCTAGTACTCATGTATCACAGTTAATTTCGGAAACATTCCGTCTGAGTCATGTTGTTTTAGCAAGTGTGACTTACAATCTGGGTATTTATCCGGTGATGCATAATTATCTGATGGATATGAAAGCATTAAATCTGCAAAATCGTACATTTGCGATTATTGAAAATGGTTCATGGGCTTGTAAGTCCGGTGATTTGATGGAGAAGTTCATTCAGGATGAATTGAAAAATATGACATTATTGAATGAAAGATTATCTCTTGCATCAACGTTAAAAGCAGAAAAAGCACACGAACTGGATGCTTTGGCAGATGCGATTATAGAATCAATGACAGAGGAGAAAACAGAATCGTAAAATATTAAATCATATTCTTGGTTTTTCGTAAGTCAAATAAAATAACAGCGGTTTGAGAAGTAAAATCTCAAACCGCTGTTTTGCTTTAGGAAAGTAAGTTTCGTACCATATCAGCATCAAAAGTAACCTGAGAGATATGGTTTACTTCAATTTGATAAAGTGCATTGGCTGCCATATGTTCGGCTGCCTGTTCTAAATCACGGATACCGCTGGTATGTTTGTATTTTTCGACAACAGCATCCAGAGCATCATTTGGTACAACACATTCGTTTTCTTGTAAGCCCATTCGCTTTAAAACCTTTGGCAAAGCGTACTGTGAAAAGATAACCTTCTTTTCTTCTGGTGTGTAGTCTGGAATATCGATAACAGCAAAACGTGACATCAAAGGTGCACTGATCTGATCTTTGTCGTTTGCGGTAGCAATTGGATATACCCCTACAGTTGGAACCATACATTCGATATAGTTGTCAGTAAAGCCAAGGTTATCAAGGAGTGTCAAAAGGACATCTGCAGGATTTCCATTTCCTTTTCCAGAGGCAGCTTTATCAAGCTCATTGATAATAAAGACAAGATTGGATTCACCAGCCTGTGAAAATGCTTCCATGATAATCCCCGGTTTTGCATTGGAGTAAATACGGGAACTTCCGGTTAACTGCTCCGGGTCATTGATCGAACTCATATCTAATGTCGTCCAAGGGAGTTTTAAAATACGGGCAATTGCATAGGCAATCTGTGATTTTCCTGTTCCAGCGGGTCCAATCAGCAAAATTCCATAGGCAGGAAGTGTATGAGTACGGTTAATCTGGATGATTGTTTCCATAATTCTTTGTTTAACGCGCTCTAGTCCATAAAGTTCTTCATCTAAAATTTTTCGTGCCTCGACTGGATCGATGGATTCAAAATAATTATTTTTCCACTGAATATTCATCATAATAGATAGTGCACGTTGTGCATGGCGTCTTTCTTCGGCAGTTACCTCATGAGAACGTGCAACTGCAAGATTTCTTCTTGCCCAAAGGCGGATATTATCGGGTAAAGTTCTTCCAGCACAAGTCATGAAATCAGTAATACTTTGTAAACTGGTAAGTTTCATGCTATCGCCGATTTCTTCTTCATCCTCATCTTCTAATTTTTCGGTTGGTGCGTTACTTGCCAAAAGACGATCAATCATAAATTGAAGAAAACCATCTTCGGCAGATAATTTTGTTCCACCTCCAAATGCAATTTCGCGGATTTCATAAACAGCATAACCATCTTCACGATTTTTACCAGATAGTCGTACATTAATATGACTGTCTCCAAGCCATCGAAGTAGACTGACAAAACGGGCATCTATTTGTAAAATATCAGCACTGACCGTTCCATCCTCTTCGTTAAATTCAAACGTTGTCTGTTTGCTAGGATTTGTAAAAACGCCATTGGAATGATGTTTCCATGCGCGTTTCTGATTATCCAAAAGTAAAATTGGTTTCTCAGGAGAGGCAGTCGTCTCATTTGATTGAAAAATAGTATAAGTACATTCGGAAGTTTTTTTATTGTCTGATGTGTTACTAAAATCAAATACTGGCATAGTGTAGTCTCCTTATATTTATTTGCATATTATTGAAAACACTGGTGTGTTTCAGTTTATCTAAAATAGTAGCGGTATCATCATATCACATAAAATGATTCGCATGCAAACATAAAGTATGATAAAATAGCCATATGAGAAGTGGGAGGTGCAAGATGTATCGCATTTTTATGATAGAAGATGACAATGGAATATTGGACGCTGTAAAAAATAGAGGACAAAAATGGGAATTGCAAATTTTTGGTGTGACAAATTTTCGAAATATTCTTTCGGAATTTTCTAAAATACAGCCACATTTAGTCATTATGGACATTGGTTTGCCTGCGTTTGATGGCTATTATTGGTGTACAGAAATTCGAAAAATATCAAATGTTCCAATCATTTTTTTATCTTCCGCCTCTGATAACATGAATATGGTAATGGCGATGAATATGGGCGGCGATGATTTCGTGGCAAAACCATTTGATTTGGATGTTTTGATTGCAAAAATTCAGGCATTGTTACGTCGTACTTATGATTTTGCTGGCAATATGACGATATTAGAACATCGAGGTGCTTTTCTTAATATAGAAAATAGTAAAATAACCTATCATGACAAATCCATCGAGCTTACAAAAAATGAGAATCGAATTTTATCCTTATTATTAGAAAATAAAGGACAAATTGTGAGCAGAGAACGTTTGATGGATGCTTTGTGGGAATCGGATTGTTACATTGACGATAATACGTTGACCGTTAATATCAATCGTCTCCGAAAAAAGTTAGAAGCAAATCATTTAACTGATTTTATCAAAACGAAATTTGGTGTGGGTTATTATATCGATTAAAGGAAGATGTCTATTTTGTAATATAAAGGGGGAAATCCTATGAAATTTGTGATGCGATACCTACGAGAGCATTTCAATATAATTGGAATGGAATTATTATTTGTTTGTGTCTTTGCACTTATTTTCTATTTGTATCATTTGCCGATTGAAGCAATTCTATATCCGGCTGTGATCTGTATGTTGATCGGATGTATTTTTGGGGGCTATTCCATATTACATGCATATGAAAAACATAAAAAACGTGTGATAATGCAAGATTTACACGGTAATGTGATGCAGGAGCTATTAGAGGAAAATGCTAAAATAGAGGAAGAAGATTATCAGCGAATCATCGTAAATTTGTGTCAGGAAATGCAGTTAATGGAAGATAAAATGACGAATTCCTATCAGGAAATGATGGATTATTTTACGGTATGGGTGCATCAGATTAAAACCCCAATTACATCAATGCGGTTACATCTTGGAACAGAAGATTCCCCTTTATCCCAGAGATTAAAATCAGATCTTCTCCGTATTGAGCAGTATGTGGAAATGGTGTTGACGTATTTAAGGATGGGGGCGGATGTAACCGATTACACTTTTCGGACCGTCCATTTAGATAAAGTAATAAAGGAGAATATACGGAAACTTCGTGGAGATTTTATTATGAAGAATCTAAATTTGGTATATGTTCCGTCTGATGAAACGGTGATATCTGACGAAAAATGGTTGTCGTTTGTAATAGAACAGGTTCTCTCAAATGCATTAAAATATACTAATGAAGGGTCAATAACGATATCATTTGAAAAACCAAGCACACTTTGTATCAGTGATACAGGAATCGGCATTGCGCCAGAGGATATCCCGCGAATCTTTGAAAAGGGATATACTGGGGGCAATGGTCGTATCGATAAGCGGGCAAGTGGCTTGGGGCTATATCTTTGTAAAGAGATTTGTAATCGTTTGGGACATGAAATATCGGTAACCTCAGAGGTGGAAATCGGAACAACAATAAAAATTAATCTCAGTCAATACCGCCGTGTGAGTGAATTTTAAGCGAAATGAAAATCTAACAAAAATGTAAGAAGTCGGAGGGAAATGTAAGTCGAATCAATGGAATGCATTTCTCTCTTTTTGTTATGATGATGTCATAAAAGATAGAAGGAGGCATCAATATGAACATATTAGAAGTAAGTGGATTAAAGAAAGTATATACAACACGATTTGGAGCCAATCAGGTCACAGCGTTGCGGAATGTAAATTTCTCGGTTGAACAGGGGGAGTATGTAGCAATTATGGGTGAATCTGGATCAGGAAAGACGACATTGCTTAATATTTTAGCTGCCCTAGATAAACCTACCAGTGGTTCTGTATTATTAAAAGGAAAGGATATTACAAAAATTTCAGAAAATCAGATTGCTGAATTTCGCAGAGATAATTTAGGGTTTGTTTTTCAGGATTTTAATCTTTTAGATACTTTTTCTCTGGAAGATAATATTTATCTTCCGCTTGTACTGGCAAATACCCCTTATGAGGAAATGAATGAGCGACTTTGGCCGATTGCCCAAATGCTTGGCATTACCGAACTGCTTTCCAAATATCCATATGAAGTATCAGGGGGACAAAAGCAAAGAGCTGCTGTTGCAAGGGCGTTGATTACCAATCCAAAGCTGATTTTGGCGGATGAACCGACTGGGGCATTGGATTCTCGTTCATCGGATGAATTATTACGACTGTTTGCAACGGTTAATCAGTCAGGTCAGACGATCTTAATGGTAACCCATTCCGTTGCTGCAGCAAGCAGAGCGAACCGCGTTTTGTTTATTAAGGACGGCGAAGTATTCCATCAAATTTACCGTGGTGCAGACAGCGATGAGAAGTTATATCAGAAGATATCCGATACACTTACCATACTTCAGACAGGAGGTGAGAGTCGATGAAACGATGGTTTTATACAAAACTTGCATGGACAGGAATCCGAAAGAATAAGCAGTTATACTATCCATACTTTATAGCAGCAATTGCAATGGTAACCGTATTTTACATTTTTAGTTTTTTGGTGGAGTCAAAAGTTGTCCGAACTCTTCCCGGTAGAGCATTTTTACCATATATATTTCAATGTGGTATGAGGGTCGTTGCAATCTTTTCAATTCCCTTTCTTTTTTATACGAATTCATCGCTTGTCAAAAAACGGAAAAAGGAGCTTGGGTTATATAATATTCTTGGGATGAATAAAAAGAATATATTTCTTCTATTATTTTGGGAGACATTGATTACTTATGGAATCGTTGTGATTGGTGGTATTTTGCTGGGAATTTTACTTTCCAAGATTGCTGAACTTGGCTTAGTGAATATCATGAATCAGGCAGTAAACTATCACATCTATATAGAATGGAAGTCGGTGTTAATTTCCATGTTGGTATTTGCGTGCATCTTTTTCTTGATTCTGCTCAATATGCTGCGTCAGATTCAAAATAATAATCCGATTGAATTGCTACATAGTGATTCTGTCGGAGAGCGTCCTCCAAAAGGGCGGTTGCTTCTTGCAGCAGGCAGTTTGGTTTTCCTTTTGACGGCTTATTGTGTTGCCGCAAGTATAGAGTATATGGAGGAGCCTTTTGCATTTCAAAAGTGTTTTGCAGCAGGAGTGTTGATTACAATTGGAACGTTTTTATTATTTATCTGTGCTTCGGTTTATCTATGCAAGCGATTGCAAAATAATAAGAAATATTATTATAAGACCTCCCATTTTGTCACGGTATCATCAATGTCGTATCGAATGAAGCGCAACGGAGCAAGTTTGGCAACCATATGTGTTTTGGTGACTGTCATTCTCGTAACACTTTCATTTTCGGTATCCTTTTATACGGCTTCCATGGATATTATTAAAGAGCATTATCCGTTTGATATTGGAGTTACGGTTGAGATTCCAATAAAAAATATGAAAGATAAAAATTCTTTAAAGGAATATACAGAGTATTACCGATCAGAGATAGAAAATAGCATGCAAAATGCAGATGCAAACTCTATAGAAGACTATTCAGCCAACATGTTAGCAATGATGACAAATGATCGCCTTGATTTACGTTCTGATATGCGTCATACATGGTTTCATCCAGGATCTGGACTTTATCCGGGATGGGAAGAAGGAAATCAAAAGATTGTCTGGCTGCGTGTCATGTCGTTAGAGGATTACAATCGATTATGTAAAACTTCGTTTACACTTGATAAAAATGAAGTTTTGGTAGCATCGGAAACGATAGAGTATGCAAAAGACGTGATTGTGCGATACAATGGGGAAACAGCGAAAGTAAAGAAATCAGTCAAAGAGGTTCCTACAATCACATATGCAAGGTTGTATGATGACGGTTTTTTGGATGCGCATGATTGCGAAACGATGTTTGTGATCGTTCCTGATTTATATTCTTTTATAGGAAAGGCAGAGGGTTCTGCTATCTGTTCCAAAAAGAATTATATGAATTATCAATGGGAATACGGTATCAATATGCAAAAAAAGGATACCTCCTTACAAAAACTTTATCATCAAATTGCAAAAAAAATGGAAAAAGTATCAAATGCGACAGGTAATACGAAAGTATCTTGTTATTCACAGGATGCAAAAGGAGAAAAATATTATTCTTTGGCTGGTGGGTTATTATTTCTTGCATCCATGGTGGATATTTTGTTCATTGTCGTGACAGCGCTGATCATGTATTACAAGCAGATATCGGAAGGTTATGAAGATCAGAAGAGATTCCTCATTATGCGTAATATAGGTATGACAACAAAAGAAATTAAAAAAAGTATTTATTCTCAAATTTTGACTGTATTTTTGTTACCATTGATCGTGGCCGGGATTCATCTTATTTTTACATCCAACATCTCGTATTTATTATTAAAACTGGCTATATTTGATAATAAACCGTTATTTATAAAAATTATGTGTATTAGCTATTTGATATTTGCAGGTGCTTATACTTGTATGTACTTATTAACATCGAAGTCTTATTTTAAAATTGTAAATCAATCCGCAAATGAATGAAAAAGATAAAAATTAGGTATAAATATAATGTTCACAGAATTTTCACAAATTTTATTAGCACTCCCTATTGACGAGTGCCAAAATAAGTGTTATATTACAGATAGAACAAAGGAAAGAGGAAAAAGAATTGGATTTCATTTTTCCAGCCAATCCTGAGTTTTAACGAAATGAAGTATTATATTTTCAGGAAAAGGAGAGATGACATATGTTAATGCCTAGTATTTTTGGAGAAAACTTAATTGATGACTTTTTTGATGATTTTGCACGTCCGGTAGCACGTTATACTAATTCAGTAAATTGTATGATGAAGACAGATATAAAGGAAACTGCCGATAGCTATGAACTGGATATCGATCTTCCTGGATATAAGAAAGAAGATATCAAAGCAGAATTAAAAGATGGATATATGACAATCAGTGCTCAGACTTCTAGCAATAAGGATGAAAAGGATGAGAATGGAAAATATATCCGCCGCGAAAGATATTATGGAAATTGCAGCAGAAGCTTCTATGTAGGAGAAGAAGTTACTCAGGAAGACATTAAAGCAAAATTCGAAGATGGTATTTTGAAAGTAACCGTACCAAAGAAAGAAGCAAAGCCTCAAGTAGAGGAAAAACGATTCATTACGATTGAAGGTTAATGGAAGGTATGTAATAAACAGGGATGCTCATTTGAGCATTCCTGTTTTAACATATGATATAAAAACGTGGAAAAGAGGTGAGCGTACAGATGAAAAGAGATTATTATGATGTACTTGGTGTGTCAAAAAATGCCGATGAAAAGAAAATCAAACAGGCATATCGAAAGTTAGCAAAGAAATATCATCCCGATACCAACTCGGGGGATAAACAGGCGGAACAAAACTTTAAAGAAGTTTCAGAAGCATATGATGTTTTAAGTGATAAAGAAAAGAGAAAACTCTACGATCAATATGGTTTTGCAGCCTTTGACGAAAGTATGGGTGCTAGAAACCGAGGAAAAAATACTTATCGTGGAGGATTTGGTGATTTTGGCTTTGGAAATGGTGGAACTTATCAAGAATATCATTTTCATGGTGATAACATGGGAGATATTTTTCATGATTTCTTTGGTCATGGTTTTGGTTCAGAAACAGGTTATCAAAGCTATGATCGCAAAGGTCAGGATGTAACAGCTAAAATATCGATTCCATTTGAAGATGCAGTGTATGGAAATGAGCGAATGATTCGTTTTCAGGATGAATACGGACAGGAAACTTCTCTAAAAGTCAAAATACCGGCTGGCATTGATACGGGAAAGAAGATACGATTAAAGGGAAAAGGTGAGCCATCTCCATATGGTGGGGAAGCCGGAGATTTATTACTACAAGTAAACGTGGAGGAAAAATTGGGCTTTGAAAGAAAAGGAAATGATATTTATACGACCGTACGGATTCCATATACAACCGCTGTATTAGGTGGAGAAGCCATTGTGCAGACCATTTATGGCAAGGTAAGTTGTAAAATTAAGGAGGGTACACAGTCAGGAACTAAAATTCGTTTACGAGGAAAAGGTATGCCACTTATGAATCAACCAGGAGTAAAAGGAGATCAGTATGCTATTGTCGAGATTCAAGTGCCTCAATATCTGACTCCACAGGCGAAAATGAAATTAAAAGAATATCAGCAGGCAGTCGGTGCCTAAGAAATAAAATAGAATTGTTTCCCTTAAAAGGTTATGATAAAATAAGTATAATTATTCAGAGATTTTTTGTTTCATGGAAACAAAAAACGCTTCGCGAGGATGCGATACTGACATACAGAGGGAGGATTAATATTATGTATTGGAATGAGAAGAAACGCAATATTCATAAAATCATAATATTCATATTAATCCTTTTTTTGATATGCCAGTATTTTTTTATGGTATTTTCGATAAGAAACAATCAAGGTTCTTTTGATGCCATTCGAACAGAAGGAACTGTTTGTACTGGTGCAGACTATGTGTCTTTTATGGATGATCAGGTGTATGTTCTAAATCGATTGAGTCAAGTACTCATATATGATGAAAATGGAAATACCTTTGTTTCAGACGGTTTTCGCACGAAGTTATATATGATTAAAGCAGATGGTACAAAAAAATTATTAATGGAAGAAACTTGGAAGGATTATCTTTTTTATTCTCCTGTTTTAAAAGTGATTGCTGTTTTTCTAATTATATTAAATATGGTTGTTTGGTTGGCACAGAAATTGCGAATGAGAAGAAGATATAATAAAAAAATGCGGATAAAAGCAGATCCAGTGAGAATTATGGAAGAAATAGAGAAAAATCAGGAAGAAATCATCTGGCAGAGGACAGCGCAAAGTAAGGGGAAAATGACCTTTTACTTTGTGACGGACAGACAAGTGATTAAGTGTATCAAAGGAAGAGAATTTTATCAGCTATTTTATGACGATTTTCATCATGCCAGCATTATTTCTATAAAAGATGGTTTATTTCCACAGAAAGATAGGAAAATCATTGTGTTTGCAAAGCATGAACCGGGATATAAAATACTCACATATGGAGAATTTGGAGATTTGCATGAGATGAGTTTTGAAGACCTTTCTGATGTGGAGCTTATCGTGAAAATGATCAATCAACAGAGAGAAAAATTTCTGCAAAAGCATTCGAAGGGAGCAGAATATGAAGAAAATCAGAATTGATAAGAGCAAAGAAGAGTGGATTCGCAGCTTGGAAGAGAAAGTGGAATTGTTGGGAGAGGGAGAAGATTTTTTAAAAGAAGATGAATGTGGTTTATATCTTGAAGGAAAGGCGAAACATACAAAAGGATTGATCTATTACATATTCTTGATTTTTATATTCATTATTACACCAGGATTTGAATTTATTTGTGATGTGTCTGGTATGGATATATTAATAGAATGTTTTGTAGCCTTTGTTTTTGTTAATGTTATCTTCTTTTTGCAAGGTAGATTTGTGATAAGAAATATGCTCAGTAAATTAAGACAAATTTAGATGGAGATTGAAAATGAAAATACTTGTTGATGCGGATGCCTGTCCAGTAGTGGGAATTGTGGAAACAGTTGCGAGAAAAAATCATATTCCAGTTATTCTTTTATGCGATACCAATCATATTTTATATTCGGATTATAGTGAAGTCAAGATAATTGGAGCTGGTGCGGATGCCGTTGATTTTGCTTTATTAAATATTTGTAAAAAGGGAGATATTGTTGTGACGCAGGATTATGGTGTGGCAGCGATGATTCTCGGTAAAGGAGCATTTGGTATTCACCAAAATGGAAAATGGTACACGAATCAAAATATTGATCGGATGCTCATGGAACGGCATATGGCGAAAAAAGTCAGAATGTCAAAAGGAAAACATCATATAAAAGGTCCATCAAAACGGACGAAAGAAGATAATCAGAGATTTTTGGAATCATTTGAGCGACTCGTCTTAAAAGTCATGGAAGAACAGGAGGATAATATATATGGTTAAGCCAATTGTAAAAGATGTATTATTTCTATCTCAGAAATCAGAACCAGCTACAACAAAGGATGCATTTATTATCGAGGATTTACTGGATACACTACAATATCATTCATCAGCCTGTGTTGGAATGGCGGCAAATATGATTGGGTACAAGAAGGCTATCATTGCTGTCAATATGGGATTTGTCAATATGGTCATGGTGAATCCAAAGATTGTAAAGAAAGATAGTCTGTATGAGGCAGAAGAAGGATGCTTGTCTTTAACTGGAAAGCGCAAAACAACCAGATATCAAAAGATCGAAGTGGAATATCAGGATCAAAATTTTAAAAAAAAGAAACAGGAATTTTCTGGATGGACAGCCCAGATTATACAGCATGAGGTTGATCATATACATGGGATAGTTATTTAGATATTTTTATATATAATTATTTATGAATTGACATTTTGTGATAGGAAAGTCTGGTATCAAAAGACAACAGGAAAAGTTTGTGCCGCAACTGGTATCATGTTATGATGTTGTTAACGTAAAAATATTACCAGGCGGTAATTCAAAAATCGTTGATAAAGCTGATAAATTAGGGACTTTTTTAGAAAGTATCAAAAATAGCGTTACGGTTGGTAAAAAATACAGAAAATGTGATAAAATCAACAGTTTTGTGAAGTGAGAAAGAGTAAAATGTACCATTTTACGATGGTTTAACATTAACAAGAGTTGTATTGAAACGATGATTCAGCTTTAACTCACACATACTGTGGGCGGTTTAACATTAACAAGAAGTTGTATAAAATCTTAATTATTATTATATTGTTCTGCTTCTTTGAAATACATTAGTAATTGGATTCCCGATGAATGAAAAAAGTGAATATTTGTAAGGAGTAATTCAACAAAGTCTGATAAAAAGATGATATTATAAGAATATATGGAATTTGAGATATGATTTTTGCGGAGCATTTTTGATAAAGAATGAAGGAGATATGTATGGGAATCATTAAAAATACTTTGAAAAAAAGAAATCAATTACATATGAGATCATGCATATGGAGAAAGTTGTTGCGACGATTTCCACCACTGGTAGAGCACAGATTTTGAATGATAATTTTATGCCATATAACTTGTATTTAGAGGAGGAAGATTCTGATATTGATGACTTAATGAATAATTTGGTTAATTTTTATCATTGGTGTGCGTCACGTGTTTTATCATTGGACCGCCAATATGCGAAAGATATTCTTAACAGTATTGGGATGGCACAGGCTGTGACAGACAAAGAGCGTGCAAAGATTTCATTATCCTATCATAGTGTCTCCTTGACAGATGTATTTTGGGCCCGTGAATGTGGAGAAAAGAATACCTTTCAAGAGTTAAATTTATATGATAATCCTTTAAATGAAGCTACTGTAAGAACTTTCACTCAAGGGAAAACAGATGACAGTAACGACCCAAGAATTAGCTCCACATTTATCTACAAGAGGCTGTTTTCCTAAAGCTTGGATTCGAGGAGAACATGGGTTTCGATTATTAAAAGATGGAAGTCCGGATGTTGTCAGGAAAGAATTGCTTGCAAGTCAAATCTGTCAGTGTTTTGACATCCCACAAGTAACGTATAGAGCCTATACGTATCATGGTGAGATTGTGACGGAAAATGATATGGTATCTTCGAAAGAATATTCGCTCGTTTCTAAAATGGCATTTGATATTTATGCCTGTAATCATGATTTAGATACGATTGAGGTTTGCACTCAATTAGATCCAGTCAATTATTATGGAATGAATATTTTAGATTATTTGATGGGGGAATACAGATCGACATCCCGAAAATTGGGGATTTAAAATTGACAATTGCACGAATCGCTATGTTTGTCTTTATCCAGTCATGGACTTTAATCAATGTTTTTTATCTTATGAGAATTTAGACAGAGCAAATTGCCAAACCGTATTTCCAAGAAGAATGACACAAAAAGAAGCGGCCATTGAAGCAGTCAAACAGATTGGGCTTAGACAAGTACACGAAATGGATATGGATAAATTTGATAATATGGAAAAAGAAGCTAAGATGTTTCAAATAAGACTGAAGGAATTGAAAAAATATGAAGTTTGATGAAAAGATAGGGGTATGACAATCACATGAACACTCAATTTATCCAAAGCATATCAATCAATTGGAATAAAATAGAAAAAGACAGCTATTTAAGGGAGATTGAATCTATCCATAGCCTAAATAAATTAGAATTTACCAAACCAGTTACCTTTTTTGTGGGCGAAAATGGAAGTGGAAAATCTACCTTGTTGGAAGCAATTGCAATTTCATATGGATTTAATCCTGAAGGTGGTACAAAAAACTATCTTTTTTCAACTTATGATTCCCATTCAGAATTACATGAGGCGATGACTGTGTCTAAAAGTTATCGAAAACCTAACTGGGGATACTTTTTTAGGGCAGAAAGTTTTTATAATGTAGCGACAAAAGAGGAAGAATATTCAGATATTACACATCCTTCTGAACGTTATCATCAAAAATCACACGGAGAGAGTTTTCTTGCATTAGCACAAAGGCAGTTAAGACCAAATGGTATTTACTTATTAGATGAACCGGAGGCTGCGTTGTCTCCACAAAGACAATTAACCTTGCTGATGCAAATATATGAGTGTGCGAAACATGGTTCACAATTTATGATTGTGACACATTCTCCGATATTATTAGGTCTTCCAAACGCAGAGATATGGAATTTTGATGATGGACTTTTACATCTCTGTGAGTATGAAGAA
The DNA here is from genome assembly GCA_030523275.1 of Lachnospiraceae bacterium. Taxonomy (GTDB): domain Bacteria; phylum Bacillota; class Clostridia; order Lachnospirales; family Lachnospiraceae; genus Fimousia. The sequence continues at coordinate 65,779 of JAUNIX010000005.1, forward strand.
ACTGACAGTTATCAAATCACAGAAATGTTTATTAATAATAGAAATTTGTTATTGGATCGGTTACTTACAAAAGATAAGTGATAAAAAAGATATAATTATATTGCTGGTATACTTGTTTAAAAATTTATAAAGAAATTTGCTATAAAAGCCATTGACTCTCACACTGTGGCAGGCATTATGATAGATATGAGCTCAAGGAAACGCAATATTGTGGAGGAAATAAAATGTTAAAAATAGGATATTTTTCAAAATTATCTAGGGTGAGTATCCGAATGCTGCGACATTACGACGAGATTGACCTATTAAAGCCGGTAAAAATTGATGAATATACTGGATATCGATATTATAGCGAGGAACAGCTTCCTGTTATGGCACGTATCATTTCATTGAAGGATATGGGATTTAAGTTGACTGTAATCAAAGAAATACTAAAATGTTATGACAATAAGGAAGAAATGGAACAGTATTTGCGCATCAGGTATGCGGAACTGATGGCGGTCTCGGAAGAGACAGCACGGCGGTTACGAATTCTGGAAACAGCGATTGACAGGCTGAGAAAGGATGATACCATGAATTATGATGTAGTATTAAAAACATTGCCAGAACGACAAGTAGCTAGTGTGCGACAGGTAATTCCATGCTATGAACAAGAAGGAAGATTATGGCACATTCTCTTTAAAGAGACAAATCATTTAAATCTGATTTTACAAGAACCATGTTTTATGAGTGCGATTTTGCATGATAAAGAGTACAAAGAAGTGGATGTTGATGTGGAAGTGCAGGCGGCGGTGAAAGGCTGTTATTTAGACACTGAACATGTAAAATTCAAAACGGAACCAGAAGTTACGGTTGCGAGCATTACTTTTAAGGGGCCTTATGAACAGTTTAGAGATGTATATTCTTCTCTTGCAGCATGGGTCGATGTAAATGGATATCAATTTAGCGGCCCAATGTTTGATATTTATCATGTCAGTCCGCATGAAACAAAAAATCCGGAAGAATTTATAACGGAAGTATGTTGTCCGGTGCAGAAAAAATAGATTGATACGAGACTGTCGGTGTAAGATCGACAGTCTTTCTGGTTGTATAGGAAATTTTTTTAAAATTTCCTATACAACCAGAAAGACTCCGCGAAGATGCGGCCAGATGTATGTTAATTGTATCAGACTTGACTAAAAGAATAAATTACAGTATAATAACAGTATTAGATAACACTGTTATCTTTCGGAAGGGAGAGATTATGATACAAGAAAAAGAAAATACATTAGACAAGATATTAAATGCGGCAAAACAGGAATTTTTGAAAAAAGGTTTTTTAAAGGCATCTTTGCGCAATATTGTCAAGAATGCCGGCGTTACGACAGGAGCATTTTACCGATATTATGACAGTAAAGAAGCCTTGTTTGGAGCATTGGTAGGCGAGCAGGCGGCGTATGTCCTTGATTTGTTCAACCATACAGTCGATGACTTTGAAAAACTACCAGGCAATGAACAGACAGAACAGATGATAGATACATCGAGGTTTTATCTTGAAAAAATCTTAGATTATATCTATGAGAATTATGATGCTTTTAAACTTTTGATTACGTGTGCAGAGGGAACGACATATGCTGATTTTATACATCAACTTGTAGTCAGAGAGGTAGATTCTACCTATACATATATAGAGACTTTAGCAAGTATGGGACATAAGGTAGAGCCTCTTAACAAAAATTTGATTCATATCATTGCCAGTGGTTTATTTTCAGGTATTTTTGAGGCCATTGTTCATGATATGCCGAAAGATGAGGCATTGGAATATCTTTCACAGTTTCATCGATTTTATTCAGCCGGATGGGCTGAACTGTTAGATGTTAAATTTTAAGAATTGTTTATAAGAGAAATCTGGAATCGGGTTTCTCTTAAATATAATGTATAAGTTAGTCTAAACTAATTAAAGTAAGGAGGAAGAAATTTGAAGAAAAAGGAAAAATCAGTCATAGACTGGCTTGCTCAATTTGCAGGTACACATAAGAAACTATATATTGCAAGTGTTATATTGGCAGCATGTGGTGTTGCATGCAGCATTGTTCCGTATGTGATCATGGGAGATATTGTGACTAAGCTGATTGGTGGTAATCGGCAATGGAATGTCTATTTGTATGATGGTATTATCATGGTTGTATGTTGGCTAGCAAGAGTCGTCTTTCATGCCTTTTCTACTACCTGTTCTCATAAAGCAACATTCCATGTGCTGGGAAATATCAGAAAACAGGTTTGTGATCAACTGGCGAAAGTTCCGCTTGGTCTGGTCAAAGATACCCCATCAGGTTCGTTAAAAAATATTATCGTAGAGCGAATTGACAGTATTGAAACTACCTTAGCACATATATTACCAGAGTTTACTTCGAATCTAATGGCACCTGTTGTTGTATTTATTTATCTCTGTTTGATTGACTGGAGAATGGCATTGGTTTCTCTGATCAGTCTGCCGCTTGGTATGCTTGCCTATATGGGTATGATGATTGGTTATGAGGAAAGCTTTCGGAATACAGTTACGAAGACAAGAGTGTTGAATGATACGGCTGTGGAATATATTAATGGAATTGAAGTCATCAAAGCCTTTGGAAGAGAACAAAATTCTTATGAAAAATTTAAAGTTGCCGCCAAAGAAGGTGCTGACTGCTACATTGAATGGATGCGTCGCTGTAATGTTTTTTTTAGTATTGCAATGGTCTTATTTCCGTGTACGACAATCTCTGTCCTTCCGATTGGCGGACTATTTGTGATGAACGCCACTCTTTCTGTGTCGGACTTTATTCTTTGTATCATTTTATCTCTGGGATTGACTACACCGTTAATTACGGTTATGTCTTATTCGGATGATATTGGAAGACTCAGAACAATTCTTGGTGAGGTAACCGGTATTCTGACCTGGGAGGAATTGGAACGTCCGGTAACGGATATAGAAAAGCCAAAAGATTATTCTGTTACTCTTGAAAATGTAACTTTTGGTTATCATGATCAGGAAGTTCTGCACGGAATTAACATGCGTATGGAACAGGGAACCGTCAATGCACTTGTAGGTCCATCGGGAAGTGGAAAATCTACAATTGCCAAATTGATCGCATCCTTATGGGATACGAAGACAGGAAGTATTCAGATTGGCGGAGTAGATATCAGAAAGTTGTCTTTGGAGGAATATAACCGCAAGGTAGCTTATGTTTCACAGGATAATTACTTATTTGACGATACGATACGCGAAAATATTCGTATGGGAAGAATGGATGCAACAGATATTGAAGTAGAAAATGTAGCACGAAAAAGTGGATGTCATGAATTTATTATGCAGCTTGAACATGGGTATGATACCGTTGTCGGCGATGCCGGTGGCCATCTATCCGGCGGTGAGTGTCAGAGAATTGCCATCGCTCGTGCGATGCTAAAAGATGCACCGATTGTAATTCTTGATGAGGCTACAGCCTATACAGATCCGGAAAATGAAGCTGTAATTCAGTCTTCTGTGGCAAAGCTGGTTCGTGGTAAAACCTTAATCGTAATTGCTCACCGATTATCAACGATTGCAGATGCAGATAAGATTTTTGTGATTGACAATGGAAGAGTTGTCGAAGAAGGAACTCATAAAACATTATTAGATCAAGGAATGCTTTATGCGAAAATGTGGCAGTCACATATTGGAGTAAAAGATAATGAGAAAGAAGGTGTGATATATGCTTGAAATATTCCGAAAGTTTTTTGATTTTTGTGGTGACAATAGAAGCAAATTTTATCGTTCACTGGTCGATGGCGTCATTTTAGCTTTTATGGAAGCGTTAAAAATACCGGCGATTATGCTGATGATACAGGGTGCCATCAATGGAATGATTACCACGACACTTATATGGCAATGTTTTGGAATCCTTGTATTTAGTATCGTAGCCGGAACCGTTGTCAAGTATCGTTCGACTATTTTGCAATGTGAAGCGGGATATGGAACTGCGGCAAACAAACGAATTGAAATTGCAGAGCATTTGCGCTATCTTCCAATGGGATATTTTAACAAGAACAGCCTTGGATATATCACATCAGTGACAACAAATACAATGGAAAATTTGGCAGATGTAGCGACAAGAGTCGTAATGCTTACGACACAGGGAATCTTAACGACCTTATTGATTGCTGTGATGGTCTGCTTCTATGACTGGAGAATTGGATTTATTCTGTTCGTTGGCATGATTTTATTCTTTCTTGTAAATAGCAGAATGCAAAAAAAATCGCAACAGCTCTCACCAAAGAAGATAAAGTCAGATACCAGTTTGGTGGAAAAAGTAATTGAATACGTGCAGGGGATTGCAGAAGTCAAAGGCTATAATTTGACTGGAAAAATGTCGAAAAAACTCAACCAGGCAATTGATGGAAATACGGATATAAATATTGAACTGGAGATGACCTTCATTCCATATATGACGATACAAAATGGTATCATTAAGATGACAGGAGTTGTGATGACTCTGACCTCTATTTATCTGTATCTTCAGGGAAATATGGATTTGATTATCTGTATTGGCATGATCATCTGTTCTTTTATGGTATTTTCCAGTTTGGAGCAGGCTGGGAATTATTCTGCTCTGCTGCGTACAGTGGATGTCAGTGTTGATAAAGCACAAGAAATATTAGACCTTCCGGCAATGGATATTGACGGACAGAAAATTATCCCTGATCACTTTGATGTATCTTTTACATCCGTCGATTTTTCTTATGATAAGAAGAAAATTATTGACAATCTTTCTCTGCATATTCCGGAAAAGACTACAACTGCAATTGTAGGACCGAGTGGTGGTGGTAAAACAACGCTTTGTCATTTGATTGCCCGTTTTTGGGATGTTGATACAGGTAGTGTAACGCTTGGAGGCAGGGATGTAAAAGAATATAGCATGGATAGTCTGATGAAGAATTTCAGTTTTGTATTTCAAAATGTTTATTTGTTTCAAGACACAATTGCCAATAATATTCGTTTTGGGCAGGAAGAAGCATCGATGGAGAAAGTGATCGAGGCTGCGAAAAAGGCCTGTTGCCATGATTTTATTATGGAATTGCCAGATGGATATGATACCGTTATTGGAGAAGGGGGAGCAAGTTTGTCCGGAGGAGAAAAGCAGAGGATTTCCATTGCAAGAGCAATCATGAAAGATTCTCCAGTGATTATCCTTGATGAGGCAACGGCCAATGTAGACCCTGAGAATGAGCAGGAACTGATTCAGGCCATTGAAGCACTTACAAAGGAGAAAACTATTTTTATGATTGCTCATAGATTGAAAACGGTTCGCAATGCTGATCAAATTCTTGTTGTGGATAAAGGAAGGATTGTGCAACAGGGCAGACATGAAGAATTGATGCAGCAGGATGGAATTTATCGACGATTTGTACAGTCCAGAGAACTTGCAGCAAGCTGGAAACTTTGAAAAATAGAGTAAATTTTTAGAGAAATTCAATTGTAATAATATAATTATAAATAGCATGAAAAAGGAAGTAAAGCACATAGAGACTTTTCTTCCTTTTTCATATGCAATTTATAATGAAAGATTTGATCAAGGAAAAAGAGTACATTTATGGTATAATAAATTTCATGGCAATCAAATTAGAAGGGAGCAGATAACATGACAGATAGACAGACAAAGATTTTGGAGATGGTAAATCGCTATAAGAAAGTAAAAGTAACGGAATTATCAGAAGCACTTGGAGTTTCCCAGGTGACGATAAGAAAGGATCTTGATGCTTTAGAGTCTCTGGATATCATAACAAGAGAACATGGATATGCAGTAATCAAAAATATGTCTGACATCGGGAATCGTTTGGCTATCTGTTATGATATAAAACAAAAACTGGCAAAAGCGGCTGCCAATTTAGTATCTGATGGGGAAACGATCATGATTGAATCCGGTTCTAGTTGTGCCTTGTTAGTGGAATGTTTAGCAAAGACAAAACAGGATGTGACTGTCATTACAAATTCGGCTTTTATTGCCAGATTTATTCGGCAATCTGGTGGAGGCATTAGTAAAGTGGTACTTTTGGGTGGAGAATATCAAAAAGAGTCGGAAGTGATGGTAGGACCGTTGGTAAGAACCTGTGCCAGTGAATTTTATGTTGATAAACTTTTTATGGGAACGGATGGATTTATACCGAATGTAGGATTTACTTGTGGAGATATGATGAGGGCAGAAGCGATGAAAAGCATGGCTGCTTCCGCAAGACATTCCATCATACTGACAGATTCCAGTAAGTTTCATGAACTCGGAGTTGTGATACAGTCTAAGTTACAGGACATCGATGTGGTGTTCACAGATTCCAATATTCCTCATGAAGCCAAAATAATTTTAGAAAAAAATGGGGTTAAAGTTGAAATCATTGAATAAATATAATCTCAGAAAAAGCAACTAATTCCTTTATCCAGAAAAATCTGCTGATATTCTTTTAAGTCCTCTGGATGGAGGGCTTTTTTGTGCTTTAAAGTATAGTTTCTATTTAATTGTTCATATTTCTTTTCTCCAAATTGGTGGAATGGAAGAAGTTGTACCTTATTTGCGTGAACATGTAAAAGCAGTTTGGCTATGCCGTCAGCATCCTCTAATGAGGCATTAAAGCCTGGAATGACAGGAATACGAGGAAGAACTTCAATGCCATGTGCGATTGCCCATTTCAAGTTATTTTTTATGAGTTCGTTATGAACTCCGGTTCCAGCATAATGTCTGTCGCTGTCATAATGTTTTACGTCAAATAATAATAAATCAAATAATGGTGCTAATTCTTGGAATGTTTCTGGTTTGATATAGCCAGTTGTTTCGATTGCCACATGAATGTGATGTTTTTTTAATTCTGTTACCAGTTCTTTTAAAAAGGAAGGTTGTACCATACCTTCACCACCGGAAATGGTAACTCCGCCGTCAGATTCTTCATAAAAATCAATGTCTTGCAGACAAACATCGATGACTTCCTGCACTGTTTTGGATTCTCCTTCGTGTACTAGTGCGTCTGCCAGACAATGATCTACGCATTGCAAACATCCAACACATTGGTCAAAGTTAATGTGGATGTGGTTACCTATCATAGAAATAGCGTTTTGCGGACATGTATGTACACAGGTTTGACAATGGACACATTTATCCTTTGCATATAAAATCTGTATCTGCTCTAATTGGGATTCCGGGTTAGAACACCACTTACATTTTAATGGACATCCTTTCAAAAAGACAGTTGTTCGAATACCAGGCCCATCGTGAATACTAAACTTTTGAATATTAAATACGATACCCTTTTTCATCATTCTTCTCCTTGTGTAATCTTATCATAACACATAAGTTTCGAAAAATAAATACAAAACTTACAAATGAAATAAAAAATATATAAAACGAAATAATTGTTGACTTTAAATAAAAATATGATAGGATAATAGTATAAAACAAAACTATATAAATTTCAAATGAAAGGAGAATTTAAAATGAAGAATATAGAGCATTTTGGGGATCTGACACCAAGAATGAATGTATTTAGAGAAAAGGTTTTAGATAAAAAGCCATATATTTGTGCTGAAAGGGCGTTGCTTGCTACGGAGGCATATCAACAAAATCAGCATCAACCTGCGGTAATGAAACGTGCGTTAATGTTAAAAAATATTTTAGAGAAGATGTCCATTTATATTGAAGATGAAACTTTAATCGTAGGAAACCAGGCATCTTCGAATAAAGATGCGCCGATTTTTCCAGAATATACTTTGGAATTTGTGATTGATGAATTAGATTCATTTGAAAAACGTGATGGAGATGTCTTTTATATTACGGAAGAGACAAAAGAAGCATTGCGTGCAATCGCCCCATTTTGGGAAAATAATAACCTGAGAGCAAAGGGAAATGCGCTGTTACCAGAAGAAGTGAGTGTGTTCATGGAAACTGGATTTTTTGGAATGGAAGGAAAATTAAATTCTGGCGATGCCCATTTGGCGGTTGATTATAAAACAGTATTGGAAGTTGGACTAAAAGGGTATGAAGAAAGAACTCGTAAATTAAAAGAAAAATTAGATTTATGTGTGCCAGAAAATATTGATAAATATTCTTTTTATAAAGCGGTACTAATTGTGATTGATGCCGTAAAAACGTTTGCACATCGTTACTCTGTTTTGGCAAAAGAATTGGCAGCAAAAGAAACAGGAAAGAGAAAAGAAGAATTATTAGAAATCAGCCGCATTTGTGATAAAGTACCATATGAACCGGCAGAAACATTTCAGGAGGCGGTTCAGTCAACATGGTTTATTCAATTAATCTTGCAAATTGAATCCAATGGACATTCGCTTTCTTATGGACGTTTTGACCAGTATATTTATCCGTATTATAAACATGATATCGAGAAAGGCACGATTACGGATGAGGAAGCCTTAGAATTATTGACAAACTTATGGATCAAGACTTTAACGATCAATAAAGTGAGAAGTCAGGCACATACGTTTAGTAGTGCCGGAAGCCCTATGTATCAGAATGTTACCATTGGCGGACAGACACGTGATAAGAAAGATGCGGTCAATGAACTATCATTTCTGGTTTTAAGATCGGTTGCTCAGACAAGATTGCCACAGCCGAATTTAACCGTTCGTTATCATAAAGGATTATCCAAAGAATTTATGGATGAGGCAATCGAAGTTATGAAACTTGGCACTGGTATGCCGGCATTTAATTCGGATGAAGTCATCATTCCTTCTTTTATTGAAAAAGGCGTTTCTGAGGAAGATGCTTATGATTATTCAGCAATTGGCTGTGTTGAAACAGCAGTTCCAGGAAAATGGGGCTATCGCTGCACAGGTATGAGTTACTTAAATTTTCCAAGGATTTTATTAATTACGATGAATGATGGGATTGATCCGACTTCTGGCAAACGTTTTGTAAAGGGCTGCGGAAATTTCAGAGATATGAAGTCTTATGAGGAATTACAAGCGGCTGTAAAGTGCACGGTTAAAGAATTAACCCGTATGAGTGTGATCGTAGAAAATGCAATTGATCTGGCATTAGAAAGAGATGTTCCGGATGTTTTGTGCTCTGCTTTAACACAGGATTGTATTGGTCGAGGCAAGACGATCAAAGAAGGCGGTGCAATCTATGACTTTATTTCTGGTTTACAAGTGGGAATTGCGAATATGGCAGATAGTTTGGCTGCAATCAAAAAACTTGTATATGAAGAAAAGAAGATTTCTACCGATCAGTTAATGGATGCCTTAGAAAATGATTTTACCAGTGAAGAAAATCAGAAAATTCAGCATATGTTGATTCATGATGCACCAAAATATGGAAATGATGATGACTATGTCGATCGATTGGTTGTGGATATTTACGATGCATGTATTGATGAAATGAAAAAATATCCAAACACTCGTTATGGAAGAGGACCAATTGGTGGAATTCGTTACGCTGGTACATCCAGTATTTCTGCAAATGTCGGACAGGGATTTGGAACGATGGCAACACCAGATGGACGTAAAGCACGTACTCCGCTTGCGGAAGGATGTTCCCCAGCGCATGCGATGGATAAAAATGGTCCGACGGCAGTATTCAAGTCTGTATCGAAACTACCGACACATGAAATCACAGGTGGCGTATTGTTAAATCAGAAAGTAACACCGCAGATGTTGTCAACAGAAGAGAATAAACAAAAATTGGAAATGCTGATTCGAACATTCTTTAATCGATTAGAAGGATATCATGTACAATACAATGTTGTATCGAGAGATACCTTGATTGATGCGCAGAAACACCCAGAAAAGCATAAAGATTTGATTGTTCGTGTAGCTGGCTATTCTGCATTTTTCAATGTTTTATCAAAAGCAACACAGGATGACATTATTGGAAGAACAGAACAGACATTATAAATAAAATTTGCAAGGCAGGCTCTTTTTGAGTCTGCCTTGTTCACGCTTTCGTATTCAAACGAAAAATGGTATAATCAGTTTAAAATAAAATGAAAAAAGAAAGGAACTGGAAGTTGGATAAAGAGAAGATTGAAATTTATGTAGATCGGACAAAAGAAGAGTGGATAAAAAACTTCATAGCAAGACTGGAACCAATCGGAAAGTATCAATTTGAGCCATTTGGTTTGGACCAGCCAACAAAAGAAAGAGATTTGGCTGGTTATTTTCGTGGGAATTATGATCCAGAAACAGATTATTTTTCCCTGCTTTATATTCTTTTTTCAAAAGGGAATCATTATGGCAGTAGTAGCATGTATTTGTTAGAAGGTCATATAGAAGAAAATGCAGATGGTCTTTTAATTACTGGATATTTTAAAGAAGTAAAAAATACAACAAATCGAGAGATGAAAGCATTGTTACCGATTGTAATAGTGATATGTTTAGTTCCGATTGTTATTTTGGCGATTCAGGGTGGATTTGGAGGAGTGATTTTCTTTGGAATCCTGTTAGGAATCGTTGTTTATGTAGTATCAAAAGTGGATTACATAACTGCAAAAGATAAGATGATTCAGAAACTAAGAGAGTTTTAAATGATTGATAGAGGGAGATAAAAGTTATGACAGAAAAAGAGCGTATGTATGCTGAAAAATTATATGATCCATATAAAGTTCCAGATAATCCTTGGGCAACGATTCGAGCAGCCTGCAAGAAATTTAATGAGTCTGATTTTTGGCGGGATTGCAGTGCACTAAATGAATTGAAACAGCATTTTGCAAAAGCGAGTGATGATATGGTGCTTACCCCGCCATTTTATTGTGATCATGGAGATCGAATTTACTTTGGAAAGCATTTTTATGCCAATACGGGATTAACTATTTTGGATGAAAATACAGTTACTTTTGGTGATGATGTTTTTTTGGCACCGCATGTTAGCATTTATACAGCTGGTCACCCAATTTCGGCAGAAGTAAGAAATTTGGATTTGGAATATGCAAAACCGGTTAAAATTGGAAATAGTGTTTGGATAGGCGGAAATGTCATCATTAATCCGGGAGTGACAATCGGAGACGATGTTGTAATCGGTTCTGGCTCCGTTGTGACAAACGATATTCCAAGCCATGTGGTCGCAGCAGGCAATCCATGTAGAGTCATTCGCCAGATTACAGAAGACGACAATCGGGTTTGCAAGGAACAGTTAAAGGATTATATGAACGATAAAGATATTAGGGGATAGAATCAATTTGCTAGAAGGAGAAGGATGAAATTGGATAGATCAGAAGTAAGCAATTTTATTCAGAAAATTGTAGGCAACAAATTATTAAAACTTTATAATGCATGTGAGATGATGATATTTGATTTTGGTGATTATCAATTACATGCAAGCTGTTTGACCCGTGTGAGTAAAAAAAATGACATTTTAGTGACAACATTGGATTATCAAAACTGGGATGGTAAAATAGATACAAATAATGATGAATGGTTTTTCGTGAAAAAATATCAGCACGAAATTGTAGGAGGAACTGTTTTGCTTGCAGAATTAAGTTCCATGAAGGATTTAAAAATAATGCTAGATAATGATATTACGATTGAGTTGTATATTTCAAATGGATACAACCATTATGATGATGAGGTGGAACAATGGAGGTTGATAAAAAAGATAGGGGAAGAGTCAACGATACACCTTGTTGTTAATAGTAAAACTATCGATTATATAGATTAGATTTATCATGATGAAAAGCAGTGGATGAATTAGACTTTTATAAGAAGGAAGTAGTAACGTCTAAACAAATGCTTTGACCGCTATTTTTTCTAATGGATGATTGAGACGCTTAGCAATGATTCCAATCAATATGGCGGCAGTCAATGTTCCTTCTCTGACACCAATTATATTTTTGTTAAAAAGCAAAGATAGAAATACGGCAGTACATACAAGCGATATATCAAATAATACTTTTATATTGCCAAATTTAATGGGAAATACTTTGCAAATAGCTAGAACGAGTCCTTCACCAGCCAAAGTGACTACATTTGCTGTAACTTCAAAACTTACTCCAACTGCAACGAGGATAATTCCCAATAAACAAAAGAGCCACTGTTGAAAATAAGTATGATATGTAAAATTTTGTAATATAAATATAGCAAAATCTGTCAAGTAACCAAAAATGATTGCAATAGGAAGCTGCATCAGTTGTACGATTTCATATTTTTTACGTAGAATGATAATTTGAAGCAAAATAAAAATACAGTGCATGATAATGGTAGCATTTCCGACAGATAATGGTGTAATGCGATTCACCACATAAGGAACACTGGAAATTGGAGAAGTACCGAGATTCGCTTTGATGGAGAAGGCTACACCAAAGGCCATAATCATTAACCCAATACACAAAAAAATATAGCGTTTCATTAGTGATTTTTTATGATTTAAGTCCAAAGTGTTTCACTCCTTTATGTCAGTTTCAAACTTCATGCAAATTTTGTTGAGTAATATTTTTAGTTGTTCGATTTCATCCGTTGTAAGATATTTTAAGGCATCGTGTTCACATGTATCAAAAATAAAAGCCATATCTGTGGCTGCCTGTCTGCCTTTGTCCGTTAAAAATACATACAAAGAACGACGGTTTCCCTCGATTTGCTTTCGTTTAATTAATCCATGTTTTTCCATTCCCAATAGAATGTTTCCCACAGTTGATTGGCGTATCTCGCAGTATTTAGAAATTGTTTTTTGATCGCTGCCTTCGTGTGTCATCAAATATTCCAATATCTTTGGTTGACCTGCGGTTAGCCCGATTTCGGATGCTTGAGAAAGGATTGTTTGATTTAGTCTTGTATGTGCTTTCATTAATAAATAATGTACTGATTCCATATGTTATTCCTTTTTTTTTGATAAGTAATCTTATAATAAGTAAGCTAACTAAAATAATTATATGTTCAAATTTGCATATTGTCAATCCAAAATAATCCTATTTGTTGTCAATAAGATTGATGACAATCTAAAATAGTGGGGTAAAGATTATTCAAATAGTTCTTAATTATGAAAGGAAAATAAATAATAAATTGTAAAAATATGGTTGATAATGGTGTGAAAGTAAGATAAAATAGAGTAATCAGTATAGGTCGCAGGATGTTGATGCGATTCCCGTAACGTAAAACTAAAAATTTTGCAATACGGGCACATTAGGGGGTGAAGCAACGCCTAGTCTATAGACAAGGAGGAAGCTTACCTATGAAAAGTTTTTATGATATTTTCAAGCTAATTGTGGATTGTATCAGATTGGTATATGAAACAGTAAAATTAGTGAAAGAGATACTTAGAGACAACAAAAAACGTCCTGAACTGTAGCAAGGAAGGACGTTTTTGTCTACAAAAGTTACGGGAAAACCGCAGTGATACTTGCGGTTCCTATACTGATATTATAACAATCGTTATTTATTACGTCAATGTAAAAATTTCTTGAGTTTCCGCAATTGTGAGCCGTTTTTGATAATGTCCCAATATACCACGAGAGAAAATGTCCCGGATGTGGTATTATATTCCCATTAATTACTGATGGGAGGGATCATTTACCAGAAAGGTGGAACTTACAATGGATGAGCAGAAAAAATATGAAACTATCAGGAAACTTGTTGATAACGGTGGCAGCAAAGAGTGTGCCGCACTTAAGCTTGGAGTTACTAGGCGACACATCAACCGCATGATCCATGGTTATAAAGAAAAAGGAAAACAACGCAAAATTTGCGCTTCCCTTAAAAAGATAACACCAATGGTTTTAGAATTATGAAAGCAAAATTGAAGGAGGATTATGATGAAAGAGTTTGATGTAAAGGCAAAGAAAATTTATATGATAATATTTTTTTTATTTGGTTGTTATATTACATATGATTTACTTTTCAATACAGAATTAGAATTGGCAACCTATATAACCCTTTTGATTTGTTGGTGCCTTGAGTTGTTTATTTCTTTGAAATGTAAAAAAGATTATTTGACAATTGCAGAGGATAAACTAATTGTCCATAAAATGTTTTCTGCAAAAGAATATAATATCCAGGATATTGATCTTGTAAAATACCACGAAGTAAGGGGTGAAATGATATTCAGAATAGAAATTGAAGGGAAAAAAATAGGTGAGTTTTCAGATCATGAAAAGAATGGGATTCAGTGTGCGGAATACCTTGAAGAAACTGGGGTTGAATTTGTTGAAAAAGGGTTCTTTTTTTAATAGTAGTTGGAGAATTTATAATAATCGTTATTTATTACGTCAATATAAATATTAATGCTAATATTTATATATTCAATTGTAAGAAAAATGTAAAAAGATAGTAAGAAATGGGTTATGATAGTGTGCTATGATTTATGAAAGAAAAACAAGGAGGCATATACCATGTACAGAATTTTAATAACCTGTTTTGAAGTTGCATTGGCGGCAATTGTAATTATACCAGTATTCTTGATTATGGGTAAAACGCTTTTTCATAATAGGAAAAAGACGATATATTATATTGTGTTTGCACTGTATTTAGCGGCAGTTTATCATTTGGTTGGTCTACCTTGCATCCAGTATTTACAGTTGGACTTATCTGTTCATTTGATTCCCTTTGTTGGTATGATATCGGATTGGAAAAATAGTATTTTAAATATTTTTCTTTTTGTTCCACTTGGCATATTTCTTCCCCTTTTATTTGAGAAGTTTCGTTCCATGAAGAGAACTGTTCTCTTTGGTACGTGTATGACATTTCTAATCGAGTTATTACAAATATTTACATTCAGAGCAACGGACATTAATGACATAGCTACAAATATCATTGGAACGTGTTTAGGATATTTGATTGCAAGTATAATTTCGAAAAAAGCACCACAAATAATGATTACTGATAAAACTAATTATGAAGTGTTTGTTGTGTTAGGTATTGTAGTTGCCATTATGTTTTTTATACAGCCTTTTATTTCTGGATTTTTTTGGAATTTTATTTTATGAGGAGAAAATTTATGAAAATAGAAAAATTAAATTATGATTTTTCAGTGTGTAAAGTAAAAGACTTTTCAAAGATTGATTTAGAAAGTGAATATTGTTTTCTTAGCAAGACGGACAAAGAGCATTCACTGGTGTGTATGACAGAAAATGTCCCTGATTGTGTGATAGAAAGAGAGGATGGTTGGAAGGCGTTTCGGATTCAAGGAACATTAGATTTTTCTTTGATTGGAATTCTTTCTAAAATATCTGCATTATTGGCAGAAAATGAGATTGGCATTTTTGCAATATCGACTTTTGATACAGATTATATTTTGACAAAATCAGAAAATTTTTTAAAAGCACTAGAGGTGCTTTCAAAAGCTGGATATCAAATAATAGAAACATTATAGTGTCAAAATAGAGGAGGGGAAATGCCCCTCCAGATTCTTGTTATCCTTCAAATCCAACGAGTATGCCTCCTTGTTCTGCATAATAGGAGCATAAACCACGACAAGGTTTAATCTCGATATCTGCATTTGGATATTCTGTCATGATTAAGTTCTTTAAAGAGATGGCGCTTGTCTCATTATCACAATGATCGATACGTACTTTTGTACCCTGATAGCCTTTTGTTTTCATTTCCGCAAATAATTTCTGTACAGCGCGTTTACTTCCCCGACATTTATGAAGCGGTGCTAAAGTTCCCTCGTCACTGGCCTCACCAACAATTCTCAGATTTAAAACTCCAACGATTTTCGCCATTGCCGGATGAATACGACCATTACGAGCAAGATTTTGCACAGATTCAAGCGTAAAGAATAAATGTATATGTTTCTGGTATGTTTCTATATCTTTTACAATTTCATCAAAATCCATTTCTTTCTGTATATTTTGGGAAAGACGTTCGATAATCAGTGCAATCTCAGGACCAGTAGAGAGACTATCGAAAACATGGACTTTTGCTCCAGGGTTCTTCTTTTCATATTCTTGCTTTGCCTGCATGGCACTTTCGTATGCACCAGATAATGCACTGGTAATTGTGATGCAGAAAACACATTCTGCATTGTCAAAGGAGCTTAACCAGTCATAAATATTTGGACAGGACGTCGAAGTTTTTCCCTGACATTCTGCCAATTCTTTTACCATTTGCATTACATCTAAAGAATTATCGTCAGTATATTCTTTTTCTGATGTCAAAATTTTTAGAGGTACAGTCGCGAAAGCAGAGTCATTATTTGGACATAAATTTGATGAGGAATCTGCCACAATCTTATACTTTGTTTCAAACATTTTTATTCTCCTTGTTTCAGTTATTTCGTTAAATAGTTTTTGTGCTTCATGTGAAAAATGCAGAATCTCAAATTGTGGGATTCCTTATTTCTGAATTCATAATAAATATATTATATGGTTTTTAATACTATGTCAAGAGATATAAAATAACTTATAAAAAAGTTATAAAGACTTTGCTAGACTGTTTCAACTTCAGATGGGCAAATAGTCGAATATGTTGTCAGTAAAAAACAGCTATGTTACAATAAAATTATATAGAAAAAAGGATGGTCTGATGAAAATGAAAGGAGTTAGTATGAGCCGATTAAGTGAATTAAGAGATTATGTGAACCGTGAACTTCTTAGTTTGGATAATAAAGATAAGGCAATCAGTGCCTGTGTACACCTTTATGGGGTATCTTTAGCAGCGACGATGATTGCCGAAAAGCGAAATGAAGATGCAGAGCTTGCAGCTATGGCAGCGATGTTGCATGATTTACATGCTTACAAAAGTGGTTCCTATAAGGATCATGCTCATAAAGGAGCAGAACTTGCGCGTAGTATTTTACAGGAATTACAGTTGACAAATGATTCAGAGACAGAAATCATTTGCTCTGCTATTTATCACCATGATGATAAATTAATCGTGGATGGTTCAATGGATGAAGTGTTAAAAGATGCGGATGTAGTTCATCATTGTATGCATGATCTTTCAAAACCGGTAAAAGAAAAAGAACGAGCTCGTTATGATGCCTTGAGGAAAGAGTTTGATCTATAGAAATAGGAATACATAGCTATAATGACAATCTATACTTCATATGTTATGGTAATGACAGGAAAAAAAGGATGGTATTATTTTGCAAAGGAGCAAAACCGTACCATCCTTTTCCGGTTTATGATAGAAAGAAGGAGGAATATCTATGATAAAAAAGAATCAAATGAAAATGAGCAACGGGAATAGAAAAATTCGTCGTATCATATTTGCCTATATCTTGGTGATTTTTGGAGCCATTGTTGCGGCATTTGCCATTGAGCAAATTTTAGTTCCAGTTCAGATACTGGACGGAGGAATGGTCGGTGTCAGTATCATCGTCAGTAGCATTACCCCATTACCACTGAGCATTTTAACCATTTGTTTTAACTTACCTTTAGTATGGATTGGAAGTAGAAAATTAGAAAAATCATTTTTCATTCGGACCCTGATCGCGATGGTGATATTTTCTGTTTCCCTTTCGTTCTTTGGAGAAATGGCATTTACCGTGACAGAGGATAAACTATTAGCAACTATTTTTGGTGGTCTTTTGTTGGGTTTTGGTGTCGGGCTAATTATTCAAAATGGCGGATGTCTTGACGGAACAGAAGCTGTGGCGATTTTAATTAGCAAGAAAACGAATTTATCAGTTGGCCAGATTGTATTAGTTTTTAATGTCATCATTTATATGGTAGCAGGATTGCTCTTTGGCTTAGACCGAGCTTTATATAGTCTGATGACTTATTTTATTGTTTCCCGTATTGTTGACTTTATCAGTACTGGCATGTTAGAAGGTAAAGCGGTGATGATTATTACGGATCAGGGTGATAAAATTGCAGAGGATATTTATCAGACTTTAGGTAGAACCGTTACCTTTATCAAAGGAGAAGGGTTGATTTCTGGAGAAAAAACCGTTCTGTATTGTGTGATTACTCGAATTGAAGTATCAACAATCAAGAGTATTATTGAAAAGGCAGATTATTCCGCCTTTATGACCATCTCAGATGTGTCGGAAATCGTTGGCAAGCATATCCGGGACAATTCAAAAAAGATTTCTGCTAATATATAGAAGGATAAGTGCATCAAGGTTTGAATGATCGAGTCGGTAGTTTTGTCACTGCCGACTTTTTATGTTATACTTAGTCCAATATTGGAAAGGAAAAAACAGATGATTAAGATTGATTTGATTACTGGATTTTTGGGATCTGGGAAAACAACTTTTATAAAAAAATATGCAAAATATTGGATGGAACGTGGAAAGAATATTGGTATTCTTGAAAATGATTATGGCGCAGTCAATGTTGATATGATGTTATTACAGGAATTAAGTGGCGACAATTGTGGCTTAGAGATGGTGGCAGGTGGCTGCGATGATGAAAGCCATAGGAGAAGATTTAAGACAAAACTGATTGCATTAGGGATGTATGGATATGACAGAGTACTGATTGAGCCATCTGGGATTTTTGACGTGGATGAATTTTTTGATGTTTTATATGAATCACCACTCAACAACTGGTATGAGATTGGAAATGTGATTGCAATTGTGGATGCAAAGTTAGAAGATCATCTTTCCGAACAGTCAGAATATATGCTCGCATCTCAGATTGCTAATGCTGGTAATATTATTCTTAGCAAAAGTCAGGAAGCAACGGAAGATGAGATGGCAAAAACCATTGCCCATTTGAATCAAGTGATGGAACAGGTACAGTGTAAGCGCAGATTAAAAGATGAAATTGTGTGTACCGATTGGAGTAAATTCACAAAAGAAGACTTTGAACAGATTGCGAATTGTGGATATGTGTCTGAAAATTATGTCAAACTGTCGAACGATCAGAGAAATCCGTATACGTCTCTTTATTATATGAATCTTCATATGTCAGAACAGGAATTGCGTTCAAAAGTGAAAGCGATGATGCAAGATTGTGCTTGTGGTAATATTTTCCGCGTCAAGGGTTTTCTAAAAGTGGATGAGGAGCAATGGCTTGAGTTAAATGCGACTCGAAAAAATATTAATATCAAGCCAATTGAACAAGGACAGGAAGTTTTGATTGTGATTGGAGAAAATCTTGCAGAAGACGTGATCCAATCCTATATGGAAGAGAAAGAAGAGGGATAGAGATGCAAGAATTAAAAATATATGAACACAAAGTACAGTATTATGAAACCGATCAAATGGCTATCGTGCATCACTCGAATTATATTCGTTGGTTTGAGGAAGCACGAAATTTTGCCTTAGAGGCAGCAGGATTTGGCTATAAAAAGATGGAAGATTGTGGAATTATCATTCCTGTTTTAGATATAAGTGCAAAATATAAAACAATGACACATTTTGGTGATACGGTTTGTATTCAGATGAAGATTGATGTCTATAATGGCACGCGTTTAAAAATCTTATATCATAATTTTGACAAAGAAACAAAAGAAGTTCGATGTACAGGTAAGAGTAGTCATTGCTTTTTGAATAAAGAAGGAAATTTGGTATCGTTAAAGTGTTCTTATCCGGAAATACATCAGGTGTTTGAAAATATGAAAGCTTGATAGAAATTAAAAAAACTCTTTGTATACGAAAGGAGGAATCAATATGCATTTAAGAAATTTTTTAATCGTTGTTCGTGATATTGAGAAATCAAAAGCATTTTATCATGATATTTTTGGCTTAGACGTAATCGCAGATTTTGATGGAAATGTCATTTTGACAGAAGGATTGGTATTGCAGGAAAAGTCAATATGGGAACAGTTTATCCAGTGCAAAGTGACTGGAAAGGGAAATGATGCTGAGTTATATTTTGAAGAAAATAACATGGATGCATTTTTGACACGTCTGGAGAAAAGTTCATATCCAATTGAATATGTCAATCCATTGATGGAGCATGACTGGGGACAGCGAGTGATTCGCATTTATGATCCGGATGGTCATATGATCGAGGTTGGTGAGGCGATGGATTTTGTGGCAAGAAGATATCTAAGTCAGGGCATGATACCAGAAGAAGTAGCGAGAAAGACCCAGTTACCATTGTCTCAGGTACAGATGCTTGTTGATTCTAAAGATGTATAAAAGAAAATAATATGGAGAGTGAGAAACATGTCTGACTATATAACAACTTATGGTGGGACGCATTTTGTCCCTACAAAACCGGATATAAATCGGATCCATATCACGGACATTGCCCATGCTTTATCCTTAATATGCAGGGGAAACGGGCATGCAAAAACATTTTTTTCAGTTGGACAGCACTGTATTTATTGTGCATTAGAGGCGAAAGCACGTGGGTATTCAGATCGACTTATTTTGGCATGTCTTCTTCATGATGCCAGCGAGGCTTATATGTCTGATGTGCCTACGCCATTTAAACAATATTTGCATGAATATATTGAGATGGAAGAGAAACTTCTTGATATGATTTACATGAAATATTTAGGTTCTGTGTTGACAGAAGAAGAACAAAGTAATTTAAAGCAGATTGACAAAGATTTGCTTTACTATGATTTGTTGGAACTTTTAAATGAACCGACTGAGGGAAATCCACCGGCCTTGCATATAGAAATTTCTTATGAAGTGCTTCCATTCGAGGAAGTAGAAAAGAAATATTTAGAAATATTTTGTCAGTATTGCGATCAATTAGAATAATGTGTTATACTGGTAAAAGAAAGGAATTTATAATTATGAAAACAATCACATTTGCATTTAATGATAAGAAGAGTATCCGACCGATGGCACTGGAACAAAAACAGGGCCTGAATTTTGTGTACTCTTATAAGATGATGCGAAAGCGATTGTTGTTTTAATCTGTATCTATATTTTTATAGTAATATATTAACAAATATATAGAAGCAATCATAACCGCTTATCTTATGAAGATAGGCGGTTTTTTATGTTATAGAAAATTTCCTATAACATAAAAACATTTTCTATGTAATCATAATACGTCTTCTGAATAAGCGGGTGAATGTGAAAATAAAATAGAAAGAAGGGTTTGGAATGTTTAAAATTGAGGGAAAGGTAAACACCGCGTTATGTTATGCAAAAGTGGTTGAAGATGAGGCGATAGAACAAATTCGCAGAATGTGTGATTATGAATTTACAAAGGGTTGTCAGATTCGTATTATGCCAGACGTCCATGCAGGAAAAGGCTGCACGATCGGAACGACGATGACGATTACCGATAAAGCAGTTCCTAATATTGTTGGCGTCGATATTGGATGTGGTATGTATACGGTAAATCTCGGCAATGTTGAGATTGATTTTGAGAAACTGGATGAAGCAGCACATGAGATTCCATCAGGAAGAAATGTGTGGGAAGGTAGACAGGAAAAATTTGATCTGACAAGACTGCGTTGTTACCGGGAATTAAAAAACACAAAATGGTTAGAAAGAAGTCTTGGTACACTCGGTGGGGGAAATCATTTCATCGAGATTGATCAGGCGCAAGATGAAACTAAGTATTTGGTTATTCATAGTGGAAGTCGTAATCTTGGTAAACAGGTGGCAGAATATTATCAGCAGTTAGCGGTTGATTTAAACAAAGGCAAAGCAGAGTATTTTGAGCAGAGAGACAAAATTATTCGTGAGTACAAAGAATCTGGACGGAGAAAGGAAATTGCAAATGCATTAAAACAATTGAACTGGCGTCATAGAGAGACAACAATACCGGAAGATTTATGTTTTCTTTATGGAACATATTTGGAAGATTATTTATTTGATGTAGAAATCTGTCAGGAATTTGCCCGCAGAAATCGTGAAAAAATGGCAGAGATATTGCTTCAAAAAACGGGATTGAACATGCTGGATGCTTTCCATACGATTCATAATTATATTGACATAGAAGAAATGATTTTACGAAAAGGGGCAATTGCTGCTCATGAAGGAGAAAAAGTTCTGATACCGATTAATATGAGAGATGGTAGTGTATTAGCAGTCGGCAAGGGAAATCCGGAATGGAATTATTCTGCACCACATGGTGCAGGCAGAATTATGTCTCGGAGAGAGGCGAAAGCTTCCTTGAGTCTGGATGAATACCAACAGACTATGAAAGACATTTATACGACTTCCGTCAATGAACAGACACTGGATGAAGCACCGATGGCATACAAATCTTTAGAAGATATTATTGATGTCATTCGAGAGTCCGTGACAATCCTTGATGTGATGAAGCCAATCTATAACTTTAAGGCGAATTAAATGTGATATAGAAATCCATCCTTTTTAGAGTGTAAAAAGATGGATTTCGCTGTTTTATTGCGTTATTATAAAAAACTATGATAAAATAAAAATATTCAGTAAATGGAAGGTGAATACAAATGATTAAATTAGTTGTGACGGATGTAGATGACACGCTTGTACCAGAAAGCTGTATGGAACTTAATCCAGAATACTTTGAGGTAATTAAAAAGTTACAGGATAAAGGGATTCTTTTTGTAGCTGCGAGCGGTCGTCAAAAGACAAGTATCAAAAAGGTATTTGCACCGATTCAGGATGAAATTTCCTATCTTGCAGATAATGGAACCGATATTGTAACTAGAGATTTTGCAAAATCAATGAAATTTGAAGAGGGAGATTACGCAAAGCTTGCAAAAGATTTAGAGGTACTTGGCGATGGATTTACTTATATGCCAAGTAAGCCGGATTGGAACTATGTGGATGAAAGGGAAACAGAGTTTCATCAGTTAATTTTGAGTTATGGGTGTCAGGTAAAACCGGTCAAAGATTTGAGTGTGTTATCAGATATTAGCAAAGTATCTCTGTATCACCCAGATGGAATTCCAAAAGAAATCGAAGAGAAGATGAAAGATTTATGGTCTGACCATATGGATGTCTGTATTGCAGGTCGTGTTTATCTTGATTTTACAAGAAAGGGATGTAATAAAGGAAAAGGGGTGGAAGTTCTTCAGGAGCATTATGGTATTTTACCAGAAGAAACGGTTGCTTTTGGGAATGCAGACAATGATATTCCACTGCTTGGGAGAGCAAAATATGGATATGCCGTTGGAAATGCCAGTGAGAACTTGAAAAAAGCAGCTTATGAGACGATTGCTCCGATGGAGGAAGATGCTGTTTTAGCAAAGCTTAAGGAAATTTTAGCAGATTTAGAAAAATGATTGGAGGAGATTATGGTTCGTTTTGCAGTAATTGGAACAAATTTTATTACAGATAATTTTATGGATGCTGGAAGCCAGTGTAAAGGGTTTCACGTACAGGCAGTTTATTCAAGAACGATGGAGCGTGCAAAAGAGTATGCAGCAAAATATGATATTGAAGATTGTTATGATTCCTTGGATGATTTGGCAGCAGCAGACAACATTGATGCAGTTTATGTGGCAAGTCCAAATGCGCTTCATGCAAAGCAGAGCATTAAGATGTTAAATGCCGGAAAGCACGTATTGTGTGAAAAAACAATCGCATCCAATAAAATGGAACTAGAACAGATGTTAGAGGCTGCAGAGCAGAACCATGTCATTGTTCTAGAAGCAATGCGTCCGGTTTTTGACCCTGGATTTCAGGCAATTCAGGAAAATTTGCCAAAGCTTGGGAAAGTGAGAAGGGCAACATTTCAATACTGTCAATATTCCAGAAGATATGACAATTATAAAAACGGCATTATTGAAAATGCATTTAAACCTGAATTATCGAATGGAGCCATTATGGACATTGGGGTTTACTGCGTACATCCAATGGTAAAATTGTTTGGTATGCCGGATCATATTTTAGCTTCTGGGTATAAATTAAGTACCGGAGCCGAAGCGATGGGAACAATCATTGCTCGTTACGGCGATGAGATGCAGGCGGAACTGATTTATTCGAAAATCACGGATTCTATTTTGCCAAGCCAGATTCAGGGAGAAGAAGGCTCTATGATTATTGAGGAAATTCCAGATACGGTAAAGATTAAAATTCGCACCCGCAAGGATAAAGAATGGGAAGAAATCAATATCGATAAGAAAAGTAACAATATGTATTACGAGATTGAAGAATTCATTCGTCTGGTTGAAAACGAGGAGAGTGCCAAAGAACATAATCAATATTCATTATGGGAATTAGCAGTTATGGACGAAGCGAGAAAACAGATGGGAATTGTATTTCCGGCAGATTTATAAATAGGAGCGATAATGAGATATTTAGGAACTGTTGCTTTGACAACTGATCGTTTGGTGTTAAGACGTTATCGAAAAGATGACGCACAGCAGATTTATCAAAACTATGGAAGTGACCCAAAAGTAAATCGTTATATTACATGGAAGCCTTGTCAAACCTTAGAGGGAACAAAAGATTTTATTGAAATGCATTTACAACAGTATCGATCAAATCAGGCTTTTTATGGTTGGGCAATCACATTCAATGATGAAGTGATCGGTTCGATTGGAACGTATCATTTTGATGAAGAAAATGAATCATGTGAATTGGGATATAACATCGGAAGTAACTATTGGAATCAGGGAATTGCCACTGAGGCAGTGAATAAGGTGTTGGATTTTTTGTTTCAAAGAGTAGGACTGCACAAAGTCTATGCTTCGTTCCACGAAAAAAATACCGCTTCTGGCAGAGTCCTTGAAAAAGTAGGTATGATCTATGAGGGCACTGCCAAAGAAGCAATCAAAGAGTCAGATGGCTCTTATGCTGATTTAATTTATCATTGTATCTTTCAATCCGATTGGGCAAATCATTCTTAAATGTTTGCCTGTCGGATGAATTCCCTTTTGATCGTTATCTTAAAATGTAAGATTTTACACTGCCGCCAACAGAATTATAAGGTAAGATTTCGTCATACATATCAATTAGTTGTTGTAATTTTCCAGCTACATATTTTCGTAAAATATCAGCCGACGTTGCACAGGAGATAAACTCGAATTGATCAAATGCCTGTTTATATAATTCATTTCCCCCTGTAAAACAATAATCGGTATTTGAGCCTATCTTTTCGACGTAATAGTCATAGCCAATTCGATGAAATTCGATGCGATATTCTCCTGCCCATATTTTTCGCCCGACAATAAATTGTACGGGCTCTTTTTTATTGGAAGGATTGGTTCCCATTTTAATTAAAACAGATTGAAAAAAATTGGAGTCTAATGTATGGTGTTTTGCTAAATATTCATTGACCAAATCTTCAATCAGAACTTTGCCTGTGAAAATCTGATTTGGATTTTGTACGAGAATTTGATTCGCTCCGTAAGTGACGGCAACTCCATTTGGAAAAGCAAATAACTTTTGTGGATTTCTACTTGGGTCTTCTCTTAGTTTGCCGTTCATTTCGATAGATCCTTTGGAATCTGCAAGTGCAACTAATCCATCTTTTGCCTTAAAAATACCTGTGAATGACATATTTTTTCTCCTTCATTCGTAAGTCTAATAAAATTATATACTCGTAGGTAATCAAATTCAAGATTGCTATGTACAAGAAATTGGAATCTGTGTTATGATAAGTATGTTTTGTTGACAAGAGAAGATGAAAGAGAGGAGAAACAATGTTAGAAAAATTTTTTAAACTTGAAGAAAACAAGACAAATGTGAAAACAGAAGTTGTTGCTGGCATTACAACCTTTATGACCATGGCATACATTCTTGCAGTAAATCCATCTATTTTAGCTGCATCTGGTATGGATACAAATGCAATCCTGATTGCGACAGCACTTGCATCTTTTATTGGTTGTATGTGTATGGCATTGTTGGCAAACTATCCATTTGCACTGGCACCTGGTTTAGGGTTGAATGCGTATTTCGCTTATACAGTATGTGGAAAGATGGGATATACTTGGGAGTTTGCATTACTCGCTGTATTTGTAGAAGGACTTGTGTTTATTGTTTTATCGATTACGAATGTGCGTGAAGCAATCTTTAATGCGATTCCACTTCAGCTGAAAAAAGGCGTTTCGGTTGGTATCGGATTATTTATCGCATTTATCGGTTTACAGAATGCAAAATTAGTTGTGGATGGTTCTACTTTAGTAACAATCGTTGATTTTAGACAGAATTTCCATACAGTCGGAATCGGTGCGTTATTAGCAGTTATTGGTCTTTTATTAATTGCGATTTTATATATCAAAAATGTAAAAGGTTCTATTTTAATTGGTATCATTGCGACTTGGGTTCTTGGTATTATTTGTCAGGTAACAGGTATTTATCATATCGATATCGAAAATGGCTTTTATTCTTTGATCCCATCTTGGTCAAGTTTTGATATTACAGCGATTGGTAAGACATTTGGTAAATGTTTTGATCTTGCTGGAAATAATATTAAGGTGTTCGATTTTATTACAATTATGTGCGCATTCCTGTTTGTTGATATGTTTGATACATTAGGAACTTTGATTGGTGTTGCCAATAAAGCAGATATGTTAGATGAAGACGGTAAATTACCTCGTATTAAAGAAGCACTTTTAGCAGATGCGATTGCTACATCCGCAGGAGCGATTCTTGGTACTTCTACGACAACGACATTCGTAGAAAGTTCTTCTGGTGTCGCAGAAGGTGGAAGAACTGGTCTGGCGTCTGTTGTGACAGGACTCTTATTCTTGTTAGCAATTGTCTTTGCTCCAATTTTCACAACAATTCCAAGTTTTGCGACAGCTCCAGCATTAATCTTTGTTGGATTCTTAATGGTAAGTGCTGTTGTAGAAATTGATTTTAATGATATGACAGAAGCAGTTCCGGCTTATCTTTGCTTAATCTGTATGCCATTAATGTACAGCATTTCTGAAGGTATTGCAGTTGGTATTATCTCTTATGTGATTATCAATTTAATCTGCGGTAAAGCGAAAAAGATTACACCATTGATGTACATCTTGGCATTATTATTTATCGCAAAATATATTTTCTTATAAAATATGATTGGATAAGAAATCGAAGAAATCGTCGATTAAAACTTGACGTTTTTTGGCAAATCCTCCATAATATACGTAGATAGTAGGAAAATCATCGACGGAGGTGAAATGGTATGAAAGTATCAACAAAAGGTCGATATGCGTTGAGAATTATGATCGATTTAGCGATGTATGGAAATGATAAATGCATTCCATTAAAAGAGATTTCGACGAGACAGGGTATTACGATCAAATATATGGAACAGATTATGCCGATGCTTACAAGAGCAGGTTATGTCAAGAGTTATCGTGGCAATAATGGTGGTTACAAATTGGCATATTCACCAGAAGAATATACAGCAGGTCAGATTCTTAGGGCTGCAGAAGGCAGTTTGGCTCCGGTAGCGTGTATTGAGGATAGAATGAATCAATGTAATAGATATCAGGAATGTAAGACAGTCGCTTTCTGGGAAGGATTACGCAATGTGATCAATGAATATACAGACGGTGTAACCTTGGCGGATTTGGTTGATAAACCAAAATAAAGTTGTATTAGATAAAAAAGAACCAAAGTATTTTTACTTTGGTTCTTTTTTTGTTTCATAGGAAATTACGTTAGATTCAAAATGCTTTGTTAAGGTACGACAGATGTGTCCGAAACCTCGGGGTGTGAAAGTGATTACTCAATAATAGAACTACAACTCTGTCGTTCAACCATATAATGTGGAACAATAATTTTTGTTGCCAATAAAGCTGGATTTTCAATGTGATTAATAATTTGTGACGCAGCTTCAATACCTAGTTGTCTTGAATTAATATCCACAGATGTTAATTGTGGTGTTGTTAGTTTGGCAAATAAAGAGTTATTAAAAGATACAATGGATAAATCATTAGGAATTTTTAAACCTAATTCATACGCGGTTTTGGTTAATGCCATTGCCAAAATATCGTCACTTACAAGCAAAGCTGTAGGTCTAGTCTCAGATGATAAATAACGAGTCAATTCATCTGCCCCCTCTTTAGGGATAAATGGAATCTCAATACAATATTCTGGAATATAAGGGATACCTTGTTCAGCAAGTGCTAATAAATATCCGGATTTTCTGTCAGTAGAAAAAATTCGATTTTCTTCAGTACCAACATATCCGATTTTAGTGTGTCCGAGTTTTAATAAATATTTTGTTGCTTCCTTAGCGGCTAAAATATTATCATTATCAATATAAATTGTTTCATTGGTATAACAATTGGCTTTACCAACTAATACAAATAAAATTCCCTCATTATACAAATAATCAACAACTGGGTCTTGTTTATAAGAATATAATAAAATTACCCCATCTAGATGATTGTCTTTAGACATATATTTGATGGTATCTAACAATTCTTCATGAGTCGATCCTGTGATCAAAGTAGTTGTATATTGTTTTTGATTACAAAATAGTGTGATTCCACGCATCACTTCTAAAAAAAATGAATTTTCAAAGGTATCAAATTCTGAAACAGGAAGAATGATACCGATTGTTTTTGTATTTTGTATTGTAAGATTAGAGTTGTTTGGTTCATACCCTAATTGTTGCATTGCTTTGCGTACTTTTTCCTTTGTTTGCATACTGATAGATGGATGATCAGAGCATGTTCTGGAAACGGTTGAGGGAGAAACACCTGCAAGTTTCGCAACTTCTTTAATTGTAACGCCCATATAATACCTCCTTGTTGGCAATGTATCACTTTTTTTATTATAATGATTCAAACAAAAAAAGTCAACCTCAATGCAAATAATGCAAATATAATGCAAATATGCATTTTGAAGATATGCAAATTAGACAAAAAAGTACATTTGCTTTTATTTAAAATGCTGAAATTTTTATTATTATGCACAAGAATATTGAAAAATATAACAAAAAAATGTATGATTAATGCAAATAGTAACGCAAATAGTAATGCAAAATTGCGTATCGCATGAAAGGTAGGAGGTTAAATAATGAAAAAATTAAAAATGTTAGCACCTGTAAAAGGTAAAGTTATACCGATTGAGCAGGCGCCAGATGAAGTATTTTCCCAAAAAATTTTGGGCGATGGTGTTGCCATTATTCCAGAGGAAGGAAAATTGTATAGTCCTGTTGACGGAACAATTACAACCATTACAGATACTTTGCATGCATACAGTTTTGAAACAGAAGACGGTGTGCAAATGATTGTTCACTTTGGTTTAGAAACTGTTTCATTAAAAGGAAAAGGTTTTAAAACGAAAGTAAAAGTTGGTGACAAAGTAAAAGCGGGAGACTTGATTGCAGAAGTGGATATGGATTATCTTCAGAAAAAAGGTATCGAAACGATGACACCGGTTATTATTTGCGGCGGAGTTGAATTTGATCAGTTAGATGTTCATTACGGCGATATTGACGCAGGAAAAGTATTAATGAGTTTAAAAGAGACGGCACAAGAAGAAAAGAAAGAGGAAAAACCAGCAAAGAAGGAGAAAAAAGCAAAGAAAAAATTTCCAATTGATTTTGACTTTTTACAGAAACTTGGAAAATGTTTAATGACGGTAATTGCAGTTATGCCAGCCGCAGGACTGATGATCAGTGTCGGTAATTTAATTGTCATAGTTGGTGGTGATCTTAGTCTTGTCAATACAATTGGAACAATGATTGCAGAAATTGGTTGGGCAATTATCAATAACTTGCATATTTTGTTTGCGGCGGCGATTGGAGGTTCCTGGGCGAAAGAACGGGCTGGTGGAGCTTTTGCAGCAGTGATTGCTTTTTGTTTGATTAATGTTATTACAGGTTCTGTTTTAGGTGTAACTTCTGATATGCTTACGGATCCTGAAGCTGTAACCCATACATTATTTGGACAGAAAATATTAGTAGCAGATTATTTTGTGAATGTCCTTAATAAACCGGCATTAAATATGGGAGTGTTTGTCGGAATTATAGCTGGTTTTGTTGGTGCAACTGCATTTAACAAATATTATAATTTCCGAAAACTTCCAGATGCATTATCTTTCTTTAATGGAAAACGTTTTGTACCATTGGTTGTTATTTTCTATTCTACAGTAATCGCATTAATTTTAAGTATTATTTGGCCGGTAGTACAGACAGGAATTAATAGCTTTGGTATTTGGATTGCAAATTCATCCGATACATCACCGATTTTAGCACCATTTGTATATGGTACGTTGGAACGTCTATTGTTACCTTTTGGATTGCATCATATGTTGACAATCCCAATGAATTATACATCATTTGGTGGTACATATACAATTTTAACTGGTGCAAATGCAGGAACCCAGGTGTTTGGACAGGATCCACTTTGGTTGGCATGGGTGACGGACTTAATTAACTTAAAAGGTGCTGGTGATATAGCAGGATATCAGCATTTATTAACAACAGTAACACCAGCTCGTTTCAAAGTTGGCCAGATGATTGGTGCAACTGGTCTATTATTAGGTGTTGCTCTAGCAATGTATCGAAGAGTAGAACCAGAACGTAAACCTAAATATAAATCAATGTTTATTTCGATTGTTGCAGCAGTATTTTTAACAGGTGTTACAGAACCAATTGAATTTATGTTTATGTTTGCAGCATTACCATTATATATTGTATATGCATTATTACAGGGATGTGCATTTGCATTAGCGGGTGTTATAGACCTTCGTTTGCACTCTTTTGGTAATCTGGAATTTATCACTCGTATTCCAATGTCATTGAAAGCGGGACTGGGTGGAGATATTATTCATTTCATTATTTGTGTTATCGCATTCTTTATTATTGGATATTTAGTTTCCTATTTTATGATTGGAAAATTCAATTATGCTACACCAGGTCGTCTCGGTAATTATACAGATGAAAATGATGATGGAGATGATAATAAAGCGGGTAACGGTGGAACAGGAAGCGCTAAAGCGGAAAAAATCATCGCTTTGTTAGGTGGAAGAGAAAATATTGAATTGGTAGATGCTTGTATGACAAGACTTCGAGTTACCGTAAAAGATGTAGATAAAGTAGCGGAACTTGATGCGTGGAAAGCAGAGGGAGCTATGGGTCTTGTGAAAAAAGATACAGGTATTCAGGCAATTTATGGACCAAAAGCAGATATATTAAAATCGGATATTAATGATATTTTATGATGAAGAACAGTCAGAGGGAATGATAAGTGAAAGCATTAACACTGAATATACATAGTCATTCAAATGAGCATAATGAGTATGACTACCATCACATGATTCGTACATTTTCTAATTATATAATAAAACAAAAAATTGATGTGATTGCTATTCAAGAAAGTTGCCAGACTGGTACCAAAGAGCAGGTAATGAAGGAAGAGTTATCTTCCTTCATACCATGTCAAGAGGGTGTGACAATTACGAATGATAATTGTGCATGGTTAATTGTAAAAGAGGCAGAGAAAAAAGGCGTAAATTTTTATTGGACTTGGTGTCAGGCAAAATTAGGATATAGTAAATATGATGAAGGATTGGCAATATTAAGTCGCTATCCTATTTTGCAGACGGAAGAGGCATATATTTCTCGATCGCATGATTTTTATAACTGGAAAACAAGAAAAATATTGGGATGTGAAATATTAATTGAAAGTAAAATACAATGGTTCTATTCTGTACATATGGGATGGTGGCAGGATGAAGAGGAAAATTTCATTTCTCAGATGCTAAGAGTACAAAAGATTGTAGAAAACAAAAAGGAAAATGTATTTTTGATGGGTGATTTTAATAGCCCGTCTCATGTGAGAGGAGAAGGGTATGATTATATAAAAGCAAATAAATGGAAGGATACTTATGAACTTGCACTGGAAAAAGATAATGGAATTACTGTTCCGGGAATGATTGACGGATGGAAACAAGGAGTTGATCAAGGTATGAGAATTGATTATATATGGTCTAAACAATCAATTTCTGTTGCATCATCAAAAATAATGTTTTCAGGAAATACAGAACCTGTGATTTCGGATCATTTTGGAGTATGCATTACAATAATATAATTATTTAAAAGTAAGGAGAAATGTACTATGAGAGCGAGTGGTATATTATTGCCGATTAGCAGTTTACCGTCTCCATATGGTATCGGTTGTTTTTCGATAGAGGCATATGAATTTATTAATAAAATCAAAAAGGCAGGACAAAAATTTTGGCAGATTCTTCCTTTAGGTCCGATTGGATATGGTGATTCTCCTTATCAGTCATTTTCAACATTTGCGGGAAATCCATATTATATTAATTTGGATCAATTAATATCGTATGGATGGTTGACAGCAGAAGAATGTAACATGATTGATTTTGGAAACGATGTCAGAAGCATCGACTATGGGAAGTTGTATAACGGCAGATATGTATTACTTCGAAAAGCGTTTGAAAGAAGTAATATTATTGAGAATGAAGAATTTCTCAAATTTCAGAAAGAAGAAGAAAAATGGCTTTCTGACTATGCCTTATACATGGCTTTAAAAAATGAAAATAATGGAAAAGCCTGGAATGAATGGGAAGAAGATTTGAAAAATCGTGATGAAAAGGCAATTGCGAAAAAAAAAGAAGAATTAAAAGAAGAAATTTATTTTTATGAATTCATGCAGTTTGAGTTTAGGAGACAGTGGTTAGCCTTAAAACAATATGCAAATGATAATGGAATAAAAATGATTGGAGATATTCCGATTTATGTCGCTTTTGACAGTGCCGATGTGTGGGCGAATAAAGAATTATTCCAGTTTGATGAAAAAGGATATCCTTTCGCAATTGCAGGTGTACCACCAGACGGATTTTCTGCAACCGGTCAACTATGGGGAAATCCACTGTATAAATGGGATTATCACAAGAAAACAAATTATCAATGGTGGATAGAACGGTTACGTTTTTGCTATTCGATGTACGATGTAGTACGGATTGACCATTTCCGTGGTTTTGATGAATATTTTTCTGTCCCATATGGAGATAAAACTGCTGTTAATGGACATTGGGAAAAAGGGCCGGGAATTGATTTATTCAATAAAATAGAAGAAGCATTTCCAGGAAAAGAAATCATAGCAGAAGATTTGGGATATGTAACAGATACTGTTAGGCAATTGGTAAAAGATACTGGTTATCCGGGAATGAAAGTCTTAGAATTTGCATTTGATTCTAGAGATAGTGGTTGTGCAAGTGATTATTTACCACATAATTATGAAAAAAATAGTGTTGTTTATACAGGAACACATGATAATGAAACTGTAATTGGATGGTTTAATGAAGGATTGTTGCCAGAAGAAAGGCAAAAGGTAAGAAATTATTTATGTGATCAAGAAACACCAGATGAGAAAATTCATATACCAATGATTTGTATGGCGATGCGAAGTGTTTCTAAACTGTGTATCATTCCAATGCAGGATTATTTGGGTCTTGGCAATGAAGCAAGAATGAATATGCCTTCAACTTCAGGATCAAACTGGAAATGGAGAATTCTTCCAAATGAATTTTCGGATGAATTGATTGATCAAATATATCAGATTACAAAATGTTATGGAAGATAGGTGATAGTTATGTTAAAAAAGCAGGCACACGAATTAACAGAGATGGATCAATACTTATTTGGTCAGGGAACGCATTATGATATTTATAAAAAATTAGGTGCCCATATGGTAGAAAAAAATGGTATAAAAGGAGTTCAATTTGCACTTTGGGCGCCGAATGCAAAAAAGGTAAGTGTTGTTGGAGAATTTAATCATTGGGATAAAACGGTTCATCCGATGAAACGTACTTATGAAATTGGTTTTTGGGAATTGTTTATTCCTGATATTGAAGAAGGTATGTTATATAAATATAATATTAACAATTATCATAATCGTGACGTTTTAAAGGCAGATCCATTTGGAAATAGTATGGAGATGCGTCCGGGTAATGCTTCTAAAGTAACATCGATAGAAGGATTTACATGGCAGGATCAGCAATGGATGAAAAATCGCAAAAATTTGGATACAACAAAAGAGCCAATGTTTATATATGAAGTGCATCCGGGTTCCTGGATGAAACATCCATATACTATTGATAATCCACAAGGATTTTACAATTATAAGGAATTTGCTCATCGTCTTACAGATTATATTTTAGAAATGGGGTACACCCATGTGGAGTTGATAGGAATTGCAGAGCATCCATTTGATGGTTCTTGGGGATATCAAGTAACAAATTATTATGCCCCAACATCCAGACATGGAAGTCCTGAAGAATTTATGTATTTGGTAAATTATCTCCACAAACATGGAATTGGAGTGATTCTTGACTGGGTTCCAGCGCATTTTCCGAAAGATGAATATGGTCTTGCAGAATTTGATGGTACGTGTCAATATGAGTATGCAAATTATTTAAAAGGAAATCATCCACAATGGGGTACGAAAATTTTTGATTATGGAAAAAACGAAGTAAAGAATTTTTTGATTGCAAATGCATTGTATTGGATTAGAGAATATCATATTGATGGTTTGCGTGTCGATGCGGTAGCGTCTATGTTGTATCTTGATTTTTGTCGTGGACCAGAACAATGGGAACCAAATGTACTAGGGGATAATCGAAATTTGGAAGCAATTGAATTTATAAAACATCTAAATTCGATTGTAGATAAAAAAGGTGATGGTGCGATTATTATTGCTGAAGAGTCTACCGCATGGCCAAAAGTAACAGGAAAAACAGAAGATGGGGGATTAGGATTTCATTTTAAGTGGAATATGGGATGGATGAATGATTTTCTGGCATATATGGAAATGGATCCAATTTATCGTCAATATCATCATAATAAGATGAATTTTAGTATGATGTATGCATATAAAGAAAATTATATTCAGGTTCTTTCGCATGATGAAGTTGTGCACTTGAAACATTCTATGCTAGAAAAGATGCCTGGTCCAATTTGGGATAAATTTGCAAATTTAAAAGGTGCATATACCTTTATGACTGGACATCCTGGCAAAAAACTGTTGTTTATGGGACAAGAATTTGGGCAAGAACGTGAGTGGAGTGAGGAAAGAGAATTAGATTGGTATCTGCTTCAAAATTCTCGTCATTCATCTTTGCAATTATATATGAAGGATTTAATCCATATTTATAGAACATATCCATGTTTATATGAGTTGGATTGTGAGGAAGAAGGATTTACTTGGGTAAATGCAGACGACAACGAGAGAAGTATTTTTAGTTTTGAACGGTACGCCCAAAATAGCAAGAAAAGTCTTCTGTTTATATGTAATTTTACACCGGTAAATCGGATGGATTATAGAGTGGGTGCTTATAAAAATACAAATTACACATTGATATTGAATAGCGATGACATAAAATATGGTGGTGGAGGTATGCATCCGGTTGAAGATACAAAATATAAAGCAGAAAAAGTATCTGCCGATGATAGAGATTATTCATTTGCATTTCCATTACCGGCATATGCAGCAGTTGTTTTTGAATTTGAAAGGAAAAAACAAAAGAAAAAAGTGAAAAATAATTCAAAAAAGAAAGTGCTGATAAAAGTTGAATGTGATTGAATAAAAAGAATGGGACTGTAAAAAAGTTCCATTCTTTTTTATCAGAAAAAATAATGTATTGTTATATAGAAAATCAATCATATTAAGATGACATTTTTAACAAAATAGAAGAATGTTTTTTGTGTAATATTTTTTGAAAAAGCAGTTGTATTAAAATAAATTGGTGTGATACTATATGAATATGAAAACGATTACACAACGAAAGGAGAAGTTAAATATGCACAGCAGAATTATTTTTTTGGATATCGATGGAACATTAACAGAACCTGGTAGTAATATTCCGCCTGAATCAGCCCTGACAGCAATTCGCAAGGCGCAGGAGCGGGGACATTATGTATTTTTGTGTACAGGAAGAAATTATGGGATGTTGTCGCCACTTTTAAAATATGATTTTGATGGAGTGATAGCAAGTTCAGGTGGTTATATAAAATGCAAAGAAAAGGTTATTTTTAATTGTCCGATGACAATAGAACAACGTATAAAAGCGATGAATGTATTTAAAAACAATGGGATATTTCGAACAATTGAATGTATAAATGACTCTTATACGGATGAAGAATTTAAAGAATTTTTGCGAAAAAATACAAACAAAGGAAATAACAGTGAATTACTCCGCTGGAGAGAACAGATTGAAAGTTCATTAAATATTCGTCCTATGAAAGAATATGATGATCAACCTATATATAAAATGGTATTTATGACTGATAGTGAAAAACGATTAGAAGATCCTAAAAAAATATTGGGAGATGAATTTTTGTTTTGCATACAGAGCAAAGATAAATATGGTTTTATTAACGGTGAATTAATTAATTATAAGTTTAATAAAGGACAAGCAATTGAACGAGTTTGTGAGTATTTACAGATTCCGGTCGAGCATAGTATTGCTTTTGGTGATAGCATGAATGATTTGGAGATGATGGAAACAGCAGGACTTAGTATTTGCATGAAAAATGGCTGTGAGCAGCTTAAAAAAATCTCGGATGATGTTTGTCTTTCTGTAACAGATGATGGACTTTATCATGCTTTTATCAAATATCATTTAATATAGTCACCCTGTATCTATAGATTGTGAATAAAAAGTAATGACATCACAGTCTATTATTTTAAATAAAACATGAAATCGATTTCGGCAATTTCAACAAAACTATAGGATAAATATTGGATGATATGTCAATTTACATTTATAATATCAGTAATTATAATATATGACATAAGATGTAATCGATTTCATATCATTGGCCGATGAGAAATTGTTTGTACGAATTTAATGAAGCAACTAGTGAATGATTTAAAGAGGATAAGGAGAGAAAAATGGCATTAGATTATCGAAAATGTGCTCAAGAGATTTTTGAAAATCTTGGAGGTAGAGAAAATTTAGTTAGTGCTGCACATTGTGCAACCAGACTTCGTTTAGTCACTGTGGATAATGACAAGATTGATATGAAAAAGTTGGAAAATATCGAGGGTGTAAAGGGAGTATTTAGTAACAATGGACAGTTACAATTAATTATTGGTACTGGAACAGTTAATAAAGTATATGATGAATTTTTAGCAGTTAGTGGTATGGAAGCAGCAACGAAAGATGATGTAAAAGCTGCCGCTGCAGCAGCGCAACCGTTACCAAAGCGTATTATAAAAGCACTAGGTGATGTATTTGTACCTATTCTTCCTGCAATCGTTGCCGCTGGTCTTATGATGGGGCTTGTAGAAGCGCTTGGTCAGTTTTTCCCGGCATTTGCACAAAGTGATATTTATAGTTGGATGGATTTGGTGGCAAATACGGCAATTGTGTACTTGCCAGTGTTGGTAGCAATTAGTGCAGCCAGAGTGTTTGGCGGAAATATTTTTCTTGCCGGTACAATTGGTATGCTGTTAATGCATATGAATTTGTTATCTGCATGGACAGCGGCATCTGATCCAAGTCAAATTAAATATTGGCACATTGCTTTCTTTAGTATTCGTCAGGTTAATTATCAGGGACATATTATCCCGATTATTATTGCAATCTGGTTTATGTGTCAATTAGAAAAGCGATTACATAAAATTGTGCCGGAGATGATCGATTTATTTGTCACTCCTTTGGTTACTGTGTTTGTTACAGCGTTTTTAACAATGACAATTATTGGTCCGGTCTTTATTGTAGTGGAAAATAAT
This sequence comes from Lachnospiraceae bacterium, assembly GCA_030523275.1. GTDB lineage: Bacteria > Bacillota > Clostridia > Lachnospirales > Lachnospiraceae > Fimousia. The sequence goes on from JAUNIX010000005.1 coordinate 103,142, forward strand.
ATTTTAACATTTGTAAAAGCTTTACTTGCATTGCCGCTTGGAATTGGTTCGTTTGTCTGTGGAGGGCTTTATCCATTATTTGTTGTCTGTGGTATTCACCATATGTTCAATGTATTAGAAGCTGGTATGATTGCAGAGAATGGTATGAATCTTTGGTTGCCGGTATCCTGTTCAGCAAACTTTGCAATGTGCATGGCATGTGTAGCAGTCTTTGTAAAATCAAAAAATAAGAAAACAAAATCTTTAGCTTTGCCAGCGGGATTATCTGCATCTCTAGGTATCACAGAGCCAGCCATCTTTGGTATTAATCTTCGTTTTATGACTCCGTTAGTTTGTGGTATGGTTGGTGGTGCTTTTGGAGCAGCCGTTGGTTCTATTATTGGTGTTTACGGTTCTGCTTATGGAGTCACAGGTATTCCTGGTTTCCTTATTACAACACATTGTACCGTACAGTACACCATTATGTTAGCAATTGCCGGTGCGATTGCATTTATCTTAACCTATATTGTCTGGAAAGAAGAAACAGAAGAATCTGAAACAAATACAATCGAAACGGAAGAGGAGATTGTGGTAAGCTTTGAAACGGCAGAACCAGGTGTCTATGCACCAATTAAGGGAAATGTAATAGCAAGAGAAGATATTCCAGATCCAACATTTGCATCGGGTGTACTTGGAGATGGTGTTGGTATTGAACCAGAAGTGGGAGAAGTATATGCTCCATTTGATGGAACGATAATGTCGGTTGTTGACAGCAAACATGCGATTGCATTAGCTGGTCCTAATGATATTCAGATGTTAATTCATGTAGGTATTGATACTGTTCAGATGAATGGAGATGGATTTGAAGTTTTCGTAGAAAATGGTCAGGAAGTCAAAGCTGGACAGAAGATGATGAACTTTAGTATTGATAAGATCAAAAATGCGGGTTACAGTACAACGACGGCTGTATTAGTAGCTAATAGTGATGATTTTACAAGCTTTAAAGTTGAAAAATTAGGAAAAACAGTATTAGGTGAGAAGTTAATTTCTGTAGAATAAAACGGCAGCATGTGAAGGAAGCCAGAGTAATCGTCTGGTTTCCTTCATTAATCAATAGGTGGATTTTAAGATGGTAAAAAACGAAATACGGTATAAAAAAAGATTTGAAAAATATTATGATGAATTAAAATGGCTTTACACAGAATTGTATCATAATGATTCCATGTTTGCGGAATTATGTGAGAACATGAAATTATTCTATGATAAACGTAAAGAAGAATTGAAGACAATCGATCATGTAAGAGAACAAGAACCTGATTGGTATAAAAGTAATGAGATGCTCGGCATGATGTTTTATATAGATAACTTTGCAGGCAACATGAAAGGCGTAGAGGAAAAGCTGGATTACATTGAAAAATGTAATATAAATTATATTCATTTAATGCCGTTCCTCGATACGGTAGAAGGACGTTCTGATGGTGGATATGCGGTGGCTGATTTTCGTAAAGTGCGTTCAGATTTGGGAACAATGGAAGATTTAGAAAATCTAACCACGGCTTGTCATAAAAAACAGATTAATATATGTATGGATTTTGTTATGAATCATACTTCGGAAGATCATGAGTGGGCGAAAAAAGCGCGTCAGGGTGATGGGGAGTATATGAGTCGTTATTTCTTTTTTAAAGATTTTGAAGAACCGGCTCAGTATGAAAGAACAGTTCCCCAAGTATTTCCAACAACTGCTCCAGGTAATTTTACATGGTTGCCAGAGGCAGAACATTTTGTAATGACCTCCTTTTATCCCTATCAATGGGACTTAAATTATAGAAACCCTCGTGTATTTAATGAAATGATGTATAATTTTTTGTTTTTGGCCAACAAAGGAATTGATATTATTCGCATCGATGCCGTTCCATATATATGGAAAGAATTAAATACACCATGCAGAAATCTCCCTCAGGTGCATACAATTGTGCGCATGATGCGAATAATCAGTGAGATTGTATGTCCGGGAATTCTGCTATTGGGTGAGGTAGTCATGGAACCAGAAAAAGTAGTTCCATATTTTGGAACTGTAGAAAAACCAGAATGTCATATGTTGTATAATGTAACGACAATGGCAACTACATGGCATACAGTAGCAACAAGAGATGTTCGTTTATTAAAGCAACAGCTTGATATTGTAAATCAACTTCCAAAAGAATACGTGTTTTTGAACTATCTTCGTTGCCATGATGATATAGGATGGGGATTGGATTATTCGTCATTACAGCGGGAAGGAATGGAAGAACGATCACATAAGTACTATTTAAATGAATACTTCCAGGGATATGCAGGTGATAGTAATAGTCGTGGCGAATTATATAATGCTGATCCAATAACTGGAGATGCGAGATTTTGTGCAACGACGGCCTCTATGTGTGGTATAGAAAAGGCTGGGTTTGAACAAAACGAAGTGGCAATGCAGAAAGCGATACAATTAGACGTTATGTTACACGCATATATGTTTATGCAATCAGGAATTCCTGTTATTTATAGTGGTGATGAAGTTGGTCAGGTAAATGACTATTCCTATAAACAGGATCCACATAAAGCGGATGATTCTCGTTATATTCACAGAGGTAAAATGGATTGGAAAGCGGCTGCACAAATTGATGATAAAACAACCGTGTCTGGAAATTTATTTATGAGACTGGACAAACTAGAGAAAATACGTAAATCAGAGCGTGCTTTTGTATCGAATGCAGATACGTGGACAATTGAAACTTATGAACCGTCTGTTTTATGTATAGGAAGATATTATGATGGTCAGAAAATTCTCGGCTTATTTAATTTTAGTGAATATGATAAGACTGCATGGATTAATGAAACAGATGGAAAATACCAGGATATATTATCTGGAAAAATGATGGAAGCAGCTGGTGTTGATATTCCAGCATATGGATTTTATTGGTTAAAAAAAGAGTTTTAGAATAGGGGAATATGTTATGAAAAAATATGATGTAACTGCTTTGGGAGAATTATTAATTGATTTCACAGAAAGTGGAACAAGTGCGCAAGGGAATCCGATTCTAGAAGCAAATCCTGGTGGAGCACCTTGCAATGTACTTTCTATGTTGAATCGTTTGGGTCATAAAACAGCATTTATTGGTAAAATTGGACAGGACATGTTTGGAACACAATTAGAAGGAGCTTTATTAGAAGTCGGAATTGAGACTAGAGGATTGAAAAAAGATGATAAAGTTCATACAACACTAGCGTTTGTTCAAACATTAGAAGATGGAGACAGAGAGTTTTCTTTTTATCGTAATCCTGGTGCTGATATGATGTTGACGGAAGAAGAATTGGATGAAGATTTAATTAGAGATAGTAAGATATTTCATTTTGGATCTTTATCCATGACAGATGAACCATCTAAGTCAGCAACTAAGAAGGCGATTGATATTGCCGAAAAATCAGGTGCAATTATGTCGTTTGATCCTAACTTAAGAGAACCTTTATGGGAATCTTTAGATGACGCTTATAGGGAAATCGATTATGGGTTAAAGCATTGCCAGGTTTTAAAAATTTCAGATAATGAGATTCAATGGTTTACTGGAAAAAATGATTTTGATGAAGGCATTGCAATCTTAAAAGCAAAATATGATATTCCTTTAATTCTATTATCTATGGGGAAATATGGAAGTCGTGCTTATACAAATGATGATTGTGTGGAAGTACCTGCATTTATCCAGGAAAATACGATTGAAACAACAGGAGCGGGCGATACGTTTGGAGCATGTATTCTTCGTTATATTCTGGAACATGGATGGAAAAAATATAATGAAGGAGAATTGAAGGATATGCTGACATTTGCTAATGCAGCGGCATCGATTGTTACAACAAGAAAAGGTGCACTTCGGGTAATGCCGGCAAAAGAGGAAGTTGAAATTTTACTATAGAAATTTGATATATATTTGTAGTATACTAAAATAGTATGACAGTAAGGGCGGTGTCAGTAATACACCGCCTTTTTAGTATTGAGATGATATCAGTGATATTGTTGGTGTGATTAAAGGAGTAATGATATGAATATTGCAGATATAGCAAAACTTGCTGGGGTGTCCAGTGCTGCTGTTTCCCGTTATTTTAATAAGGGATATATATCGAAAGAAAAAAAAGCTGCGATACAGAAAGTGGTAGAAGAAACAGGATATCGCCCTTCTGTTCAGGCTCAGACACTGCGCACGAAAAAGACGAAGATGATTGGATTAATTCTTCCAAGAATCAATTCCGCAGCTATGGCAAGTGTTGTGGAAGGAATTTTATCTGTCCTTGATCAGAATGATTATCGTGTATTATTGGCAAATACTCAAAATAATCTGAAAAAAGAGTTAGAATATTTGGATGTTTTTTCACAAAAACAGGTAGATGGTATTATATTTGTTGGGACTGTATTTACAACAAAACATAAGAAAGCATTGGAAAATCTAAAAATACCAATTGTGATTGTAGGGCAACGATTAAATGGATACTATTGTGTGTATCATGATGACTATTATGCTGCTTATGATCTTACAAAAATGATGATTGATAAAGGAAGAAAAAACCTTGGGTTTATTGGAGTGTTAGAATTGGATGAGGCTGCTGGTATGGAAAGAAGAAAAGGTTTCCTACATGCAATAGAGGATTTTAATCTGGTTGGGCTCGAAAAACATTACGAAATTGCTAATTTTACGATAGAATCTGGTTACGAAAAAGCAAAAGTAATGATGGAAAAATTTCCAGATATTGATGGACTTGTCTGTGCAACCGATGCCATTGCGATTGGAGCTATGAAGTACTTAAAAGAACAGAGAGTTCGTATACCGGAAGATATCATGCTCACCGGACAGGGAGATAGTGATATGTCAGAGGTTACAACTCCATCATTGACAACGGTACATTTTTCTTATGAACAAAGTGGAATTTTATCTGCCAATATGATTATGGATTTGGTAAGTAAAAGAGAAGTTACTATTAAAGAAGTAAAATTAAATTATCGTATTGTAAAACGAGAGTCAACTATGTAAACAAATCAATGACGGAACGATAATATCATTGAATAAAAGAGAATCTTATGTAGAAATACATAGGTTCTTTTTTATGTTATAGGAGATTTCCTATAACATAAAAATATATAGCAAACGTTAAAGTCTTGACAACTGGTGTTTTTTATCATATTATAAAAATATAATATATATAAATATTTTA
>JAUNIX010000051.1 GCA_030523275.1 Lachnospiraceae bacterium
AATGTCCAGCTTAATCTTTCGCTGTTCTGAGACATTTCAAGAGCAGATGTTGCAACACCACCAGCGTTAGCAGCTTTACCACCGATGAACCATACATCGTTAGCCTGTAAGTATTCAGTAGCTTCAATTGTTGTAGGCATGTTTGCACCTTCACAAACAGCTTTACATCCGTTTGCAACTAACTGTTTTGCATCATCTAAATGTAATTCGTTCTGAGTTGCACATGGAAGAGCAACATCACAAGGAATCTGCCATACGCCACGTCCTTCGTGGTATTCTGCAGATGGTTTAGCAGCAGCATATTCTGTTAAACGAGCACGTTTTACTTCTTTGATGTCTTTTAATAAATCAACATCGATTCCTTCTGGATCATAAATCCATCCTGTAGAATCAGAACATGTAACAACTTTAGCACCTAACTGATGTGCTTTCTGGATAGCATAGATTGCTACGTTACCAGCACCAGATACACAAACTGTTTTTCCTTCTAATGTATCACCATGATCTTTGAATAATTCTTCTGTGATATAAAGTAATCCGTAACCAGTAGCTTCTGTTCTTGCTAAAGAACCACCATATGTTAAACCTTTACCTGTTAATACACCTTCATATAAGCCGCGGATACGTTTGTACTGTCCGAACATGTAACCAATTTCTCTTGCGCCAGTTCCGATATCACCAGCAGGTACGTCTGTATCAGCGCCGATGTATTTGCATAACTCTGTCATAAAGCTCTGGCAGAAAGCCATAACTTCACGGTCAGATTTTCCTTTAGGATCAAAATCAGATCCACCTTTACCACCACCGATTGGTAAACCTGTTAAAGAGTTTTTGAAAATCTGTTCAAAACCTAAGAATTTGATGATACCTAAGTTTACAGATGGGTGAAGACGAAGTCCTCCTTTGTATGGTCCAATAGCACTATTGAACTGTACACGATAACCAGTATTAACCTGAACTTGTCCTTTGTCATCTACCCAAGGAACACGGAATTTAAACTGTCTTTCTGGATTAACGATTCTTTCTAATAAAGCTTCTTTCTTGTAAAGTTCTTCGTTTGCTTCAACAACTGGACGAAGAGATTCTAAAACTTCTTTTACAGCCTGATGGAATTCAGGTTCAGCTGGATTTTGTTCCACTACTTTTGCGATTACCTCATCAACGTATGACATTGTAATAGTCCTCCTTCAATTTTTCAATTTCATAAATATATTTTTAGATGATGCAAAATAAAATAATTTCTTTTTCTTTTGCTCTAGTGCCTATTATACATAAAACAAGTTAGTTTTACAAGATTGAGTTTTAGAAATTTCAAAAAAAATACAAAAAAGCTTTAAAAAATTAAGAATTAGCCGTTTTCAAAAGAAAAAAATTAAGTTTTGAAGGATTTCAAGTGAGAAAAATTCATATTGACATATGGTTTGACGTGGATACAGTCAAACAGAAGTAAATTTGAGAACGATTGTTTCAATATAAAAAGGTTGTACAAATTATCTTGCCCTCTTATAATAAAGAGCATTAAGGTGTCAAAAAGTCTGTCTTTCTTTGATAGACGAATCTAGAGAGAAAATAAAATTTTATGATAGAAAGAAGGGATTAATAAATGAAAAAAGAAATAAGAATTATTGGACTTGATTTGGATGGTACAACATTTACAAATGATAAGACAATTACACAGCACACAAAAGAGGTAATCGAAAAAGCTACAGCACAGGGGATTGTTGTGCTACCATGTACTGGACGGCAATATTCTGGACTTCCAGAAGAGTTTTTGGCAATGAAGGGAGTTAAATATGCGATTACATCAAATGGTGCATCTATTGTAGATTTAGAAACAAAAGAACCAATCTATACGAACTATATACCATATGAAATTGCAGCAGAAACCATGGAGCAATTATTAAAAGAAAATACTTTGGTTGATATTTATATTAATGGTCGTTGTTATATTGAAGAACGGCTTGTTGAACGTTTTTCAGATTTTATTCCAACTCCAGCGATAGCCGAATATTTTAGGAAAACACGTATACCGGTAAATAACCTTGCAAATGTTATTCGTAATAATCATTTGGATGCAGAAAAATTCCATTTATTATTCAATGATATGGATTTAAGAGCGGAATTAAAGAAAGAATATGATCAAAATCCGCATTTTCTGGCAACTTGTGCGGTTCATAATAATTTAGAATTAAATAATATAACTGCGGATAAAGGAACTGCTTTACTCGCCTTGGCAGATATTTTAGATATTCCTCATGATCAGACGATGGCATGTGGAGATAGTTTTAATGATGAAGCCATGCTTTGTAAAGCAGGATTTTCTGTGGCAATGGGAAATGCTGATCCTGAAATGAAGGAAATCTGTGATTTTGTGACAAAGACAAATGAAGAAGATGGAGTTGCATATGCGATAGAAACGTTTGTCTTATCTTAAAAGTAGAAAAAGGAATGATAATTTAATGGAAAAAATGAAAAAAAATAAATATGCATGGGTAGCTTTTGGGGGACCATTTTTGTTTATGATTTTTATTTTGATCATGACAAAATGTGCTCCATTTGGAAAGAATAGTCTCATGATCGTAGATGCAATCCATCAGTACCTGCCATTTTTTGCAGATTATCAGGAGAAGCTAAAAAATGTGGATTCCTTGTTTTATTCGTGGCATGGAGGATTGGGATATAATTTTTATTCTCTGTGGGCCTATTATTTAAGTAGCCCGATGAATTTGATCGTCTCATTTGTGCCGAAAATGGCATTAATTCCGGTTTTAAATCTGATTATTGCGATAAAATTTTCTCTGTGTTCCTTAACAGGATTTTTCTATTTTTCGCATCGGGAAGGAAGGCAAAGCTTCCGAAATGTAGCATTTGGACTTTGTTATAGTTTTAGTTCTTATATGACCGGATATTACTGGAATGTGATGTGGCTGGAAGTTATGATCTTATTGCCGATTATCTTGATTGGCATGGATAAATTAATGGATCATAAAGATGGAAAAATGTATTGTTTAGCATTGTTTGCGTCTATGTTGTGCAACTATTATATGACTTTTATGGTGTGCATTTTTCTGGTTTTATGGTATTTTACTTATTATTTTACTGGCATAAAGGAAATATTTCACAAAGGAATCTTGTTTGCATGGAATTCTCTTCTTGCAGCAGCTATGGCAGCGGTCGTTTTGTTACCAGCGTATATGGGTCTGATGGATACATCGTCAGCGACACTTAATTTTCCAGAATGGACGCCATATGGAAAAACAGCAGAATTATTTGCAACGCATATGGCTGGAGCCGCACCATATACGATGTCTGTGGAAGACGGTCTGGGAAATTTGTATTGTGGTATTTTACCATTAATTTTGTTGGTATTATATTTGATCGACAAGAAGTTTCCATGGGAAGAAAAATTACGTAAGATTTGCATATTAGCATTACTTGCCGTTAGTTTTCAAGTGGAAATCTTAAACTATATTTGGCATGGATTCCATAACCAATATGGTATTCCAAATAGATTCGCGTTCTTATATATTTTCTTAATTTTGATCATGGCATATGATCAGATTACGTATATGGATATTATCGGAACAAAACGTTGGAAAATTATTTTTGCGATGGCTGTGTTATTAGCGGGTATTGGCTATTGTTATCAGCAAAATATTTATGATGAAAAAATACCATACTTGGTTTCTGCTGGACTGGTCGTAGGCTATGCGATATTGCTTTGTATCAGAACAAAATGGGTAAAACAGATCATCTGTATTTTTATGATTGTAGAAGTGCTCGGAAATGCGGTATTTGCATTTTCAAGTGATGGACAGGTGGATGGAGATTATTATTTTTCGGAGACGGATGGGATTCAAAAAATAAAAGAAAAGCAAAATCCATCAATGGAACAAAGAATGGATTTGCTGGAAAGTAAAATGCTTGATGAAAGTATTTGGCATACGATTCCAAATGCGACGATGTTTGGCTCTACGGCACTTGGAAAAACAGTCGATGCGATGGATCAACTCGGTTTTTATACAGGTGTAAATGAATATTTGTATGAGGGTGGTACGTTAGTTACAGATATGTTGTTGGGAATGAAAAGCATTTTAGTGCGCAATGGAGATGCCATTTATCGGACAGGATATGAATATATGTATTCAAAAGATGAAGTCAGTTTATATACAAATTCATTAAATACAGCGATAGGATATTGGATGAATGCAGAAGCGGGCGATGGAGATTATTCTTCTCAAAATCCTTTTGAGGTACAAAATAATTTGATGAAACATGCCTATGGTTGCGAAGAATTATATGATGCTATAGATGTGGATGAACCGATTGCGAATGATTGCGATATTACAGATCAGGGTGATGGAAGTTATTATGTAGAAAATAAAACTTCGCAGCTTGATAATGTTACCTTTGTATTTAATGTAGAAAAAAATATGGATATGTATTTGCATTTTGACTGTGGAGCAGCAGAAAATTCGGAAATTTTTGTAAATGGATATAGTCAGGATAGTGGAAGGCTAAATGCTCAAATTGTATCAGTTGGACAAGTAAATGAAGGGGATACTGTTTCTGTTCAAATTCAGTTAAAGGATGGAACAGAAGGAGATGGCATGATTACAATGAGGGCTGTGTCGTTAAATCAAAGTCATTTTCGTCAATTGATTGATAAAATGGAAGATCATAGATTTGAGCTAGAGTCTTATACAAGTACAAAGATACAGGGACGGATTCAGGCAAAAGAGGATGGAATCTTATTCTTCTCCATCCCTTATGATAAAGGTTGGAAGATTATGATTGATGGAGAAGAAGTAAACAGCAGATCTATGATTGATGGATTTTTGGCAACGAATATAAAAAGTGGTGACCATCAAATACAGCTATCTTATTGTCCGCCAGGATTTTCTCTGGGTTGGAAAATATCATTGATTGGCTGGTTTCTTTTTTGTTTTCCATGGATATTGGAACAAAGTAAGAAAAGATTTAGAAAAAATTCACATATTGAAGTTGTGGATATGATATAATATTTCGAAATCAGAGTGATGTAGCATACGAAAATGAATTTTAACCAGGAGAAGATAAGGAGGTTAATATGAACAAAAAGGTTTGGAAAATAACAGCCATTTTATTATGTATGGTGATGCTGATGGGTCAGGTAGTATGGGCAGACAGTGTCAGTAGTGAGGATGCCTATGTTTCCTTAGGTGCCGATTTAAGTGCAAAAGAAAAAGCAACAGTATTAAAGTTGTTAGGAATTAATAATATTAATGATTATAAAGTGGAATATATTACAAATAAGCAGGAACACCAATATCTAGATGACTATTTAGAAAAGTCTGTGATCGGTTCAAGAGCACTTTCTTCTGTTTTTGTGAAATCAGGAGGAGATGGAATTAATGTAGAAACATACAATATCACATATTGTACTGCTGGAATGTATCGAAATGCACTGGCGACAGCTGGAATGGAAAATGCAGAGGTTGTTGTTGCAGGACCATTTAATATATCTGGTACAGCGGCATTGGTTGGTGCGATGAAAGCATATGAATCCATGACAGGAAAGAAAGTTTCACAAGATAATTTGGATGCTGCGAATCAAGAATTGGTTGTAACCGGTGATGTTGCTGATAGCATTGGTGATGATGAGGCAGAACAGTTAATCGCATTGGTAAAAGATAAAGTAGTATCTGGTGACCTTGATTCGAAAGAAGATATTGCAGATGCCGTTGAGGAATCAGCGGAGGAATTGAATGTTACATTATCAGATGAGGATAAACAACAGATTGAACAACTGATGCAAAAAATCAGTGACTTAGATTTGGATGTTAATCAATTAAAGGAACAGGCAAAAGATATTTATAATAAACTGGAGAACTTAGGAATCAATGTAAATGTTGATAAAAGTTTTATCGAAAAATTAAAAAGTTGGTTTTTCTCTCTTTTTGATTTCCTAAAGTAAATTGTATGAACCCTCTTTCTCAGGCATAAGCTTGTAGAAAGGGGGTTTTATTCTGCGATGACACAAAATGAAATGTTTTTTCTTATGGTAGGAATTCTAGTTTCAATCTGTTTTTTGTGGGCCTTAATAAAAAAGCCGGCATATACTTTGTTGATGGTCGTTAGGGCAGTTTTTCATATTATTTTGTTATATGGAATACAACTTATGTGTATTCATTTTAAATGGGGGAGTGGTGTAACTGTCAATGCAGTGACTGCGTGTATTAGTGGAACTTTAGGAATTCCGGGAATTATTCTTCTATATCTTATAAAATGGTATCCTTTTTCATAATATTAAAATAATGGTTGTATGTGTGATCAAACAGGAGAATTTAGATAAAATTCTCCTGTTTTTACTTTTTATGTAAAAAAGTATTGACAAAAAATGTAAGTAAGGTTATATTTAGAACACAGAAAAGTTAAATTATGGAAATGGAGGGGTGAAGTGACATTTGTATTAATGTTATATGCAGGACTTGCAGTAATGTTTGACTGGAAATTTTATAAAATTCCGAATCTATTGTGCCTAAGTATAGTGGCAACTGGTTTTTTGTTTTCCTATATTAATAGTGGAATACCAGGAATCTGGAATTCATTTTTGGGAATGATGGAGCCGATTATAATTTTATATCTTTTCTTTTATTGCCGGTTTTTGGGAGCTGGGGATATTAAATTATTAGCTGCAGTAGGAACTTTTATTGGCAGACAATCATGGAAGTTGATTGTACTTAGTTTTATTTTGAATGGTGTGGGGGCATTTGTGAAATTACAAAAGAATTCTCGGTTTTTTATTCGTTTTCAATATCTGCGAGGATATATCAGAGATTGTAGATTTGAGGGAAAACTTTTAGATGATTATCAAAGTGATAAGATGGATCGGATTCATTTTTCAATTGGTATATTTGGGGCTGTTTTCTTTTGGAATATTGTTCATGTCGTTATGAATTAGAAAAAGGAGAAGAAGGTTATATGAAGAAAATGAGAGTGGCAATTTATGATGAAGATGCAGAATATAGTCAGAGATTGATGAATTATTTAAATGGGAAATATGGAGAACAGATTGATGCTACCGCTTTTACGAAAAAAGAACATTTCGTACGGGAAGTTGCAGATTATGGATTTGACTGTGTAGTATCAACGGATGTGGATCAGATTGGTCCGATTCCCTTTGTGCGTATTTGTGATGAAGAATCAGAGGAAGGCTATTATCGCTATGGTTCTGCAAAAGTATTAGCCCAAAAGTTGATTGATAGGGCAAATCCTAAGCTACAAACGATGATGTTATCTGGAAAAATGATTGCAATATATGATGTTTCCGGGTCTTATGATCGGACAAGATATGCAATTCAAAAGGCAAAAGAAATACAGGGGATTTATATTGGTTTAGAAGAATTTTGCAGCTTACAAACGGATGACTTTTGGATGGAAGAATTAGTATTTTTGATCAGGGAACGAGACGAAGATATCTGCCATCAATTGGAGGAACATTTACAGTGGTTTGAAGGACTAAAAGTTTTACCATCTGCTAGATGCTATTTAGATTACCGTTATATGGAATTTGAGGATTACGAATGGTTTATTCAAAAGTTATCAGAAGAACAAAGTAGACCGATGATTTTTGATATTGGCTCAGCTTGTCTTTCTGATTTTCAGATTTTTTCTTTGTTTGATTATATTTTTTTCCTGACTCATGAATGTGAGGAAAAGAAAAGACAAGAGAGTATTTTTTTGCAGTTATTGAGTTATGAAATTCCTGATATTCGGGAGAAACTTATTTTTGTGCCAGAAGAGGAGTATTTAGCGTGAAAGAAATCATTATGCAAAATGTTATGGAGCAGATTGATCTGAAAGAAGAAATATCGGATGAAGAGATACATATGAAAATACGACAGGCTGTTCTTGAGGTAACTAGAAAGGAGTATTTGCCCCTATATAAAAAAGAGCAAATTTGTAATGAAATTTTCTATTCTTTGCGCCGATTAGATATTTTACAGGATATGCTTGAAGACGATGAAATTACTGAAATTATGATTAATCGTTTTGATAAGATTTTTATAGAGAAAAAGGGGAAATTATATCGAACAAAAGAAAGATTTGCCTCGAAAGAAAAGTTTGAACAAGTAATTCAACAGATTGTATCGAGAACGAATCGAATTGTCAATGAATCATCGCCGATGGTTGATGCAAGGTTAGAAGATGGATCGAGAGTTCATGTACTTCTAGAACCGATCGCACTGGATGGTTCCACAATGACAATTCGTAAGTTTGCAAAAGAAATTACGAATATGGAACAGTTATTAAAATTAGATTCTTTGAATGAAGAATTGATAGAGTTTCTTTCAATCATGGTAAAAGCACGAATGAATATCTTTATTTCCGGTGGAACAGGGGCTGGAAAAACAACGATGTTAAATGCACTTTCAAATTGTATTCCTAAAGATGAAAGGATTATATCGATTGAAGACTCTGCGGAGTTAAAAATATATGGAATTGATAATCTCATACGTTTAGAAGCAAGAAATGCAAATTTAGAAGGAACAAATCAAATTAGAATTAAAGATTTGATCAAAGCTAGTCTTCGTATGCGACCAGATCGGATTATTGTTGGAGAAGTCCGTGGAGAAGAGTGCATTGATATGTTACAGGCATTTATATGTACTATATAATAATTATATATATAACGTGTATAAGGATGGAATATTATAGATTAGAGGGAGGGCATAGGAACGCTATGAACATTAAGTATAGGTTATTGTGTAAAAGGTTAATAGAGGAAGGGAAGAGGGTAGGTGTCATTCAATATTATAATGTACTGTTCATAATGGAGTTATTGTCAGATAAAGATATATGGTCTTTAGAACAGTGGGTGAATGGTATGAATGACTTGTATATGAAGGATATACATAATTGGTGTAGATTGCATTTTATTAAATATCACACTGTATTTGTTTACATGAAAGAGTATCCGGTAAAAGCAAATATTTGGAATGGGTATTCATATATAAGGTGGAGGATGGAGCGGAGGATGAATTTGGGATAAGATAAAATGGTGTTTGCATGAAAGGGAGCCTTAAAGTAGGGCGTCCTTTTTGAAAGTAAGGATAGAACGAAGGATGAAGGCTCTGCGCTATTCGTTTGGCAGAGCCGGAGTATTGTCTTGATCCGTAGAAAATAAATCTAATTGACCTTCTGGAGTGGAACTTTGATCGGATTCGTTTTCAGTTGATTGTTCCCTTTTTTTTGGTGTTTTATGAGTGTATAATTTCTCAAAAGGAAGTGGATACTTTGATTTCTTATTGTATTCTAGTAAAAGAGCTTCTGCGAATCCTAATGAACCGGCGCGACGTT
>JAUNIX010000052.1 GCA_030523275.1 Lachnospiraceae bacterium
TAAATACTGCATTAAGCTCATCTGTACCATATGCTCCACTGACAATCGGATTATCCTCCTGATTCTTAATTGGATTATAAACACGGATACCATCTAAGTAATAGGTATAACGTCCTTCGGACGCTGCTCCTGTTGTTACACGAACAGTCACTTCATAGGTACCATAATCTCCACTAAATGTATAAGTTGGAATCTGGTAATAATCACCTGATTTTGCTTTATTATCTACTGTTGTTCTCTTAGTCGTTATTATTCCATCTTTTGTATTCTTTACTGTTACATAAATTGTACCTGTTGACTGATTTGTACGACTGTAAATATCAACTCCGGTACCTGTAAACGTAAAGGACGCTGTGGATCCACTGGCACTAGAAACATGTGCACTTCCATCACTGTATCCATTATCATCAGCTAAAGAAGTTTCCCAACCATGAACATCACCATTAGCTGTTTCTTTATTATTCTTTTTAACACCGTCTTCATTCCATGTACCAGTATATTTAATACCAACAGTTCCTGCAGAGTCATTTGTCACAAAATCATCTTCATAATATACATTATTTGCTGGAATGACATTTACTTTAGACCAAAGGTTTCCTTTTGCATTTGCAGAAGCTGCTTTTACTGTTTCATCTGTAGTTGTACCAAATGCATAAAAGCTGTCATATCCATTCCAGTTTGTTGTTTTAGGCTGATATGTTACAGCATTTCCATCTTTTGTTACATTACCATATTTAGCAGATACAGCAGCTGCACTTTTAGCCATGTCTCCACTAATCTTTGTTAAAGTATTTTGTTTCCAGTCAGAAGAATTTAATGTTACTTCTTTCGCATAGTCTAAAACATAAGATTTGCTTGTTAAGATTGTCTTAGGCTGTTGGAATGGAATACAACTTTCTGCATCAGAAGTTGCATAGATTCCGGAAGTCTCAGCATTTGTATCTACCTCGGCATCCTTAACAGCAGCATCTGTGGCCTCTACGCCCTTGATCGTAACAACGAGCTTTTCACCACCATGACTTGGTGCAATATATTTTTCACTGTAATTAAAACCAGTAATATTGACATTCTGTCCATCCACAGAAGCAGTAATTCCTTCCGGCTTGGTAGTTTCAGTACTCCATGAAATAGCAGTATCTTTGCTTGCCTGAGAACCAGCTACTGTTTTAATTTCAACATTTTTAGAAGCGTCATAACCTTCTGGTAATTTAAATCCATCTCCGATTACATCGCGCATTACAGAATTGTCATCCAATGTTACATTAGTAGACGGATTCTGAATATCCTGAGAAATATTATTAAAAATATTATTTAATTCTGAGGAATTCGCCGTAGTTGCATAGTATTTAGCATCAGCATCTGCCACCTTACCGCCGTGATTACTTATAGATTGTGCGGACGGATAATTCGATGACAAATAGTTCATAAAGTTAGTTACATTGTTACTAGCATTACTATATAAACCAATTGTATATACAGAAGCACCATAAGTTTGTTTTGTTTTATAACCCTCAGCTAATGCCAAATTGGCAATAGCAGAATCATATCCTGTTTTACCTGGCTCACCGTCCGTAAATACAACAACAATTCGTTTTCGATTAGACCCCTGTTCGATTGGATTATTATTAAATACTCCATTTGCCATTTCCATACCATAATTGGTATAAGTAGCACCATTTCCATTAATCTTACTGATTGCAGTTGTAATAGAACTAGTAACATTACCATTCGTATTCACTGGTACTAGAGCATCTTTATAATTCTGAGCTGTCAAACGAGTTGTTTTAGTACTAGATCCTGCTTTCTGATAATTATAAAGTGAGCCATTCAGAAATAATCCTGTATTAGCCCATTTAGAGCTACTATCATATCTAGATGCATACCCCACCATAGCAATTCTATGTTCCACGTTATATTCTTTTGCATTAGCAGAAATCGTATTTACAAAATTAGTTACTGCTCCTTTCAATGGTTCAACATAATTGTTGTTTTGCATAGAACCAGACTGGTCTAGTACTAAAACAATATCAAGTGGCGTTCCACTTTTTTCTGTTACTGTAGTTGTTGTTCCCGTTGCATAAGCTTCCAGATTAATTGTATATGTTCCGTCATTTTCCAGCGTTGCTGTTTTCTTAAGTGTCATACCGCCTTGACTAACTGTATCTTGATAATCGCCTTCAGCAGCATTCACTGTAAATGCAGATGATGGGATCATTGTCAGCACAAATGCCAACGACAGAAATACCGACAGAAACTTACTGATTCGCTTCTTCATTTTCATCTTTTTTCTACTTCCTTTCATTATTTTATTGCATATGTAGGATCCTCCGACCGCTATGCAGAACGGATCGGATTCTATCATTTCCCTCCCCTCTTTACACGGGTAATAATCAACACATCTCGGTGTCAAAACCCGGTAAAATCAACGGATTCCCACGCATACGGCTCAGATAAATTGCGATTTAACTGATCCAAAATTGGTTATTATATATTTAGGAATCTATATTATTATAACATTGCAATAATTTATTTACCTCATACTTAAGTAGTACGTTTTTTTGCATTTTTATCAACTTATTACACTAATTTAAGACTATTTCGATTTACAGTAAATCGAACAACAAAAATCTAAGTTTTATTCACTATATTTTCAAGAAAGGATTTTTTTATGAGACATATTTTAATTCACGAAATTTGTAAACAAATGCAATCTTGTCTAAACGATTTCCAACAAAAAAAGTTAAAAAAAACTTTAGAGCTTGCTTTTGATAACTTTCACATTTCTGATCCGACCGTTGCAAATACGGAATCGGAAATTGAATCGAATACAAAACTGCTGAATTTATTTTTGGCGTCAAAAAAGATCGAGGGCTGCTCAGATAAGACATTAAAATATTATTCCTTTACACTGATGCGTTTCTTAGAAGTAATCGATAAAAATATCGCTTCCATCACTACGAACGATATTCGATTTTATCTCTCTAATTATCAGAAGATACATAATTCCAGCAAAGTGACGATTGACAATATCCGTCGTATCTTTTCATCCTTTTTTATATGGCTGGAAAACGAGGATTATATTGCCAAAAGTCCTGTTCGCAGGATTCATAAAATCAAGACAACCAAGGTAATCAAAGAAACTTTATCGGATGAAAATCTGGAAGTGTTGCGCGAACACTGCACCCATTCCAGAGACCTGGCACTAGTCGATCTTTTTGTTTCCACAGGTGTCCGTGTCGGTGAATTAGTGCATTTGAATCGCTCGGATATTAACTTTCACGAACGAGAATGTATTGTTTTAGGAAAAGGAGACAAAGAGCGAAAAGTATATTTTGATGCCAAGACCAAAATCCATTTGCAACAATATTTAGATAGCCGAGAAGATGACAATCCGGCATTATTTGTCACAAAACAGGCACCTTACAGACGACTTTCTATTGCCGGAGTTGAGTATTTCTTCCGTCAGTTGGGCAGTAAATGCGCCATCCAAAAAGTCCATCCACATAAATTCCGACGTACTATGGCAACCATGGCTATCAATAAAGGCATGCCAATCGAACAAGTCCAGCGTCTACTGGGTCATGTGAGTATCGATACTACCCTCCATTATGCAATCGTCAACCAGACAAATGTTAAGATTGCCCACCAAAAATATCTTTGTTAATCACTCAGATATTTGTAAACTATTTATTTGAAAATTATAGTTAGAAAAAACAAAAACTTCTGTAAGAAATTGCCGAGGGTTTTATTTGTATACCCAAAAATCCTTGACAAAAATATATACAGAAGTTTTTTATTTTTGTGATAGCTAAGATAAATCCAAATTTATCTGAGTCTCAAATTTTTTCTTAAAATCTCTACTTTACACTGATGTTCCTTGGTTTTGCTGTTATAAGCCATACCCACTGCAAGAATTTCCCCTGTAAATCTTTGTTTATCTGCCAGTTTACCTAAAAATCTTTGTAAGTATTGCTTCTCTTTTATCTGCAAAATCGCATTTTCAGGAGTGTCATCCACTTTTAATTCGATAATGATACCTGGATCCGATAGACGATATGGATAAAAAATGACATCTGCTCGTCCCTTTCCTGTGTTTTCTTCTCTTTGAATATCATATTTATCTCTGGCAGCAAGATAAATCAGATTGACGAGTGATGCAAGATCACCCTCATCATTATACCTTAATACGGGTATTTCTGTATTATGAGCAACCGATAATATTTCTTCCATTGTGTCGGTATCTGCTCTTAATGTCGCCTTTAGCATCTTTTGACTTTGTTGAGCCAATCGGTATACATATCCCATTTCTCTCTGATTAAGAACCTGTTCAAATTTTTCCATCAGTTCTTTATTAGGAATTCTCACATAATTTCCTTTACAGCTTAAAAAACCATAGACGACCATAGCAGATAAAATCTCATTTCTGCTTGTCATCTTCATCTGATTTGCCGCATATTCCTGTATATCGGCCTTTACACTTTCCCCCGCAACCATACGGACAATATCTTCTCTGACAGCATCAATATTATTCTGGATACAGTTTATGACCTCATGAAATGGTCCTGTTTCAGTCCAATAGTTTCCAATCTTATTGTCGTTTAGCGCTCGGACAATGGATCGAGGATTGTATATCTGCTTTCCTTCCATCGTCTGATAGCCATCATACCAAAACACTAGATCCTCTAACCGTATCTGGGTATGCACTTCTCTTTCCTGACAAAGATTTGAATATTTTGTATACAACGTCTGAACCTCTTCATGAGTAAACCCAAAATACTCACTGTATTTTTCAGTTTGAGCCGCATTATATTCATAAAACATATTCAACGCTGAACCACTAGAATATTTACGTATTGGCAACACTCCTGTCATGAAAACAAATTCAATGTATCCTTTGTTTTTTAAAAGATTACTCAGAAATAAGATAAATTCTTCCCTGTCTTTTTCCATGCACCACGACATCTGAAACAGAGCATCCCATTCATCGATCACAAAGATAAATTGCTCTCCCGTCTCTTCAAAAATATTGTCCAATACATCCCAAACTGCATCTTGTTCATCTGTTAAAATATCTGGATACTGTTTTTTTACCGCTCTTATGATCTTTTCCTGGTGGTAATTTTCATACTGTCTATAATCAGAACATTGTCTTGGCATATTGCTAAAATCAATATACATGACATTATGTTGATTCAAATGCTTTTTATAAAATGTCTGATGACTGATTTTTAACGTATCAAATATTTTACTGGAATCAATATTATGTGTAAAATAAGACGCGATCAGCTGTGCTATGAGCGTTTTTCCAAATCTTCTCGGACGTGTTACACAGACATAACAAGCTTCTGTATTTAATAAAGGAACAATCTCCGCTAAAATTTCTGATTTATCCACAAAATAGTCCATATTATATACTTTTTGATATTGACGATAGGGTTCCATTAAATTCAATCCAACTGCCATTTTTCTTTCACCACCATTCAACTATTATACTAATTAAACTAAGGATAGATGCGAGTCCATTCTTTATGTCCATAGTAACATACAAAAGTAATAACTGCCATTAATTTCTCGTCTTTTTTCAGACCTGATAAAAAAGAATGACATCACAAAAACAGTCATCCATCTGCATGATGAATGACTGTTTCCTCTTTTAGCTACTCATATTTAGTTTTTCTCATCATACGTCCTTACCATCATGATCTTGCTGGAATCGCTGACATAGTGCGAAGGCGTGATCTTTATGGATTTTCCTGCTCCTAGGTCTTCCACCTTTGCATTATAGGTGATGCCACCCACATATGCTTTTTCATCCTTCATATAATATTTATAAAAGATACGGATACTGACGATCTTTTTCTTGGAGATATTTTTCACCGTCAGCGAGTTATCCCCATTGTCTGTCACTTTGACCTTATCCTTGGACATCTCAAATTCATCTGCATATGCCACCTGTGCCTGACAGTCCGAATAGGTGCCTTCTTTGTAAGCAGTTTTGTTCGCTTCCTGGACAACAACGGTTGCTCCTGCTTTGATCGCGGAGGCTTTAAATTCCAGCTTTTTCTTGCCTCTCTTGACAGTAATATCGGCATATTCGATCTTTTCCTTGCCGGTATTCTTCAATGCGATCGCAGTCACATTGGAAACTTTCTTGTCGGAACCGTCTTCGATAAATACCCCTTTATAGCCTGCAATCTTCTGGATCTGGAGGCTGGTATCCGGGATCGTATAAGGCAGACTTCCTTTTTTACCAAATGTTTCCCCGGTATCCTGTACTTTTGTACCCTCTGTGGTACTTTTTTTCTTACTCGTACTTTTTTCTGTTGAACTGCTGCTTTTCGTTTTATCCGTACTTTTCTCTGTACCGGTATCATTCTTGGAACCGTCATCTTTTTTCTTCTCATTCTTATCTTCTGCTGTATCGGTTCCCTTGGACGTATCTTTTGACGAAGATTCTTCTGTCTTTTGACCGGAAAATAGTACTTTTCCTTCTTTATTTGTGGCAAAGACAACTGCCAGGATTGCAGCTGCCACAACCACTATGATGATCACTTTCTTTTTCATAATGCCTTCCTTTCCAGGATCTCTGCTTCGATCTCTTTACATGCCCCGGGGTATTCATGTGCCATCTCACAACGGTACTCCGGAACGGTATGATAATTCCCGCTCTCTGTGTAGACCATCGCGGCACATGCCCGGCACTGGTCCCTTAAGCTGCATTCCTTGCATCTTCCGGGTAGGCGAATCGAACATGCATGGGAAGACGCCCGTTTCCATGCCTCATCAAATCCAATCTCAAACACTTCTTTCACATCTGTTCCCGGCAGCATCCCGCATGGAAGCATCCTTCCGTCCCAGGTCACCCAGAAACTGCACTTTCCGGCACGGCAGCGAATCCCCTCTCCTTCTGTCTCCAAACAGTCATCCCCCGGGTCTGACGGCAGGCTTAAGTTTTTCGTCTTCATCCTTTCCAGAAAATCTTCCTCACCATTTAACAGGGATTCTATCTTAGCAGAATAATATGCTGCTTCTTTCGCCGTAAAACGGTCATTCTGTCCGACCTTTGAGATATCCCGCCGAAGTGGCGGGAACATATAGGATGTCGGCTGTATGATCAGATGCTCCTTTTTTGCGAACGCTATCATTTCCTCCAGATCACCGGCATTATACGGCGTCACACTACAATTTAATTTAATGGAAATCCCTGCTTCTTTCAATAAATGGATTGCCTTTGTCACCTGGGTAAATCCCTTTGGATTTCGGCATAACCTTCCATAGGTCTCATCAGAAGCCCCGTATAAGGTGATATTGATACGGACTGGAGGGATCTCTTTTAACCATTCGACAACTTCTTCATCAATCAGCGTCGCATTGGAGTTGATCGTCAACACAAAGCCCATCTGATGGAGCCCGGTATAGATTTCCTGAAAATCCGGGCGTAAGAATGGCTCTCCCCCTGTGAGCAGGAGATAGAGCATCCCTCTTTGTTTTGCATACTCAGCCAATGACAGCCATTCCTTTGCCGTGCGCAATGGATGCACCGCCTCCTGCTGTTCCCTGCTCATGCGCACATAGCACATGCGGCAGTCCATGTTACAGACCGGGGTCAGTTCAAAGGTACCACTCAGTGGTATCTTCATAATTGATGCCTTTTGATGTAAATACTCTGTTATAGGTGGCTCTATGGGGATATTGACCATATTTATCAGCCTCCTTTCTTTTCACTCTTAAAAATCGTATGTTTTACAAGTTCTACTGCTCCCTGATCTGGCAGACATTCCAGTAAATAAACCGGAACATGAAAAAGCAGGTCTGTCAATAAATCCATTGCCTGATCTACAAAATCTTTATCCCATTGATGGATTGTAATCTCCGGATATAAATATCGGATTGCCTCTGCAGGTCCTAATGGACGGATCTGATTTTCTTTTGCCTGCCGAAGGACAACAATTGCAGTCACTGGTGCTGACTCATTGCGGTATATCCCAGAAGAACCGGCATAAGGAAGACCAAAAGCTGCCCAGCCGTCTTCTAATTTTCGTAATCCGGCACGATCCCCATTGATGATCTCTGCTTGTTCATATTTCATCCAGAGATCCGCCTGCGTTGACTTTCCAGTACCGGAAGGGGCAGAAAAAAGAATTCCCTGACCATTCCAACGGATAAAAGAAGAATGAAGGAGCAAGCCATTATAGGTAAGCAAAAGCATTTCCAGTCCGATTAAATCACAGATATTATGTGAATAACCCAAATAAGAACTCTTGTCATTGACATAGTAACATGAAATCAATTTATCATTTTGCCAAGTGATACGTGCATATGGCTTTTGATCTCGCGAAGGACAAAAATATATTCTCTTTTTGCATGGATCTTCCACATAGTATTGGTTGATGTTCCAAACTCCATTGTCAGGCAATGACTCTAATGTTTCAACAGGATGAAAGCAAAAATTTATATCTATATCTTCAACAGCATTTCCTTCTTGCAAAAAATCTTTTGACTCCTTTTTTATTACAACGGGAAAAGGGATTTCACATAACATACGAATCCCGATAATATCATATAAATATCTCATTTTAGGCTTTTCTCTTTCTAAAAAGACGGTCTAACAAAAGTAAGACCGCCTTTTCATTTTCTTACAATATTCTATTCATTATGAACTGAATACACTATTTCCGCCTTCTGGGTTGTTATAGCAAACTGCATCCCATGGGTCATCTTCTCCCCATTTAAGGTTACAGCCATCATTTTCGTTAGTCCATACAACTGTACCTCCCATAGCCCAGCCACAGCTAGATTTATCCCAATGATTTGGCTTTCCAAGCTCATTTCCACCTGGTACAGATCCACAGCCAGATGCAATACTCTGACTTAATGTAAAATATTCCATATTAATGCATGGTTTTACATATTTCTTTTTCATTAAATTCACCTCCAACTAACGACGTCCAAATAAACTACTAATACCACTAAATAAGTTTTTAATCCAAGTACTGTTGGAAGATGTATTTTGTTCCACCTGATCTTTTGATTCCTCAGGATTTTCTATCGTCACATTACCTGTTTCTTCAGTAGCTGTTGTTTCCAGTTCTTCCACTTTGGATGTCTCTTCTGTTAATTCTTCCTCTGT
>JAUNIX010000001.1 GCA_030523275.1 Lachnospiraceae bacterium
GTATATGGGATCATAGCTCAGCTGGGAGAGCACCTGCCTTACAAGCAGGGGGTCACAGGTTCGAGCCCTGTTGGTCCCATCGTAACCAAAGGTTACATGCCGGCGTGGCGGAACTGGCAGACGCACAGGACTTAAAATCCTGCGGGACTTATACTCCCGTACCGGTTCGATTCCGGTCGCCGGCATTCCTGTTAATTGACAACAGGCAACTGAATATTTGTGGGTTTAGCTCAGCTGGATAGAGCGTTTGGCTACGGACCAAAAGGCCGGGGGTTCGAATCCTCTAACCCACGTAAAAAAAAGTTTCCTAAATATTTAGGAAACTTTTTTTAGTTTATAAGAAATTACAATCACAATTATGTTAATATATTATTATGAATCATAGTGATTACTTTTGCTTTATAAATGAATGGAAATGAATGAAATTGAATGAAAAAGCTTGAAATTGAAGGAAGAGTGTGCTATATTATAGAAAAGGAGTGATAGAATGCTTACTCAGGAACGTTATCAATATATTTTGAGAGTTTTGGATGATCGAAAAGCAGTATCAGTTGCAGAACTGACAAAAGAATTAAGTATCTCAGAATCAACGATTCGCAGAGATTTGAATGCTCTGGCGAAAATGGGGAAACTTAATAAAGTACATGGTGGTGCTACTTATTTAGAACAACAAAATCGTGTGACCCATGAAGATCAAGTTGAAATCAGAAGACGAATTTATTCTTCTAAGAAAGATGCAATTGGAAGATATGCAGCAACTTTGATTGAACCAGAAGATTTTGTGTATATTGATGCGGGAACTACAACAGTCAGCATGATTCCATATTTAAATGAGAAAAATGCGATTTATGTAACGAATGCAATGGAAATTGCTTCAAAATTAGTAAGACGTGGTTTTACGACTTATACACTGGCGGGACGTATTCGTCAAATTACAGAGGCGATTGTTGGCTGTGAAGCAGAGCAATCGATTGATAAATACCATTTTACGAAAGGTTTTTTTGGTGTAAATGGAATTTCAATCGAAGCAGGATATTCAACTCCTAACATTGAAGAGGCTAGAATAAAGGAAGTGGCTATGAAGCATTGTTATCAAGCGTTTATTCTGGCAGATAGTTCAAAATTTTCGATTAATTCATCTGTAACATTTGGGAATCTGGAAGATGCTACGATTATTACAGATAAATTAACGGATAATATTTATAAGCAAAGTACAAATATAACACTCGTTTAGTAAGAAAGGAAAAGGGCTATGATTTACACGGTAACATTTAATCCAGCAATTGATTATGTAGTAAAAGTTGATAATTTGACATTGGGCATGGTAAATCGAACAACACAGGAAGATATTTACTATGGAGGAAAAGGAATTAATGTATCGATCGTATTGAATAATCTGGGAATTAATAGTACAGCATTAGGCTTTGTGGCAGGCTTTACGGGCAGAGAAATTTCAGATGGGGTAGAAGCAATGGGCGTTACATCTGATTTTATTCCTTTAAGAGAAGGGCTTTCACGAATTAATGTGAAAATTAAATCACAGGAAGAGAGCGAGATCAATGGACAGGGACCATTAATCCATGATGATGAATTGGAAAAATTATATCAGAAATTGGATGAAATTCAGGATGGTGATATCCTTGTATTAGCAGGAAGTATACCAAATACATTACCAGAAGACATCTATGAAAAAATTATGGCTCGTTTACAGAATAAAGATATTAAAATCGTTGTGGATGCAACAAAAGATTTACTTTTAAATGTGTTGAAATATCATCCATTTATGATTAAACCGAATAATCATGAATTAGGAGAGATGTTTGGCGTTGTTTTAAAAACAAATGATGAAATTATTACGTATGCGAAAGAGTTACAGAAGCGTGGGGCAAGGAATGTATTAATTTCTATGGCCGGAGACGGAGCTATTTTAGTAACAGAAGACGGACAAACTCATATTTCTGCAACGCCAAAAGGAACGGTAAAGAATTCGGTTGGAGCCGGTGATTCGATGGTAGCAGGCTTTGTTGCAGGATATTTAAAAAATCATAAATATGAAGAAGCCTTAAAAATGGGAATTGCAACAGGCAGTGCAAGTGCATTTTCGGAAGGATTGGCAACAAAAGAAGCAATTTATCAATTGTTAGAAAATATGTAGGATTTTTGTTATAATTTTGTCATATTAGGAAAAATAAATATAAAAAATCGGTAATTTAGACAAAAGAGTTCTTAATTAAGGGCTCTTTTTCTTTACAGAAATATTGAAACGTGATAAAATAAAAATGTTTTGTAGGTTAAATGTGAAATAAAAATGTAATATTTTTTTAAAATAAACGTAAGATGAGCGGAGGAGGATGTATGAAAAGAAATATAATGAGATTTGTGTCACTTAGCATGGTTGCTGTACTAAGCTTTGGGGTATTAATGACAACAGGACAAAAAGATGTATCTGCAGACACAGCGGATAATGTGGTACAAGAGGTACAAGAAATACAAGAGGCACAGGATGAAGTGACATCTATGGATGAAGTAAACTATGACGTTTCAGATACTCTGAAACAGGTAGAAAGTGTTCTTGATCAAACTGAGGGAGTTACTGATTCGATTGATGCTCCGATTATTACGATAGATCCAACGGCTCAACCTAAGAAGACAACAACCAAAAAGTCAAAACCAACGGGGAAAGATGTTGTAAAATATGCGAAAAAGTTTGTTGGTAACAAATATAAATGGGGTGGAACTAGTTTGACAAAAGGTGCAGATTGCTCTGGTTTTACACAGTCTGTATATAAACATTTTGGATATAAACTTCCAAGAACATCTTCTGCTCAGCGTAAAGCAGGAAAAGGTGTAAAAGTATCTCAGCGTAAGGCTGGAGATCTTATTTGTTATTCTGGTCATGTTGCCATCTATATGGGTAGTAATAAAATTGTACATGCAAGTAATTCAAAACCTTATCCAAAAGGTGGAATTAAGATTTCTCGTTATAACTATAGAAAAATTAAAGCGGTTAGAAGAATCATCAAATAGTATGATTTATACAATTTATACAAAAAAGTCGAAAGATATGACAAAAAATATATGCAAAATAACATATTGCATTTCTGCTTTTTGTCATGTATAATACATAAAGTACTGAGGCGCTGGACAAGCAACAAGGTACTTCATAGTGTTGGGCTATCGCCAAATGGTAAGGCCCTGGATTCTGATTCCAGTATCTGCAGGTTCGAATCCTGCTAGCCCAGCTTTTAAAGACACAGCAAACGCTGTGTCTTTTTTTCTATCTAATGCAAAGTTCTACTTGTTCTTTTATCTAGCAATTTCTTTTATAGCAATTCCTAATAAATGAATTTCAAGTTTCGTATTTATCATTCTTGACAAATATATGTATCGATGTTATTCTGACTGTATTACTTGTAGTGATACAGATAATACGGATTGGAGGGAAAGGATGTTTCAATTAGATTTTCTAAGTAGCGTACCTATTTATGAGCAGTTAATGCGTAAGATAAAAGAAAATATTATGAAAGGATATTTGAAACCAGGAGATACTCTTCCTTCTGTTAGGAAGATGGCGAGAGACTTGAATGTTACACCAAATACTGTACAGAAGGCATATCGGATGTTAGAGCAAGAACAAGTTATTGTCACTGTACGGGGAAAAGGGGCGTTTGTGGCAAATAAAAAACCAGTAATTGATAATCGACAGAAAATAGAAGATTTAAATCGACAGATAAAACCACTCGTAATGGAATTGTTGTATACAGGTATGAGTAAGGAAGATATTATACAAATAATCGAAGAAATTTGTTCTGAAATAAAGGAGGGAAAATAATGATTCAAATCAGAAACTTATACAAAGGGTATGGTAACGAACCAGTACTTAAAAATATTTCATTGCATGTAGAAAAAGGAAGTATACATGGATTGATCGGCCGTAATGGTTCGGGAAAAACGACGATGATCAAGTGTTTGACTGGTATTTATAAACAGGATAAGGGTGATATTCGTGTTTGTGGAGAAGAAATATTTGATAATCCAACAGTAAAAGCCAAGATTGGGTATGTGGCAGATCGAAATGAATATTTTCCCAATTATCGTATTTATGAGATGGTTGATTTATTTGAAGAGTTATATCCAAGTTTTTCTAGAGAAGATTTCAACGATTATAATGAGGCAATGGCACTAGATGATAGAAAATTGATCAAACAGCTTTCAAAAGGACAAAAAATGAGACTGGCGATTATTTTGAATTTGTCTATTCATCCACAAATATTGATTTTGGATGAACCAACAGAGGGATTAGATGCAATTGCAAAACGTCAGGTCATGGATTTTATCATCAGTGAAGTAGAAGAAAGGGAAATGACAGTATTTGTTACTTCTCACCATCTTCAGGAATTAGAAAATTTTTGTGATAGCATTACGATGATCCGGGATGGCAAAATTGTGACCAGTGGAAGTATTGATGATATGAAAGAGTCCGTAACAAAACTGCAAGTTGTGATGGAAAAAGGACTTCCTCATGGATTTGACCAATGGAATG
Source organism: Lachnospiraceae bacterium (assembly GCA_030523275.1). GTDB lineage: Bacteria > Bacillota > Clostridia > Lachnospirales > Lachnospiraceae > Fimousia. The sequence goes on from JAUNIX010000001.1 coordinate 4,544, forward strand.
GTGTTTTGCACTATTCAAATCTTGGAAGCATTTATACAATCGTATGGAAAGATTTTGATGAAGATAAGAAAGAAGCACTGCGATTGGCTGGTGCAAGTTTGGTCGAGGAAATACCAATTTCGTTAGAGGAAATATTCCTCTATGAAAATCGGGGACAGGAGGCATAATGAAGCGATATTATTTTAAACAAAATATAAGTATTTTTATATCTGCTATCATCATTGCATTTCTTTATATCACGATGATAGATTGGGAGTGGAGAGGGAAGACGACGGAAAATATTCTGGAAATTGTGACAAATTATATGAGATATCTGGAACTTTGGATTGGTATTGCAGCAATAGCGATTACAGGGCGATATTTTCGATTTGTTAAGGAACAGCAGGAAGGTGACTTTTTATATACTGTACCGATTTTGAGAGTATCTTTATGGAAAAATCAATGGATTGCGGCTACATGCACAATCATGGGTACTTGGTGTATAGCAATGTTATTGTTTTTTGTGAGTGGAGGTTCCTATTTAAAGAGTGTGAAAATAGGATGGTTGCTGCTCAGTGTAATTGCCCATAGTCTAGTGGATATTTGGTTATTGACCCTTAGTATGTGGTTACAGACAAAAATAAAAAGTAGCCGCAAAGCGTCAGCTGCAATTTTTGGTGGATTATTTTTGGTCATTTTATTACTTGGAGAAATTTCCAAATGGATGATTGCATATTTGCATGACATGGGAATTGGCTTATTTGCTGTGATACATAATGCAGTGGATACTTTTTTGTATTCACATCAGACAATGAATGTGTTCTATAAAGTCGCAAAGGCAGAAATTGGATTTGACCATGATTTTAGCTGGCAAGTGAGTCATTATGGAATGATTTATATTGGTATTACCGCAATATTGGTGGTGTCAGCAGTGTTAATGATCAGGGATGCTTTTCGAAATAGTGAATATTTTCCAAATGTAAAAAAATTACCGATGCTATATGGCATTTGTGCCATTTGGTCTGTTATTTTTACAATCATAAACGAAGTGTTTTTGAGGAAGATAGCATTCAATACACAAAATTTTATTATTTACAATTTCGAGGAGAGTGTAAACGCACATCCGGATTTAGGCGTCGATAATTTACAACTTTCTTGTTTTAGCTTTTATGAATATAATCATTGGCAGTTTGATTTGCAATCTGCAATGTTTATACTCATACTAAGTATTTTTATTACCGCTTTTATTGTTTATGTTTGGAGAAAACGCAATGTCATTTTTGCAAATTGGAAACGAAAAGGGGAGATCAAGGGATGAAAAAGAAATATTTATGGACCAGAGAAAATTATTGGTTAAACTTGATTACGATGATAATGTGTGCTGGCAGCATATTCTTTATTAAATTATTTTCGAATATACTTGAGTCGGATGTAGAATATTTGTATGATTTCTCAGATAGAATTGGAGTTAATGAAATTGGAAATCGAATAGCTAATTCTTGCTTTTCAGATTATATGGAATTGGCAAATATATGGTATCTGTGTATGTTGTTGGGCATTGCGGTAATCAGTATCTGCCTTTTTCAGGATATGAAGGCAAAAGAGACACAGGAATGGATGGTTACATTGCCAGTTACGAATAGGGAGGTTTTTTGGCATAAATGGTTGAGGGGAATGATTGCTTATACAATACCATTTTTAGTCTATATTGCAGGAATTTTAACCGTTCATCAACGCAATATTATATGGATTCGTGGTCGGTATCTATTAGACATTAACTGGAAATTCTTGTTGATACAAGAGCAGCCGATGAGCTATTTAAAAGTATTTGGGATGTTATGGCTTTGGGCAACATCTTGTTATTGCATTTTCTTTTTTATACAAGTTGTCTGCAAAAAAGGGATACTGGCTGCGATGATTAGTTTTGGAATCTTATTGACGCCAATTTATACGGCAACGGTTTTGTATAGAGTAGATGTTTTAAATAGCTATTTGGGAGATAAGGGTGATTTTATTTATCAGATATTCTTATTTCCACTTAATGACAATACTTTTGAAGAAAAGGGTTGGTTGTTTTATCCGGAAGCTTATATGCAGAGGTCCTATTCACATATTACAAGTGATTTATATATTGTCCGTATAAGCGATTTGTTTATCGTTGCAATCGTGGTGATTGTTTGTCTTTTCTTATCTTACCGATATTTTGATCGTATGATGCAGCAGACGCAACCGGGAATTTTTTCTATTTGTTGGACACGCTATGCTATTTTAGCGGGATTTGGTTTATGTGTCGGTATGGGACTTTTCATGAATCTTTGTGTTTATCACAATGTTGTTAATAGAGGAATTTTTGTATTTGGAACTTTGATTTTTACTGTTGCATTCACGCTGATAGTAGATAAATTGATGAAAAGGAGGGGATATTAGTGATAAGTTTAGGCTTATTTATGGTTATTGTTTTTGCTGTATGTACGACAATTATTTTCTTTGCATCTACAAAATTAAATCTACTATATACAAAAGAACAGCGGAATCGTATTAGAAAGATTAGTATGTTATTGAACATCGTAATTTTAGCTGTAAGTTTTCTTGGGGCTGTCTCCTATAAAGGGCCTGTGGATGAATTGGGAAAAAATAAAATAAATTTAAAAACAGCAACAAGGGAAGATTGGACACAGGGAGAAAATAAACAATATGTGGAACAGGCATTGAAAATATATGATATTATGGCATACTATCCACATTCTGATATGGTGGGTAGGGAAGATTTTCTCGAGGCTTTAAGCATGTCTGCATCCAATTTTATAAAAGAATATACAAAATCTCATAATAAAGTAACCTCAGATGATTATTTCAATCCTAATATAGAAAGATTACAACTGTTTTTTGATCTTTCACAACAAAATGAATACAAAAAATTATATGAAAAAACAGATTATGGAACCTTTTGTTGAACGGATGCAATAAGTGATGAAGATCCAGAAAGATTTACTTACCAGGTGAAAGGAAATGTGGTGCTTTGTTATTGTAAACAGCACAAAACACTGGAAAATATCTTACCTTATCATTTATATGAGATGAAGATTGTTAAAGAGTTAGAGAAAAATGGATTGCCAGGACTTGGTGGATGGCTAAAAAAACAGGAAGATTCAGGAATCACTGTTGAGACAAAAGATCATCAAAAAATTATCATTAATGCTCAAATGGATGCATATGATGAAGAGAACATCAATGGAGTCACTGTAGGTTATAATGATATGGGGCTTATGCTTCAATTTAACAGTTGCCTGGGAACTCGGTATCGTTATATTGACGATATGAAAAAATCAGTGGATAAAATTGGCTGGAGCACGGATGATATTATGGAAGATGGGTATGAAAAAGGGATTTTGTGTCATGCCACAAATACATCGATCAAGAAATTAAAAGAAGAAGAATGTAATCTGACCCCAATCGCAGAACTTGTGATGGATAAAAACAACGTAAAACAGTTATGTTTCAACATTACACGATATGATGCCAAGAAGGGAAGCAAATTAATCGTAAACAATGAACAGGAAATTTATCAAATGTTAAAGTTGATTGGTATGAAGGATGATAAAGCTTTAGAATTGATAAAAGAGCTGAAATGTGTGACAAAGACAGAGACAGGGAGTAAAGATGGTTTTGCATGGAGTCTTTCTCTGGGAGAAACTCTATCATATGTAAATGAGAATGTTGATTGTAATACTTATGTATTGAAGCTTTCAAAAGAATAATGACATTTAAAAAATGATTTGTTACAATGGCCTTTGAGGAAAGGCAGGTAACAAAGATGAAACATTTAATTTTGGCCTCAGGGTCACCAAGAAGAAAAGAAATATTAGAACAAGTGGGACTTGATTTTTGTGTACTTCCAAGCGATGTCGAGGAGATAATCACAAAACAGGTCCCTTCTGACATTGTAATGGAACTTTCAAAGCAAAAAGCAGAAGATGTATGGGAAAAATTAGATGACAAAAAACATATAGTCCTGGGAGCGGATACAGTGGTTGCTTATGATGGAAAAATTCTGGGCAAACCAAAGGACGTTGAAGATGCAAAAGCGATGCTTCGTATGTTGAGTGGAGAGAAACATTCGGTTTATACAGGGGTAACCTTAGTGAGTGAAAATGGTTTGGAGACTTTTTTTGAGGAGACATTAGTAGAGTTTTATGAAATGACAGAAGAAGAAATTAATGTCTATGTAGCGACTGGAGAACCGATGGACAAAGCAGGCGCTTATGGAATTCAGGGGAAAGCAGCCGCTTTTATCAAAGGAATTGAGGGCGACTATTATAATGTCGTCGGCTTGCCGATTGCAAAAACTTTAAAATTTTTACAGAAAATGTAAAGTTATACTTGAAATGTAAATAATTGTATGATAAGATAATGATTAGAAAGGGATGAAGCATCGAAGCCTTTCATCTGGAATTCTATGTTGCTCTTAATAATGACTATCCCCATTTCGTAGAACATTCAGATATATACCAATCCAATAGATAATGACACAAAACAATTCCTTAAAACAATTACATATTTTATTCTTTCATTTGGTGGAGATGCAGATTCCTTTTCTTTTTTAGGAATTATGAAAAACACTAGAAAAATCTTTACTTTCTATGTATAATGTGATAGTATTGTGACTTAATTGTAAAGGTTTTGTATATAAACGGGAGGATAAATCATGCCAGTGAAATATGTATTTGTAACCGGTGGAGTTGTATCTGGTTTAGGAAAAGGAATTACGGCTGCTTCTCTTGGAAGATTATTAAAAGCCAGAGGATATAAGGTGACAAGTCAAAAATTTGATCCATATATCAATATTGACCCAGGTACGATGAATCCAATTCAGCATGGAGAGGTATTCGTAACGGATGATGGAGCAGAAACAGATCTTGATTTGGGGCATTATGAAAGATTTATCGATGAAGGATTAAATAAAAAGTCAAATGTCACGACTGGAAAAGTATATTGGAGTGTACTTTCCAAAGAACGTCGTGGTGATTTTGGTGGTAATACTGTACAGGTTATTCCACATATTACAAATGAGATCAAAAGCCGATTTTATCGTGGCAGTGAGGTTGAGACAGCACAGGAAGTTGCGATTATTGAAATTGGAGGTACAGTTGGCGATATTGAAAGTCAGCCTTTCTTGGAGGCACTTAGACAATTTCAGCATGAAGTGGGCAGAGAAAACTGTATTTTGATCCATGTAACTTTGATTCCTTATTTAAAGGCATCGAAAGAGTTGAAGACAAAACCAACGCAGGCAAGTGTAAAAGATTTACAGGGAATGGGAATTCAGCCGGATATTCTTGTATGTCGTTCTGATTACCCGTTGGATCAGGCAATTCGCAGTAAGATTGCACAATTTTGTAATGTAGAATATAGTCATGTTATCCAGAATCTGGATGCAGAAGTATTATATGAAGTTCCATTGATGATGGAACAAGAAAAACTGGCTCATGTTGCTTGTGAATGTCTGAAACTACCATGTCCAGAGCCAGACTTGGCAGATTGGATTCAGATGATCAATAGTTGGAAGAACCCAAAACATAAAGTAGAGGTTGCACTAGTTGGAAAATATGTCAGTCTGCATGATGCTTATATTAGCGTGGTAGAATCCTTAAAGCATGGTGGCGTTGCTAATGACACAGATGTTGAGATTAAATGGGTAGATTCTGAGAGAGTCAGCTCCTATAATGTAAAAGAAGTTCTTGGAAATGTGGATGCGATTATTGTACCAGGTGGTTTTGGTGATCGTGGTATTGAAGGTATGATCGAATCAATCAAATTTGCAAGAGAAAATCATATTCCTTATTTAGGACTTTGTCTCGGTATGCAGCTTACTCTAGTAGAATACGCACGTAATGTGATTGGATGGAAAGATGCTCATAGTCATGAGTTTAGTCAGACAACAAGTCATCCGGTGATCCATATTATGCCAGATCAGGACGGAGTAACAGATTTAGGTGGTACGTTACGTCTGGGATCTTACCCTTGTATTTTGGCAGATGGCTCTAAAGCATATGAAATGTATGGAGAAAAGGAAATCCATGAACGTCATAGACATCGATATGAGGTAAACAATGCGTATAGAGATACATTTGTAGAACATGGAATGGCTTTATCGGGATGTTCTCCAGATGGAAGAATTGTAGAAATGATCGAAATTCCATCTCATCCATGGTTTGTGGCTACACAGGCACATCCTGAATTTAAATCACGACCAAACAAAGCTCATCCATTATTTAAAGGCTTTATCAAAGCTGCTTTGGAATATCAGCAAGGAAAATAATTTAAGACTGTTCCTACAAATGTTGTGGGAACGGTTTTTTTATTTCATAGAAAATTACGTTGTAATTTCTATGAAGAGGATGCAATCAGATGCATGCGGACTTATCTGCTTTGATGAAAAATATATGGAGGAACAGAAATTGGAGACAAAATGGAAGAAAAAATCTGTGGTATTTATTATGGCGGTGATTGCAACCCTTTTATGGGGAAGTGCGTATCCAAGTATTAAAGTTGGATATGAGATGTTTGCGATTGCTGATCAAGATATTGGGAGTAAGATTTTATTCGCGGGATATCGATTTGCAGCAGCAGGGATTTTAGTGTGGCTGTTTTTTCTTCTTTCAAAAAAGGAGAACGACAAATTGCATATTGCAACGTCTAATTGCGGTAAAAGTCGATTGAAGATAATTATATCCTGGTTTTTACTTGGATTGATGCAGACAACAATACAGTACATTTTCTTTTATCTTGGATTAGCGAATACGACAGGAGCAAAAGGCTCGATTGTAAATTCGTCAGGCGCATTTTTTGGTGTTGTGCTGGCTCCGCTATTTTATCCGGATGATAAATTAAGTATACGCAAGATCATTGGTTGTCTGGTGGGATTTGCCGGCATTATTTTGATCAATTTAGATGGTAGCAGTTTAGCTGGGTTTAAGTTGACAGGAGAAGGATTTATACTGATTGCAGCATTGGCGCAGACCCTTGCCTCTTTTTATAGTAAAAAACTGGTGAAGGATATGGATGTGATGGCTGTTACCGGAAGTCAGCTATTTTTAGGAGGAATTCCTTTATTGGTCATTGGGTATGGTATGGGAGGAAAATTAGTGCCAAATCTAACGGGAATGTTGCTTTTAGGCTATATGGCATTACTTTCATCGGTGGCATTTACGATTTGGACGCAGCTACTGAAATATAATCCTGCCAGTGAGATAACGTTTTATAATCTCTTTATTCCAGTGTTTGGTACCATTTTATCCGGGATTTTTCTTGGTGAGCGGATATTTACGGTTATAAATATTCTTTCGATTGTATGTGTCTGTCTGGGAATTGTATTTGTAAATAAAAGTGGAAAAAGTAGTTAATGTGTCATTTGATGAAAATGGGAAGGAGAATCCATGAGAAATATTCGGCTTAAAATCTGTTACGAAGGTACGAGATATCAGGGGTGGCAGAGGCAAAAGACAACTGGAAATACAATACAGGGAAAACTGGAAGATATTTTGACGAAAATGACAGGTGAGGATATAGAGATTCATGGCTCTGGGAGAACAGACGCTGGTGTACACGCAAGAGCACAGGTGGCAAATTTTAAGAGCCATACGACAATGTCTGAATATGAGATCAAGGAATATTTAAATCAATATTTACCACTTGATATTGGAGTAACCGAAGTCAAAGAAGTTTCCCCGCGTTTTCATAGCCGTTTAAATGTAATTGGCAAACGTTATATTTATCGTGTGTGGAATAGCAGTGAGCATAATGTATTTGAGAGAAAATATATGTATCCATTTCTTGGTGAATTGGATTTTGAGCAAATGAATCTGGCAGCTGAGCAACTGCTGGGTACCCATGATTTTCAAAGTTTTTGTGGAAAGAAAATAAAAAAGAAATCGACAGTTCGAACGATTAAAAAGTTAGAAATTAAGCGTATTGGTCCAGAAATCCGTTTTATTTACGAGGGGGATGGATTTTTGTTTCATATGGTGCGTATTTTGACGGGTACTTTGCTGGAAATTGGAACTGGAGAAATGAAAGTAGAAGAACTTTCTGGTATTTTAGAGAGTCGATTGCGTGAAAAGGCTGGACGAACAGCTCCAGCTTGTGGATTGATTTTGGATGAAGTATTTTATGATTAAGAGCGCCTCCTTTTTAGGAGACGCTTTTTTGTTTCATAGGAAATTACGTTGTAATTTCCATGAAACAAAAAAGCTCCGCGAGGATGCGACCAGATGCATAAGGTAATAAGACTGCTTACAGCAGTCTGCATCTGGCGCACAAAGCGGAGCAAGTCCCTCAGGGACTGAGGGATTTAGGGAGTTCGAGGCGGACTTGTCCGCTTTTGTTCTTTCAATTTTCTGAAATTGCAATATAATTTCTATGGAGTATATTTCATTTATTAAGAAAGAATAAAATTTAAAGAATGTCGTTGACATTTGTTCTAGTCTGAGTATAATAGATGATTACAGTGATATTTAACTAAGTTAACAATTGAATATCCAACAAATTTGATAGAATGGGAAAGGAGAATCATGATGGAAAAAGAGCGTATACAGAAGTTTGAATTAATGATGAACAAAATGCGTCTGATATTTTCCAGAATACGAGGAGATTTAGAACTTCCACAGGGGGAACTGGCAGCATTGATCACGATTGCTGAGCGTTCACGTCGAATGGAAAGTGGTGAGAATATGTCTGCTTCTACCTCTGATATTGCGAAGCATATGGGTGCAACGATGCCGGCGACATCAAAGGTGATTCGCAATCTTTCAATGAAAGGATATATTAGGCAGGTTCAGAGCCAATATGATCGCAGAGTCATGCATTTGGCATTGACAGAAAAGGGAAAAGCAATTTTGGACAACGAAATTTATAAACGACAAGATCTGATGAAAGGCGTTTTGCATAAATTTGGGGAAGAAAAGACAGAACAGTTGCTTGACCTGATGACAGAATTATTAGTTCTGATGGAGAAGGAGGCAGAGGAGAAAGATGACTAGAATTTTGAAATTCGCCAAAAAGCGCTGGTATTTGATGATTTTAATTGTCGTATTGTTAATTGGTCAGGCGTATTGCGAATTGACCTTGCCACAGTATACATCAAACATTGTAAATGTGGGAATCCAATATAAAGGGATTGAACGAACGATACCAGAAGTTGTTCGACCAGAAACTTTTCAGGGATTATTGTCAATGATCGACAGGAAAGACCAAGAGATTGTCAAAGATGTATATGAATTAAAGAAAAAGAAATCAGATAAAGATTTACAAAAATTATATCCGTTATTAAAAAGCAGTGATTTATATGTTTTAAATTATGATGATATGGACGAAGATACTGCAGATGAAGTAACGGATATAGTGACAGATGCAGAACTCAAGTTGCTTGAAATGATGTCAGCACAAGCTGGAAGCCAGAAGTCACAGCAGATGAAACATGTGGATATGGATCAGTTAAAAGATGTGATGGGAGATTCTTTGGCAATCGCGTTTATTCAACAGGAATACGATGCCATTGGTATTGATATGGATCAGTATCAGATGAATTATCTGAAAAAATCGGCGGTTACCATGACCGCTCTTGCATTTGGAAGTATGGTTATGGCAATTTTAGTTACACTCGTTGCATCTCGTCTTGCAGCAGTAACCAGCAAAGAATTAAGAGACCGTATTTTCCGCAAAGTGGTATCTTTTTCAAATGAAGAGATGAATCATTTTTCAACGGCATCATTGATCACAAGATGTACCAATGACGTGCAACAGATTCAGATGGTCATGGTTATGATGTTCCGAATGGTATTGTATGCACCGATCATTGGAATTGGTGGAATTTTCAAGGTGTTAAAAACGGATACATCAATGGTGTGGATTATCGCACTGGCAGTAGTCTTATTAATTGGAATTGTTATGCTTTTGATGTCTGTGACAATGCCAAAATTTAAGATGATGCAAGATTTAGTAGACCGTGTAAATTTGGTCGCAAGAGAGATTTTAACAGGTATTCCGGTTATCCGAGCATTCAGCCGTGAAAAATACGAAGAACAGAGATTTGATGTAGCAAATAAAAATTTGATGAAGACACAGTTATTTACGACACGTATGATGACATTCATGATGCCAACGATGATGTTTATTATGAATGGAGTTTCTGTATTGATCATTTGGGTGGGATCCCATGGAGTTGATACTGGAACGATCCAGGTTGGAGATATGATGGCATTTATCACTTATACAATGCAGATTATTATGGCATTCTTAATGCTTACAATGATTTCTATCATGCTTCCACGTGCATCGGTTGCAGCAGAACGTATTGATGAAATCTTAGAATCTGAAACATTGATTACAGATGCCAAGGATGCAAGTGACATAACAGGTGCTGGAGAAGTAGAATTCCATGATGTAAGTTTTGCTTATCCTGGAGCAGAGGAAGAAGTAATCAAACATATTAGCTTTACAGCCAAACCGGGACAGACAACTGCGATTATCGGAAGTACTGGTAGCGGAAAATCAACAATGATTCGTTTGATTCCAAGATTGTTTGATGTAACAGAGGGAAGCATTACAATCGATGGCACAGATATCCGTCAGATAAAATTAGAGGAACTTCGTCGTAATATTGGTTTTGTACCACAAAAAGGATTATTGTTCTCAGGAACGATTGATTCAAACTTACGTTTTGGCGCTGAGGATGCACCGGCAGAGCAGATTGAGAAAGCTGCCCAGATTGCTCAGGCAACCGAATTTATTGATTCAAAACCAGAAAGATTTGAATCTCCGATCGCTCAGGGTGGAAGCAATGTCTCTGGTGGACAAAAACAACGTCTTGCAATTGCAAGAGCGATTGCAAAAAATCCGAAAATCTATATTTTTGATGATAGTTTCTCTGCGCTTGACTATAAAACTGATGTAGCACTTAGAAAAGCGTTAAATCAGGAGGTTGGAGACGCGACAGTTTTAATTGTTGCTCAACGAATTAGCACAATTCTTCATGCAGATAAGATACTGGTACTTGATGAAGGAAGAATTGTTGGTCAGGGAACACATGAAGAATTACTGAAAACAAATCAAGTATATCAGGAAATTGCCCGCAGTCAGTTAAGTCAAAAGGAATTAGATAGAAATGAGGAGGTGTAAGTCATGGCAGGAAGAAGACACAGAGGTCCGGGAGCTGCAGCTGCACCTGCAGAAAAAGCAAAAGATTTTAAAGGTACATTTAAAAAATTAGTAAATTATTTAAGCCGCTATCATTTGGCAATCATTATTGTGATTTTATTTACGATTGGAAGTACACTATTTAACATCGTAGGTCCCAAAATTCTTGGTAAGGCGACCACAGAAGTATTTAATGGTTTGATCAGTAAGATACAAGGTGGAGCCGGTATTGATTTTGATAAGATTGCAAAGATTCTTTTGACATTGCTTTGCTTATATTTGATTAGTTCTATCTTTAGTTATATTCAGGGATTTATTATGGCAAGCGTTTCTCAGAATGTTGCTTATAATCTGAGAAAAGAAATATCAGAGAAAATTAATCGTTTGCCAATGAATTTCTATGATAAAACGACTTATGGAGAGGTCTTATCAAGGATCACCAATGATGTTGATACGCTTGGAATGGGACTGAACCAGACGATGCATCAGTTGATCACATCAGTTGCAACGATCATTGGGGTCTTTATTATGATGATGTCGATCAGTCCATTGATGACATTGATTGCAGTTATTACGCTACCAGTATCGGCAATCTTAGTTATGTTGGTCGTAAAACGTTCACAGAAATATTTCATGGCTCAGCAGGAATATTTAGGTCATGTCAATGGTCAGATTGAAGAAGTTTTTGGTGGACACGGTATTGTTAAATTATTTAATAAAGAAGAAACTGTTTTACATGAATTTGAAACAACAAATGAAGTTTTATATCAGTCTGCATGGAAATCACAGTTTTTATCTGGATTAATGCAGCCAGTTATGGCCTTTGTCGGTAACTTAGGATATGTAGCAGTTGTTGTCATCGGTGGATACTTAAGCATCAAGGGAACGATCGAAGTTGGTGATATTCAGTCCTTTATCCAGTATGTGAAACAGTTTACACAGCCTGTATCTCAGTTAGCACAGGTATCTAATATGTTACAGTCTACCATGGCTGCATCGGAACGTGTATTTGAGTTTTTAGATGGACCGGAAGAAGAACAGGAATCATTTATGCATGAGACATTAATCGATCCGGAAACTGGAAAGGAAAGAAATGTAACACCAGATGATCTGACAGGTGAAGTTGCATTTGAACATGTAAACTTTGGTTACACCAGAGATAAGAGAATCATAAATGATTTTAATGTTCAGGTAAAACCAGGACAGAAAATTGCGATTGTTGGACCGACTGGGGCTGGTAAGACAACACTTGTAAAATTATTGATGCGTTTTTATGATATTGACGATGGAGCAATTACGTTAAATGGTTACGATGTACAGGGATTTGACCGTTCTGAATTAAGAGAGGCTTTCGGTATGGTACTACAGGATACATGGTTATTTAAAGGCACGATCATGGAGAATATCCGTTATGGAAGACTGGAAGCGACCGATGAAGAAGTCATTGAGGCAGCAAAGGCAGCACATGTACACCATTTTATTCAGACACTTGCAGATGGATATAATACGGAATTAAATGAAGAGGCATCCAATATTTCTCAGGGGCAGAAGCAGTTGCTTACGATTGCCCGTGCCATTTTGGCAGATAATAAGATCTTGATCTTAGATGAGGCGACAAGTTCTGTTGATACGAGAACCGAAGTATTGATTCAGGAAGCAATGGATAATCTGATGAGAGGACGAACCAGTTTTGTTATTGCTCATCGTTTATCAACGATCAAAAATGCAGATGTGATTTTGGTATTAAAAGATGGTGATGTCATCGAACAAGGTAATCACGAAGAATTGATGGCACAGAAGGGATTCTACTGCGATTTATATAATTCTCAGTTTGAAGAGACAGCTTAAATATGCTATAATAACCATAAGTATGTATGGTAAGGTTGATAGGAGTAATTGGCTGTAAAAAGGAGAAAAAATATGGATAATTTATTGAAACTGCAGAATGGAAGCGACATTCGTGGAATTGCCGTTGATGGTGTCGAAGGTGAGAAAGTAAACCTGACAGGAGACATTGCAAATCGTGTTGGTCAGGGATTCGTTGAATGGTTGTCGAAAAAGACAGGCAAAGACGCAAAAGACTTACGGATTGGAGTGGGTCATGATTCACGTATCACCGCGGATGCTATGAAAAATGGTGCGATGGCAGGGATGGAATCCAAAGGTGCCAAAGTTTACGATTGTGGACTGGTATCAACACCATCGATGTTTATGACGATTGTCTTTCCAGAAACAAAGTTTGATGGCTCCATTATGATTACAGCAAGTCATCTTCCATTTAACCGCAATGGATTAAAGTTCTTTGATCAGGATGGTGGTTTAGAAAGCACAGACATCAAAGATATTTTAACAATCGCGCAGGATTGTGAAGTTGCAGAGACAGCAGGAAAAGCAGAAACTTTTGATAGCTTATCTTTGTATACTGAGAGTCTTTGTGAGAAGATCAAAGCCGGAGTTGCAGCAGAGGATTATGATCACCCGTTAGCAGATCTCCATGTAGTGGTAGATGCCGGTAACGGTGCAGGTGGTTTCTTTGCAGAGCGTGTATTGGCAGTACTCGGAGCAGACATTTCCGGTAGCCAATTCCTAGAACCAGATGGTATGTTCCCAAATCATATTCCAAACCCTGAAAATGCACAGGCGATGGAAGCAATTAAGAATGCTGTATTAGATAACAAAGCAGATTTAGGTATTATCTTTGATACCGATGTGGATCGTATGTCTGCTGTATTGTCAGATGGTTCCGAAGTTAACCGTGACAGCATCATCGCTATGATGGCAGCAATTATCGCGAAAGATTATCCGGGTGGAACGATTGTTACCGATTCTGTTACATCAGATCGACTGACACGTTTCTTAGAGGGTAGTCTTGGTATGAAGCAGCATCGTTTTAAACGTGGATATAAGAATGTTATCAACGAATCCAAACGTTTGAATGATGAGGGAATCGTATCTCCATTGGCAATTGAGACTTCTGGGCATGGCGCATTGAGTGAAAACTATTTCCTTGATGATGGTGCTTACATGGCTGTTAAATTATTAATTGCCGCAGCACTTGCAAAGAAAGAAGGAAAACAGCTTCAATCCTTTATCGCAGCATTAGAACCTGAATTTGAATCAAAAGAATACCGTATGAAACTTTTATGTGAAGATTTCAAGACATATGGGCAGGATGTGTTAAAGAAATTCGAAGAAAGAGCCAATGAACAGGGTATTTATGTTGTTCCTAATTCTTATGAAGGAATTCGTATTTCTTTTGATTCTGATGAAGTTAAGGGATGGGCATTATTACGATTATCCTTGCATGATCCATTAATGCCATTAAATATTGAAGGATTCCGTGAAGGTGACTGTGATAAGATTGCTGACATTGTCAGAGGACTTTTGAAAGATTTAGATCAATTAGATGTATTATAGGTATGATTCATAAAAGGAGCAAAATGAAGAATTTTCTTCATTTTGCTCCTTTTTGTGTTATTTGGTTATAATTTATCTCAATATATATAAAATTTAATCGACATTTATTTGAATCAGTGAAAGTAAAAAGCTCAAGCGAGGGAGTCACTTGAGCTTTTTGAGGGGAGTATAAATAATTAATAAGTGGTTATATAGTATAGAAAGCCATAAAACTGACTTACTACTTACTCATTGTATAATTTCTTGAAGCGAAATGCAAGCTTTTTAGAAAAAAAACTACATTATTTATAGAATTTTTATGTTTGTTCAATTGAAAAAAATTTTTTGTATAAAAGATGAAGAAATGTACAAACTATTACTGTAATCAAAGAAAGGAGATTATAGAAATGGCAAAAAATTATTCAAATTCAACTAATTCTAATAATCAGTCAACAAATGCAAACAACAAAAACCAGGCTTCAAACAAGAATAAAGCAAGCAACAAAGCTTCTAATTCAAGTAACAAAACATCTAATGCAAGTAATAAAGCTTCCAACGCAAATAACAGTTCTAACGAATCTGGAAGTAACTGCAGATAGGAATATTGGATAGGTAAATTTACAGCTGATAGAAAGAGATCTTTTTCCATGCGAAAAAGGTCTCTTTTTTGTTACTATACAAAATTCATTGAATAAACTAATAGAAAAAGGTGGAGGAATCATAAATGAGATTTGACAATATTCGTTTAGAACGCGCTTACTGGTTGATGGAGCATTTTCCATCTATTTTAATCGATGTTCGAGAAGAAGAAGATTATCAGGCATTTCATTTAAAAGGTGCCATCAATATTCCTTATTCAAAATTTGCGAATCAGAAGTTCCGAAAGGATATCATCTATATTGTTTACTGCAATAATGGGATGCAAAGTATGCGTGCGGCCAGAGATCTGGCAATGGACGGATACCAAGTATATAATGTGCTTGGCGGGTTAAAAGGAAATGAGAAGTATTGACACACAAAGGTATTACAAGGTACAATAAAAAATATATGTTTTGAGTAAGATAATTGAAGGAAACGAAATTTGTATGGGATCATACGGAGGAGAATTCATAAATATGAATAAGATAAAATTGATGGCACCGTGTCATTTTGGTCTGGAAGCAGTATTAAAAAGAGAAATATTAGATTTGGGCTATGAAATTGACCGTGTGGAAGATGGAAGGGTTACATTTTTAACGGATGCGGCAGGAATTGCAAGAGCCAATATATTTTTGCGGACCGCAGACAGGATTCTCTTACAGGTTAGTAGATTTCATGCAAAAACATTCGATGAATTGTTTGAGGGTATCAAAGCAATACCATGGGAAGAATACCTCACGGAAGATGCAAAGTTTTGGGTGACGAAAGCGTCTACGACTAAGAGCAAGCTTTTTAGTGCGCCTGATATTCAGTCGATTGCCAAGAAAGCTATGGTAGAGCGCATGAAGCAAAAATACCATAAAAACTGGTTCCAGGAAACCGGCGCTTCTTATCCGATACGAATCTTTTTATTAAAAGATGAAGTGACGGTAGGGCTCGATACTTCCGGGGAACCATTACATAAGCGTGGTTATCGCCAGTTGACAAGTAAAGCTCCATTGACAGAGACATTAGCAGCGTCGCTTATTTTATTGACACCATGGAAGAAAGATCGTATTCTCGTAGATCCATTTTGTGGAAGTGGAACGATTCCGATTGAAGCAGCTATGATCGGTGCGAATATTGCACCGGGAATGAATCGCTCTTTCACAGCAGAAAACTGGAAAAATATCATTTCCAAAAAATCATGGTATGAGGCAATCGAGGAAGCGAATGATCTGATCGATGATACTGTGGATATGGACATCCAGGGATACGATATTGACGGAAGAATGGTTCGTGCGGCACGGCAAAATGCAATCGATGCGGGAGTGGATCATCTGATTCATTTACAGAAGCGGGATGTAAAAGATTTGCGACACCCAAAGAAATATGGATTTATCATTACAAATCCACCATATGGAGAGCGTCTTGAAGAAAAGGAACAGCTTCCAGAATTGTATCGTCAGATTGGACAGGCTTTCGAGCCGCTTGATACCTGGTCAAAGTATGTGATCACATCTTATGAAGATGCAGAAAAATATATTGGCAAGAAGGCAAATAAAAACCGAAAAATCTATAATGGTATGTTAAAGACATATTATTATCAATTCTTGGGGCCGAAACCACCGAGAAAACGAGGATAGAGGGTATAAATAATGAAAAAACGAATTATCTTTGCAACAGGAAATGAAGGAAAAATGAAGGAAGTCCGCATGATTTTAGCGGATTTAGATTATGAAATTGTTTCTATGAAGGAAGCAGGCGTTGAAATTGAAATTATTGAAGATGGGGAAACTTTTGAGGAAAATGCTTTAATTAAGGCATCTGCAATTGCAAAAGAGACAGGAGAGCTTGTGCTTGCCGATGACTCAGGGTTGGAAATTGATTATTTTGACAAAGCTCCAGGTGTGTATTCTGCCAGATATTTAGGAGAGGATACACCTTATGATATCAAAAATGGCATCATTTTGGAACGCATGGAAGGGGTAGAAGAAGAAAAAAGAACTGCCCGTTTTGTGTGTGTAATTGCGGCTGTATTTCCCGATGGTACAAGCAAGACCGTTCGTGGAACGATCGAAGGGATGATTGGCTATGAAAGCAGAGGGGAAAATGGGTTTGGATATGATCCGATTTTCTACTTACCGGAGTATGGATGTACTTCGGCTGAAATTCCTTTAGAGGAAAAAAATAAAATTAGTCATCGTGGAAAAGCATTGAAGCAGATTAAGGAATTTTTATAGGAGGATCTGATGAAAAGGATTTTGGTAATTAGCGATTCTCATGGAAGAAATGATGACGTTGAAGGCGTATTGCAGCAGGTTGGAAAGATTGATTATATGATTCATTGTGGTGATCTGGAACGTGGAGACGAGTATGTGCGTTCTCTTGTAGATTGTCCAGTAACCATGGTTTCCGGCAACAATGATTATTATCTGGATTTGCCGATGGAAGAAGTAATTGAGATTGAGGATTATAAGATTTTAGTCACACATGGACATTATTATTATGTCAACTGTGGTACAGATAATTTAAAAGAACATGCACGGGAATTGGGCGTTGACATCGTTATGTTTGGACATACTCATGTGCCTTATTTTGAGGTCGATGATGATCTGACAGTGTTAAATCCGGGAAGTTTGACGTATCCTCGTCAGGCAGGACATAAACCTACCTTTCTGATGATGGAGATTGACGATAATGGAAAAGCTCATTTTGGACATGGCTACTATGGCGCTCATTTCTATGAGTTAAATATATGAATGGAGCTGTTATCGAAGTTGAAAAAATGGCTCCGAAGATAATATAGAAGGTTTTATTGCGAACCTCTTACGAAAAAGGAGACAGAAATGAAAAAGAAACAACAATTCGAGGCAGTGATTGAAAAAGTAGATTTTCCGAACAAAGGGATTTGTACGGTTGAAGATAGAAAAGTAACAGTAAAAGGAACAATCAAAGGGCAGAAGGTACAGTTTCAGGTGCAGAAGCTTCGCAAAGGCAAAGCGACAGGTCGCCTGTTAGAAATCATCGAATCATCTCCGATGGAAGATGCGAAACCTTCCTGCCCTCATTTTGGTGCCTGTGGAGGCTGTTTTTACCAGACAGTCAGCTATGATAATCAGCTAAAGATCAAAGAATCGCAAGTAAAAGAATTATTAGACAGTGTATGTGAGGGTTATCAGTGGGAAGGCATCAAAGGCAGCCCAAACCAGTGGGGATATCGAAACAAAATGGAATTTTCTTTTGGCGATGAGTATAAAGATGGACCTTTAGCCCTTGGTATGCACAAAAAAGGTGGATTTTATGACATTGTGACGGTATCAAATTGTAAGATTGTCAATGAAGATTATACGAAAATCCTCACTTGTGTACTAGATTATTGTGCAGAGCAAGGATTTTCTTTTTATCATAAAATGTCACATGAAGGATTTTTGCGCCATCTGGTGGTGAGACGAAGTGTCAGCACGGGGGAAATCCTCGTAAATATGGTAACTTCTTCCCAGCAGACACATGATTTTGCACCATTAGTGGAGCAGATTCGTGCATTACCTTTAAATGGAGAATTGGCAGGTTTCTTACATACGCTCAATGATTCCCTGTCTGATGTTGTCCAGAGTGACGAAACTCATATTATATATGGAAAAGATTATTTTTATGAACATATTTTAGGTCTAAAATTTAAAATATCTCCGTTTTCGTTTTTCCAGACCAACTCCAAAGGTGCAGAAGTTCTTTACGAAACGGCAAGAGGTTACATTGGCGAGACTAAAGATAAAGTGATCTTTGATTTATATAGTGGAACGGGAACGATTGCGCAAATGTTAGCTCCAGTTGCCAAAAAAGTCATTGGTGTGGAAATCATAGAAGAAGCGGTCGAGGCTGCCAAAGAAAACGCAACTTTAAATGGACTGGATAACTGCGAATTCATCGCAGGGGATGTGTTAAAAGTCATTGATGATGTGAAGGCGAAACCAGACTTTATCGTCTTAGACCCTCCGAGAGATGGAATCCATCCAAAAGCACTGAAAAAGATTATTGACTTCGGAGTCGATTCCATGGTTTATATCAGTTGCAAGCCGACAAGTCTGGTCAGAGACTTGGAAGTGCTGCAAGAGGCAGGGTATCGGGTGGAAAAAGCATGTGCGGTCGATATGTTTCCGAATACGGTGCATACAGAAAGCATTGTGTTGATGAAAAAAGATATGTAGAAATCCTTAATTCTCGCGAATGCAATGAGGAGAATGAAACGGATGGGAGGGCTTATAAAGCCCGAAAATCCGGGGCATTCGACGACTGCTCGCGGTCTGAGAATTTCATTGAAATTCTCAGGTTCAAGCATTTTCACAAGCATATTGTGTTTACTGATGAAGGTGAGAAAATAAGGAATAAGGAGATTAAGGATTATATCAATGTGTCGGTGGTGGTTGATATAGAGTAGGGAGATACAAGAGGGTAGAAGTTTTATAAGTTCATAATATGGGGTATAAGTTAAAATATCCAGCATGATATTGTAAGAT
The DNA here is from genome assembly GCA_030523275.1 of Lachnospiraceae bacterium. GTDB lineage: Bacteria > Bacillota > Clostridia > Lachnospirales > Lachnospiraceae > Fimousia. The sequence goes on from JAUNIX010000001.1 coordinate 24,247, forward strand.
ATGGATAGTTTATAAGGAGAAATACTATGAAAGGTCAGAAAAAGAATCTAAATTGGGTGAAATGGTATTGTTTGATTTCATTTTCTCTTATTAGTTGTTTTGTTCAGTTCACGATTTATCGTTTTTTTATACAAGTGAATATTCAACAATATTGGGTGGCTATTCCATTAGTGTGGTATGTGTTTTTGTATGGTGTCAATAAGTATATTGTGAAACTTTACAATGTTGCAGTATCTATTGAGATTTCAGGATTGTTTGCTCTTTTACTTATATATATATTTGTTCAAAATAGTAGTATATATGTGTTGATAGATAATAAATATCAGTTATTATCTTTCTTTATATGTATCTTGTTTTTTATTAATTTAGCGATAGCACGTTCTAAGAAAGAAAAGGAAACTGTAGACCAGAAATCAAATTGTCCAAATCATCTCTTTAATTTGTTTTATTTAAATACATCAAAGGCACATGAAATAGCAATGTTGATTGATAATAAAATTATGAAAACAATAGAGAAAGAACAAGTTTCAGAAGTGCTTTTAAAACATAACACCTCCATATTGGCAGGGAAAAAAGATAGTTTAGCTTCTGAAATGGGATACTCGTTGGAAGATAGTTCAAAGAAGAGAGTATATGAGAATTTTGATGTGAAAACGACAAAATCAATTATGTTGCGAAAAATATATGAAACAGCATTAAACAACAAAAATGAATCATTGGAAATAGGGGACTTGGTTATATTTGATAATATTGAACTTCGGCAGAGAAATATAGATGATACAATAATGATATTAAATGTTTTGCAAGATAGTAAAATTAAAAATCAGGGAAATGATGATTTGGAGATTAATCTTAATAAGATGATGGAGAAGATGTTAAATGATTTTACTATTGATTATACCTTTTCCTATAAATGGAAAGAAAATGAAGAGAAAAAATACTTAATTCAATTACCCTATAAATCATCGGAAAATTTTGAAAATGGTTATCAGCATAATGACTTGCAGTTGGGAAAGTTGAGTTTGATAGGGATATATCGTGGAGAAATTGATTTTTCCAAGCGCGAAAGTATTTCGTCAAAATTTCTTGAGATAATGACGAAATCATATAATAATGGTAATTCATATAAAGTGGACAAAACAGAAAAAATGAAATTGAGTTATGAAGAAACAAAAACAGAAGAATATCAGTTTGACTTTACTCATCAAAAATTAGAAGGAAAATTTTGTTTAATTGATGTCATAGCAGTTATACAAGAACTAAATATTGATAAGGAAAAGAAAAATGAAAACAATGCTATACATATATAATACAGAAAAGAGAAAATTGTTACAGAAAAAGTTAAGGGACTTTACTTTTGTTAGTATTGCTTACTTTTTGGAAAAAAGTGATACTTTGCCAGAACTTGATGAATTATTGGAAGAAGAAGGTTTTGATTATTTTGTAATTGATATTTCTAATTTGATAAAAGATGGGGTTTATTATAAAGTGTTTATAGAGAGGTATCTATGGAAACTTTGTGATTCAATAGAAAATCTTCATTTTTGTTTGAGAGAAGAATACTTACAACTATTTTTAGAGTGGTTTCCTTATTTTTTTGAAGATGAAGAAATTGAAATGGTAGGACGAACAGATAGTAGTGAAAAAGAAAATACGCAAGTATTTGATAATAAAATCATTTTACCAATGACATTGTATGCATATAGGAAAAGTGAAACAATTAAAAGTATATGTGAAACAGGGAAAATGATTCCATTTGCAAGCTTAATTGAATATTATGAGGGGATAATTCTACGGTATGATATGGATTATATTAAAAAATGGATAAATGATAAGAAAGTGGAATATATTGATATCTCTTCTGTTATTAAAACAATTAAGGTTAGAAATGATCTCTTATTTCCTTTTGAGGTTTTGCTTTACCGTATTTCTTTAGTAAAGAAAATCAAATTCTGTATAGAGAAAAATTTAATTCAATTAGTTGAGGAATTGCTACCTTTTACATTTTCTGAAGAAATTGATATGGATGATTATATAGAGGAGGTTGAAAAAAGCGAGGGTAGTAAATTTATTCCAGATATAGAGAAAATAGGAAATATAGCTGATGCAATTAATCAAACACTTAAAGGACATGATGATTTTAAAAAGGACTTTAAACAAAATCTGTTAAAGTATTCATTTTTAAATAATATAGGTGAACGGAAAATATTTTCAATTATTTTGTGTGGAGAATCTGGGGTTGGAAAAACAGAATTTGGGAAAATAGTATCTGAGAAATTGTATCCAAAGGAGCCATTGATAAAAATTAATTTTGGAAATTATTCAAATGAAGGGGTTCTTAACAGTTTGATTGGTTCACCATTAGGATATGTTGGTAGTGAGGAAGGTGGTGAACTTATTAATAAGATAGAAACTTCAAAAGCAAAGGTGATTCTGATTGATGAGTTTGAGAAAGCAACTCCTGCTGTTTATAATTTCTTTTATGAGTTATTGGAAGATGGAATATTTACAGATAGACATGGGATACAACATAATTTAGATAGTTATATTATTATTTTTACTTCAAATATGACACAATTACAATATCAGAAATATATTCCAGATTCGTTAAAATCGAGATTTGATATGATATATTATTTTGTTGATTTACCAGAAAAAGAAAAATTAGAATTTATTCAAAATACGGCGCAGACATTAATCACAAAATTAGAAAACCAATTTGGCAAGAGAGTTTCTTATGAAGTTATACAATTGGAATTGGAAGGATTGGTTGGAAATAGAAATTTGAGGGATATAAAAAGAAAAATTGAAAATATTGTATTTCATGAGTTTTTTAAAGAATAACTATAAGTATGAAAAGATAAATAATATTATACGGGATTATGAAATAAAGACCAGACCGTCCAGCGGTATACGAAGTGAAATCCGCTGGTACGGACTAGCCTGTGTTGGATTGGCGTAAGCTAATCCAATTTGTAACCCCAGTTATCTAACAGTGGGGTACAAATACAATAGGAAATAGGAATCAAATTGCTCGAAACGCTGATTATATAAGGCTTTAGAGACATTGTAACTGTATGTGACAAATTTAAAAAATGTCACATATTCTGTAAATAACTGAAAATTGCTGAATTAAGAGATTTGAATTTGGGTACTAAGCATAGTATAATGGCAGAAAAGGTTAAGGTGAGATTATGAAAGGAAATAAAATGTTATCACAAAGTGTTGCGGATAATATTCTATCCATGATAACAATAGAAAAAAGATTTTCTGTCGGTGATAAATTACCAAACGAACTGGATTTATCAGAAGAATTGAATGTAAGCCGTACAACGCTGCGAGAGGCAATCCGAATTTTGGTTGCTTTGGATATACTGGAAATTCAAAGAGGAAAGGGTACATATGTCAAAGAGAATGCGTTTAAGAAGCAACAGGATTTAGAACAGCTATCAAACATAAAAGTCAATGCGAAAGATTTATATGAAATGCGTTTGATATTTGAACCGGAGGCTGCATATTATGCCGCTTTAAGGGCAACAGATTCCGAGATAAAGAGAATCATAGAATTTGGCAAAAGGGTAGAAAAAGAAATCGGCAATCATGAGGACAGAACAGATGATGAACATGCTTTTCATAAAGCGATTGCACAGGCTACCCATAATGAATTTATGAATAAACTCATGCCGATTTTATATCAGGCGATTTCAAAGGGTGTATACTTATCTTTACAGAGTGATAAAGCCATTGAAGATACAATAAATGATCACAGAATGATTATGGAGTTTTTGGAACAGCGTAACGCAGAGGGCGCAAAAAATGCTATGAGGATTCATATCATGCACGCAATGAAAGAATTAGGACTTGATTAATATTGTAGGTTCTTGCTTATGAGACAAGAACCTATATTTTTCAATATAGACATCATACAACCGATTGACATCATACAAATAGGAGGATATAATTAGAGTGAGAATAGGATACTTAATATAACGATTTTAGGAGGTATGATGAAGTGAAAAAAATTGATTTGTCTACATGGGAACGAACTCTTCACTATCAAGTATTCCGAAATAGTGTGAGGCCACAGTATTGTGTGAGCTTTGACCTTGATATTACGAACTTTTTGGCGCAAATCAGATTGAAAGGCTATCCATTTACGGTTTCCTTCGTGTTTGCTGTTTCAAAGTGTGCTAATGATGTTAGAGAGTTCCGATACCGCTTTGTAGATGGTGAGCCTGTTGAATTTGAAAGAATTAACACAGCATTTACTTATCTGAATAAAGAAACAGAGTTGTTCAAAGTTGTAAATGTGGAAATGCAAGATACGCTAGAAGAATATGTGACAGTGGCAGCGAGAACTGAAAAAGAACAAAAAGAGTATTTTACTGCTCCGCTAGGAAATGGTGTGTTTCAGTTTTCTGCTTTTCCTTGGGTGAGCTTTACTCATATTTCTCACACGGATTCGGGTAAAAAGGATAATGCAACACCATTATTTGATTGGGGTAAATATTATGAAAAGGACGGTAAAATCTTGTTACCATTTTCTGTGCAGGTACATCATTCTTTTGTAGATGGTGTGCATATCGGAAAATTAGCAGAAAAATTGCAACACTATTTAGATACTTATGAATGATGTGTTGGGAGGATAGATGTGAGAAATCGTAAGGCAGCTTTTTCAGCAGAAAACTATGATAAAGATATTTTAAGTACCATACCGTATTATGATGAGGTTTATAATCAGATAGCGGATGTGGTTTCCGTTGCATTTTTAAATAAGGCAGTATCTTGGTTGGATATAGGCTGTGGGACTGGTAAAATGGCAAAAGTGGCATTTGAACAATGCAATGTGGAAAAGATGATTTGTACTGATAATTCATTTGCTATGTTAGAGGTAGCAAGACAAAAAATCGGTTTTTCCAGTGTGGAATTTTTAAATCTTCCAATAGAAGAAATAAATTATGATTCGCAATTTGATGTGATTACTTCTATTTTGGTGAATCACTACATGACATACGAGGAAAGAATGATAGCTGTTAGAAATTGTTATCATGCCCTTAAGGAAAAGGGAACTTTTATTACATTTGAAAATTTCGCACCTTGTGATGAGGCAATGAAAAATCTATATCTGAAACGATGGAAAAAATATCAATATAGAAAAAGGAAAAGTATTAAAGAGTGTGAAAAACATTTGAGCAGGTATAATACAGAATATTTTCCAATAACAATACAAGAACAAATTAGGATTCTAAAAGATTGTGGCTTTATGAGTGTAGAGATTTTTTGGTGTTCTTATATGCAGGTTGGAATTTTAGCAAGAAAGTAATTTTACAAAAGAATCGTATAGGTTGGTGAAAAAGTAAATATGGAGAAAACAAAATGGATATATTGTCCTATTTGTGGCAGTAAAACACGTAATAAGATGCGTGAAGATACGGTATTAAAGAAATTTCCTCTTTATTGTCCGAAATGTAAACAAGAAAATTTAATAAGTGTAAAGTCCTTTGACGTAAACTGCGATCCCTGGTCACTGTGGAGGATCAGGCCTTTGCCCGTTTTATTTTTTTGAAGGGCAATCTTTAGGGTATCGATCGCAAGTACGGCATCGATCCTCTTTCCGTTTAGAGTTGCCACGATCGATCTATCATACAGATCTATGATGCTACAGTTGTAGCGTTTGGCTCCATCCGATAAATACAGATAAGTAAAATCGGTACACCATTTTTCATTCGGTCTTTTTGCTGTAAGATCCTGCTTTAGGAGATGATCAAATTTTTTATATTGTTCTCCCTTATGATAACGGGACTTTCTCGGTCTGCGTATGGAATGGATCTTCCATTCCTGCATATATCTTAAGACAGTATTTTGGCTCAGAAATATTTTTTTGCGCTCTAAAAAGACTTTCATCATACGGTATCCCGGACGGCCCTCATATTCATGATAGATCTTCCGGATAGTCTGTTTGATCGCCTCCTTCCGTTGATGATAGGATGCTTTGCGGTTTTTTCGGTAGTTGTAGTATGCATTTGGACAGATCTTCATTTTCCTTAAGAGCCATCTTACTCCAAAATCTGCCCTGTGTTCGTCAATAAACGGATACTGGTCTAAACGATCTCCTTTGCGAAGAATGCGGCTGCTTTTTCCAGGTGCCCTTGGGGTATTAAGAAATCGATTTCCTTTTTCGCTTCTGCCAGCTGCTGACGGAGAAGCCTGTTTTCCTCATAGAGTTTCTTTTAATCCTGTTTTTCTGGATTGGATCTGCATTCTTCTTCGAACCGTTTGATCCAGCTTCGAACGATTCCCTCGCCCAGATTGTATTCTTTATTGGTACGCGCTGCTGGACTATGTGACGGTATATGATATGGAACGGACATCCGAGTGTAAAAGAGAATAGATGATGTGGTTGACTGGTGTAAAACGAAAACCAATTCTGCCAATGCCGTTATTACAAGAAATGGGAGAAATTGGTATGTGAATGTAGACAACCGTATTATAACGGTAAATGCGTATAGTTATACGATTATCACAGCACATAAGGAAAAGAAATGAAATACACAATTCGTGAATTAGAAGCATTTTCAATTATCGGGCAGGAAGTAGAACTTACCAATTATCAGAAAAGAAACATTCAAATCAGTACACAGTTTTGGAGAAAGTTTAACAGTAATTTGAAGAAATCATATCTTTCACAATCGGGAAACTGGATAAAATATATGAAACTTACGGAAAGGTTTATCAAGAAATATTACCCAATACGAAGTATATGCCTTTGCAAGAGAAATTTTTACACTTTGAAAGATATGAATATCGTTTTCATTGGAATAGAGAAGATTCGATTATTGAAATTTGGCTACCAATTAAGAGTTAGTTAAATTTCAAGTTGTGGAGGTGTTTGTGGATATGAAAAGATATGTTGCGTTATTAAGAGGTATCAATATAAGTGGAAAAAATAAAATTCCAATGGCAGAGCTAAGAAAAGAAAATCTATGATAATCTGATTTTTATTATGCCGCCAATTACATTTTCTGATGTATATAACAAGATTGGAGAGCCTAAAGAAGAATTGGAAAAGATAAAGAATTACAATGATTACAATGAATTGATATTCTGGTCTTTTAGTCGAAAATATTATCAAAAAACAAATTGGTGGTCTAAAACGGCAAGTTCCAATATCAGTACTAAACTAACAATCAGGACAGCAAATACTGTTAGAAAAATAGTGGGTATGTAATTACTTTTCAAACTTGAATTTGTAGATTACGTTTGGCTATTAAATTAAAATATTTATACAGCAGAGCACTGGAGTGTGATTAAGACACATCTAGTGTTTTTTATTGTTAATGATATAATATAGTCCAATATTAGTTGACGGCTCAACTAAAAATGGTTATACTACAATAGTTGATATATCAACTATTGTGAGGAGATGATTATACTATGGAAAAATTATCGAGAGATTTGCTGCGTGTTTCCAGAAAGGCGCAGATATGTGTTGGGGCTGTTGTAAAGAAATATAATATTACTGTTGCTGAGGAGCCTTTTTTTATGGCTATCAATTCTCATGATGGTGCTACGCAGGAAGAACTGACATCACTTGTTGGTGTAGATAAAGCAATGACAACCAGAGTAATTCATTCGCTGGAAAGCAAGGGGCTGGTTAAAAGGATGCAGGATGCGAAGGATAAGCGCCAGAACAGGATATATAAAACAGATAAAGTAAATGAAATCAGTGAGATTGTTCTGAAAGATCTCCTGCAACTCAATCAGATTTTTACAGCTGGTATCGACAATAATGATTTGGATAATTTTATGCGAACACTTGCTGTTTTGGAGAGAAATATTTCAAATTTTCTGAAGGAGGAAGAGTAAATGAATCAGTCTATTAAGGATGGCAATGCACAGGGGAATCCACTTGGTTTTGCTCCAATTCCCGGACTTATCAGAAAATTTGCAATTCCTTCCATCATCGGCATGCTGGTCATGGCGGCATATAATATTACAGATCAGATTTTCATAGGGCATGTGGTTGGCATGTATGGCAATGCAGCTACTAATGTCGCATTTCCTGTTGTGACATTGACTACTGCATTTTCACAGATGGTTGGCATTGGCACAGCCTCTAATTTTAATATTAATATGGGTGCGAAACAGGAAGAAGAAGCGAAGAAATTTGTCGGAACGGGTCTGACATTAATGGCTTTTTTTGGTATTTTTATCATGCTTTTTGTCTTTGCTCTTAAGACACCTATATTATGGCTATGCGGAGCAACAGAAAATGTCTTTCCGTATGCAAGCACCTATCTGGGAATTACGGCTTTTGGTTTTCCGTTTCTTTTGATGGGTAATGCCATGAGTATGCTGATCCGTGCGGATGGAAGTCCGAAATACTCTATGGCATATAATATCGTGGGAGCAATCTTGAATGTATTTTTAGATGCATTATTTATGTTTGGGTTTGATTGGGGTATCAAGGGGGCTGCTTTTGCCACGATCGCCGGACAGATTATTTCATTTGTCATCGGGATTATATATTTTAAAAATTTTAAGACCTTTGATATTCATCTGAATATGTTGGGTATTCGTGTGGAATATGCGTTTTCTATTATTAAGCTTGGAACATCCAATTTTATCAATCATATTATTATGATGCTTGTGAATATCGTTCTGAACAACATGCTAAGAAAATACGGAGCATTGTCAGTTTATGGCAGTGACATTCCACTTGCAGTCTCGGGAATTGCAGCAAAGTTAAACAGTGTACTTGCATCCTTTGCTGTAGGGCTTGCTCAAGGCTGTCAGCCGATTCTGGGCTTTAATATGGGAGCGAAGAATTATGACCGTGTTAAGAAAACTTATAAGACAGCACTCGGTACGGCTCTTTGTATTGGATTGGTTGCCTTTGTAGCATTTCAAATTTTTCCTAGACAGATTACAGGTATCTTTGGAAGTGGTGAAGAACTATATTATGAATTTGCGGCAAAATATCTGAGAATATATATGATGATGGTAATCATTTACAGCGTACAGCCTATGACAGTAAACTATTTTACAGGAATCGGAGATGTAAGGCAGGGTATTATCATTTCTCTTTCCAGACAGGGCTTTTTCCTGATTCCGTTGCTTATCATTATGCCAATATTCTTTGGATTGAATGGCGTTTTGTATGCGGCACCGATTGCAGACATATTAGCCTGCGTACTGGCACTGTCTCTTATCACAAGGAACTTTAATCATTTGGACACAATGAAGGAGAAAAATGTATAAGCAAAGAATGCAACAACTTCCAGGTGTGCGCCCAGCGAAGGGCAATTAACCTAACAGGTGCAAAGCCTGTCTGTTTAAGGTCTAACCAACCAGCAGTAGCGACTCTTGCGTGGTGGTCAGTAATGGCTATTGCACAGCGTAGACAGCAAGCAAGTAGGGTTGCAATGCGATTGAGTCACGAAATGTTGAAATTGAAAGAGCCAATCATGCTTGACATTGTGGTTAATTGTCAACTGAGGAGAGCCTGTTATTTCTTGAAAACAAGTCCGCCATTTCAACTAGAAGATGGATAACAGGCAGTCGGATAGCTTAATAGTACTGATGAAACTGGGTAATGCCAGTGGAGGGAAGTGTAGTGGTATATCAGTTCATTGATGACAATAAAAATGAATATGGTCTCAGATCGTTATGCAGAAAGTTCAATTTTTCAACAAACGCTTATTATAGCTATCTCGAAGACCGCAAAAGTGACTATAGAAAGCATAAGGGAATTATCCTGAATACAATTAAAAATATATATTATGATAACAACAGGATTATCGGTCAAAGAAAAGAACCGGATATGGTGCACAGACTTTGCATATAAGGCTTGGAAATGGCAGGGTGCATATCACAACCCCTTGTGGGAGGTTGCTCTTTTATTATTATCAATGTAACATACAGTAAATTTTTTTCAAAATTAATCATTTTTTCCCTGAAGATCAATCAACACATATTCACTATGCCCCTCGGTTCTCACGGGATACCCCCATCCCGCAAACCCGGAGGAAACAATGACATGGCATCCATTTATCTGATATTCTCCATAGTTTAACCCCGTTATTTCATTAAATATTCCGATTGGCCATATTTGTCCGGCGTGGGTATGCCCGGATAGTTGCATATCGATTCCTTGCTTGCTGTTTTCCCGGCTTTCCAGAGGTTGATGATCGGCAAGGATAAGGTATTTATTTTTATCTGTATGTTTCAAAATCTCTTTTGTTGATGCTCTACCGGAGGTATTTCCCCATGCAGCATCTCCTCGTCCCACAAGAATAAGTTCTCCGTTGATTTCTTTATATGAGTCTTCTAAAATCGTAATACCATTTTTCTCTATCGTGTTTTTTAGTTCTTCACTGGTATAAGCTTTCTTTTGCGAATAAGATTGTCGATCATGATTTCCGTACACATAATAAATTCCATATCGACTCTTGATACTTCCTAAGATTTGGAACGCTTTTTCCATATCTTCTTTGGAGGTTTTCTCTTCTACAATATCTCCCCCTAAAACGACAAAATCTAGATCTTGTTTATTGATTTCTGCAATTTTATTTTCTAATATTTTAGGATTTTGTATCGTGCCAAAATGAGTGTCTGTGATTAGAGCAATTCGATAATTTCCAAGCTGTTTGTCTGTTTGCACAAGATAATGAGTCTGGATGGGATGTCCAATATTAAAGAAACCATACACAAATAGGATTAGAGTCATTGCCACTGGCAAAAGTCCACTGCCATAAATCTTTTGACCCAAAGTATATAATTTTCCCGGTTCTTTTTTATTCTGTACTTTTCGTATGATCCAGGCAAGAATATCTAATACCAAAGACAATGCCAAAATGTGAACCACGACCATTGCCCCAGTGCTCCAGACATTCAAGCAGAAAAGTGCTAGTACCACTGTCAGGATTAAATTCCAGATACGAAAACTTTTTTTCGTACTGTCTGCTCCCCAAAAAATACGTATTCTTCTAAGCAACCGATAAATATACATTCCAGCAAAAAATGCTAGTATACATCCTGTTACAAGATAGCCAACTATTATATGAATAGCCATCGTTTATTCACCTCTTTTCCTTTCTGTTACATTATTCCACAATTTCGATAAATGTCTTATAGAAATCATACAATATCCCATCCTCTTTCGCACACAATAAAAACCGGCTAATGATAGTTCCTGTTTTGTATGTTTGTTGTACATGTGTCAACAATTCCGATAAATTGTTTGGATAACCTTCGCAGACTTGTTCTTTCATCAGACAAACGACAAATTTGTGATGATTGTTTTCCCACAATTTATGGCAAGCAGGAATATCATCAGCCTGTTTAAGAGGAATGGTTAGTCCACGCTGTTCCATTTCCAAGTGATCAGAATGTTGTACGCGAGAATATAAATATGGATTTTCGATATATTGTCTTAGTTTATCAATTTCGAGCAGATCAAAAGAAACAATGCAGTCGGTATCAATATGTGTTTCTGTAAAAGGATGCATTTTCAGTTCCTTTAAGGTATCAATCGCAGTCAGCCGGCGTTGAAGCTTTTTGATACGCAATTCTAATTCTTGCTGTTGTAATTCTAAATCGTTTATTTTGCTCTTTAATAATAGCTGGTGTTCGTCTGGCGTTGTCTTTTCCATTTCAAGAATCTGCTTTAATGGAATACCAAGATTTTTATAAAAAATAATATCAGAAATAGTCATAAGATCTGACACGGTGTACTCTCGATAGTGATTTGTCTGATTTTTGGTCGGTGATAGGATACCTTTGTCTTCCCAATAACGTAAAGTTGATGTAGGAAGATCAAAAAACTGGGCAATCTCACCGATACGAAATACTTTGCTCATAGGAAACCTCCAACTATATATAGAAAAATTATAGCATAGTTCTCTCTTGACCTTCAAGTAACTTTAAGGTTTATACTTGATCTATAGCATAAAATAATTTGCTGGAGGTGGAAGAATGGAAAACTTGACAATGTTTGAAACAGCACAGGAAGTGAATTTTAAAAAGGTTTTGAAATTTATCATTCCTACCTATCTGACTTCTTTTTTTAATACATTGTACACCATTGTCGATGGTATTTTTGTCTCTTCTTATGTGGGAACCAATGCACTGGCTGCAATCAATATTGTATATCCAATCGTAAATGTATTGACGGGAATTGCGTTGCTATTTGCCACTGGTGGAAGTGCGATGGCAGCACTTTACATCGGAGCAGGGAAAAGGAAACGTGCCAATCAGGCATTGTCGGTTAGTATTTTGCTTTCTATGGCAACAGGAATGTTCCTTGCTCTTTTGATTTTACTAAATTTATCTCAGATCTTACGGATGCTTGGTGCTACCAAGGTTACGATGGAACAATGCAAAATTTATAGCTTTTTATGGCTAGTGGGTACACCAGCCGTAGTAGGAAAAGAGTTATTTACTTATTTTATTCGTGTGGATGGTTCACCTACTTATAGTTTTTTCACGGCTCTTGCCGGTGGAGTGATGAATATTGGCTTAGATTATCTTCTGATTGGACATCTACATATGGGAATTTTGGGAGCGGCATTGGCGACGGTGTTGGGACTTGTACTTTCTGTGCTGATGGGAATTTATTATTTTATCAGAAGAAAGAAAAGATTACATTTTACCGTTCGGGGTTTATCCATGCCTATGGGTGTGAAGTGTGCGTTTAATGGGGTATCTGAGTTTGTCAATCAATTGGCAATTGCAATCACAACAATTGTATTTAATCGGACTGCGATGATATTTGCAGGAGAAGATGGCATTGCAGCTGTTTCCATTATCATGTATCTGCAGTTTCTTTTTCTTGGAGTTTATTTTGGATATTCCATGGGAATTTCACCGTTACTAGGGTATGCATATGGAGATCATAAATTTGAAATATGCAAAAAGTTAGAAAAGTATTCGTATCGGTTTTTTACGATTGTGCCGATTATGATTTATGCTATCACATTTTTGCTTGCACCTTTTGGAGTTTCCTTTTTTGCTGAAGCAGGTAGTAAAGTGTACGCGATTGCAGTTTCAGGGATGCGACTGTATGGATTAGGGTTCTTGTTTTCTGGATTTAATATCTTTGTAGCAGTACGAATGATGGCTTATGGAAAAGGGCATCTTTCTGGAACAATTACCTTTTTGCGCTCGTTTGCATTGTTGCTTTTGTTTTTGGTGATTTTACCAATATATTGGGGTATGAATGGGATTTGGCTGGCGGTTCCGGCGGCAGAAATTTTAACTTTGATTGTTTCACTATGGATTGTGTTAACTTCGGAAAAACACCTCTGATAATTACTTTTATCAAAAGTTTTTTTCAGTTATGTTATAATAAATATAAGAGAAATATATTGATAAAAGGCGAAATACAGTAAGTGAGGTATCGTATATGGTTCGTTTGGAGGAGTTAGTAAATCAAAATTATCATAGATTGAATGAAAATGACTTGTTGATCTGGCGTTACATTCAAAGTCATAAAAAGGAATGTCAAAACATTGCGATTGAGGATTTGGCGCATAAATGTTGTATTTCTAGGACGACTATATCTCGATTTACACAAAAACTTTCCTTTCGGGGATTTCGTGAATTTAAAGTGCATCTGCAAATGGAATATGCAAGAGAAAAGGTTGATAGTGATAATTTAGTGGATGAAGTTTGTGAAAATTATATACAATGTATCAAAACGGCAAAATCGATGGACATGAGTGAGATATGTGAACATATTTATAAAGCCCGTAGATTATTTGCATTTGGAACAGGAGAATCTCAACGGGCAGCAGTGGGACTGCTCAAACGATTATTTTTGAATGTCAAACGATTTTTTATTACTGTTCATGGAAAAAGTGAGATTGATATGGCAATTGAGGATTTAGGACCGGAAGATTTTGCAATGATTATTTCTTTATCTGGTGAAACAGACTTGGCAGTAGAATCGGCGAAAAAATTAAAAGCAAAAGGCGTTTATACGGTCTCTATTACAAGGCTATCAGAAAATTCATTGGCAAGAATTTGTGATCAGAATCTTTATATTACTGCCAGCTATTTGATGAATGTAAGTGGAATTCTCGTAGAAACGACGGGAATGTATTTTAACGTCATTGAAATTTTAGGCGCAAGATATATTGCCTATTTAAATGACAAAGAGGTTTTGTCTTAAAGTATGAACAGTAGAATGTGAACATGAAAGTTCAGAGATGGGGAAATATAACCAAAAATATCCTATGCACAAAGGGTATTTTTTGGTTATTTTTTTGCAATTCTTGTTTCTTATGAACAAAAAATGTGCAAAAGAAAAAGAGCTGTTCCTGTTCCGTGAATGGCCTCAAACCGTTGAATTACCTATATTTGAAAGATATAATAAAGTCAAATTTAGGACGTCTTGAATTAGTAACTGAAGGTATTTTTGAAAGGAGTTTATGATATGAAAGGCGCTATGCAGAAAATACAACGTTTTGGTGGAGCGATGTTCACGCCGGTTTTATTATTTTCTTTTGCCGGTGTTATGGTTGGAATTTCAACGTTATGTCTGACCGAAACAATTTTTGGGTCATTGGTAACGGAGACAAGTTTATGGTATCGGATTTGGTTTATGATTCAGGAAGGGGCATGGATGGTTTTCCGTCAAATGCCATTGTTATTCGTCATTGGTCTTCCGATTGGACTTGCGAAAAAACAAAATGCACGATGTGTAATGGAAGCATTTGTAACTTATATTACGTTTAATTATTTTCTCTCAGCAATTTTAAAATTCTGGGGAAGTGGACTAGGAGTGGATTTTGCAGCTCAAGTTGGAGGAACGAGCGGATTAACTGAGATTTGTGGAATTAAAACATTAGATTCCGGAATGTTCGGAGCATTGATTATTTCTGGAATTGTAGTTTGGATTCATAATAAATATTTCGATCAGGAACTTCCAGAATGGTTAGGAATTTTTGCAGGATCAAGTTTTGTTGTTATCATTGCTTTCTTTGTCATGATTCCAACAGCATTTGTTTTTGCTGGTGTATGGCCAAAAGTACAGGCAGGAATGAGAATGTTACAGGAATTTTTCAAAGCCAGCGGAGCATTTGGAGTAGGAACTTATGCTTTTTGTGAGAAGATTCTTTTACCGACTGGATTACATCACTTTATTTATTCGCCATTTACCTTGGATTCTGCAGTTGTACCTGGCGGTATCGCAGCTTACTGGCCATTGCACTTACATGAATTTGCAAGTAGTACTCTTCCATTAAAACAGTTATTCCCAGTTGGATTTGAGCTGTATGGAAATGCAAAAGTATTTGCACCGATCGGAGTGACACTGGCATTTTATACAACTGCGAAAAAAGAAAAAAAGGAACAGGTTCTTGCCTTAATGATTCCAGCAGCTTTAACTTCTATGTTAACCGGAATCACAGAACCAATTGAATTTACATTCTTATTTATTGCACCAGTATTATTCCTTGTTCATGCTCTGTTATGTGCATGTATCAATGCGACTATGTATCTGCTTGGAATTACTGGATTATTTGGAAATGGTTTGATTGAGTTTATATCTTTGAACTGGATTCCATGTGCACAAAATCATTGGCAGACTTATGTTCTCCAGATTATCGTAGGATTGATTTTCTCAGCAATCTGGTTTCTGGTATTTCGATTCCTGATTTTGAAATTTGATTTTAAAACACCAGGTCGTGAAGATGACGATGAAGAAGCAAAATTATATACAAAACAGGATTATAAAAATAAAAAAGGTGGAGCAGATTTAGGATATGCGGCACAGATTTTAGAATTCCTTGGAGGAAAAGAGAACATCATTGATGTTACAAACTGTGCGACCAGACTTCGTGTCAATGTAAAAGATGAAACATTGGTAAAACCAGAAGCAGCCTTTAAGCAGATTGGCGCTCATGGATTAAGTAAAAATGGTTCCGCAATTCAGGTAATCGTAGGACTGTCTGTTCCGAAAGTGCGTGAGCAATTTGAGGAGTGCTTAGCAGGTAATGGACCAGTGTTTGATATGGAGGCTTTTGGACCGGCTGTTGCAAAAGAAGAACCGAAATTAGAATTTGGAGAAGGAAGTTTGTATGCACCAATGACAGGAAAAGCAGTTGCACTTTCTGAGGTACCAGATGATGTATTTTCACAAAAAGTGTTAGGTGATGGAATTGCGATTATCCCGAATGATGGAGAAGTCAAATCTCCAGTAGCCGGCAAGGTAATGGTAGTGTCTGAGACAAAACATGCTTATGCGTTACAGACAGATACCGGTTTAGAAATTTTGATACATATTGGACTGGATACAGTAAAACTAAATGGTAAAGGATTTACAGCTAAAGTTAAGGCTGGGGATTATGTAGATCAAGGCACTGTATTATGTAATGTTGATAAAGAATTGTATACCAATGAAAAAAATCCATTGTATACGCCAGTCTTGATTACAAATGTTGCTCAACTAAAAGAGATGGAAACAATTACGGGAAATGTAACAAAAGGTAAAACAGAAATTATAAAATATAAATAGAAAAGGAGAAGAACAATGAGAGATTTTTCAATTACAATTGCAGGTGGAGGGAGTACTTACACACCAGGGATTATTATGATGTTGTTAAATCATCAGGATATTTTCCCAATTCGTAAGTTATGTTTATATGATAACGATGAAGAAAGACAGGCAGTTATTGGAGAGGCATGTGAAATTTTATTAAAAGAGCGTGCCCCACAGATTGAATTTGAATATACCATTGATCCTGTGACAGCGTTTACAGATATTGATTTTGTTATGGCTCATATTCGTGTTGGAAAATATGCAATGCGTGAACTGGATGAGAAAATTCCAATGAAATATGGTGTCGTAGGACAGGAAACTTGTGGACCTGGAGGAATTGCTTATGGTATGCGTTCGATTGGTGGAATTATTGAAATCCTTGACTATATGGAAAAATATTCACCAAATGCGTGGATGTTGAATTACTCTAACCCAGCGGCAATTGTGGCTGAAGCAACGAGAAGACTTCGTCCAGATTCAAAGATTATAAATATTTGCGATATGCCTCTTGGTATCATGGTTCGTATGGCAAAAATTCTTGGAGTTGACGAAAAAGATCTTGATATTAGATACTATGGATTAAATCATTTTGGCTGGTGGACGCAGATCAAAGATAAAGAAGGAAATGATCTGATGCCTGCATTAAAAGAATACGTAAAGGAAAATGGGTATGATATTAGTATCACAGAAGATCAGCATGAAGATGAAAGCTGGCGTGAAACATTCCGTAAGGTACGCGATGTCTATGCAGTTGATCCGGAAACCTTGCCAAATACTTACTTAAAATATTATTTATATCCTGATTATGTAGTAGAACATACAGATCCAAAATATACTCGTGCAAACCAGGTTATGGATGGACGTGAAAAAGAAGTTTTCTCTGCGGCAAAAGAAATCATAGAGGCTGGAACAGCGAAAGACTGTAAATTCATGGAAGATGATCATGCCTTATATATCGTTGACCTTGCAAGAGCGTTGGCATTTAATACAAAAGAAAAAATGCTATTGATCGTGCCAAATGAAGGTGCAATTGAAAACTTTGACCCTACCGCTATGGTGGAAATTCCTTGTATCGTGGGAAAAGATGGATTTGAAAAAATCAATCAGGGAAGAATCCCACAGTTCCAAAAAGGCTTAATGGAACAGCAGGTAAGCGTAGAAAAATTGGTGGTGGAAGCATGGATTGAAGGAAGCTACCAAAAATTATGGCAGGCGTTGACACTTTCCAAGACAGTGCCAAGTGCAAAAGTTGCAAAACAGATTTTAGATGAATTGATTGCAGTGAATAAAGATTACTGGCCAGAATTAAAGTAAATCAAATGTAAAGAAATGAGGTATCCCCAAAAAATTTAACTTTTTGGGGATACCTTAGTTTTATGTCAGCTCCTTTTTTCTTATACATGGACATGGTACAGTCAAAATTAAAATGTGCCAATGAGATAAAAAAGTTCTGCTATTATTCTGTAGATGGCTTCCCAGCAGTTTTATAGCGTTGTTCCATATCGTCTGTCAGTCGCCGGATACGTTCTTTGATTCTTTGGATATTTGGCGGCATTTCTTCTAATGGCATATCATCGTGTACAGCGGTTGTACCAGATTCTAATGCCACTTCATATAGCCATGTCTTGTATTTGAGTACATCTAGTGCATCCTGCAACTCTGTAATCTGTTCTTCTACAGAGTCTCGTTGATCCATAATGATTTGAAGGCGTTGTGCAATCGTGGAATCGCCTTGATCACAGAGAACGGTAAATTCTCTGATTTGTTTGATTGTCATCCCTGCTCGTTTGAGTGAAGCAATGATGAATAATCGTTCAAAATCAGATTCTTTAAAAATTCGATTCCCATTTTGATCTCGTTCAACAAAAGTTAAAAGACCTTCTTTTCCATAATATCGAATTGTGTGCGGTGATAGATTCAGTCGTCTTGCGACTTCACAAACAGTATAGTACATATATTTCTCCTATTCCTTAAACGAGTCTCCCTTGACTGATAGTATACTCTAAGGTTTATGATGGTGTCAATACATGGTAAGGAGGTTGTGAGAGTGAAAAAATTAATGACAGTTCTTTTATTTGGGTTGGTGACCATTTCTTTGATGGCTTGTGGCAGTAAACACACTGCATTGTCAAAGTCAACTGACACGACTTCTTCCGAATCGGAAAAAAGTGAAAATAAAAGAAAGGATACTGTGGCAGTAAAATACGAAGTCGGGGATATCATTCTTGCGGATGGTTCTTTGATTAAAGAAAAAGATTTATCTGATGTGGATGACAAGAATTTACCGATAGCTGTGATTGCAGATGTAAAGGAGGATAGGCTCGCTTTAGGATTAGGTGTGCATAGAAGCAGCAGTTCCTTGCAATGGGCTTTGAATGGGACCACAGGGGAGCAAACGAAGTTTACGGATATTGTATGCACGCTAAAAGATCCTGATAATGAGGAAGCAGATACAGTCGTTTTTACTGGCGATACAGATGGTTTTAATCATTGGGAGTCTATTTGTGCTGTGGATGCGAAAGGAACGAAAAATGCGAAAAAGAATTATCCGGCATTTCATTTTGTGAACACATATGCAGAAACTTATAAATTGACTGGTGACTATGCTTCGGGCTGGTATATGCCGAGTATAGCGGAGGTATGTGCGGTATACCGTAACAGAGAGACAATAAATAGATCATTGCAAAAAATATATGAAAAAGATCCTAGTGCGGCAATGGATGGATTGGGAACAAATTGGTACTGGTCATCCTCACAGTCAGAATCTCAGGATGATTATGCATGGTTTGTACACTATTTTAACGGTTACGTGAGCGATTGTCCGAAAAATTTCACAAATCTCCATGTATTAGCTGTTCGCAGATTTTAAAAGGAGGCGTCTATGGTTTTTAGTAGTTTGCTTTTTTTATTCCGTTTTTTGCCGGCAGTATTGATTGCATATTATATTGTGCCACGTTCATTGAACAATTTGATCTTATTTTTGTTTAGCCTTATTTTTTATGCATGGGGAGAGCCAGTCTATATTCTTTTAATGTTGGCATCGATTCTTATGTCTTACACAAGTGGAATTTTCATTGATCGATTTCAGAAGATGGGAAAAAGAAGGACAGCCAAAGGAATTTTAATTGCTTCCTCCATGATTAGTTTATCGTTTTTAGCATTTTTTAAATATGCAGATTTTGCGATTGAAACAGTGAATCATTTGTCTGGAATTGGCATTGATGCGTTGCATATTGCGTTACCAATAGGAATTTCTTTTTATACGTTTCAGACTCTTTCCTATATGATTGATGTATACCGTGGGGAGGCTTGTGTGCAGAAAAATCTCATTTCATTCGGAGCATATGTAACGATGTTCCCACAGTTGATTGCAGGACCGATTGTTCAGTACAAAACAATTGACCGACAACTTCGTGTGCGTAAGGAGACAACAGAACAATTTGCAGAGGGAATCCATAGATTTATGATTGGACTTGGCAAAAAAGTTCTGCTTGCAAATAATATTGGATCACTTTGGGATACGATACAGGCCATGGATTACATTCAAATGCCGTTATTAACGGCGTGGATGGGGATCGCTGCCTATACCTTTCAGATCTATTTTGATTTTTCTGCATATTCGGATATGGCAATTGGACTTGGACATATGTTTGGATTTCAATTTTTAGAAAATTTCAATTATCCATATATATCAAAAAGCATTACGGAGTTTTGGCATCGGTGGCATATTTCACTTAGTACATGGTTTCGGGAATATATCTATATTCCTCTTGGCGGCAATAGAGTGGAGCGGTGGCGTCATGTGTGCAATATTTTGATTGTCTGGTTGCTGACTGGAATCTGGCATGGGGCAAGTTGGAATTTTGTCATATGGGGTATTTACTACGGTGTTTTGCTGTTGATAGAAAAGTTTATTTTAGGAAAATATTTGAAGCGACTGCCAATGGTGTTTCAACACATTTATTGTATGTTTTTCGTTATGATCGGTTGGAGTTTGTTTGCGTTCGATAAACTGGGATACGGAATGGAATTTATAAAATCTTTGTTTGGTATTGGCTGTCAGGAAATTTTGAATCGGGAGACAATTTATCTTCTATCTAATCATGTATGTTTGCTCGTTTGTTGTATTTTGGGAAGCACGAAACTTCCACAGAAGATAGGAGGATGGGTTATGACAAAGTTGGGTCATAATGAAGTGGTGCAAATCGCGGTTCAGAATGTATTTTATATTAGTGTATTCTTTTTGTCTGTGGCATGGCTGGTGGATGCAACATTCAATCCATTTTTATATTTTAGATTCTGATACTGGAGGTGACAAGAAAATGAGTATGGAAAGAAAAAAGAAATGGCAGTCACGTGTCACGGTGTTATTGTTCTGTATGCTAATTGGGGGTTTTGGAATTGCTACTATTGTAAAACCTTCCAAGAAATTTTCGGAAACAGAAAATCGGGTATTGAAACAAAAACCAAAAATAAGAATCGAATCATTACTAAATGGAGAGTTTGAGACAGATTATGAGGAATATCTCACAGATCAATTTATATTCAGAGATGATTGGATTGGACTGAAAACTTCAGTAGAGAAAATGCTTTTGAAAAAAGAAAGTAAAGACATTTATTTTGCTAAGGATCATTATTTGATCGAGAAACATTCGGACTCTTTTACGACAGATATGGCACAGAGAAATAGGAGGTTGCTTTTTCAGTTTGCAAAACAGTATCAGGGGCAATTTGGAAAGGAACATATGTCAGTGATGATTGTGCCAAATGCAGTGGATATTCTTGAAAGTAAACTTCCTACCTTTGCTTCACCATATAACGAGGATGAGTATTTAGACAAGATTGCCGAAACATTGCCGGATAGCATTTGGTTTGATACGGCTTCTATTTTAAAAGAACATGCGAATGAAGATCTTTTTTATCGGACGGATCATCATTGGAAGACGCTTGCAGCATGTTATGTTTATCAGGAGTGGGCAAAGAAACAAGGGTATGATGTACCGGAAATAACAGATTACAAGAGGAAAACAGTAACCGATCATTTTGAGGGAACAATACAATCAAAACTTGGAATGAAAACAACGGGTGATACGATTGAATTATTTTTCCCGAAAGAAGAAATCGACTATACTGTGCAATACGATAAAAATGAAATAAAAGATAGTCTTTATGAGTATTCTGCGTTGAATACAAAAGATAAATACGCAGTGTACTTTGGTGGAAATCATTCATTTGTGAAAATCCGTACAAAATCTGATCATGCACGTAAGATTTTGGTGATAAAAGATTCTTATGCCAATTGTTTTATTCCTTTTATGATCGGAGATTTTCAGGAGATTGATGTTTTGGATATTCGATATACGAATCAGAAATTGAGTGAATTAATAAAAAAGGGAGGATATACAGATTTATTGGTTCTCTATAATGCGTCTGGTTTTGCAGAGGATATGAGTATAACGAAATTGATAAATTAAGAATTGGGAAGGGAGCGGTCATTATGAAAAAAATACAATATTGCGTGATAACTATGTTGATTCTATGTTTGCTTGAGGGTTGTACAAAAAAACAATCATTAGAGACAGGTATGACGCCACAAGAAATGGTACAGACCATTATGGAAAGTCAAGAGAAACTTCCGACATTGGAACAAATTGCGCCGGAAGATGAGGAATTTATATCTTACGTATCTAATTATTATCAGATCAACGATGAACAGGTGGAAGACGGTGACATTTGTTATGCGGATGGAGAGGAAGCCAGTGAAATTGCAGTACTTGTGTTGAAAGATGAGAAGGACTCAGAGACGATTCAAACAGCATGGAAGGAATATATACAAAATCGTGCCGGAGTTTTTGAGGGCTATGCGCCACAACAGGCAGCAATGGTAAAGGACGGTGTTGTCGTTGGAAATGGAAAATATGTGGCATTATTGATCTGTCAGGATACATCAGCGGCAAAAGAAGTATTTTTTAATTGTTTTGGAGAAAATAAGAAAAATTCTTCAAAGAAAAATGCTGCATCTAAGGCTGCAAGCAAAAAAGATTCGAAAGAAAATGCAAGTAAAGCAGATGACGCATATGATGCTAGTGCGGTGTTAAAAGCGTGGAAAACAGGAGATGATTCGCATTTATCGGATATGAATTTGAAGATTTTAGAGGCTGCAAAAGATGTTATTCATCAAGAAATCAAAGAAAATATGAGCGACTATGAAAAGGAACTTGCGATTCATGATTGCATTACAAATTCGTCAAGTTTCGATTACAGTGTTTTTCGGCGTTCTTCTGCAGATCAGGTTGAAGAGGGAAGTGATACTCCTTATGGTGTGTTAATTGATCAAAAAGCGATGTGTCATGGCTATTCTTCCACCTTTCAATTATTTATGGATATGCTAGACATTGAGTGTATCACGGTGTTCGGCAAACCGGGAAGTAATGATATGGAACATTCTTGGAATATGGTGCGCTTGGATGGAGAATGGTATTGTGTTGATGTGGCTTGGGATGATCCTATTGGCGGAAGTCCTGAACACACATATTTTAATGTGACAAGCCAGGAGTTAAGGACCAGCGGAATTCATGAATGGGATGAAACCGATGTACCAGAAGCAACCGCAACCACTTATCGTTATAAAGAGGAATGATGAGGAAAGAAAAGGAATGAGCAGATATTTAGATAGAATTGAGGTTCCAAAAGATTTAAAGATGCTGTCAAAAAAAGAACTTTCAGAATTATGTGGGGAAATTCGCGAGTTGATGATTACCCGATTGGGTGCAACAGGAGGTCATATAGGCTCTAATTTAGGAATGATTGAAGCGACAGTCGCGTTGCATTATGTTTTTGATTCGCCGGTGGATCAAATTATTTTTGATGTATCCCATCAATGTTATACACATAAATTATTGACTGGAAGAAAATCTGCGTATCTTGACCCTGAAGAGTATGATTCTGTCAGTGGTTTTACCAATCCTGCGGAAAGTGAACACGATATTTTCTCTATTGGTCATACTTCAACGGCAATCAGCCTTGCAAGCGGATTGGCAAAATCACGCGACTTGAAGGGAGAAAAAAATAATGTTATCGCAGTGGTCGGTGATGGTGCATTAAGTGGTGGGGAGGCTTTGGAAGGATTAAACAATGCTGCTACCTTGGGAAGCAATTTGATTATTGTAATCAATGATAATGATATGAGTATCGCCGAAAATCACGGTGGTCTATATCAAAATTTAAGGTTGCTGCGTGAAACAGGTGGAACAGCGGAGTGTAATTTATTTCGAGCCCTTGGTCTTGATTACTGTTTTATCCGCAATGGCAACAATATAAATACAGTAATTGATGTTTTATCAAGAATTAAACATATAAATCATCCGATTGTCGTTCACATGTGCACGATGAAGGGATATGGATATCTGTTAGCAGAAAGAAATAAGGAAAACTGGCATTACAAGGACCCTTTTGATGTTGGTACCGGAAAAGTTCTTCTGAAAACCGAAACTCATGATACATATGAGAATCTGACACGTGATTTTTTAGTAGAAAAAATGCAAAAAGATTCTACCATTGTTGCCATAACCGCTGGTACGCCAAAAATATTTGGATTTGATGAAAATTTAAGGAAACAGTATTCAAAACAATTTGTTGATGTGGGAATTGCCGAAGAGCATGCGATTGCTATGGCTTCTGGTATTGCGAAAAACGGCGGGAAACCAGTGTTTGGTGTTAGTAGTTCCTTCTTGCAAAGAGCTTATGATCAGCTTTCACAGGATTTGGCGCTAAACCATAGCCCAGCGGTCATTTTGGTGTTTTTTGCAGGAATCTCGCAAGGAAGTCAAACGCATATGGGTATTTTTGACATTGCACTTGCTATAAATATTCCGAATCTTATTTATTTAGCTCCGACCTGTAAGGAGGAATATTTTCATATGCTGGAATGGGGACTGGAGCAAAATGAAAATTCAGTTATGATTCGTGTACCAGGTATTGTAGCAACAAGTAGAAATGTAGCTTTATTATCTTCTTATAGTCAGCCTGTACAATATGAAGTTGTAGAACAAGGAAGAAAAGTGGCAATTCTTGCACTGGGTAAGTTTTTTTCTCTAGGCAAGGGTGTAAAAGATCGATTAGAAGAAGCGACAGGGATAAAAGCTACATTGATTAATCCTCGTTACATAACGGGTGTTGATGTAGAACTTTTGGAACAATTAAAGGAGAATCATCAACTCGTTATCATCCTAGAAGATGGTGTGATTGATGGCGGTTTTGGAGAAAAGATTGCCAGGTATTACGGTTGTTCTTCAATGAAAGTGTTAAATTTTGGAGCCAGGAAAGAATTTGTCGATTGGGTAACAGTAGAAGAACAATATGAGAAATACCATCTGACAGTAGAGCAGATTGTTTCTGATATTTTTTATGAACTTAAAAGCCCAGATTTTCCAGAAACTTGTTGACATATTCATTCGTATTGCGGTTAACCTATATAGTAAAAATGTAAAAAGATGCAGAGCAAAAGAAGTATTTCTGGTGCTCTGCATTTTTACATGTATTTAACATGCATTTGACTGTTCTAGGATAGAAACAGCTATGGTTTTTCCTTATATTATATGTGTATTACAAAGAATGATATGAGGAAGGGAAACGAAAATGGTTATTAAATTTAAAGATATCTGCAAAAAGTTTGGCAGTTCTTTTGCGATATCCAATATGAATTTTCAGATTGAAGACAGAAGTTTTACAACACTTCTTGGCCCTTCAGGATGTGGAAAGACAACGATTCTTCGAATGATTGCAGGATTGGAAAAACCGGATTCTGGTGAAATCTGGTTCGATGATAGCTGTATATTTTCCAGTGAAAGAAAAATTGATATTCCACCTGAAAAAAGAAATCTAGGATTTGTATTTCAGGATTTTGCTCTTTGGCCACATATGACTGTTTTTGAGAACGTGGCATTTGGTTTGCGGGCAAGAAAAGACACAGAAGAACTTGAAAAAAAGATTCAGGATGCACTGGATGCTGTACAACTTGGTGACTATAAAGAGAGATATCCAAGTCAGCTTTCTGGTGGACAGCAACAAAGAGTTGGCTTTGCAAGAGCGATTGTAACGAAACCAGACTGTATTCTTTTTGATGAGCCATTATCGGCATTAGATGCGATTTTGCGCGATGACATGCGAGTTGAAATGAAATGTTTAACGAAGCAGCTTGGAATAACCAGTGTATTTGTAACGCATGATCAGATGGAAGCGATGAGCATGAGCGATGACATCATTGTGTTTAAGAGAGGTGCAATAGAGCAGCAGGGGCATCCGGAGGTGATTTATCATCAGCCTAAGACGATAACAGTTGCTAAATTTATTGGAAAGTCTAATTGGATTTCGGAAAATCAGATGTTTCGACCAGAATCTGCAAGTTTTCAGTATATACCTAATGGAAAAGAACTGAAGGCTAGGATTGAAAACGTTCAGTTTATGGGAAATGGATATATGCTGAATTTGATTTCCGGAGGAAAGAAGTGGATCATGGAGTCTCCGAATAAATATAATTTAGGCGAGGACGTGTCTGTTTATATCAAAGAAGATAGGATAATTGAAATTTAAGAAAGAGGGATAAGAGATGAAAAAAAGAGTAATTGCTGTGTTGTTGGCGGCTATGATGTGTTGTGTAGGAATTACAGCTTGTGGAAGCAAAAAGACGAATTCTGAAAAAAAATCGAATGGGAAAGTTGTTGTTTACATGCCAAGTCCAACTGAACTGAATGAAAAGTATGTAGAAGGGTTTAAGGAAAAAACTGGTATAGATGTAGAACTCTTTGAAGGAACAACAGGAGAAATTCAGGCAAGACTGGAAGCTGAAAAGGATAATCCAGTAGCAGATGTTGTTGTCCTTGCATCCTGGTCAGATGGTTTGGCAATGAAGGAAAAGGATCAGTTACTTAGTTATGAACCAAAGAATGCGGACAAATTGTATGACGGCTGGAAAGATAAGGACAACACTTTATTTGGAACAAGTGCATCTGCTGTTGGAGTTATCTATAATACATCATTAATTAAGAATTTAGATGCTGATTGGTCTGAGCTTGCCAGTGATAAATATAAAGATATGTTGACTGTTCCTGATCCAGAAAAGTCAGGTTCTTGTAAGGATTTTCTTGCTGGATACATGCAGGCTACCAATGATGATTGGAGTGCCTGGGAAGGAATGGCGAAAAATGAAATGGTTGTATCTGGTGCGAACAAAGCAGCTTTGGAATCTGTTGTTACAGGGGAAAAGGCAATTTTAGTGGCAGGTGTAGACTATAACGCATATGCAAATAAAAAAAATGGGGAACCAATTGATTTCTATTATCCAAAATCTGGGACAGTCATTAATCCTCGTCCAGCGATGATCTTAAAAACAAGCAAAAATGTAGATAATGCAAAAGCATTTATGGATTATTTGTTGTCTGATGAAGCACAACAGATGGTAGCAGATACCTATTTATTACCAGGTCGCTCTGACATTACTTGTGATAATCGAACCAATGTGAGTGATATTCCAGTATTTGAGAACTTGGATTGGGATAAAATCGTAAAAAATTCTACGAATATTGCTGCAAAATTCAATAAAACTTGCGCAAAATAGAGGTTATATAAAATATGGAAAAACAGAATAAGAAAAGTAAAACGATCATTTATGCTGTCATAGCCTTTGCTTTGTTTTGCTTCATCATTGTTCCGGTTTTGACTGTATTTGCCGAGGCGGTCGTTGTGGATGGCCGCCTTGATTTTTCGAAAGCGGTACAAACAATTGCCAATCAGGATAATTTAACAACAATCGGAAATTCATTATTGTTAGGAGCTTTAGTTGTCCTTGTTTCTACGATTATTGCAACTCCTCTCGCTTTTTTGCTGGCAAGAACAAAATATGCAGACAAAAAATGGCTCGATATTGTTTTAATGATTCCATTTATGACCCCTCCCTATATTTCATCCATGGGTTGGATTTTATTTATGCAAAAGAGAGGTTTGTTCCAGCAAATGTTTCCCTGGACAGGAAGTATTTCTGAGAGATTCTTTTCTCTTGGCGGGCTTGTGTTTGTGATGAGCATGCATGTATTTCCTTTTATCACAACAATGCTAAAAAATGCAATCTTGAATATTGGCATGAATCTGGAAGAGAGTGGGGCAATTAGTGGAGCTGGTTTTTGGTATCGAATCCGTAAAATTATGATGCCATTATTGACTGGAAACTATGCGATTGGCATGTTGTTGGTATTTGTAAAAACATTATCGGAATATGGTACACCAGCAACTTTGGGAAAACGAATTGGTTTTTATGTATTTACAACAGACATTCATCGATATGCAACAACGGCACCGATTGATTTTGGAAAAGCTTCCAGTTTATCAGCAGTCCTTGTTAGTATCTGTCTGGTTATGTGGTATATCCAGAATTACATAACATCAAAACATACCTATCATTTGGTTGGAGGAAAAGGACAGAAATATCAGTTATATCACTGTAAAAAACGAACAGAGATTTTAGGGGGCATTTATATTGCACTGGTGATTATCCTTGGAATTGGTGTGCCATATTTTGCTGTCATTGTTACTTCTTTGATTAAAGTAAGAGGTTATGGATTTGCTCCAGGGAATTTTACTTTCCAACATTATATCGAATTGTTTATTTCAAATAGTAAAGGCATACGTGCACTTTTGACTAGCACATTGTTAGGAGTGCTATCGGCTACTGTAGCAAGTATAATCGGAACTCTGATTGTTGTAGTAACACGCAAGGCGAAACGATGGAAACGAGTGATTGAAGTAGAAGCATTGTTTCCAGAGATGATTCCAAATATTGTTTTAGTCATTGGAATGATGTTATTTTGGAATAAGATATATAATCTGATTCCAATTTATAATACAATCGGATTTATGGTGCTCGTATATGCCATTATGTTCTTACCATATACGATTCAGTATGTATCTTCAGCACTGATGCAGATAGGAGATTCTTTCATCGAAGCAGGAAAAGTGTGTGGTGGAAATTCTTTCTATATATTCCGAAGAATTCTTTTGCCTTTAATTATGAAAGGTGTTATGTATGGCTGGATGATGATCTTTATTATCGTATTTCGTGAGTTGGTAGGTGCGAGTTTGATATCTCCTCCAAATGTTCAGATGGTATCAACTTTTATTGTACGGGAATTTGAGCAAGGGAGTGCATCTGTTGGCATGGCAATGGCAGTTATCTGTGTCTTGCTTTCTACTACATTGCTCATTATATTAAATTATGCGACAGATAAAAAGAAAGAGTGATAGAATGAAGGCTTATATCGCAGGAGGATGCCGGGAACACGGGAGAAATAGTTTTTTAATAGAAGGACACGAATATTCTTTGTTGATCGATTGTGGTATTATGAAAGGCAGTGAACAGAAATATCCGTATTTAAGCGATGAACAAATTCGGAAAATCCGCTATTTGTTTTTGACCCATGGTCATAAAGATCATATAGGCGGGCTTGATTGGCTGTATCAGTGGGGATTTTGTGGAACGATATATCTTGCAAAAGAGACCTATCAGCAGATGAAGCTCAAACCGAAAAATTATGTACTATTAGATCCTGTAGATAGAAATGAGATAAAAGTAGATAAAGACTTATCGATATATTTTGGAAGAAGTGGGCATTGTATAGGAAGCTTATGGTTTTTACTTTTATTTTGTGGAAAGAAGATGATCTTTACCGGAGATTATTGTGAAGATAGTTTGTCATATTACTGTGATTATTTGAGAGATACAGATGCAGATCTGGCATTTGTTGATTGTGCATATGGACAAAAGACAGGAACTGCAATATATAATCGTGAGAATTTATTAAAGAAAGTGAATGAATGTTTTACTCATCATAAATGCTTATTGTTTCCAGTCCCTAAAAATGGAAGAGGATTTGATCTGATAAAATTATTGTCATCTTCATTTTATGCAGGAAATATTTACATTGATGATGTTTTGATGCAATGTATGAGTCGATCGAAAGCATGGGGAAACTGGATGAAAAACGATGGTATTTCTCAGAAGATTTTGCAAATGAGTATGGATATAATCAGTGATACCTGCGCTATATTTGTGGCTGACGCACAGTTAGAGGAAGAAAATAATCAGGTGCTTGCACAAAAAATATTGGAGAGAAAAGGAAGCGTTTTGTTTACAGGACATACAGATTTAAACACATATGCATCTCTTTTGTTGCACTGTGGATGCGCCAATCAGTTTATCTATAATGTTCACCAGAATTTGCAAGAAGCACTTGCATTATGTCAGAAAAATCATTGGAATAAAATAATTCTTACACATTGCGGTGAAGGGTTGTATGTAAATGATGATGAGCGTAATTATTTAAATTTAAAGACAAAGGATCAGATTGAAATATAGATGATAAGTAAATGAGAAGAACAGATTCTACATCCAAATGGTGGTACCATTATCGGTGGATGATTTTTTCTACATTGACATAATTCGTATTCTGTATAAGTTTTTTCAAAAACATTGACATTTCGAACATCTATTTGTATGATAGAACAAACATTGACATGTGTCAAAGTATAAAGGAGATGTAGAAAATGAATATGATGATGATTTTAACTTTAATTAGTGGAATTGGATGGTGTATTGTTTATGAAGAATGTATCCGCCTTGCCGTAACTCAGAAAACTTATGCGATGCCATTTTGGGCTTTGGCAATGAATATTACTTGGGAAGGAATTTATTCCTTTACTGATCTAAAATTTGATATGGGAGTTCAGGCAATCGTTAATTTACTGTGGTTTTTCCTTGATATTGTTATTTTGGTGACCTATTTTAAATATGGTAAAAAGGAATGGGATAAGGACAGAGCTGATTGGACTTTTTATGCATGGTCTATATTAGGAATTGTAGCAATGTTCCTCGTACAGATGGCATTTTATGTAGAATTTGGAACAGCCGGACATTTATCTGCTCAGTATTCCGCGTTTATACAAAATCTGATTATGTCACTTGCATTTATCAATATGCTTCATAAAAGAAACAGTAGCGAAGGCCAGAGTCTTCTTTTGGCAGTCGCAAAATGGATTGGAACGTTGGCACCAACAATCACGATGGGAATCATGTCGACCAATTACGTTGTTTTAGCATGCGGATTATTATGTACTGTGTATGATATAATTTATATTATTTTACTGCAGAAAATGAAAAAAAGTGAAGAAATAAGATAAACATATGGCAAAAATTTATCATTGCAAAGAAAACTGGCACTATAAAAAATTCTAAAACTGGATATTTTAATAGTGTCAGTTTTCTTGTATACTGCTTTCCATATTAAATATATAGGAAAAAGGTGATATAAATGGATAAACAAAGATGGAATTTAAACAAAGAGTTAGCACAGATGTTAAAGGGTGGAGTTATCATGGATGTAACAACACCAGAACAGGCAAAGATTGCGGAAGAAGCAGGCGCATGCGCTGTTATGGCATTAGAAAGAATCCCAGCGGATATTCGTGCGGCAGGTGGTGTTTCCAGAATGAGTGATCCAAAGATGATCAAAGGAATTCAGGAAGCAGTTTCTATTCCTGTTATGGCAAAATGTAGAATCGGTCATTTTGCAGAGGCACAGATTTTAGAAGCGATTGAAATTGATTATATTGATGAAAGTGAAGTATTATCTCCAGCAGATGATGTTTACCACATTGATAAGACGAATTTTAAAGTGCCATTTGTCTGCGGAGCAAAAGATTTGGGCGAAGCACTTAGAAGAATCAATGAGGGTGCATCTATGATTCGTACAAAAGGGGAACCGGGAACTGGAGATGTCGTACAGGCAGTGCGTCATATGAGAATGATGAATCGCGAAATTGCCAAGATTTCCTCTATGCGAGAAGATGAATTGTTTGATGAGGCAAAAGAACTTCGTGTTCCTTATGAATTAGTACAGTATGTACATGATCATAAACGTCTTCCGGTTGTAAACTTTGCAGCAGGCGGTGTGGCAACACCGGCAGATGCGGCTTTGATGATGCAGCTAGGTGCAGAAGGAGTCTTTGTTGGTTCCGGTATCTTTAAATCTGGTAATCCAAAGAAACGAGCACAGGCAATTGTAAAGGCTGTTACCAATTATCAGGATGCCAAATTATTGGCAGAACTTTCAGAAGACCTTGGAGAAGCCATGGTCGGCATCAATGAGCAGGAAATTGAACTTTTGATGGCTGAAAGGGGCAAATAAATTGAAAGTAGGAATTTTGGCAGTCCAGGGTGCTTTTCTTGAACATAGGCATAAGATGGAATTATTAGGCGTCGAATGTGTAGAGTTAAGAAAAAAAGAAGACTTAGATCAGGAATTTGATGGTTTGATTTTACCAGGCGGAGAAAGCACCGTTCAGGGAAAACTTTTACGAGAACTGGATATGTTTGATGATCTAAAAGAAAGAATTCAAGATGGAGTTCCTACATTGGCAACTTGTGCAGGCCTGATCTTATTAGCAGATAAACTAAGCAATGATGATAAGACCTATTTTCAGACAATGCCAATCACCGTCAGAAGAAATGCCTATGGAAGACAATTGGGGAGTTTTTATACGGAAGAAGAATTAAAAGGAATCGGAAAGATACCGATGACCTTTATCCGCGCGCCTTATGTAGAAGAGGTGGCGGACGGTGTTGAAGTTTTGGCGACTGTTGATGAAAAGATTGTAGCTGTAAAATATCATCAGCAAATTGGATTAGCTTTTCATCCGGAACTGGATAAGAGTAATAAAATCCATCAAATGTTTTATCATATGATGGAACCATAAACATTCGTTTACATGATAATTACATAAAAAAGAGGAAGAAGTATGGATGAGAATTTTGATCATCCATACTTCTTTTCTTTATTTCAAAGGAAATTACGTTGTAATTTCCTTTGAAATAAAGAACGCTCCGCGAGGATGCGACCAGATGCATAAGGTAATATGACTGCTTATAGCAGTCTGCATCTGGCGCACAAAGCGGAGCAAGTCCTTCAGGGAATGAGGAATTTAGGAAGTTCAAGGCGGACTTGCCCGCTTTTGTTCTTTATGCGGTCTTAATGCCATCGATTACTTCTTTATGTCGGTTTCATGTATGAGGTGGGATAATTAAGGGGAAAGATAGAGTAAGAAGGTGAGACAATGGGATATAAAAATAAAATCAGACATTTATCGTCGTTTCAGATTATTATTTTTGGATTTGCAATTGTGATTCTGGTTGGAACATTGCTTTTGATGCTTCCCTTTGCAAGTAAAGCAAATGAGGTGACTTCCCTTTTGGATGCATTGTTTACAGCAACCTCTTCTGTGTGTGTCACGGGTCTTGTTGTTTATGATACAGCCACACATTGGTCGGTTTTTGGCAAGGCGATCATTTTATTGTTAATCCAAATTGGAGGCATGGGCGTGGTCACAATTGCCGTTTCGGCGGCAATCATTTCCGGCAAGAAAATCGGATTGATGCAGCGTAGTACATTACAGGAAGCGATTTCAGCACCAAATGTGGGAGGAATTGTAAGACTGACCAATTTTATTATTCGGGCAACTATTTTGATCGAACTTTTAGGAGCTGCAATCATGATGCCCGTTTTTTGTCAGGAGTTTGGCATCGGTAAAGGAATCGGTTATGCATTTTTTCACTCAATTTCTGCTTTTTGTAATGCAGGATTTGATTTGATGGGTGAAAAAGGGCAGTTTTCGTCTCTTACTTCTTATGCATCACAGCCAGTCATCAATGTGACAGTTATGGCATTGATCATCATTGGTGGAATTGGATTTTTAACTTGGGAAGACATCAAAACGAATCGATGGCATTTTCATAAATATCGTATGCAGAGCAAAGTGGTCTTGGTGGTATCTGGTGTCTTAATTTTACTTCCGGCAGTTTATTTTTACTTCTTTGAGTTTCAAAATGAAGCTTGGCAGGGATATTCGATACCACAGAAAATACTATGTTCCCTTTTTCAAGCGGTAACTCCGAGAACTGCAGGTTTTAATACGGTAGATTTGGCACAGTTTCAGGAATCAGGGCAGATGATCGTGATTATTTTAATGTTGATTGGAGGTTCGCCCGGTTCGACAGCAGGAGGAATGAAAACAACGACGGTTGCTGTTCTTTTTGCATCGGCGATTGCTGTCTTTTGGCGTAGAGAAAGTGCCAGTTTATTTGGAAGGCGTATTCCGGAAAATACAGTAAAACATGCAGCTACGATTTTGGTTCTGTATTTGTTTTTATTTTTATCGGGAAGTATCACGATTAGTATTGCAGAACAATTGCCGATGTTGACGAGTATGTTTGAAGCAGCTTCTGCGATTGGAACTGTGGGACTGACGCTTGGAATTACACCAGGATTGGGGATGATATCCAAGATCATTTTGATCATATTAATGTTTTTTGGGCGGGTCGGTGGACTCACATTAATCTTTGCCGCATTTTTTGGGACACGTAAAAATGTTTCCAGATTACCACAGGAGAAAATTACCGTTGGATAGGTATTTTGATAGGAGGAATGAGGAATGAAATCAATTTTATTAATTGGACTTGGACGATTTGGCAGACATGCAGCACAAAAATTGGATGAACTAGGACATCAGGTTATGGCGGTCGATAAAGTGGAAGAGCGGGTCAATGATGTTTTGTCTTATGTGACAAATGCACAGATTGGCGATAGTACGAATCCTGATTTTTTAGAGGCTTTGGGCGTTGACAACTTTGATGTCTGTATCGTTGCGATCGGCGATGATTTTCAAAGTTCATTGGAGACAACTTCCTTATTAAAAGAACTGGGAGCACAATTTGTTGTTTCCAGAGCGGCAAGAGATGTGCATAGAAAGTTTTTGCTCCGAAATGGAGCAGACGAAGTCGTATATCCGGAAAAACAGTTGGCTTCCTGGACGGCAATTCGTTATAGTTCTGACCATATTTTTGACTATATTGAGTTAAACGAAGATTATGCCATTTTTGAGATTCCGATTCCAAATTCGTGGGTGGGAAAAACAATCGGAGAAATAGATATTCGAAACAAATATCATATTAATATTATGGCGGTAAAGACCGGAAAGAAAATGAATCTGACGATCCGCAGCGACACGAGATTATCCGCGGACCAAACAATGTTAGTACTGGGTAATAATCGTGATATTCAAAAATGTTTTCGTTGATAACTATTTCCTTTGAAACAAAAAACACTCCGTGAGGATGTGACCAGATGCATAAAACGGAACAAGTCCCTAAGGGACTGAAGAATTTAGGGAGTTCGAGGCGGAATTGTCCGCTTTTGTTCCGATTGGAAGAAGGGATAAAATGCAAGATATATTATTACTAATTTGTTTTCTCGCGTTGGCGGCGATTGGCTATTATGTGATGAAGATGGTTGATTGTTATATGATAAATTTGCGGAAGAACCATTGACAATGTTATAATAAATGCGGGAGATTGAAGAAATGAACGAGCATATATTAGTGTGTCTGTCATCCGCGCCGTCGAATGCGAAGATTATACGAACGGCGTCCAGAATGGCAGACGCTTTTCAAGGAAATTTCACAGCTTTATTTATTGAAACGCCCAATTTTTCTTCTATGAGTCAGGATGATCGAAGACGATTAAATGCGAATATGAATCTGGCAAAACAATTGGGTGCGAAAATCGAGACATGTTACGGAGACAATATTGCCTACCAGATTTCGGAGTTTGCCAGATTGTC
Source organism: Lachnospiraceae bacterium (assembly GCA_030523275.1). Classification (GTDB taxonomy): domain Bacteria; phylum Bacillota; class Clostridia; order Lachnospirales; family Lachnospiraceae; genus Fimousia. The sequence continues at coordinate 59,509 of JAUNIX010000001.1, forward strand.
TGGGGTGACCAATATTGTGATCGGAAGAAGTTTAAGCGGCAGACACCATTTTGTCAAAAAACCATCATTAACAGACCAATTGATTGCTTATGCACCAAATGTTGACATTCATATTATTCCCGATGGAACTTCCAATCCGTCTTATTTGTCAGAAGAAGCCAAGGAACAGAGAAATACCTTTTTTTCACCGACAGATATAGTAAAGTGTCTGGTTTCTTTGGTTGTTGCAACGATTGTGGGCAATTTCTTTCATAAAGCTGGTTTTAGTGAAGCAAATATTATTATGGTCTATATCCTTAGTGTATTAATCACAGCAATCATCACAACGTATAGAGGATATAGCCTTGTAAGTTCTGTCATCAGTGTGGTTGTATTTAATTTCTTTTTTACAGAACCCAAATATACGCTATTTGCCTATGATAAAGGATATCCGGTGACTTTTTTGGTTATGTTTTTTGCTGCTTTTATGACAGGAGCTTTGGCGGCAAAACAAAAGGCGCATGCAAAACAACTGGCACAGCTTGCCTGGCGCACAAGATTGTTATTTCACACAAATCAGCAGTTACAGCAGGCAAAGAGCAGAGAAGAAATCGTGACGGTTACGGCAGAACAGTTGGTAAAATTATTTGACCGGGATATTGTCATCTATTTGATTGAAAATGAGAAATTGGGAGAGCCAAATGTCTTTTTTGCAAACCAGGGTGCAACACAGGAAGATTATTATATAGATGAAACAGAAAAAATAGTCGCAGAGTGGGTTTTTTTACATAATAAACAAGCGGGAGCAACGACAGAGAGATATCGAGACGCAAAATGCCGCTATTTGACAATCCGAGTAAATGATCACATCTATGGGATTGTTGGGATTGCTGCTACAAGGAATCCTTTGGATGCATTTGAGAATAGTCTTTTATTTTCTATTTTGGGAGAGTGTGCATTGGCTCTGGAAAATGAAAAAAATTCCCGAGAAAAAGAAGAGGCAAGAATTTTAGCCAAAAATGAACAATTAAGAGCCAATTTACTGCGAGGGATTTCTCATGATCTGCGCACGCCATTGACCTCTATTTTTGGCAATGCAAGCAATTTACTTACCAATGGCGATGAGTTTGATGAAGATACAAAAATGCAATTATATTCTGATATGTATGAAGATTCGATGTGGTTGATCAATCTGGTCGAAAATTTATTATCTGTGACCAGGTTAGAAGAAGGAAATATGCAGATTCATATGTCGGCGGAGTTGATCGATGAAGTAATCGAAGAAGCGTTGCGTTATATGAAACGACGCAGTTTACAGCATCAGATTACGGTCAACAATTGTGATGAATTGATATTGGTAAAAATGGATGCACGGTTGATCGTGCAGACATTTATCAATATTCTTGATAATGCGATCAAATATACTCCGAAAGGATCTAATATTACAATCACAACACAAAAATCCGATAAAACTGCAATTATAGAGATTACAGATAACGGTCCGGGAATTCCAGATGATGTGAAACCGTATATTTTTGATATGTTTTATAGTGGCACAAAGCAAATAGCAGACAGTCGGCGCAGCATGGGACTTGGTTTATATTTATGCCGATCGATTATTCATGCACATGATGGAGCAATTTGCGTTCTTGATCAGAAACCACAGGGAACTATTTTCCGCATTTCGTTGCCAATCGAGGAGGTGACAATCAATGAATAAAATACAAATCTTAATTGTGGAGGATGATCCTCCAGTTCGAAATTTGATCACCACAACGTTAAAAGCGCATGGGTATCGTTATTTGAGTGCAGCAAATGGAGAAACAGCGATTATGGAGGTTGCGACCCATAATCCAGATATCATGCTTCTAGATCTGGGATTACCGGATATGGATGGGGTAGAAGTCATCAAACAAATTCGGACCTGGACAGACTTACCGATTATTGTCATTAGTGCGAGAAGTGAAGATATGGACAAAGTGGATGCATTAGATGCCGGCGCAGATGATTATCTGACAAAGCCGTTTTCCGTAGAGGAGTTATTGGCACGTTTACGGGTGATACAGCGCAGACTTGCAGCGATGCAATGGGAATCTACATCATCTTCCGTATTTACGAATGGTAAATTACAAATTGATTATGCAGCAGGATGTGCAAGTTTGGCTGGAGAAGAATTGCATCTTACGCCAATCGAATATAAATTGTTATGTGTGCTTTCAAAAAATGTAGGAAAAGTCCTGACACATACCTATATTACACAGAAGGTATGGGGAAACGGCTGGGAGAATAATATTGCATCTCTAAGAGTTTTTATGGCAACTCTCCGCAAAAAAATTGAAAGTGAACCAGATTCTCCACAATATATTCAAACGCATATTGGTATAGGCTATCGTATGTTAAAAGTCGAGTAATGAAAATAGTCGTTTTTTCTGATTTGTTTATTTTGTACAAATTTCTTAATGAATTCTTAACTTCCATGTTCAATGTGGTAAAAAACAATATGGTAATCTGTGTTAAATAAGGATAAAATATTAATACAATAGTTGGATTATTTGCATGAAAAGAGCGGAGGGGGAGAGATGCTTCGTACACAACTACAAGAACTATTCGATATCATTGAATTAGACGAATATCATTCTGCCAACGTCTTAGCCAAACAATTAGGTGTTAGCGAGAAGACAGTGAGAAATCGTATCAAGGAATTGAAAGTAGTTCTGAAAGAACATGGAGGAGATATCGTATCCAAGGCTAGATTTGGCTATAAGCTGATCATGACAGATGAAAAAAAGTTTAAAAGCTTTTTACAAGAAGAAAGTGAGCAATATATTCCAGAAACAAGTCAGGAGCGGAATCAGTTTTTATTGAAATATCTGATCGAATTAGACGGTTATGTAAAAATGGATGATTTATCAGAAATGCTTTATATTTCGAAATCTTCCTTGTCACGTTCGATTCGAAGTGTAGAAAAAATCATGAACCAGTATGGGGTGGAGCTTGAGCGGAAACCCAATTATGGAATCAGAGTCATTGGCGATGAGTTTGATATTCGCCGTCTGTTATGCACCTATTTTATTAAAAGAAAATCCTTTGAAGATATTCGACTGGAAAATGAAGAAAAATTGATGTGGATGGCGAAACATATTCACGGATTGCTGGTGAAATATGATATCCATCTCACAGAAGTAGCATTTGATAACTTTACCGACTATGTTTATGTTGGTGTAAAAAGAATGTGTGAAAATCATTTTTTAAAATTGGATATTACAAATTTTTCGGAAATCGGTATTAAAGAAAGAGGATTTCTAAAGGAATTAGTTACTGCGATTGAAACTGAATACAATGTACAATATACTCGTGATGAAGAAAATTATATTTTGCTATATCTTGCTGGGAAACAGAGGATTGGGACAGCGGTCGAGAATGACTATAACTTTGTCATCCGAGAGGAGATTGATCAGTTGGCACTGGATATGATTGCTACAATTAAGCAGGAATATCATATGGATTTTCAAAAAGATTTTGAATTACGTATGATATTAAATCAGCATTTGGCAGCGATGGATATACGAATCCGATACGGTTTGCCACTGACAAATCCAATGATTGCAGAGATAAAGAAAGAATATGCTTTACCATATGAAATGGCATTACAGGCAACGAGAGTTTTGACAGAATATTATCAAACAGAAATATCAGAAGATGAGATCGGATACATTGCCTTGGTGTTTGCACTTGCTTTAGAGAAAAAGGATAGTATAAAAAACAAAGTCAGTATTTTAGTCGTATGTAATTCTGGTAAAAACTTTTTGAAACTGATGAAACATCAATATGAAAGAAGTTTTGATGATTACCTGGATAAAATTTATGTTCAAGATGTGTTTGGCTTAGAGAAATTTGATTTTTCTTTAGTTGATTACGTATTTACGACAGTACCAATTACGAAAGAGGTTCCTTGTCCTATTTTTGAAGTAGGAGTATTTTTAGGAGACAACGATTTAATGGCGATTGCCAGTTTATTGGCAAAAGGTTCGGGAAATGTGCTACGTAAATACTACACACCGGAACGGTTTTTGACTGATATCAAGGCAAAGGATAAGAATGATATATTAAAAGAGATCTGCAATCGCATTTTAGAGCAGGAAGATGTTGGACATGATTTTTACGAACTTGTGCTGGAAAGAGAAAAATATGCACAGATGAAGTATGGTAATAAGATTGCAATTCCTCATCCGAATAAAATTCTTTCTGATTACACCTTTGTATATGTAGCAGTTCTTCCAGAAGAAGTTTTATGGAATGAAGAGATGGTACAGGTTATTTTTCTTACATCAGTTGGCAGAGTCAGCGATAGTGATCGTCAGGAATTTTATAAATCAACAGCAAAATTTGCTTTAAATGGGGACGCTGTTCAGGCCTTGATCGAACATCCTACTTATGAAACATTAATTGAATTATTACAACTTTAAAAGAAGTACCGCATTGAAATCTATGATTACCAGATTCAATGTGGTACTTTTGCTGTTGGAGTTTTTGTACATGAAATAGTACAATGTAATCAATTCAAGAAGACATTACAAAATATTAAAGGAGGAGGAAACATGCTGAGAAAAGATTTCCTTTGGGGAGGAGCTGTAGCAGCACACCAGTTAGAGGGTGGATGGCAAGAAGGCGGAAAAGGTGTCAGTATTGCAGATGTTATGACGGCAGGTGACTATAAAACAGAGCGCCGGATTACAGATGGAGTATTGGAAGGGGAAAACTATCCAAATCATGATGCAATCGATTTTTATGGTCATTACAAAGAAGATATCAAATTATTCGCTGAGATGGGATTTAAGTGTTTTCGAACATCCATTGCTTGGACTCGTATTTATCCAACTGGGGAAGAAGCAGAGCCAAATGAAGAAGGATTAAAATTTTATGATGACATGTTCGATACTTGTCTGAAATATGGAATCGAACCAGTTGTCACATTATCTCATTTCGAGATGCCATTTGCATTAGTAAAGAAATACGGTGGTTTCCGAAGCAGAAAATGTATCGATGCATTTGTAAAATTATCTGAAACTTGTTTTACAAGATATAAAGATAAAGTAAAATACTGGATGACATTTAACGAAATCAACAATCAGGCTGATTATGAAAGTGCCTGGGCGCCATTTACAAACTCTGGAATCGTTTATGAAGAGGGAGAAAATAAAGAGGCGACAATGTATCAGGCAGCCCATTATGAGTTGGTTGCTTCTGCAAAAGCGATTGAGATCGGAAAGAAAATTAATCCAGATTTTGAAATTGGTTGCATGATCGCTATGACACCAATTTATCCATATTCTTGTAATCCAAAAGACATGATGATGGCTTTATCAGGAATGCAGAAGAGATTCTGGTTTGCCGATGTTCATGTAAGAGGAGAGTATCCAAAATATATTACAAAATATCTGGAAAGAAAGAACATCAATCTGGATATCACAAAAGAAGATCAGGAAGTTTTGAAAAAAGGATGCGTTGACTATATTGCATTTAGTTATTACATGAGTTTTGTTGTAAAAGCGACCGATGATAATCCAAATTATGATTATCGCGAAGCAAAAGATAAAGTGGAAAATCCTTATATTAAGAAAACGGACTGGGGTTGGGCAGTCGATCCAGAAGGACTTCGCTGGTCATTAAACTGGTTATATGATCGTTATCAGATTCCATTATTCATCGTTGAAAATGGTATGGGTGCTTACGATAAGGTAGAAGAGAATGGAGAAATTCATGATCCGTATCGTATCGAATACTTAAAAGAACATATCGAAGCAATGAAGAAATGTGTTGACGAAGACGGTGTTGACTTGATGGGATATACCCCTTGGGGATGTATCGATTTAGTATCTGCCGGTACCGGTGAGATGGAAAAACGTTATGGATTCATTTATGTTGATAAAGACAATCAGGGTAATGGAACATTAGAACGTAAGAAAAAAGATAGTTTTGAGTGGTTTAAGAACGTAATCTCCAGTAACGGAGAAGTTTTATAAAAAGAAAGGAGTAGGAGTTATGTTAACAATTAGACTTTTTTGTAATGCAGGTATGTCAACAAGCTTACTTGTAGAAAAGATGGTTTCAGCAGCAGAGGAAGAAGGATTAGAGGTAGATATCAGAGCATATCCAGCGAACGAAATGGATGGTATTGTAGATGGTATCGACTGTGCATTATTAGGACCTCAGGTTGGATATATGAAGGCTCAGGCAAAGAAAATCTGTGATAAACATGGTGTGCCAGTGGACGTTATTCCAATGCAGGATTATGGTATGTGCAATGGTAAAAATGTACTTGCCTTTGCTAAGAAATTAATAGGAAAATAGAAAACGCGAGACACTATAAGATAAGTGAGGTATAAAATTTATGAGCGCATTTATGAACGAAAAAGTTGTTCCAAAATTGATGGCTTTCATTAATACAAAGGCCATGCAAGCATTAAAAGATGGTTTGCTATATTCCATGCCAATGATGATCGTTGGTGCAATCTTCTTATTGATAGCAAACTTCCCAATTCCAGCATTCACAAACTGGTTAGCAGATGCTGGTATTACACCAATTTTAAATCAGGCATATGGATCTACCTTTAATATGATGGCATTGATTGCTTCTATCGGTATTGCATATACATATGTTAAGAACGCTGGATATCAGGGACTTCCAGCAGGTGTTATTTCTTTATGTTGTTATTTAATTTTACAGCCACAGCAGGTTGTAACAGAAGCTGGTGAAACAGCAGATGTTATCTTCAAAACATGGACTGCTGGACAGGGTATGATCGGTGCTTTATTAATGGGTCTGATCGTAGGTTGGATTTATACAATCTTTATGGATAAAGATATCACGATTAAAATGCCAGCCGGTGTACCAGATGGTGTATCCCAGGCATTTATCGCTTTGATTCCTGGTGCAGTTATCATTATCGGTGTAACAATCTTTTATGCAATCTTTGTTTTAGGATTTAATACAACACCTATGGAATGGATCTACAAAGTTATCCAGACACCATTACAGGGCTTGACAGACTCTATCGGAGGCGTTATCGCTATGGGATTCTTAATTCCATTCTTCTGGTTCTTTGGTGTACACGGTTCAACAATCGTTGGAGGAATCATGGGACCTATGCTTTCTTCTAACTCAGCAGCAAACCAGGCAATCTTAGATGCTGGAAAAGAATTAACAATCGCGAATGGTGGACATATTGTAACTCAGCAGTTCTTAGATCAGTTTATGACAGTTACAGGTGCTGGTCTTACGATTGGACTTGTAGTTTACTTATTTGCATTTTCAAAATCAAAACAGTTAAGAGAAATCGGTAAATTAGGTATCGCACCTGCATTCTTCAATATCAATGAACCAGTATTATTCGGTGTTCCAGTTGTATTGAACCCAATCTTAGCTGTACCATTTATGTTAATGCCAGTTATCTCAGGATTAATTCAGTATTTTGCATTATATACAGGCATTTGTCCATTATATGCGGGTGTCATCGTTCCTTGGACAACACCACCAATTATCTCTGGATTATTGATCGGTGGAGTTAGAACCGCTATTTTACAAGCATTGATTTTAGTATTATCATTCTTTGTTTACTTACCATTTATCCGTACAATCGATAAACAGTATGTAGAACAGGAAAAACAGGCAGAATAGTTTAAATTTAAATAAGGAGTAGGGTATTATGGAAGGTTTAGAATTAATTTGTTTTCAGATTATCACTGCATCCGGTGGAGCGAAATCTAGTTATATAGAAGCAATTGCAAAAGCAAAAGAAGGTTTATATGACGAAGCTGAAGCATTGATCGCACAGGGAGACGACATGTTAAAAGAGGGTCATGCTCCTCACACTGAATTAGTTCAGAAAGAAGCTGGATCAGAAGGATCTGTAATTACATTGATTCTTGCACATGCAGAAGATCAGATGATGAGTGCAGAAGTATTTAAAGTGATGGCACAGGAAGTCATTGACCTTTATAAGAAAATTGACACATTAACAAAATAGTGATGCAAATTTTGTGAAAATTCGGAGCCCAGATTATTGGTGGGCTCCGGATTTTTTTCTATCGAGGAGGAATGTTCTATGAAATTTTTGGGAATTGATATTGGTGGTACTTTTATTAAATATGCTGAGGTTGATGAAAATAGTAAGATTATTCGTCAATGGAAAAAAGAGACATTATTATTTGAGGATAAAGACTCATTCTATGACTATATTTGTGATGGATTAGATTTGGAAAATATCATATGTGTCGGAATCAGTGCGCCAGGTGTACTTGCACCAGATTCTACGATTATTTCAAAGGCAGCACCGAATGTATGTATTATGTATGGCACAAATGTGGAAGAAGAATTTGCAAAGCGTTTAGGAATTCCCGTGGCAGCGATTAATGATGCCAAAAGTGCAGGATTTTGTGAGATGAAAATCGGAAATGGAAAAGGCAGTAAATCTTCCGCTTATTTTGTCATTGGTACGGGTGTAGGAGGATGCATTTGCAATGAGACAGATGTGATAGAAGGCGTGAATTGCATTGCCGGTGAATTTTCACAGTTACCAATTGGATTTTTAAAAGAGCAACCAAATAAACTACAAGGATTATGTGATATTGCTTCCATGACAGCTCTTATTGATATTTATAATCGTAAAGTGGATGAAGAACATCAGGCAAAATACGGAACTGAAATTTCAGAACTTTATTTAGCTGGTGATGAAACAGCAGTGGAAGCCATGGATGAATGGTGTAAAAATGTCATTCTTGGGTTATATTTAATTATGATCTTTTATAATCCGGAAATTATTTGTATCGGCGGTGGAATTTCAAAGGCGGACTGGTTTTTAGAAAAAATTAAAGGTATGATAGAAGAAACCGTGGATCATGATTTTAAAGATATTATTTCAACAAAAATTGATCGTTGCAAATATGATAATGATGCCAATCTGTTGGGTGCGGTTTTATATGCCAGACAGCAACTTGAAAAATAAAAAATGATATGATCAGAAATGGGGGAAATTATGAACTTGGAAAAACGTTGGTGGAAAGAAAGTGTTGTATACCAGATATATCCAAGAAGTTTTAAGGATAGCAATGGTGATGGAATCGGTGATTTAAAAGGAATTACAGAAAAGCTTGATTATTTGAAAGAATTAGGCATTGATGTGATTTGGCTGTCACCAGTCTATCAGTCGCCAAATGATGATAATGGCTATGATATCAGTGATTATCGTTCCATTATGGCAGATTTCGGAACAATGCAGGACTTTGATGAAATGCTTGCAGCAGCTCACGAGAGAGGAATCAAAATTCTTATGGATTTGGTTGTGAACCATACCTCGGATGAACATCCATGGTTTGTAGAGAGTCGTAAATCGAAGGATAATCCATACAGAGATTATTATATTTGGCGAGACGGTAAGGATGGCCATGAACCGAATAACTGGGGTTCCTGTTTTTCTGGTTCTGCATGGAAATATGACGAGCAGACACAAATGTATTTCTTACATTTATTTTCGAAAAAACAGCCAGATTTAAATTGGGATAATCCGATTGTTCGAGATGAGGTTTTCGATATGATGAATTGGTGGCTGGATAAGGGAATTGATGGTTTCCGTATGGATGTCATCAGTTTGATTTCGAAAAATCCAGATTTTCCAGATGGAATACCAGGAATTAACGGTTATGCTAGTTTCAATGAGCCTGCCAATGGACCTCATGTGCATGAATACATTCAGGAAATGAGGGAAAAAGTTCTAAATCGTACTGATAATATGACGGTTGGAGAGTGTTCAGGAGTAACACTTGAGGAAGCAAAGAAATATGCGTCAAGCGATGGCAAGGAATTAAATATGGTATTCCAGTTTGAACATATGGATGTCGATGCCGATGAAGGTAATAAATGGACAGACAAGAAGATGGATTTAAGAGACTTAAAAGAGGTTATGACTCGTTGGGAAAAAGGTTTGGAAGATATTGCCTGGAACAGTCTATTCTGGAACAATCATGATCAGCCAAGAGTCGTATCTCGTTTTGGATCGGACCAAAAGGAATATCGAGAAATTTCTGCCAAAATGCTGGCTACTTGTCTGCATATGATGCAGGGAACTCCTTATATTTATCAAGGGGAAGAACTTGGTATGACGAACATTCATTTTGACACGATTGACGATTATCGTGATCTGGATAGTATCAATGCATATCATGAGTTGATTGAACAAGGTGTTTATACAAAAGAAGAAATGTTAAAATTCTTGTCTATGAAAAGTCGCGATAATGCGAGAACACCATTCCAGTGGGATGATAGTAAAAACGCAGGATTTAGTGATGGGACTCCTTGGATAAAAGTAAATCCAAATTATGCAGAAATCAATGCGAAAGAGCAGGTTGGACGCTCAGACTCTGTATTCTCTTATTATCAGAAATTGATTCGGTTGCGTAAAGAGCATGATATTGTCGTATATGGAACCTATGATCTGTTATTGCCAGATTCCAAGGAAATCTATGCTTACACGAGAACATTAGGTGAAGAAAAACTTTTGGTTGTCTGCAATTTCTATGAAAAAGAAGCAGCATTTTCAGTTCCTGAAGAATTTAAAGATGCAGAATGTTTGATTAAAAACTATGTGGATGATAATTGGGGATCAGAAGGTAAATTGCGACCATATGAAACTTTTGTTTTAAAAATATCATAGTTTCTATGTAGATAAAAACAATTGCCTTTGCGGACGAACATGATTATAATAAATGAGATACTGAAACGAAAAGGAAGGAAAAAACGATGGGAAAAAATATTGACTTAACAAAAGGTAATATATGGAAATCGATTTTGATTTTTGCGGTGCCAATCTTTATTTCGAATATTTTTCAGCAATTTTATAATACAATGGATACCTTGATTGTAGGTAATTATCTTGGCGATGCTTCTCTGGCGGCCATAGGGGCCGCCGGAGCTATCTATGAATTGCTAGTTGGCTTTTCGATGGGAGTTGGAAATGGATTTAGCCTTGTGGTTGCCAGAAGTTTTGGAGCAAAGGATGAAGAACAGTTAAAACAGGCGGTTGCCGGATCCTTGGTAATAGGAACAGGAATGACATTGAGTATTATGATATTATCCTGGTTTGGCTTATATTCGTTATTAAAGTTGCTTAGTACTCCTTCTGACATTATAGAACGCACCTATTCTTATATTATTTTAATCTCATTATTTGTAGGGGTCATGTTTGCGTATAATCTATTATCAAGTTTTTTAAGGGCAATTGGAAATAGTTTGATGCCACTTATATTTTTGATTATTTCTTCTATGATCAATGTGGGATTAGACCTGTTATTTTTGATTAAATTTCATATGGGTGTTCAGGGGACCGCAGTGGCGACGATTATTGCCCAGGGAATATCTGCTATTTTATGTCTAATTTACATTATAAAAAAGGCGCCAATTTTACTTCCGAGAAAAAGACATTTTAAGATTGATAAAGCGTTATACATAGAATTAGCCGGACAGGGATTTTCCATGGGATTTATGATGGCCATTGTCTGTACAGGAACCATTATTTTGCAAAAAGCCATCAACGGATTTGGTTATCTGATCATTGCTGGTCATACGACAGCAAGAAAGATAAATTCGTTTTGTATGATGCCTTGTTCTACACTTTCGTTGGCAATTTCAACATTTGTGTCTCAGAATAAGGGCGCTGGACAATTAGATAGAATTAAAAAGGGTGTCAGAGCAGGCATTCTTCTTTCGATTGTCTGGGGCATTGTTGCTGCCATTCTGTTATATCTGTTTTCTGAAAATCTGGTTTCATTGGTTTCCGGTTCCGAAGAAGCAGAAGTGTTAAAAAATGCATCCTGGTATTTGCAGGTGAATTCAGTTTTTTATGGCATTTTGCTAATTCTAAGAAATGCTTTACAGGGAATTGGCAAAAAGTTGATACCACTGGTTTCTAGTATTATTGAGTTGATTGGTAAAATTGTCTTTGTGATCGTGTGTATTCCACACATGGGATATTTTGGGGTCATCTTATGTGAACCAGTTATATGGTGTCTGATGTGTGCTCAGCTTCTCTATGCATTTTATGGAGATTCTTATATCCGGGGAAAGGAAGAAACAAAAATCTTGATTAATGAATAATCCATATCGTTAATTATATTTAGAAAAAATCACTATTCAGGTTTGAATGGTGATTTTTTATTCCAATAATTGACATTTGCATGAGAATATAATAAAATGTAATTAAAGTAAATATATGGAAAAAAGAGGTGGAGACATGGGTGCAAAAGACGTGGCATTAAAGAAATACCTTTCAGATAATAGACGATTTACGGATTTAATCAATGGTGTCGCTTTTAAGGGAAGAGAAGTCCTGCATGTGGATGAGATTAAAGAGAAAGATACAAATTCTGTTTACAAAGAAAATAAGAGAGTATTCTCACGTCAACGTGACATTTTGAAAAAAGTTGAAAAAGGTTCCTATCACTTTTATATTGCTTGTGAGAATCAGATGGAGGTCCATTATGGTATGCCGATAAGGACGATGATGTATAATGGAATAACATATGATGAGCAGATTCGTAACATGAAGAAAGTCCATAACGAGAGAAAAGATTGGAAGGATTCGGCAGAGTTTTTATCAGGACTAAAAGAAAGTGACAAACTGATGGCAGTAATCACGTTTGTATGCTATTATGGAGATGAAGAATGGAACTCTAACTTATCCTTGAAAGATATGGTTTTCATACCAAGAGAATATCGGGATTTCGAACCCTATTTAGTGGACTATCATATTAATTTGATACCAATGATGAAAGTGGATCCGGATGTATTTCATGGTGAATTGAGGGAACTGATTGCGCTATTACAGTGTAATTCTGATATACAAAAGATAAAAGAATTAATACAGAGTGATGATAGATATCGGTATTTATCGGAAGAAACATTTGAAGTGTTTATGGTTCTTTCTGATGAAAAAGCTTCGTTAAAGAAGTTAAAAAAGTATGCGAGATTTAATCGGGAGAGGAAGGTGGAATATGATATGTGCAGAGCATTTGAACAATTAAGAGCGAGTGGAAGAGAAGAAGGAATTCGTGAGGAGAGAGCACGCCTCAATCAGTTGTATTCTCAATTGCTTTCAGAAAAACGATATGATGATCTGGAAAGAGCCATTGCGGATGAAACGTTTCGCAAAGAATTATACGACAATATGCAAGTAGTGTAACATAATATAAGATAAGATAATACATAAAACTGTAGGCTATGGCTGAATAAGTTCAAGCGTCTACAGTTTTTTCATGTTATTAGGAAGTTTGAGGCGGATTTATCCGCTTTGTTATTTAGGTATTGACAAATGTTTAAAAATGATATATAGTGTATATACACGATATGTAAGAAACGAAAGTTCTTTCAACATATTTTTTTACTGAAAATAGTGTACATACACGGTTAGGAGGAAGTTATGAAACAGTTAAATTTAAACGTACTAAGTAATAGACTAGATCACCCGATTACAGAAAATAGAAAGGAGGAAAGGAGAATGAACTTGGGATTTTTAGGTTCAGAAAGAAGAAAAGAAGCTTTATTGGAAAAATTGAGAAATATCATAAAACGTAGTACAAAATTGGGAGTGCAGACTGTGATGCTTACCGATACCGAAAGGGAGAAGATACTTTTTGATATTGGCAAATTAGGTAGTCGAGAATATTTAGAATCTGGAAATCAAGATTATTTAAAGAAATTTAATTATCTGATCGATAAAAAAGAGATTTTTTTGCTGTATGATGATGGAAGTGAAGATGCGAGAAATATTAAAAAAACATATTCTTATTATTTGTTACCGCAGGGATTTTTCCTATTGACAAAGTAAATTTTACATGTTATAGTGTATATACACTATAAAGAGTATGGAGGTGCTTATGTCAACAGTAATGAAAAATAAAAGTGATTGTTATTGCGTGAATGTAAGAAGAGCAGCCAATACCATGACAGAAATTTATGATAACTATTTAAAATCTGCAGATATTACGCTTACCCAGTATTGTCTACTTAGCAATTTAAAAAAAATGGATGGTTGTAGTGTCAGTGATCTTGCAAATGGCGTAGGTCTTGAAAGAACGACATTGGTTCGCACGTTGAAACCTTTGACAGACAGAGGTCTGATCAGCGATATTTCGGAACCAGGAACGAGAAGGCGCAAACTACATTTGACAGAAGAAGGACGTAAGATTGTGACAAAAGCAAAGCCATTATGGGTGCGGGCACAGAATGAAATAGAGCAGAGAATTGGAAAAGAGAATGCAGCTGTCTTATTACAGTTGTCAGAGAAACTTTAATATAAATATAGAAGTAAAAGTTTATTTTATTTAAAAACGTGTATATACACTGGGAAAGGAAGGAAAATGATGAAAGAAAAGAGATATCAAGCAGTTATTTTTGATAAAGATGGAGTGATCGCAGATTCAGAATATTGTAATGTTATGGCAAAACATATTCAGTTAAAGCAAGCTGGTGTCACGGTAGATTGGCATTATCACGATCAGTTTTTGGGTACTACACATGAATATATGTGGACAACGATGAAAGAAGAGTTTGATTTGCCAGAGGAAATTGATTATTATATCAAGCAGTGGGCAGAGGTTAGAAAAGAATTGATTGAAAAAGAAGGCATTCGAGCAATGCCGGGGAGCATTGATTTGATTAAGAGAATTAAATCACAGGGAATTCCGATTGCGGTGGCATCTTCTTCAAATGTTGCAGATATAGAGGCAGATTTACAGGCACTTGGTATTGATAGTATTTTTGATGCGGTGGTCAGTGGAGAACATTGTCAGAAAGGCAAACCAGATCCGGAAATATTTTTAAAGGCGGCAAATGCGCTTGGAGTAGAAGCGCAAAATTGTATTGTGATCGAGGACTCCACAAGTGGAGTGGGAGCTGCAAAGGCGGCTGGTATGAAATGCATCGGTTTTGCACATCCTGATGCGGTAAAACAAGACATTCACTTAGCAGACGAGATTGTTACAGATTTTGATAAATTGACAGTGGATCATTTGATGGAAAGAAACTAAAAAGTTATGAATCCTCCTTGGCGGGTGTTAGATTTTCATATCATGAATTGGTATACAAAAAAATTGAATTAAGTTATAATTAGGGTATTAAAAGTACAAGAAGGGTACATTTTAATACCCTGAGTTATTATTTGAAAATAATATTATTCATATTGATAAGGGAGATATCTATGAAGAAACTAATTGCAGACGTTCATTCTCATACACTTGCAAGTGGTCATGCTTATGGAACGATTCGTGAAATGGCAGCGGTAGCTAGGGAGAAGAATCTTAAATTGTTGGGACTTAGTGAGCACGGACCGGGAATTCCCGGAACCTGTGATCCATTTTATTTTTTAAATCTGGTCGTCATTCCTCGCGAACTATATGGAGTCGAAATTATACATGGATGTGAGATCAATGTATTAAATGACGGCAGTCTTTCTCTAGAAGAGAAGTACTTTGGGCAGCTTGACTATGCGATTGTTGGTATTCATGGTCAATGTTATAAAGATGCAGGTGTTGTGAGAAATACAGAAAATGTGATTCAATGTATGAAACATCCGAAAGTTCGACTGGTATCGCATCCAGACGATGATCATACACCGTTGGATTACCATAAGTTGGTTTTAGCGGCAAAAGAATATCATGTGGCACTAGAATTAAATAATAGTTCTCTATTAAAGCCGGATAAAAGATTAAATTGTGTCAACAACTACGAAATAATGCTTACTTTATGTCAGGAACATCAAGTACCGATTATTGTGAATTCGGATGCACATGATCCTTCGTATGTTGGCAGATTTGAAGAAGCGGAACAATTGTTGCAGAGAGTACAATTTGACGAAACATTGATTTTAAATAACGATATAGAGAAATTAAAAACATTTCTATTAAACTAAGAAAAATGCGGATTGCAGATTGATGTTTGCAATCCGCTTTGTTGTGCAACAATGTATGCTATGTCATATATTATAATTCTTTATGCAAACGAACAGCCATACAGAAGGCTATGATAGCAGAAATGACATCAGAAAGTGGTTGTGCATAAAGGATACCCTTCTCACCCAAGATTATTGGTAGAATGAAAATCATTGGCACAAAACAGATACCTTGTCTACAAGCACCAAGGATGAATCCTTCTTTTGCTTTTCCCAGAGCAAGAAAGAGAGAGGAATATACGGTATAAAAACCAAAGAGGATAAAAGAAATACCATTTGCGCGAAGTGCGCGTTGTCCGATATTGATCAATTCTAAATCTCCAGTCGTAAATTGAGAAATAATGATTTTTGGTATGATAGCCAGGATCAGGCCAAAGATGATACAAAAAATAGTTGACCATATAATAGAGATTTTGGTTGCTTCCCGTAAACGGTCATATTTTTTTGCTCCGTAACTATATCCGGCAATTGGCTGAAAGCCTTTGATAAATCCAAATACCATTAAACTACCCATCGAAATAATTCTTGTTACAGCACCCATTCCGGCAATCATCGAGTCTCCATATCCCTTTGCCTGCATATTAATCAGCATAATAGAAAGGCTGGTCAGAAGTTGAAATACCAGAGTAGGGATTCCTATTTTTAAAATCTCAGACATAATTTCTTTTGAAAAACAACACTGGTTGATACGAAAACGAAAAATACTCTTTTTTCTAAATATATAACATAGATATACCAAAGATGAAATCATCTGTGAAATTGCAGTGGCAATTGCTGCACCGGCCACCCCTAAATCAAGAACATAGATAAAAATAGGATCTAAAATCATATTCAATATCGCCCCTGTCAGCAATGCACACATGGTAGTCTTGGCAGCTCCTTCGCTGGTAACAATGTTATTCATCGTGACATTAAAAACATTAAAGATGGATGCCACTATGTAAATGTTTGCATAAGTTACCGCATAGGGGAAAATACTTTCGGTTGCTCCTAGTAATTTTAGTATTGGATGTAAAAAAATCATAGTACAAAGAATCACAATTGCACCAATAAAAAGACTGCTATATAAGGCTGTGCTAGCAACAATATTTGCGGTATCTCGTTTTCCATTTCCCAATAATCTGGAAATATAAGAAGCTGCTCCATTTCCAAATAATAAGCCCAATCCAACAATAATTTGTCCAATCGGAAAGGAAACCGATATTGCTCCCATCTGACTTGTTCCCAAACCACCGACAAAGTAAGCATCGACTAAATTGTACAATGCATTGATCATCATTCCGATCATAGTAGGCAGCCCCATTGCGAGAAGTGCTTTTGTTACAGGTGCATTTCCCAGAAGTTCTATTTTCTTGTTACGTTCCTCCATAATGAATTCTCCTTTCTCATAAATAGATATAAAATATATTACTATAAATTATAGTAATTGAATTGCAAGAGGTATAATACTATAATTTATAGTAACTGTCAACAGCAAAAAGGAGGGCAAAATGGCAACAATCGATTTAATTGTGTTGGGGATTTTGAAAAAAGAAGCATTGAGTGCATATGATATTCAGAAATTAGTAGAGTATCGTAATATATCGAAATGGGTAAAGATTAGTACTCCATCCATTTATAAAAAAGTGATTCAATTAAAAGAAAAGGGTTATGTCAAAAGCCATACAGTAAAAGAGGGAAACATGGCTGAGAAAGCGGTGTATTCTTTAACGGATGCCGGAGAAAAAGAATTTGAAAAATTGATGTTGGAAATAGCAGACCAACCGATTCGTATTTTTTTGGATTTTAATGCGGTAATCGTAAATTTAAGCAGTCTTTCACCAGATAAGCAAACTATATGTTTACAGAAGATTGAAGATAACATAAAAACTTTGAAAGCATATTTGGAAGAAAATATTCAATTAAAAGAAAATGTATCGGAGATTCCAGAAACAGGTATGGCTGTTTTGCAGCAGCAGTTGATGTTGGTACAATCGATTGAAAACTGGATTGATTCATTAAAATAAAAAAATTTTTATTGGACACATTTACACTTTCAATTGTCTCTATAGTGAAAGGGGGAATCAGCATGAGTGAATCTTTGTTGCGTACGGACAAAGACTTTGAAGAAATTTATCATTTACATGTGAATACGGTATTTCGACTTTGCTTTACTTATTTAAAGAATCAGCCGGATACCGAAGATGCTGTTCAGGAAGTTTTTATTAAGCTTTTACAATATAGAGGAACATTTGAGAGTGAAGAACATAGAAAAGCTTGGCTGATCGTGACGGCATCAAATTATTGTAAAAACCATTTAAAATATTGGTGGAGAAAACGAAAAAATATCGATGATTATGTGGAAACGATAGGTGGATCAAATCTTGAAATTGATGAAATGATGGAACTGGTACTTGCATTGCCTGAAAAATATAAAACGGTTGTTTATTTATATTATTATGAGGGTTATGACAGTAAGCAGATTGCAAAATTATTGCATAGACCGGCATCGACCATACGTGGTCAGTTATCTTCCGCTCGGAAGTTGTTGAAAAAAGAGCTTGTAACGTTATAAAAGGAGGAATGAGTGCTTATGAGAGATGAAAAAATCGTAGAATCTTATAATAAAATTGTGCCGGATGAAGAAGTAAAAAATAGAATGTATGCCAATATATTAGAGCATAAAAAGAAGGATTTGAATACGCGTACGACTTTCTACACAAGAAAGGAGTTTAGAATGAAGAAAGTGGCAGTTGCAGTTATGATGTTGTTATGTATTTGTTTGATATCGGGAACGGGTTATGCGGCATATAAATGGTTAAATTCCAAAGAAGCGGCAGGGGAAATCGGCGATAAAAAATTGGCAGAATATTTTGGAAAAAAGGACAGTGATATTCAGGTACAAGAATCTGGTGAATATCGGATTGCGTATCTTGGAACTGTATCTGGAAAAGACATCAGTGATATTGATTTAGATGAAAATAAAGACAAAACTTACGCAGCACTTGCAGTAGAAAGAAAAGATGGTAAGCCAATGAAAGAGGATAGCGATATTGTGGTGGCTTCTCCATTTATAAAAGGGGTTGATCCAAATGAATTAAATATTTATACCATGGGTGGTGGTGTTACATGGAAGATCATCGATGGTGTTTATTATGCAATCGCAGAATGTGATGATCTCGAGATGTTTGCGGATAGAGGTATGTATTTAGCAGCAATGGATGGTCCTTGCATGCGAGAAGGATATACGTTTAATCAAAAGAATGGTGAAATTACGGCCAAAGAAAGTTATCAGGGATTAAATGCATTATTTAAGGTTGATTTAGATTCCTCAAAAGCAGATGCAAAAAGAGCAAACGATTATTTGGAAAAATTAAAAAAGAATAGTGATGAGTATACCGAAAGTACAGCGGAATCTATTGATGGAGAAAAAACAGAAGGGATTGATTTGAATGATACCAAAGATGTTTTGAAACATTCAAAATACTTGAAAGATTCTGAGAAAGAATTGATTCCAGATAAAGAAGGTATGGTAACCTATTCTTACAAAGAAGAATTTGAAGTTAATTCGATGGTAAGCCAGTTGGCAGAAGGTCAATCAGATATTAACATTCTCTATGGTGATGAAGAAGAAAAAGATTATACTGTTGAGATTATCAAAAAAGATGGAAAAATCTATGGACGTACCTATGAATTTCTTGGAAAGTAAATTTAGGTAGTTGAAGATAATTTAGATTAAAAAAGCTATGGTATTAACAAAACGTTAGTATCATAGCTTTTAAGTTAATATAGTTAAAGTCCTATTTCGGTGTATCAGGAAATACATTATGCAATGCCAGTGAGGACAGCAATGTACAATATTTAACGTACGATGAGCAGCTTCATGTCCTGAGAACAGAACATAGAAAGAAAAATGATTTACAAAGTTCTGCCGAGTTTTTATCAGGAATAAAAGAAGATGACAAACTGATGGCAGTTGTCACATTTATATGTTACTATGGAAAAGAGGAGTGGAACACCAATTTGACTTTAAAAGATATGGTAAGGCTATCTGGAAAATATCAGAAAATGGAAAGTTATCTCACGGATCATCGTTTGAATCGACTATATCAATTTTTAATTTTAGAGAAACGATACGATGATTTGCAAAAAGCGACGGTCGATGAGGATTTTCGAAAAGAGTTATACGAAGAACATTTACTCGTTTATTAAAAAAATATATTGCTTACTTGTAGAAGCGATTATTATTGATATTCTATTGCAAAATTATATCAATGAGAATTTTCTCTTATGCAAAGCATGATTGAAATGCCGAGAATGAGAATATCAAAATAATTTCAGAGTTTTCTTGATAAATATTTATCTGGTAATAAAAGATTTTCGAAAAGGAATGTATGAGAACTTCAATTTCTATCATAGTAAAATTTACTTAATAACGTTTGTTAAGATAAAAATAGGGGCTATCGAAACTTTTTAGTATGACAGCCCAAAGTTTAAGTACAAAAATTTATAAAAACAACTAATTGTTGGATTATTGTTAGGCGAAGCCAACCGACACAGCGCGCGATTTTAAATCCGGGTGACTTCTGATTACAAGTATACTTTAACAAAAAAATGTGGTCAGAGTGTGTCTGAAAAATAAAACGTGTATAAAATTCATTTTATTAAAATTGATAAAGGTTATCATTATCAATTGTTGCGGGATTTTTAATTGAATGTTATGCTTATATTAGAGTTTGACAAGACTAACTAATAAAAAATAGGAGGAATAAAACATGTCAATGATTCATAAAGAAGTAAGTAATTTTTCTGTACAAGCGTTTCAAAATGATGATTTTAATACCGTAACAAAAGAGGATATTCTTGGAAAATGGAGTGTATTTTTTTTCTATCCGGCAGATTTTACATTTGTATGTCCGACAGAATTAGAAGATTTAGCAAACAAATACGAAGAATTTAAAAAGATTGGCTGTGAAATTTATGCTGTTTCTTGCGATACCCATTTTATGCATAAAGCATGGCATGATGCTTCTGACCGAATCAAGAAAATTCAGTATCCAATGTTGGCAGACCCAACCCATGCATTGGCAAAGGATTTTGAAGTGTTGATTGAAGAGGATGGTCTCGCAGAAAGAGGGAGTTTTATTGTAAATCCAGAAGGAAAAATTGTTGCATATGAAGTAAATGCTGGTAATGTCGGAAGAAATGCAGATGAATTATTCCGTAAGGTACAGGCAAGCCAGTTTGTATATGAACATGGTGATGAAGTTTGCCCGGCAAAATGGCAGCCAGGAGCAGAGACTTTAAAGCCAAGTCTGGACTTAGTTGGCTTACTATAAGTACGACAAGGAGGGAAAACTATGGCAGCAGGAAAAAAAGAAAATATATATGACGTAGTTGTAATCGGCGGAGGTCCTGCAGGGCTTACCGCCGCTCTCTATCTTGCGAGAGCACGTTACCGTGTTGTTGTAATAGAAAAAGAACAATTTGGTGGTCAGATTACCATTACATCTGAAGTTGTGAATTATCCAGGAGTCGCAAAGACTAATGGAAAAGAATTGACTGAGACAATGCGCAAACAAGCTGAGAGTTTTGGTGCTGAATTTTTATTCACCGAGGTAACTGAGCTTGATGTAGAGGGAGATATCAAAAAAGTTCAGACAGGACGAGGCACGATAGAATGTTTTGGTATTTTACTGGCCACGGGTGCACACCCAAGAATGGTCGGTTTTCAAGGAGAAGAGGAATTTCGAGGACATGGAGTGGCCTACTGTGCAACTTGTGACGGTGAGTTTTTTACAGGAAAAGAAGTTTTTGTTGTGGGGGGAGGCTTTGCGGCAGCGGAAGAAAGTGTATTCCTGACAAAATATGCAAAGCATGTTACGATTTTGATTCGTGGAGATGATTTTAGTTGCGCTAAAGCAACAGCAGATGCAGCAAAAAATCATGAAAAGATTACAATTGTAACAAATGTACAGGTCAAAGAAGTTGACGGAGACTCTGCACTTCGTGTTCTGCGATATCAAAACACAAAAACTGGTGAAATCACAGAATACAAAGCAGAACAAGGAGAAGATTTTGGTGTATTTGTATTTGCAGGTTATGAACCGGCAACGGAACTTGTGAAAGGAATCGTCGCTTTAAATGAACAAGGATATGTTGAGACTGACCGACAGCAAAAAACAAGTGTAGAAGGTATCTATGCTGCGGGGGACGTTTGTATCAAATCTCTCCGTCAGGTCGTCACTGCAGTTGGTGATGGAGCTTTAGCAGCGACAGAGTTAGAGCGTTATGCGGCTTTGATGCAGGAAAAGACAGGAATTTATCCTCAGGCGGTATCGGCAAAGAAGGAAGCAGTGTCATCGAATACGGTTTCAAAGTCTGACGAGATAACCACAGGACAAAGTGGAATGTTCACAGAAGATATCAAAAATCAGCTTCTTTCTGTGTTCCAAAAAATGCAGCAGTCTTTGGTGTTAAAATTGTCTTTGGATGCAAGTTCTACATCAGTGGAATTAAAAACTTTCATGCAGGAAATGGAAATTCTTACTGATAAAATAACAGTAGAACAAGTAGAAAATAGTCAGGAAAAAGATGTACCATGCGTACAGGTATTTTTGGAAGATGGTACAGATACAGGTTTGGCATTTCATGGAGTTCCAGGTGGTCATGAATTTACTTCTTTTATTCTTGGGTTATATAATGCAGCTGGACCAGGACAGGCGATTGATAATGAAACCTTGAAAGAGGTAAAAGCAATAGAGCAAACAGTTCAAATTCGGATTATGGTATCGCTATCTTGTACTATGTGTCCGGAGTTAGTGATGGCCGCTCAGAAAATAGCAACATTAAATTCACAGATAAAGGCAGAGGTCTATGATATTGCTCACTTCCCAGAAATGAAAGAGCAGTATCATGTCATGAGTGTTCCGTGTATGGTGATCAATCATGATCATGTAAGTTTTGGTAAGAAAAATATTACGCAAGTGTTGGAATTGATCAAAGCCGCAATTGAAAATTAAAGAATACAATAATTCCCTCAGAGATTATAATTTCTGGGGGATAATACAAAAATCTGAAAAAAACAATGGCGGATGAAGATTCCTGAAAAGAGAAATATGAGCTTTCGTTTCATAAATAAAACTTGTCATAAAATTTAGAAAATGCTATCTTATTTTTAATAGGATTAAGAAAGGCAGATATTTTATGAAAGAAAAGAAAAAACAGCTTTTATATATGAAGCTGAAGGAAGAACTGCTGAAAGAATACGAAGACAAACCGTATTATTCTCCATTGCCAAGTGAAAGAAAGTTATGTGATATGTATCATGTCAGTAGACCGACTGTTCGCAAAGCGCTACAGATATTAGAGCAGGATGGGTGTATTGCTAAAATATCAGATAAGGGTGCATTTTTCGTTGGTAATAGCAATAAAAAGGGAATAACTCATCAGTTAGCACACGCTACTAATATTTCATTTTATAATCAGGTTCGATTAAATGGTGATTCTACCAGAAGCAGAATTTTAACACAAAAAGTAGAGACAGCAAGTGAAGAATTGGTAAAAATTTTAAGATTGAAAGTGGGAGCTCGGGTGTTTCACTTAGAAAGGCTTCGGTATATTAACTCGGAACTTTGGACAATATCAGATGCATATATTTCTTATGACTTATGTCCAGAACTGATGGAGCATGATTTTATTATGCAATCGCTTCATAATACGTTATCTAGTTATGGGCACGTGCCAGCATGGGCTGATCGGAAAATTGTGGCTGATCGAGCAAATGGATATGATGCATTGAATTTAGGATTAAAGGAAGGCGATCCCATTTGTGTTGCCAGGACAATTACATATGATGCAAATGATTATCCATTGGAGTATTCGGTGAATCGGGAAGATTTTTATCATATGACAATTGGGATGACGATTAAGAATAATCCAAATGCAGATGAGAAAAATCAATACATAAATATTATTTAGTGAAAACAGATGACAAATGTTATCTGTTTTTTACATTTGTAAAAATGTGACATATTACTTGCCAAGTTTATAGTATTTCAGTTATAATAATATATATTACCATTGGTAATATTACCTAAGGATATATTTGGCGGGAAGAGGAAGAATATGTTAAATCAAAGACAAATAGAAATTTTATTAGAGTTTTGTAATCATCCAGATGAATTGTTAACAGCATCATTTTTTGCGAATAAGTTAAATGTGAGTTTACGAACCGTGCAAGGTGATATGAAGGCTATTAGACAGGAATTAGAAGATGAAAGTTGTGCAACACTTTTGTCAAAAGCTTCAAAGGGAAGCTGCATTCAGGTAGAGGACTATGATGAATTCTCGGCTTTTATTAACTCTTTGTATCAGCAATATACAACGGTTTCTTTAAGTTATCCTACCAGTAGACTTAGCAAAATTCTACTATTATTACTTAGCCGCCATCGTGCAGTCTCGATTTCTGAGATGCAAGAAAAGTTCTTTGTTTCACGTTCTACCTTATTAAATGACCTAAAAAAAGTGAGCGAAATTTTAGAAAAATATCAATTGGAGCTTTTGCGGAGCAGCAATAAAGTAATGATTGATGGCTATGAGATAAATAAACGTCGCTGTCTATCAAAACAGGATCTATATCTTGCCCATATCAAAAATGACCAGGGTGTTACTTATATTGATGAGAGGCAGATAGCCAAAATTAAAAATATTTTAACGGATGTGTTTGTAGAACAAAAGTATCATATTATGGATACTGATTTTAATAATACTATTTTGTTCTTGAATATTATGATTTGTCGAATTGGAGATGGATTTTACATTCAACCTAATGAGATTGATATTGTTGAAAATCTAGGCAGGGAATACGAGATTTCAAAAGCATTATTTGAACGAATTAGCAGACGCTTTTTTATTAAAGTGACAGATGAGGAAGTTAAGTATTTTTCCTTATATCTTAGAGGTCAAGGAAATAGTCAGGATTCTGACACAATTACCCCGGAAATGGATCAGTTTGTATTAGAATCTTTGGAATTAATTAAAGAAAATTTTGGTGTTAATCTATCAAGTAATGTCAATTTAAGAGTAACTTTAGCATTGCATTGTATGTCATTAGAAATTCGTCTGAAATATGACATGCAAATGAAAAATGATATGTTAGAGTATATACGAGAAACATTCCCACTTGGATATGATATGGCTACCTATTTTGCTTTTATGCTAAATCAGAAATATGAAAAGCGTGTTTCGGAAGATGAAATCGCATTGCTAGCAGTGCATTTTTATAGTAGTATGATGGAATTAAATAATCAGACGGATAAAATTAAAATTTTAGTTATCTCTTCGATGAAAAATAGCATGACGTTATTAATGAAGCAGACATTATTGCGCTGGTTTCCAGAGCATGTTTCTACGGTAGATTTTGTAAATGAAGTAAATGTAACAGAAGAAATGTTAGATGAATATGAGATATTTCTGACAACGGAAAAAGGTAAATTCTTTACAATGGGATTAGCTATGTATGTTGATCCTTTTCCTAGTCAGCAGGACTATATGAACATTAAATTAAATATTGACGGATTTAAAAATATGGAAGATATTTTAGCGATTTTTCATCCAGAACTTTTTAGCAATGTTTTGAAAATAAAAAAAGAAGAAGCACTTACAATTATCTGTGATCAGGCAACGGAATATTTTGGATTGGAGGAATTACACTATCAAGTGCATCAAAGAGAGAATCTTGGCAGTACATTTTTTAGTAAACAGATTGCCGTTCCACATCCTTTGTATGCGGTATCATCGGATACTTTTATATCGGTCTTAGTGTCAAAATATCCGATTATATGGGATGAAGAAAATAATGAAGTAAACCTGGTTATGTTAATGCATGTGGGGAAAAATAATACACAGGCATTTCAATTATGGGAATATATTTCAAAAATCTTTGCAGATAAAGGATTGGTGGAAAAACTAGTCGCAAATCCAACTTATGATAAATTTATACAATTATTAAAAGAAACTTTAGAGACAGGTATTCATAATAATACAATATAAACAAGATGAAACCTGATCTTTGAGTTTTATCGATTTGCATAAATAAAAGAAAAAGAAGTTATCAGTATGATGTATATATACATAGCTGATAGCTTCTTTTTTGCGTTTACAACGCTAGATTAATGTTATGAGTTTAAAATGGTTGGAATTTAATTTTTATGACTATTCATTAATGATTTTTACTAATTTTTTAGCTTCTGTAGCTACATTTTCAACTGCATCTAAACTTAATCCGATTACATTTACTTCATTATCATTTTTGGCATAAGCTTTTCCAAATGTGCTAATAAATGCCTTTCTTAAGTCAGACCCATAGTTTACCTTCAATAAATTATAAGCTCTTGCCGCCTGAATGGTTTCAAATGGAATACCGGAACCACCATGCATTACAAGAGGTACAGGGGAGATTTCAGAAATTTTCTTCAACAATGGAAGGTCAACTTTTGGTTCTATATCTAAACCATGTACATTTCCGACTGCAACAGCTAATAGATCACAGCCTGTCTCGTTGACAAAGTCTAATACCATATCAGGATCAGTTTTAGCATCTGCCTCATTGACAATATCTTCTTCTTTTCCTTGCAGACATCCAAGTTCTGCTTCTACAGGAACACCGTAGAAATGACAATATTGTACAGCACGTTTTACTTCTTTGATATTTTCTTCAAATGGTAAACTGGATGCATCGATCATAATAGATGTAAATCCTGCATTAACGCAAGCTTTTACATCCTCATAAGATTTACCATGATCTAAATGAAGTCCAATTGGAACATCAACATCTTTCAATGCTTTTTTTGTTAAGTATACAATCGTTTCTGGATCAGATAATCTTAAATTATTAGAAGAAATTTGAATATATCCAGGAAGTCCTGCATTATTTAATCCTTTTGCAATTGCAAAGGTCATTTCTAAGTTGGTTGTATTAAATGCTGGGAGCATGAGTTTACGATCAGATGCATATTTCATAAGGTCAAATCCATTTACAATTTTCATTTTTAATATCGCAGTAAATCTTTGTCACTGCTTTCCTCCTATCTTTTACTGTTATTTTTTTATGTTTCAGTCTCACTTGTACGTATCAAGTTTGGCTTTATTATAGGGTCAAAAAAACTTCTAAAAATATATTTTATTGCACAAAAAAATATGAAAATAGGCAAAAAAAGTGGAAGAAAAATGTAGGAATAATTACCGTAAATGAATGAAAAAAAGAAACAATATTACACAAATAAATTGCGTAATGATTCATGCAATGAATTGTATGAAAATGCAGTAATCATTGCGCAAAGATTTGTCAATTATGCATGAAAACCCATGCTATACTACAGATACATCAAAAACACCATGACAAGAGAAAAAAGGAGGCGAAAAAGGAAAAATGGTAAAAGTAATCGCAGTATCCCATGGAAGCTTTTCGAAAGGTTTGGTCGACAGTGTGCAGATGCTTGTCGGCGAACAAGAAGAATTGGTAGCTTACGGATTATATCCAGAACAGACGGTGGCAACGTTAAAAGAGAAGCTGAAAGCTGAGCTTGATGCAACTCCGAAAGGGGTAGAAATTCTGTTCCTTACTGATTTATTCCATGGTAGTCCATTTAATGCAGTCGTAGATCTTATGAGAGATTACGATTTCTATCATGTGACAGGAATTAATATTCCATTAGCTGTTTTAGTAATGATGGGGCGCTATTCTGATAAAAATGCAGAGGAAATATGCAGGGATTTGATAGCAGAAGCACCGGATACGGTCAAATATGTCAATGACATGTTTGATGCGGATGATGATGACGAGGAGGAAGAGTAATGAAAAATATTGTTTTGGCAAGAGTTGATGATCGATTAATCCATGGAGAAGTGGTTTCTGTATGGACACCGAGTTTAAACGTTAACCGTATTATTATTGTAGATGATGAAGTAGCAGCGGACAAATTTAATAAACGAGTAATCAAAGCTTTGGCACCAAATGGTGTAAAATGTAATGTTTATTCTGTAGAACGAGGAGCAGATATTTTACAAAGACCATCAAAAGAAGCAACTGAAAAAGTAATGGTACTTACAAAGACGCCGATTACATATGCAAGAATGGTTGATCTTGGGTGTACATTTGAAGGCGTGAATCTTGGTGGTATGGGACTTAGAGGAGAAAGAACACCATTTATTAAAAATGTAGCTTGTTCTCCAGATGAAATTGAGGCAATCAAACATTTGATGGAGAAAGGAGTACATGTGTATTATCAGCTTGTTCCAGAACAACAGGTAATCGAAGCAAAAGATTACGTTTAGAAAATGAGTGAAAACAATTAGGAGGAAAAAAATATGGGTAATATGAGTATCATTCAGGCTATACTCTGTGGTGTTATTTACTGGCTGGCAGTAGGTAACTTGCCATTCGTAGGACTTTGGTCTTTACAAAGACCATTGGTATGTGGAGCACTTACAGGTTTGGTTTTAGGACATCCGATTGAAGGCGCTGTCATTGGTGCGACAATCAACTTAGTATATTTAGGTTTTATGTCTGCCGGAGGATCAATGCCTGCCGATATGGGTCTTGCAGGTGTACTTGGTACCGCATATGCAATCTGTGGTGGTCTAGATGCCGATACCGCTCTTGCGATTGCAGTTCCAATCGGTATTTTAGGTACGATCGTATGGGCAGGTCGTATGACATTTGACTGTGCATTTGTACATATGGCAGATAAATACATTGAAAAAGAAGAATATCATAAAATATGGAGGGCAAATGTTTTGTTCCCTCAGATTATGTGTTTCTGTATGACGGCAATTCCATGTACGTTAGCAGCGTATTTTGGTGCTAACTATATTCAGAATATTTTAGATATTTTAAGTGGTAAAGTATTGACTGTTTTCCAGATTATTGGAGGATTAATGCCTGCACTCGGAATTGCAATTACATTACAGTATATCTATAAAGGAGAATCTAAAATCTTCTTATTTGCAGGTTTCTTATTAGCAGTATATTCTAAGTTACCATTATTGACATTAGGTGTTATTGCTTTAATTGTAGCCGTTATATATGTACAGATGACAGATAACAAAGTAGCAGCAACAGCAAATGGCGCAGCAGCAGACTATGATGATGAAGATGATGAGGAGGACGACTAAAATGGAAAAAAAGAAAAGTTTAATTCCGAAAGCGGCTCTGATCAAAGCTTGGCTTATTTGGGAAACGTTTCCACAGACATGTTATAACTACGAAAGAATGATGGGGCAGGTATGTGCCCATATGTTCTCTGCAATTATTAATTTCTTATATAAAGATGATCCATCAAAACGTAAAGAAGTTATGAAACGTGAAATTGAATTCTTTAATGTTCATATTGAGTTTGGTGCTTGTATTTTAGGTATGGCAATTGCTCTCGAAGAACAAAAGTCCATGGGTGAAGATATTCCAGGAGAATTTATTACAAACTTAAAAACATCTTTAATGGGACCTTTAGCTGGTATGGGAGACACCATCTGGCAAGGCGTAGTAATTCCAATTTTATTAGCATTGTGTATTGATTTGACAAGATCTGGAAGCGGCAATGTATGGGGTGCGGTTATTTATGCAGTTGTTATTGTTGTAGCGGCATATGCTTTAAGTTATTGGAACTTTATGTTCGGTTATAAAGCCGGTAGTGAAGCAATTATGGACTTCCTGGAAAAAGGAATTTTAAACAAATTGATCAAAGGTGCATCCATCATGGGTTGTATGGTTATGGGTGGTCTGATCGTAAATTATGTAACAGCCACCTGCGGTATTGAGATTGTAAGTTCAACTTCTACATATAGTATTCAGGAAAGTTTCTTAGATGCCGTTTGTCCAAAAATTCTTCCATTAGGAGTGACGATGTTAGTTTACTACTTAATAAATAAAAAACGTTGGTCTTCCGTTAAAGTAATTGGTCTGATTATCGTAATTGGCATTATTGGCGGCGTAACTGGAATCTTAGCTTATTAATTAAAATTTTTTAGAAAGAGTGAGAGAAATGAAAGCAATAATTTTAAATCAACCAAAAGATTTTTCAATCAAAGAGATTGAACTTCCAGATTTAAAAGCCGATGAGGTATTGATTAAAATACAGACATCTGGAATTTGCACGAACGATGTACGTGATTTTAATGGTGATTGTAATTATAGTTATCCAAGAATTGGTGGACATGAATATTGTGGAACAATTGCCAGATTAGGTAGTGAAGTGAATCAATCTAGGTTTCAAGAAGGACAAAAAGTAGTACAGTACATTATTGATGACTGTAAAGAATGTTATTTCTGCAAGCATGGAGAAGAAAATATCTGTGAAGAGCATCCGAATAGTAAAATATTCCATAATCCGGATGGATTATCTGGATATGGCGGTTTTGCAGAATATGTCATAGCAAAAGCAGAAGATTTATTCGTATATCCAGAGGATACACCATTTGAAAATATGGCATTTACAGAACCATTAGCGTGTGTCGTAAACAGCATCGATAGAACCAATATTAAATTTGGTGATGATGTTGTAGTGATCGGAGGAGGAACCATGGGACTTCTTCATGTGATACTTGCCAAAATGAAAGGTGCAAGGGTTATTTTAAGCGAGCCTTTGGAAGAACGAAGGAAAAAAGCCTTATCTCTTGGGTGTGATGATGTCGTGGATCCTATGGCAGAAGATGCAGTAAAAGCAGTAAAAAATATGACAGAAGGAAGAGGCGCACTTGTTGTATTTAATACGACAGCTATTCCGGCTATTGCAGCACAAGCAGTAGAAATGACGGCTCCGACAGGAACAACGGTTATGTTTAGTTCGATTCATCCCAATAAGCCGGTTCCGGTAGATATGGGAGCAGTACACTCTTATCAAAAAACAGTTACAGGTGCAGTTAGCCCTACAATCTCCTCTTTCCATCAGGCTGTACAGTTAATTGGAAAAAGATTGGTAGATCCAACTGTTCTTACAGAAGCAGTGATTGATTATAAGGACTTTGATCAGGCAATTGCTATGGCATCAAGACCAGATACTTATAAAGTAATACTTAATTTTGGAGAATAATTATGGAATACTATGTTGGAATTGATATTGGAACTTCTTCTGCAAAATTAATATTAATTGATAATGCGGGGAAAATGATAAAAGAAAGTAATCGAGAGTATGAGATATTAGAGCCGCGGTCAGGGTGGAAAGAAATTGATCCGGAAACATGGATGTCAGCAGTTGATGAGGCTATGAAAGAACTTTTGGATGGAATAGATTCTGCGAAAGTTCAGGCGATTGGAGTTACCGGACAGATGCATACCGTCGTATTTATTGGGAATGATGGAGCATCTATCCGACCGGCACTGATGTGGAATGATACCAGAACAGCAAACGAACTAGCAGGTATCAAAGAACAAATTCAGCACACTCCAAATATTTCTTATATAGCCAATATTATTTCGACTGGTAGTCCAGCAATGAATCTCTTATGGCTAAAAAAATATGAACCAAAACACTTTCGTGAAATAAAGAAATTTCTAATTGGTCCAGATTATATTGTATATCGATTGACCGGTAGCTGTCAAACAGATTATTGTGAAGCATCGACATCCTCACTCTTTGACTTAAGGACTGGAAAATGGTCTTCGGAAATCAGACAAATTTTTGGATTTCCGGAGAACATTTATCCAGAAGTGAAAGTCGCTGGAGAAATTGCAGGAGAAGTGACCGATAATTGGAAGAAAAAGTATGGTTTTAAAAATGGAGTAAAAGTGATTACTGGTACTGGTGATAATCCGGCTGCTGCTATTTCTACCGGTTGTTTGGCTAAGAAATATCCGGTTTTGTCGCTTGGAACATCAGGAGTTTTGATGTATCCGAAAAAAGAATTTGATTTTTCTGCCAAAGGAAAAAATATTATGTTTTCTCTTGAAAGAGATAATATTCAAATTTTAGTGCAAGGTGTGGTACAATCATGTGGGAGTAGTATGAATTGGTGGATAAAACATATTTTAAATTCAAACGATTTTGCAAAAGAAACAGAAGTCAATATTGATCATCTTGGTGAAAATCAACTCCTTTTTTATCCGCATTTGGTTGGTGATAAAACGATTTATGCGGATTCCAGTCTTAGAGGTGCATTTTTGGGAATTGGTACGGATACTAGTAGGAGTGACATGACAATAGCGGTCATGGAAGGTATTTGTTTTGGCGTGAAACAATTGATAGAAGTGATGAAAGTGTCAGAACAAGATATGACTGTGTTAAAAGTAACTGGTGGGGGCTCGAAAAATAATATATGGATGCAGATTATGGCCGATGTACTAAATGTTAAAATTGAGCAGATGGAAAGTGGAGCCGGGGCTGGATATGGCATTGCTTTGGCGGCATTAGCAAATAATGGAGACGTATCGATGGAGGATGTTATCGATCAGACAGTTTCGATTAAAAAAATATTTACACCAAGAGAATATAATCAAAAATTGTATCAAAAAAAATATCAGAAATATCAGAAAATTCATGGGGCACTAAAACAGGTATTTTAGAATAGGAGATAGTACGTATGAAAACATGTGATGTATGTGGTCAATCAATTGGTTTTGTGGGGAAATTTAAATATAAAGATGGGTATATTTGTAAGAAATGTTATAAAAAAGCCAGTCGACAGTTTACAGAAACGATTACGCAAAAAACGCTTGCAGAAATTAAACTTTTATGTGAAACTGAACGTGATGAAAAAGCATTTGAAGGATTTGTGATTACTGGTAGAATTGGAAATTATCTTCTTGTAGATGAAAAAAACTACCGAATCTGTATTCCCAATAATCGCATGATGAATAAGAAAGTGTCTGATCCTGATTTTTACGACATCAGGAATATTAAAAAATGTGAACTTTTGGTTTCACCTAAAATGACTTTAAAAGAATTAAATGAAAAGGCTGTTCATAAATCGGAGGACACAATAGATTATCTAAAAGTCTGTCTTTGGTTTAAAGATACAACAAAGAAAAAAGAAATGATATTAATAGAAAATCCTGTTCGCATTAAAACCTTTGCATTTCGTCAGTCTTATCGATTTGCGGAAAGAATTGATGAAGAAATTCATAGATTGATGAAAAAGGTACAAGAGGAGGCATTTGATGAGGCAATTTGAGTATGTTGTGCAATCGCCGGTAGGGATTCATGCCAGACCGGCAATGATATTAGCACAAACAGCGATGCAATTAACAAGCCGGATTACAGTTGAATATAATGGAAAAAGAGCAAACGCAAAAAATATGGCATCTTTATTAACTTTAAGAGTTTATCAGGGAGCGAAAGTTACCTTTTATTTAGAGGGAGAAAATGAGAAAAAAGATGCATATTTGTTAAAAATGTGTTGTGAACAAAATTTATAAATAAGTGCCATACAAAAAATTAGTATGGCACTTTTCTATTTTCTCAATAATATCCTACGATCAAGTCAACAATAGCTCCTTTTTTTACATCAACGTATCCTCGGTCGGTTAATTTCAGAGCTGGGCTGACGGGAAGACCCAGTGTTCCCAGAGACATGATCGGGTTGTTGTGTTGATAGCCAAGTTTTTGCAAACTTTCACGAACCTGACATAGCTTAGTGCTGATAATATCCAATGGTTGATCTGAGAGAATACCACAGACAGGCAGAGCAAGTTCTGACAAAATTTTGCCGTTCTGAACTGTGAGATATCCACCGTTTAATTGTTGAATGCGCTTTACGGCCAGTTCCATGTCAATTTCATTGTCCCCTGTGACAAATAAATTGTGATGATCGTGAAAATAAGTTGTCGCGACAGTACCTCGTTTTAAACAAGAGCCAGTGAGAAATCCGTAACCGATCGTTCCATTTTTGCCATGTCGTTCAATGACCATGGAAAGCAGACAACCACTGGATTTCCAATCGATATATCCATCTTTTACAGGCATATCGATCAACGTTTCTTTGGTCTGCGTGCGATCAGGCTGCACTTCAATTGCTCGAACAGTCACCGTAGAAGGTATTTTGGCACCTTTTGGAAGAAAACGAGACACTGGCATTCGGAAATCCTCTTTTGACAGTGGTGAAAACTGGATACTTTCGTAAAAATCCTTTGGAAAAGTATATGGACTTACTGTGAAATGTGGATGTTTGCGGTTGAAAATTTCTACTCCATTTTTATAAGTAATTTCCGGACACAGGTGAGATGGATTTTTCACCAATATGAAATCTGCCAGTTTTCCCGGAGCAATGACTCCGCGGTCATATAAATGCATCCGACGGCTTGGAGTGTAGGTTGCACAATATAATGCTTGTTCCAGCGGAAATCCCATTTGAATCGCTTTTTCAACTACATAATTTAACTGTCCCTTTTGGTAAAGAACATCTGCCATGGTATCATCTGTGACAAAAGAGCAGTATTCATATAATTGATGTTCTCGAATATAATCCAGAATCTCACTTTTTAGCATTTTATTTTGCAATTCCATAAACATGCCATTTTCAATACGCTGTTTTACCTCTTCCAATGTATGTTCTGTGTGATCACCATCAATACCCTGATAAAGAAATTTGGCTAAATCTAATCCCACTAATGAAGGACAATGACCTTCGATTACATAATTGGGACGTTCCTGACGTAAATATTCTAAAAACTTTGTGATTTCCAGATCATTTTCTTTGATAATCTGTCGATAGTTCATAATTTCGCCGACGCAGACAACATCTTTTTCCGTCAGCAAATGCTTCATTGCGTCAAAATCGATAATTCCTCCAGTTGTTTCTAATGCTTCATTCGTAGACGGCACACTACTTGGAATTCCATAGTAAATATCAATTGGTGCATCTTCGGCGGCCTGGATCATTTCTAAGATTCCACGCATTCCTTTGATGTTGGCCATTTCATGAGGTTCAGATACGATTGTCGTAACACCGCAAGAGGCCAAAAATCTGCCAAAAGGACCAGGGGTCATCATTGAACTTTCGATATGCATATGGATATCAATCAGACCTGGTAACATATAAAGTCCCTGTGCATCCAAAACTTTTTCCGCAGAAAGTGATTCGGAATGTTCCCGGTCAATGTAGAAGAATTTTCCATCTAATACATAAACATCTGCAGATACAAATTGTTTTAGATAAGAGTTAAATACTTGTGCATGTTTGATTAATAAAGAGACTTTTTTCATAAGATTCTCCTTCTGTCTTCTGGTTAAAAATTAGCTTTTCCTATACAATCGTATAAAAATATAAAATACATACAGCGACTAATATGTACATCATTGGCGAAATTTCTTTGATTTTTCCTGATGCGATTTTCATGATCAGGTATACAGGGAGAGCTGTACAGATTCCATTGGCAATATTATTTGCGAAAATGGTAAATGTAACGCAGACAAATGCTGGTATACATTCTGTGAGGTCGTCATATTTGATATTTTTCATACTGCTAAGCATATTGATTCCGATGTAAATCAGGATAGGAGCAGTAGCGGCTGAAGGAATAATCAGTGCAATTGGTGCGATAAACAATGACAAAGCAAAGAAAATGCTTGTAAAAATAACAGTGAGACCTGTTTTTCCTCCCGCTTCTACACCGGCAGAAGATTCCAGATAAGTTGTCATACTAGGCATACCAAATAAAGCACCGAAACTGGTAGAAACAGCATCGACTTTAAAACAACGGTCAATACCTGGAAGGTTTCCATTTTCATCTAGATATCCGGCTTTTGCTCCGACTCCGAGAACGGTTCCAAATGTTGAGAAAAAGTCCGGTACAAATAAAGCAATCAGGAATGGGATATAAGCAAAGTTTAATGCTCCCAGAAAATCGATTTTTAAGAATTGACTGCCAATGTTTGCCGGAAGAGAAAAGATTGTTTCCGGCATTTTTGTGATGCCGAGCGGAATCCCAATAATCGTAGTGAGTAAAATCGTTAAAATCATGCCACCTGGAACATCACGGACTTTCATAAATAATAAAATGATGAAACCAATAACACAGAGGATAACCGGTGCAGAATTTAACTGTCCGAAAGCCAAAGTGTTTTTGTCTGCATTAGCAACGATCAGCCCGCAGCTTTTAGCACCAAGTAAGGCAATGAAAAGACCGATACCAGCACTGACAGATTGTTTTAAGCTGACTGGAATTTCACGGACAACAGCTTCACGAAGTCCAAGAAAAGAAATCAGAATAAAAAGAATACCGCTCCAGAAGATAACACCGGCAGCAATTGGGGCAGAAATGCCTTCGTTGGAAATCATAGAAGCTACAATTCCGACACTTCCAAGTCCTGGTGCCAGTGCAAATGGGCGGTTCGTAAAAAATGCCATTGCACAGCTTGTGATAACGATCAGCATAACCATGATGGTCAGCATGACGTGTTTGTCCAATCCGGCACTTTCCAATATACCGGGAACAGTTGCAAGAACATATGCCATCGTGACAAATGTCGTGAGTCCTGCCAGAAGTTCCGTTTTCACAGACGTATGGTATTCTGACAATTTAAAATGTTTTTCTAAAAATTGTTGCATTTTTAATCTCCTTTTCATGTGTAAAATTGATTCTATCTAAAATTCATTGTATGATGGAGAGAAGATAAAGTCCAATTTATAATTTTCATAAAAACTATTCCATTTTGGCATAGTATTGATAAGCACAAAATGGTTTCAGTCGTTAGAGGCATCACAAAGGGGAGGAAAGACGAGAATGGATGTACAAAAATTTAATTATATATTATGCATTGCAAAACATCAGAATTTAACAAAAGCTGCGCGTGAATTATATATTTCCCAGCCCACATTGAGTAAATATTTACAAAAACTAGAACGAGAGTTGGATGGAAAATTATTTAGTAGAAGTGGAAACTGCTATACTCCTACGTATCTTGGACGGCGTTATATGAATTATGCAAAAAAAATGCTGGAGCTGAGTCAGGATTGGGAGAAAGAACTTTCGGATTTAAATTCATTTAAAGAGGGGGAATTAAACATTGCATTTCCCTTGATGCGAAGTTCTTGTATGATCCCGAAAATTCTTCCTATATTTCATGAGAAATATCCAGGAGTGAAAGTAAATTTTTTAGAGGAGACATATGCCATTCAGGAGCGATTATTATTAGATGATCAATTGGATTTTGCCATCTTTAATGAAGCAGGTCCACATCCGAAACTCACATATGAGACATTATTGAATGAAGAAATCTTACTTTTGCTTGCTCCTGATCATCCATTGGCAAAGTGTGGAATAAAACGTGAAAATTGCAAGCATTTGTGGATGGATATGAAATTGTTGGAAAAAGAACCATTCATTCTTAATTTTCCAGATCAGACAACTGGAAAAAAAGAAATCGAATTATTTGAAAAATACGAGATAAATCCGCCGGTTCCTTTTCATAGCCGAAATCCGCAGGCATGTGCATTATTATCCCAACAAGGATTAGGGGCTTGTCTGATACCAGAAACGTATGTCAAAAATATGCATTTTGAACAAAAGCCAGCATGTTTTTCTGTTGGCGATGGAGGTGTTTTTAGCACACTTACGATTGCCTATCGAAAAGGTGCTTATCTCCCTTCTTATGCAAGAGATTTTATCAAAATAGCACAGGAAAATGTTTAATCCACATAATATAGTATAGGACTATATTTCACTTGAATTAAGTATAATATGGCGTTATTCTTTTGATAAAGAAAGGTTTTAACGTTAGACCAACAAGGATATCAGATTTCAGATCATGAGATGAAGATACAATTGGAACAGATACGAAAGAAAAAATTTTAAAATGGGTATACTATGAAAAAACAAAGGAGGAAGAAACATGGCTGCTAAGAATATAAATCAGGAACAATTTTATGAACTTTTAAAAGAAAACCAGCCGGTACTGGTAGATTATTGGGCACCTTGGTGTGGCTATTGTCAGCGTATTCATTCTGCTTATGATAAAGTGGCAGAGCAATATGCAGAGGATCTGATTGTTGTCAAAATTGATATTGATGAAGAACCAGATTTGTCAGAGGCACAGCAGATCGAAATCATTCCCACATTGGTATTGTATCAAGAAGGACAAGCGGTTGACTCTATCACCGCACCAGGATCAAAAGCTGCGATTGATGCATTTATACAGAATAATCTGGAAAAATTAGAAGAAGAAAATGAGAAAGAGAAACGTGTGTACGATATGATTGTGATTGGCGGCGGTCCTGGTGGTTATACGGCTGCTTTGTATGCAGCGCGTTCAGGATTTGATGCTGTACTTTTGGAAAAACTTTCCGCCGGTGGTCAAATGGCTTTAACAAATCAGATTGATAATTATCCGGGATTTGAAGATGGAATTGACGGCATTTCTCTGGCAGAGAAAATGAAGCAGGGAGCAGAGCGTTTTGGTGCACAGACAGAGATTGCAGAAGTCCTTTCGGTTCAACTAAATGAAAACCCTAAGGTTGTTAAGACCAGTGAAGGAACCTTTTATGGAAAAACTGTTGTTTTTTCTACTGGTGCCAGTCCAAGAGAATTAGGAATCGCTATGGAGCGAGAACTTGTTGGACGG
Source organism: Lachnospiraceae bacterium (assembly GCA_030523275.1). Taxonomy (GTDB): domain Bacteria; phylum Bacillota; class Clostridia; order Lachnospirales; family Lachnospiraceae; genus Fimousia. Next base: position 98,018 of record JAUNIX010000001.1, read on the forward strand.
GGAATTAATTATTGTGCCTCTTGTGATGGTATGTTTTATAAGGATAAAACGGTTGTAGTAGTAGGTGGAGGAAATACGGCAGCAGCAGATGCGATGCTTCTTAGCCGTGTTGCAAAAAAGGTAATTCTTGTGCACCGTCGCGATACTCTTAGAGCCACTAAAATCTATCATGAGCCTCTTATGAAAGCCGATAATATAGAATTTTGTTGGAATTGTGTTGTGACAGAACTGCTCTACGATGACAAGATTACGGGAGTAAAATTAAAAAATGTAAAAACAGGAGAAGAACAAAAAATCGAATGTGATGGAGTATTCATCAGTGTCGGTAGAAAACCGGCAACAGAACTAGTCCAGGGACAACTGGAAATGGATAAAGCTGGATACGTTGTTGCCGATGAATCTACTTGTACGAATATTCCTGGCGTCTATGCGGTTGGTGATGTTCGAAAGAAAGACCTGCGTCAGGTAGTGACTGCAGTGTCAGATGGAGCGGTGGCTGTTCATCATGCAGAAGAATATCTCGCTGAAACAATTGTATAAAAAGAAATACTTGATTTTTTTAACGAAAAGACTAAAATATTTTTCAGATGAAAATTGAATACACTTCATGTAAGAAATGAAAAGAATTCAATAAGTTTCACTGAGGAGAATACGATCCCTTTCAGACATTATATCTGAAGGGGATTTTTTGTTTCATAAGAAATTGTGTTGTAATTTCTATGAAATAAAAAATGCTTCTCAATATAAATTTCAGGAGGAAAATAAAATGAAAGCATTACAGAAACTTAGCAAATTTTTGTCCAATTATACGTCTGTCGTTGTGATCACAATCGCGGTCGTTACTTTTTTAATCCCACAACTGATGGCATGGGTGAATGTTCCGTTGTTTATTGATCCAGTAGGAAATAAATTTACAAACCAATCCATTATTTTAGGAATTATTATGTTTAGTATGGGTCTTACGTTGACCACAGAAGATTTTAAAATTCTCGCACAAAGACCATTTGATATTTGCATCGGTGCAGTTGCACAGTATTTGATCATGCCATTTTTGGCATTTTTTATAACCAAATTGTTACACCTTCCAAATGCAATCGCTTTAGGACTCATTTTGGTAGGATGCTGTCCGGGTGGTGTATCTTCTAATATTATGTCTTATTTATGTGGTGGAGATGTCGCTTTTTCTGTCGGAATGACAACCGTTTCAACCTTGTTATCTCCGATCATGACACCGATTATGGTTTTTCTTCTTGCCAGTGGAGCCAAAATTTCTATTAAAGGACTGCCAATGTTTGTGTCTATTATTGAGACGGTTATCGTCCCGATTGCAATTGGATTTCTTTTAAATCATCTGCTTGGAGAAAATAAGACATTTCAGGAAGTTCAGAAAGTGATGCCAGGAGTCGCAGTTTTGGGACTTGCCTGTGTTGTTGGCGGTGTCATCGCTTCTCAAGGAGCTAACTTCTTTACATCAGGAGTGGTTATTTTTGTAGCAGTATTGCTTCATAATAGCTTGGGTTATCTGTTAGGATATGGTGCCGGAAAATTAACTGGTATGAATACTGCTAAGAAAAGAACGATTTCGATTGAGGTTGGAATGCAAAATGCCGGTCTGGCAACCAATTTAGCGACAACTTCTGCACAATTTGCCAGTACACCAGAGTCTGCGGTTATCTGTGCGGTATCCTGTGTATGGCATTCGATTTCCGGTACATTATTAGCTGGATTTTTTGCAAATCTAGACAAGAAAAAAGAGCAAAAAGTACAAAAGAAAGTAGCACATATTTAGCAGTGAATCAGTAAAAATCATGGAGCATATTTCATTTGGTTGTCCTATAAGTCTGACTGTGGTATATTAATGCTAAGTTGTTTAAAAACAAAGGATTATTTAGTATGAAAATGTTGATACATAGCGAGAGAGGGAACGAGATTCAATGGAACATCAGATAGAAACTGTTTTGCGGGGAGGACAATTTAAGAAATTAGTCACAAGTCAGCTTGCCGGCATTAGAAAAAAGTATGGACTACGAAGAGTAGAAATGGAAATCTTATATTTTCTTTCAAAATGTGGAGAAAATAATACATCCAAAGATATTGCTCACTATTTAGAGATGAACAAAGGGCATATTTCGCAAGCTGTGGAAAATTTGTGTAAACAGGGATATTTGACAGCAGTCACTGATGTTCATGACAGGCGATACGTACATTTTTTAGTCACTGACAAGGGGAAAGTATTCAATGAAGATATGTCAGAACTGTGGGGAAATATGTTGCAAAAAATATTTGATGGCATTACAGAAGAAGAAATGGCGGTTTTTAAAGCAGTTGCTTTAAAAATGGGGGAAAATATGGACCGCATGATTAATGAATAAAGAGTCACAATATGCGCAGATGAATCAGGAAGGGAAGGTGGAGTACGATATGTGCAGAGCGTTTGAGCAACTAGAGGCGAGAGGACGACAGATCGGAATACAGCAGGGGCTACAACAAGGATTATGTAGAGGAATACAGCAGGGAGAAGATAGAATCAATCAACTTTATTCTATTTTAATATCAGAGGACCGATATGAAGATTTGAAAAAGGCAGTCGAAGACAAAGCTTTTCGGGAAGAATTATATCGGAAGATGCAGTTAGTATAAGTATGATTTATATGTAGTAAAAAGGAAGTCAGGAAACTGGCTTCTTTTTTACTGCATATAAATTATAACAAGATATAAAAAAAATATAAAATCTATTGACATTACGTATGCATGTACTATAATGATTTGAAAACAAATAGTTTAAAAACAAAATATATGAATGAAGTCAGACTGGTTTTATTTGTGCGAGATTGGAGGAACTAGGATGAAATATGCAGTAATATACCAATCGAAAAGTGGCAATACGAGAGAAGTAGCCGAGGAGATTTACAAGAGTCTCTCTACAGATGAGAAAGTAATTCAAGATATTGATCGTGAAGAAGAAATACCGCAGGCGGATATTTATTTGGTTGGATTTGGTATTCGCAATCAGATGTGCAGTATGGATGTGATCAACTGTTTTGACCAGATAACGAGTGGGCGTTTTGCTGTATTTGCCACGTGTGGATATGTTGCTACAGAGCAGTATAAAGCAAATTTAGAAAAGCGTTTGGATGTCTGGATGCCAGAAGATGCGGATTATCTTGGTATGTTTTTGTGTCAGGGAAGAGTTTCTAAAGAAGGGCAGAAGAATATGTTAGATCAGATGCCAGAAGAAAAAGAAAGAATGAAGCAGCTATTTGAATATGGAGAGTCTCATCCTGACAGGGAAGATCTCGAAAAAGCAGCTCAATTTGCGAGAGAAATCCAACAACAAGTAGAGTCATAAATTGAAAGAAGGAATGTTGTATGAAGTCATTAGCGATAGAAAGAGAATTTGGCAGTGGTGGACGTGAAATTGGCACTAAAATTTCCAAAAAATTGGGAATTCCTTGTTATGATGGACAGTTGATCATAAAGGCTGCTGAGGATTATGGTGTTGAACTAGATTTGTTAAAAAAATATGATGAGACAACAACAGGAAGTCTCCTATACAGTCTGGCGCTGATATCCAATCTACAGGGATATGAGCACATGTCAAAATATAATGAGATGTTTTATGCGATTCAACAGACCATTAAGAAGTTAGAGATGCAAGGACCGGCAATTTTTATCGGACGTTGTTGTACAGAAATATTACAGCCGGAACATACGAAAAAGGTTTTTATCTATGCTTCCAATGAACTGGACCGTTTGTCTACGATCATGAAGCATGAGAATGTGGATGCAACTCAGGCTGTGAATATTATGAAGAAAAAAGACAAAGAGAGAACCAATTATTTTCGATTTTGGACGAATAAAGATTGGAAAGATTGGAATAACTATGATTTGTGTTTAAATACATCAACACATTCTATTGATGAGTGTGTAAGATTACTTGCAGACGAAATTAGTAACTATTAAAGGAATGTAAATTAACTAACATACATTGTATTTGTCCTACTTGAACAGGAAGGATATTCTATTTTGTTATAGAATATCCTTCCTTTCTTTTAGATGAAAACTTGACAAAAAAATTAATATAGAATTAATGTATATAGTATATAAAATGGATAAAGTAATATTTATTGTATTGATATTCGTCTTGCAGATTATCGATTAGTATGATAATATTGTTGTGAATCACTTTAGATTTACATTAATAGGATAAATTTAAATGATACTCTTTGTATAAGTATAAATAATAAATATTTATTATGAATGTTGTGAGGGGAATCAAAGAGTTATTTATTATTTTAGGGGACATTAAAAATATGAAAATCAAAAAAATTATTGAGAGAAAGAAAATGGCAGGTGTACTTCTTGTTTTTGATTTACTGGGGATACAGTTGGCATCTGCTATGGCTATTTTAACAAGATTTGAGTTTCTGCCATCTACGGTAGAATCCGTTTTTGTTGACACCATTCTTCATTATGCAGCAATCAATACTTTTTGTACCATCTGTATTTTTGCGGCATATCGTTTGTATGCAACACTTTGGCAGTTTGCCAGTGTAATGGATTTTTTCAATATTGTGAAAGCAGTTCTTTTAACTAGTGTGTTCCAATTGATCGGAATGCACATGTTAGTTTTTCCAATTCCAAGAAGTTATTTTATTCTTTATATCGGATGGTTAGGGCTTATTACTGCGTGTCCGCGAATTTTGATTCGTATTCTCCGCGGAGGGAAAAGGATACCTTTACAAAGTCCAAATAAAAAACCGACATCTGTCATGCTAGTTGGTGCAGGGGCAGCTGGAAATCTGATTTTAAATGAGATTAAAGACAGTCGATTCATTGATAAACAGATTGTATGTGTCGTTGATGATGATCCGTCAAAATGGGGAACTTATCTTCATGGAGTTCCGGTTGTCGGAGGCAGACAGCGTATCAAGCGGTATGTGGTTCAGTTTGGGGTCGAAGAAATTATTTTGGCAATTCCAACGCTACCGGCAAGAGATCGTAAAGAAATATTAAATATTTGTAAAGAAACCGGATGTATGATGAGCACCTTACCGGGACTTTACCAATTGATTAATAAAGACATCCGTGTATCAATGCTTAGAAAGGTAGAAATCGAGGATTTGCTTGGTAGAGAGCCAATGCAGGCTGACCTTAAGCAGGTTATGGATTATGTGACAGATCGAGTAGTGTTGATTACCGGAGGCGGTGGCTCGATTGGAAGTGAGCTTTGTCGTCAGATTGCCGGCTATCGTCCAAAGCGTCTGATTATTATAGATAACTATGAAAACAATGCTTATTCGATTCAGATGGAATTAAAACATAAATATCCAGAGTTAGATTTAAAAGTTTTAATTGTATCTGTTCAGAATGAGCAAAGAATACATAATATTTTTGAAAAATATCATCCAGATTTAGTCTTTCATGCAGCAGCACATAAGCATGTGCCTTTGATGGAAGATAGTCCATGTGATGCCATTAAGAATAATGTGTTTGGAACGATGAATGTGGCAAAAGCAGCAGGTAACAGTGGAGTAAAGCGTATGGTTTTGATTTCGACGGATAAAGCGGTTCGTCCAACCAATATTATGGGTGCATCAAAGCGAATCTGCGAAATGGTTGTGCAGACATTCAATAAATACTATGATACAGAATATGTTGCCGTGCGTTTCGGAAATGTACTTGGAAGTAATGGCAGTGTCGTACCGTTATTCCGAAAACAGATTGCAGAGGGGGGACCGGTTACCGTTACTCATCCGGACATCATTCGTTATTTCATGACGATTCCGGAAGCGGTCAGCCTTGTATTAGAAGCAGGTGCCTATGCCCAAGGAGGGGAAATCTTTATCTTGGATATGGGAGAGCCGGTTAAAATTTTAGATTTGGCAGAAAATATGATTCGCCTATCGGGATTAACTCCGGGTGAAGATATTGAGATTAAATTTACTGGACTACGTCCGGGGGAGAAGTTATATGAAGAACTTCTGATTAGTGAAGAAAATAAAAAAGAAACAGATAACGACAGAATTTTCATTGGACAACCGATTCCTTTAGATGAGGAAACTTTTTTTGCGTTGTTAATTGAATTGAAAAAGGCAGCATATGTTGAGGATATGGAAATTCGCAGGATTGTAAAGAAAATCGTACCAGAATATACGATTCAGGAACAGTAGAGGGGATAAGAACATGTATCAGGAAAAAATCAAAAGAATGATAGACTGCATTATAGCATTTTCGGTGCTTGTTGTAGGTGCAATTCCAATGCTGATTGTGTCTATTTTTATTAAATTAGATTCTCCTGGTCCTGTTTTATTTAAACAGGATCGCATTGGTATGCATGGAAAGGTTTTTCAGATACTGAAATTTAGAAGTATGTGTGTAGGCGCAGAGCACACTGGATCTGGTGTATATTCTGGAAAAGGTGATGCAAGAGTAACTCGTGTTGGTAAAATAATACGGGCGACTAGCATTGATGAACTTCCTCAGGTGATTAATATTTTACGTGGAGATATGAGTTTGATTGGTCCTCGACCTCCTCTTACCTATCATCCGTGGTCTTATGAAGAATATACAGATGAACAAAAAAGAATGTTCAAAGTGCGACCAGGTATTACAGGATGGGCACAAATACATGGACGAAAAGATGTGGAGTGGCATAAGAGAATTAAATTAAATTGCTGGTATGTTGATCATGTTTCTTTTCGATTAGATTTAATTATATTTTTAAAAACAATATTTAAGGTACTCAGTAACGCTGACAATAAAAATGTTGGTAAGACGGTGAAAGAATAAGATAACGCAGCTGTTTTTACGGGATAGAGGATATTATCATGGGATTAAAACTTATGTACATAACAAATGACCCAGAAGTTGCGAAGATTGCAGAAGTCTCTGGGGTAGATCGTATTTTTGTAGATATGGAATACATTGGAAAAGCAGATCGACAGGGAGGAATGGATACAGTCCAATCGCACCACACGATTGAGGATATACAGGTAATTCGAAAGGTTGTTCAAAAAGCTGATCTATTTGTTCGGGTAAATCCAATCCATGATGCGACAGTGGAATATAGCTCATCTGCAGAAGAAATTGAAAAATCAATCCAAGCTGGAGCCGATATATTGATGCTTCCTTATTTTAAAACTGTGAAAGAAGTTCAAAGGTTTATAGAATTAGTGGATGGACGAGCAAAAACATCATTATTACTTGAAACACCAGAAGCTGTAGAAGTGATTGATGATATTTTAAAGATTAAAGGTATAGATGAAATCCATATTGGTTTAAATGATTTGAGTTTAGGATATGGTATGAAGTTTATGTTTGAACCTTTGGTGGATGGGACGGTGGAAAAATTGTGCTTGAAATTTAAATTATCTGGTATTCCATATGGATTTGGTGGTATAGCAGCATTGGGAACAGGTACTCTTCCAGCTGAAAATATTCTAATTGAACATTATCGTATGGGGTCCACTTGTGTAATTTTGTCTAGAAGTTTTTGCAATACTAGTAAGATAACAAATTTAGATGAAATTCAGAATATATTCAATGAAGGTGTCAAAGCAATTAGAGAAAAAGAACAGGAAGTAGAACCTATAGTTCAGTATTTTAGAGAGAATGAACAGTTAGTTAGAGAAAAAGTCAAATTGATTAGTGATAGGATTTCTTATAGGGAGTAACACATGAATTTACTTGTAACAGGAGCATGGCAAGGCGCAAAAGAAAATATTGAAGTATTGGAACAGATGGGGCATACAGTTTCCTTTCTTCAATTTGAAAAGGAAAAGTTACCTTGTGAGTATAATTGGGTGGAAGGTGTAATCTGTAATGGATTGTTCCAGAGTCATCCCATTGAAAAATTTACAAATTTACAATATATTCAATTGACCAGTGCTGGATTTGACCGAGTGCCGATGAAATATGTGCAAGAGCATGATATTGAAATTCATAATGCCAGAGGTGTATATAGCATTCCTATGGCAGAATTTGCGGTTGGAGGAGTATTGCAGCTGTATAAGCAGGTATCCTATTTTTATGAAAATCAGAAGATGCATAAATGGGAAAAGAATAGAGGACTAATGGAACTTTATGGTAAAACGGTATGTATTATTGGTTGTGGAAGTGTTGGTACAGAATGTGCAAAAAGGTTTCAGGCATTTGGATGTGATGTTATTGGGGTCGATCTATTTCCTAGAAAAGATGTCAACTATACTAAAATAGTTACAATGCAAAAATTAGATATGGTGTTATCTAATGCTGATATAGTAGTACTAACATTACCTTTGGATGAAGAAACGAGATATCTAATAGATGCAAAGAGATTACAATTATTTAAATCAGGAGCAATACTTGTAAATATATCTAGAGGTGCAATTATAGATTCAGAGTCTTTGATTTATGCTTTGAATGAAAGAATTGGCGGAGCAGTTCTTGATGTATTTGAAGAAGAACCCTTGAGCGAAAATAGTCTATTATGGGATATGGAAAATGTAATTATAACTCCGCATAATAGTTTTGTTGGTGAAGGAAATAGAGATAGATTAAATAAAATTATCTTTAATAATTTATATTGATTGTTAAGTAATTAAAAGAGGGAGATAAAAGATGTCATATTATTCAAAAGAAGAAATGATTCAATTGTTCAAAAAATATCCACAATACATAGATAAATTATATATTAGAGGATTTTTGATTACAAATGAAAAACAAAGTAATTTAGATAAGTATCCATTTTATTCAAATTGGAAAGAAACGATGATTAATAATGATGGTATCGAATATTATATATATATTCATAAAGATACTACATGCTATATATATTCCGATGCTAGGAGAACCTATTTTATAATTGGACATGCGTATGATCCGTTTAATATGAGAATAAATGAAGAGGAAATTTTGAAAGATTTATCGGAAGCAGCAAAAAATGGTAAACAAGCATTTTGGGATGCGGAAAGCAATATGACAGGTGTGTTCTGTACAGGATATTTTCAAAATGGAAATATAGTTTATTCAACAGATTGTTGCGGAATGCAATTGGTATATCATGGCGTAGTGGATGGAAAGGTGTATATTACATCTCATAGTAAGCTTGTAGCGGATTTAAAAGACTTAAAACAACCAGAGTATATTGTAAGATTAGTTAATAATAGATTTTGGCATTATTGGGGAACATGGTTGCCTGGCGATTTATCACCATTCGAAGAATTAAAGAGAATGCAACCAAATTGTGCTGGAAGATATCGTGAATCAACCCAGAAAATCTCGATTGAAAGATATTATCCATTACATAAAATCACTGAGGTGAAAACAGAAGAAGAGTTTGATGAAATAATAAAAAAATTGGGATATATTATGTCTAATACAATGACCCTTATTGGACAAAAATGGCCTGATAAAAAAGTATCCATTTCGGTGACCGGTGGACGAGATAGTATGACAACGTTATCTTGTTCGAATGGTAATTATGATAAGTTCAATTACTTTAGTTATATTTCAAATGTCGACGAATCTGTAGATGCATATGCAGCAAAAGATATTTTGAAAGTATTAAATTTAAATCATGAATTATATGAGATTCCTGAAGAATATGAAGAATATAAAAATTTAGATGTATTCAAAAAAATAATGGAATGCAATGCAGGATGTATCGGTCATAATAATGAAAACGATGCTAAAAAGAGATTATATTTTTCACAAAATCCGCCATGTGATGTTGAAGTTAAATCCTGGGTAAATGAAATGGGACGTGGATGGTATTGGAATAAATATAATAAAAATAAATTTCCTAAATATCCATATGCGAGTTATTGGAGAACAATGCATAAAGTGTATGTATTGCCATATCTCATTCGAGAAACGGATAAAGTATTTAAACATTATTTGAAAAAATATTATAACAAAGATATATTTGATCGTATAAGTTGGCTTGAGCTGTACTTCTGGGAATTTGCCTGGAGTGGAGGAGAAGGTGTTTTTCTAACGTCTGAACATAGAATGACATATGATATTACCGTTCCTTTTAATAATAGGAAATACGTTGAGTTGATGTTAAAGGCTCCTCTGAATAAAAGAAAAGTAGAGGGTATTCCGGATGCATTAATAACTTATATGGAACCAAGAATTACTGAAACTGGAATTGTTATTAAAGATATTTCTCATACTGATTTGCGAGCGTTTATTGTTAGAGTGTATTTAGAAATATTTTCCAAAATTAGAATTCCATCTTTATTACCAAGGGGAAAGAGATAATGAATTATGGAATAGTAACACTTTTACCTGCGATATTAGTTATTTTAACTGCTGTGAAATCCAAAAGAACGACGGAACCGTTAATGCTAGGAATTGCTTCTTCTTATTTGATTATTAGTGTAGTTGATCATAAAAATTATATTACATTGATGACAGAATCATTTTTTTCGGTTCTTACCGATTATGATACAATTTGGTTAATTATTGTATGTGGTCTATTTGGTAGTTTGATTGCTGTTATTAATGAAGCTAAAGGGACACATGCAATTGCAAATTTTTTAGGGAAAATATGTAAATCTGCAAAAAGTACTTTATTTGTGTCGTGGATTTTAGGAATCATAATTTTTGTTGATGATTATATGAATATTTTAACTATTAGTGCATGTACCAAAAAATTGGCAGATAAAAGAAAAACACCTCGAGAAGCCTTGGCATATGTCATAGATTCCACTGGAGCTCCTGTTTGTGTTTTATTACCTTTTTCCACTTGGGCAATATTTTTTGCTGGTGTCTTTTATGAACAGGACAGTGTAAAAGCTTTAGGATATGGTAGTGCCATTCAAACTTATATTCACGTAATTCCATTTATTTTCTATGCCATTGTAGCTTTAATTATTGTACCTTTATTTATTTTAGGTATTATACCTAAAATTGGAGCGATGAAAAAGGCTTATGATAGAACTGAAAAGACGGGGAAAGTATACAGTAATAATAGTAAAAAATTAAATATGAATGAAAATAAAGAAAGTTCTGGGGAAGATTCTAATCTGTTAGATTTTATAATCCCGATTGCAACTTTGATTGTTGTTCAATTAAAGACAGATGACATGTTTGTTGGGTTAGTAATATCATTAATAGTATGTGCGGTTATGTATATACCTAGAAAGAAGATGACAGGAAGCCAGTTTTGTGATTTATATATGAAAGGTTTTGCTGATTTGATTCCAGCTGTAGCGATTATTCTATTTGCCTTGTTTATGAGACAGGCATCTTCAGATTTAATGCTGCCAGAATATGTAATTAGCATTATTCAACCATTAATTAGTCCGAAATTATTTCCTATGGTTGCATTTATAACTGTAGCGATTCTAGGATTTATTACTGGAAGTAACTGGGGGATTCCAGCAGTTTGTGCCCCTATTATAATCCCTTTAGGAACTGCCTTAAATGTTAATTTACTATTGGTTATGGCAGCAATTGTTAGTGGAGGTACTTTTTGTAGTCATGCTTGTTTTTATTCTGATGCAACCGTCATTACTTCTAGTGCTTGTGGGATCGATAATATGGATCATGTATATACGCAGATGCCATACGCAATATTAGCATTTATTATTGCTTGTGTTTGCTTTTTGATATCTGGTTTTATATTTTAGGATGGAGTAAAAATGAAGAAAGTATTATTAACTGCAACGGTACAAAGTCATATATGTCAGTTTCATAGACCATTAATTAATATGTTACATGAACATGGTTATGAAGTACATGTTGCAGCAAGAAATAATTTAGAAGAGAAAAATGGATTAAAATTAGATTTTGTAGACAAAGTTTATAATGTGCCTTTTGCACGTTCTCCAAAGAGTTTAGATAATTTAAAAGCTTATAGAAAGTTAAAAAAAATTATTGATGGAGAACAGTACGAAGTAATTCATTGTAATACCCCAATGGGCGGTATTATAACAAGATTAGCCTCTCGGAAATCGCGGAGAAGTGGAACAAAAGTATATTATACGGCACATGGATTTCATTTTTATAAAGGAGCACCTAAAAAAAATTGGTTATGTTTTTATCCAATAGAGAAAGAAATGTCCAGATTAACAGATATTGTAATTACAATCACAAAAGAAGACTATCAATTAGCAAAGAAAAATTTTTACTCAAATGTAGAACATATCTATGGTGTGGGTGTGGATGAAGATAAGTACTTGTCAATTACTGAAAAAGAAAATGAAAAATTTAAATTAGATAATGAATATAATGGCAAATTTGTAATACTTTGTACAGGAGAACTAAATGCAAATAAAAACCAGAAAACAGTGATTAATGCGATGAAAATAATTGTAAATGAATATCCTAGTGTTTTGTTATTACTTGCAGGAAATGGACCTAATGAAAAAGAATTAAGAAAACAGATTGAAAAATTGGAATTGACGGATTATATAGAATTAATTGGATATCGAACAGACTTAGAAAAGTTTACAAATGCATGTGATATGGTTGTATCAGCAAGTTTTAGAGAAGGAATGCCCCTTAATATTATGGAAGCTATGATTTGTGGAAAGCCAGTGGTAGCATCTTATAATAGAGGGCATAGAGAACTTGTGTTAGAAGATGAAACAGGTTATTTAGTTCCAGCAGATGATGCTAGTTCATTTGCAAAATACATTATAAAATTAATTAAAAACGAAAAACTTCGTAGTCAATTTGGAATAGCTGCTAAAAAACGGATTGTTCGTTATCAGATGAAGTATGTTAAGAAAAAATTGGAAAAAATTTATAATTTATAAATGTTATAATTTTAAATAAAAAAGATTTTAGGAGATTATTATGATAAATATATGTTGTCTAGTGATTTTTACAACATTGGCCGCTCTTACGGTTAGACCAGAAATTGGCAGGTTATACAAAAGCGGATTTCAAGGATTTAATATTTTAATTTGGATTGCAGCTATATGGATGTCTTGCTTAATTGGGTTACGAGTAGAATACAATGACACAGCAGCTTATATCAGCAATTTTAATAGTAAGGGAACAATTCTTGAAATGCTCAAAGATAGTGAAGCATTATCTTGGGGAAAAAATCCATTATTTGAATTATATACAACATTTATACATTCGTTGACGCATAATTATCATATATATTTTATGATTTCAGCAGTATTTGTTGTTATTTCTTTTTTAAAATTTTTTATGCAAGAGTGTGAAATTGATGTATTACCATATAGTATATTTTTGTTTTTCACATTCGGAACATATTTCTTTTCATTGGCAGCGATGAAACAAACAATAGCTATGGCTATATTAACTTATGCTATTGTAGCATTGCAAAAAAAACAGCATCTTCGTTTTATAATTATTGTATTACTAGCAACATTATTTCATACATATTCAATTTTATTTCTTATGTTGTTACTTTTAAATACAAAACCCTGGAGAACAAGAACTATATTAATTATTCTAGCTACGGTTGCTATTATGTTTACCTTTAAAGGAACATTAACATCGATTTTACAATATGCAGATTCATTAGGGAAAGATGTAGCAGAGGAAGGCTTGTTTAATGGTGCAGCTATGAATACACTCCGTGTTGCTGTATATGGTATTACACCAGTAATGTTGTATTTGGGCAATGAATATTTAGAACCAAAAATGTGTGAAAAACATTATATTTTGATACATATGAGTATTTTAAGTTTTATGTTTATATTATTGGGTTCTATAAATGGTGCGAATCTTTTTGGACGTATGGCAAGATATTTTGAAGTTGGTACGATAGTTATGCTTCCTTGGGCAATAAAAAATATGTTCAATGAAAAATCCGAAAAATTGATTAATCTAATGATGGTAATTTTATTTTTTATGTTCTTTATGTATGATTATCAAGATTTCGGGGTTGCATATAGGTCAATAACAATTTTTGAGTTTTTAAAAGGAATAATATGATCTAAATATTAATATCCGAAAATATAAAGATGAGTAAACGTTATAACTTTATTAGTAAATATTCACTTGTTATAACAGAGGAGTTGATTGTAATGCCAGAAATAAGTGTAATTATGGGAATTTATAATTGTGAAAGTACTTTAGCAGAAGCAATTGAAAGCATTTTGCAACAGACGTATACGGATTGGGAACTGATTATGTGTGATGATGGTTCGACTGATAGAACAGTTGAAGTTGCAGAAAAATATGTTAAAAAATATTCAGATAAAATAATCTTACTTAGAAATAAAAAAAACTGTGGTTTAAATCATACACTAAATAAATGCTTAAAAAAAGCACATGGTAACTATATTGCACGCATGGACGGTGATGATTTGTGTTCTTCTGATAGGTTTGAAAAGGAAATAAATGTATTACGGAATGAGCCACAAATTGCATTTGTTAGTTCAAATATGGCCTTTTTTGATGAAAATGGCGTTTGGGGATACTCGCATGCGAAAGAGTATCCACAAAACAAAGATTTTATCTATGGAACTCCATTTTGTCATGCTCCTTGTATGGTTAGATTTGATGCATATAGAACTGTTAAAGGATATACAGAAAGAAAAAGTTTATTACGGGTTGAAGATTATCATCTTTGGCTAAAAATGTATAAGTGTGGTTTAAGAGGAAAAAATCTTTCAGAGCCATTGTATCAGATGCGAGATGACAGAAATGCATACAATAGAAGAAAATTTAAATATAGATTAAATGAAGCTTATGTAAAGGCACTGGCTGTAAGAGAATTAAAATTACCTTTATATGGATATATATATGCATTAAGGGCAATAGTGGTAGGTTTTCTTCCGACTAAGTTATATAATATATTACATAAGATGAATTTGAAGGGAAAATGACAAGTATGATTGAAAGAATAAAATATAAATATGATATTTTTATGCAGTATTTCATAAAATTAAATGATAATAAATCAATAAATATATTTGTTAAAATCAGATATATGGTTGGAATATTACTAAATTATATTTTATTCTCTGCTAATATAGAGGACTATTTTGAGTTTCGATTTTATGAAAAAACATTAGTAGAGAAGAAAAGGTATTTTACAACAAAAGAATCTATTAAGTTTGCTGAAATTGTAGATGATAAAGAGGCTTTATATCGACTTTCAAGTAAAACAGAAATGTATAAGCAAATTAAAAAAGGTGTAAAGAGAGAACAATTATTTACATATGAAATGAGTTACGAGGATTTCTATCAGTTCTGTCATAAACATGGCAAATTTATATATAAACCAGATCGTTTAGATTGTGGTAGAGGAATTGAAATATGGGATTGTAATTGTTCTATTGAGTATTTATATAATAAAGCAAAGAAAACTCCTGCAATTTTGGATGAAATGGTAATTCAACATCATTTGCTTCAAAAATTAGCCCCAGGAAGTGTAAATACAATAAGAATATTAACAATAAGAATGAAAAATGAAATTGAAATTATTGCAGCTGCGTTAAGAATGGGAAGTGGAGAAAGTATTGTTGATAATTTTTCAGCCGGTGGATTAGCAGCAACAATTGATATAAATAATGGTATTATAAAAAATTGTGCATATGATTCATTGGGAAATAGTTATAAAGTGCATCCATTTTCTAATGTAGTAATTCAAGGATTTGAAATACCGAACTGGGACAATATTTTATATTTCGTAAAAGAGTGTGCAAAGGAATTTCCATTAAATTATGTGGCATGGGATGTAGCAGTTAGAGAAGCTGATTGTGTAATTATTGAAGCAAATCCTCATGGAATGATACATGTAATTCAGTTAGAAGATACAATGGGAAGGAAAAAGCAATATCAAGATTTGTTAAAGAAATACCAGGAAGAATCATAGTTGAGGTTTAAATATGATTAAAATATTATTTTTAATCCATGATTTAGGACAGGGAGGAGCAGAAAAAGTTCTTGTTAATCTTGTAAATAACATGGATCGTTCGAAATTTGATATATCAGTAATCGCACTATTTGGCGGGGGTGTGAATGAACAATTTTTAAAAAAGGATATTCATTATAGAACTATTTTCTCGAAAGAAATTCCTGGAAATAGTAAGTGGATGAAAATCTTTTCGCCGAAACAACTGCATAGGATCTGTATAAAAGAACATTATGATATTGAAATTTCGTATCTTGAAGGGCCCTCTGCAAGAATTATTAGCGGATGTCCAAATGAGAATACAAAACTTGTTTCCTGGATTCATGTTGAGCAACATACAAAGAAAAAATTAGCAGCATCATTTAGAAATTTTACTGAGGCTGTGAATTGTTACAACAAGTTTGAGCAGACAGTATGTGTTTCGCAGTTTGTAAAAAAAGATTTCTGTAAAATCTTAAACTTTAAAAAAAATTGCGATGTGCTTTATAATACTATTGAATCAGAAATGATATGTTATCAATCTCGTGAAAATGTAGAAGAACTGAGGGAGGATGGAAAGATAAGATTAATTGCAGTAGGAACTTTAAAAGAATCGAAAGGATATGATCGATTATTACGAATAATTGAACATTTAAATGGAGAACATTATCCAATCCATTTATATATCCTAGGGATGGGACCACAACAGACAGATCTTGAACGATATGTAAAAAATCATCAACTAGACGATGTGGTTTCATTCTTAGGCTATCAAACCAATCCCTATAAATATGTTGCAAAATGCGATTTATTTGTATGTGCTAGCCATGCAGAAGGTTTTTCAACTGCAGCAACTGAGGCTTTAATATTAGGTGTCCCGGTATGTACAGTAGAAGTGTCTGGGATGAAAGAAATGCTTGGAGACCAAAATGAATTTGGGATAGTTACTCCAAATAGTGAAGAAGCATTATATAGAGGAATTAAGGGGTTTGTGATGAATCCAAAGATGCTACTAGAATATAAAATCAAAGCACAGGAGAGAGGAAAGTTGTTTAGCACTGAAAATACTGTACGAGAAGTAGAAAAGATGTTACTTTCCTTATGATGAATATGAATGATATTTTAATTTCAGTTATTGTACCAGCATATAATATCGAAGAATGGTTATCGAATTGTTTAGATAGTATTATAAAACAAACATATAAGAATTTAGAAATAATTGTTATAGATGACGGTTCGATGGATGGTACATGTAGTATTATCGAAGCATATGAAAAAAAAGATACACGAATTGTGGGTATTCATAAAAATAATGGAGGCGTTTCGTCTGCAAGATTGGCCGGAATCAAACGAGCAACTGGAGAATGGATTGGATTTGTTGACGGTGATGATACAATAGAACCATATATGTATGAAAAATTACTGAAAAATGCAGAAAGTTATCAGGCGGAAATTTCCCATTGTGGTTATCAAATGGTATTTAGTGATGGTCATATAAATTACTTTCATAATACGGGTCAAATAATACAGCAAGATCATTTAAGAGGTATGAAAGATTTACTGGAGGGGTCGATAATTGAGCCTGGATTATGGAATAAGATGTTTCATAAAAATTTGTTTAAAGATTTGATTAATAACAATATTATGGATACATCTATCAAAATCAATGAAGATTTGTTGATGAATTATATTTTATTTAGTAAAGCACAGAAATCTGTTTTTGAAGATATATGTCCGTATCATTATAATGTACGAGAAGATTCTGCAACACATTCTCAATTAAATAAAAATAAGATATACGATCCAATTTTGGTAAAAAAGTGGATTTTGGAGCATGCATCGGATGAGATTTCGGATGTAGCCAGGGGAGCATACATAGATACTTGTATAAATATGTATAGTATATTGTGTATGCAAACTGGATGGAAAAAAGAGAAGAAGGACATAAAAAACAAAATATTAAAAAACAAAAAGAGTTGGATTTTATTGGGAACAAAAAGAAAAATCTTATTACTATTAATTGTGATGTTTTCAAGTGATATTTATGGTTTTATATACGGTCTCTATGTTCGCCATTTGCAAAAAAATCCATATGATTGAGGTAGTAAAATAAAATGGAATTAAACGAAAAAATAAGTATAATTGTACCGGTATATAAGGTAGAAGCCTACCTTGATCGTTGCATAAAAAGCATTGTATCACAATCATATCAAAATTTAGAAATTATATTAGTTGATGATGGTTCACCGGATCAATGCCCTCATATGTGCGATATTTGGGCTCAAAAAGATGAGAGAATTAAAGTTATTCATAAGCAGAATGGTGGGCTTTCTGATGCGAGAAATGCAGGAATTCATGTAGCAACAGGAACAGTGATTGGATTTGTTGATAGCGATGATTGGTTAGAGAAAGATTTTTGTAAAACACTTCTTACAGTTATGAATGCTAATAATTGTGATATTGTATCATGTAAATTTAAAAAAAGATATTTCCAAGATGAAATTTTTGAAATAAAAGAAACGGGTTCGATCACTATTTTAGATAGAGGACAATCAATGAAAGCTTTAATTGAAGATAATCAAGTTCAACAAGTTGTTTGGAATAAACTGTATAGAAAAGAATTGATTGAAAGAATTACTTTTGCTATTGGAAAATGTCATGAAGATGAGTTTTGGAGTTATCAAGTTATTGGGGCGTCTGAACGTTTGGGGATTGTTGATTATACGGGTTATAATTATTATCAGCGAAATGATAGTATTATGGGCAGCGATTTCTCGATTAAACGATTGGATGTAATTGAAGCAAAAGTACAGCGACAAAAATATTTGGAGAGAAATTTTCCTTTACTTAGCGAACAAGGATTAGCAAATCTATATTTTTTGTGTATGTATACAGGACAATTAGCATTACGATTTGCATCAAAAGAAGATAGAGAAGTAATATTCAAAAAAATAGATGGATATTTAAAACAATGTCGTATTTCACATAGTATGTTTAAAAAAATGAAAATTAGTCATCAAATTTGGTTATATCTTGCAAGGGTTTCCTTGATTAATACATGTCGTCTGCGAAATATCTTGAAGATTGGAATGTGAGGGAGTAAAAATGAAGAAAGTCATGTTGGTTTTTGGCACAAGACCGGAAGCAATAAAAATGTGTCCATTAGTGAATGAATTAAAAACTAGGAAAACACTAAAAACAATTGTTTGTGTTACGGGACAGCATCGGCAGATGCTGGATCAGGTTTTAAATGCTTTTGATGTGATACCTGATTATGATCTTTCAATTATGAAACAGAGACAAACATTATTTGATATAACTACTAATATTTTAAATAGCATTAAATCAGTACTCGAAAATGAAAAACCAGATATTGTTTTAGTTCATGGCGATACCTCTACAACATTTGTTACAGCGTTGGCTTGTTTTTATTTACAAATTCCTGTAGGACATGTTGAGGCGGGTTTGAGAACTTATGATATTTATTCTCCATATCCAGAAGAGTTTAATCGACAGGCTGTAAGCATTATTAGTCAATATAATTTTGCACCTACTGAGTTGTCAAAAGAAAATCTGATTAAAGAAGGAAAAAGAAAAGAGACAGTTTATATAACTGGGAATACAGCAATTGACGCGTTAAAAACGACAGTTAGAGATGACTATAGACATCCAGAACTCGATTGGGCAGAAGGAAGTAGATTAATTTTAATTACTGCACATAGAAGAGAAAATTTGGGTGGACCGATGAAAAATATGTTTCAGGCCATTCGACGGGTTATGGATGAGCATCCAGATGTAAAGGCTATTTATCCTATACATATGAATCCAGTCGTGAGAGAGATTGCAGATACAATTTTAGGAGATGATGAGAGAATACATATTATTGAACCTTTGGATGTATTAGATTTTCATAATTTTTTAAGTCGAAGCTATTTGATATTAACCGATTCAGGGGGGATTCAGGAGGAAGCTCCATCGTTAGGCAAGCCTGTATTAGTAATGCGAGATACAACAGAACGGCCAGAAGGAATTGCAGCGGGAACATTAAAATTAGTTGGAACTTGTGAAGAAACGATTTATAAGGAATTTAAGCGTTTACTGGAGGATAATAAGGCTTATTCTGAAATGAGTGAGGCATCCAATCCGTATGGAGATGGTTTTGCAAGCAAACGAATTGCAGATATAATTTCAGAAAAATAATATGAAGTTAGGCTAGTGAGGGAGAAAAAATGGAAGGACTAATTAGTATTGTATTACCTATTTATAATGGTGAAAAATATATGCGCGAAAGTATAGATAGTGTAATTAATCAGACATATCAAAATTGGGAATTGTTGATTTTAGATGATTGTTCATCTGACAATACTTCTAATATTGCACAGGAATATGTAAAAAGGGATAAACGTATTTCTTATTATCGTAATGAAAAAAATTTACGATTGCCTCGAAACTTAAATAAGGGATTTTCATTAGCACATGGTGATTATTTAACATGGACTTCTGATGATAATCGATATAAACCAACGGCTTTAGAAAAGATGTATGATGCACTTCAGAAGGATCTAAAGGCTCAGTTTGTATTTGCATCCTGCAGAATTATTGATGGCAATGGAAAAGCAATAGAATATATTATGGTGAACGAGTGGAGTAAAAAAAGGATTGTTGGGGAAAATCCTGTTGGGGCTTGTTTTATGTATACTAGGGAGGTATATGAAAAAATAGGCAATTATGATCCAGACTTAACATTAGTTGAGGATTATGATTATTGGCAAAGAATTTTTGGTCATTTTGAAACAGTGGCATTAGAGGAAATATTGTATGAATACCGATGGCATGATGGGGCTTTGACTAGTACTATGAAACAGGAAACTTTTAATAAGACATTAGAAAAGGTTTTATTAAAAAATCGCTCTCTTTTTGGGAAGATAGATTTTGGATCTCAGTACTACTATTATAAAGGATTATATACATGTGAAAAAAATTTAGGGAATACTCCTAATATATATTCAAAGAAATATCAGCTTTTTTCTTTGATTTATTTACTTCAATATAGAGTACCAAATAAATTGAAAAGAATGTTAAGACGTTAGTTTCATTATATTTAAAACATGAAAGGAGAAAACATTTTAGGCGCATCTTCTAAAATGCTGTATATAAAAGAAAAATGATTAAGTTGTATTATCATGGTGGGTGTTTAAATCATGGATGTGAGGCAATTGTTCGATCCAGTAAGAAGATTATAAATAAAGATATGATTTTGTATACGAGAGATATTACGTCAGATAAAAAGTACAATCTAAATAGAGTAGTGTCACTTGCAGAAGATACGAATGATTCAATCCGTAAGAATTCTATGAAATATTTCATGGCGGCTATCCATTATAAGTTTTCTCATACAGATTATTTATTTATAAAATATCAAAGAGAAAACTTCTTTAATGATGTGAAGAAAAATGATTTATATTTATCTATTGGAGGAGACAATTATTGTTATGAGGGGAAGGATATTCTAAAATATTATAACCAGATTATTCATAAAAAGGGTGGCAAAACAGTTTTGTGGGGATGTTCTTTTGAACCGAAAGATATGAATCATGAGATTGCAAAAGATATAGCATTGTATGATTATATTATTACTCGTGAAAGTTTGAGTTATCAAGTACTAAAAAAGGTTAACCCTAATATTAGTTTGATTCCTGATCCAGCATTTCAATTAGATAAAGTTGAGTTACCCTTACCAAAAAAATTTTTAGAAAAAAATACAGTGGGAATCAATGTGAGTCCTTTGATTATGTCTTGTGAAAAAAATCAAGGTATTACATATATAAATTATAAAAAATTAGTAGAGTATATTATAGAAAATACTAATATGAATATTGCTTTAATTCCGCATGTAATAGAAACAGGAAATGATGATAGAGCTCCTTTAGAATTATTATTTAATGAATTTAAAGACACAGGTCGTATTATATTATTTGACGATTGCAATGCAATGGAATTAAAAGGCTATATAGCTAGATGTCGTTTTTTTGTTGGAGCAAGGACTCACGCTACTATTGCCGCTTATTCCACTATGGTTCCTACCTTGGTAGTCGGATATTCAATTAAAGCAAGAGGAATTGCAAAAGATATTTTTGGAACAGATAAGAACTATGTTTTACCAGTACAATTATTAAAGGGTTCGAATGATTTGACCAATGCATTTATATGGTTACAGAAAAATGAAGAAAAGATATGTAATCATTTACAAGAACATATGCCTGATTATTGTAAGAAATCTTTATTAGCTGGAGAGATTGTTAGGAGGCTTGCAGAGTCGTGAATGTTTGGTTAATTTTATTCTGTACATTTTTTACTATTGTATTGATTTTTTTAGGTGTAGATTTTTATTTTTATATAGTAAATAGATATTGTCGTTTTCATATTGGAAAATGGGATGATAATGAAAAATGGAAAAATGCGGTATATAAAATAGCGAAAAAATGGTCAAAAAGAACGCCCACCGTTAAAATTACAGATAATTCACGTTATATATTATTAGATATTATGAATGGAAAATACAGAAGTTCCTCTATTCAATCATGGCAGAATGCAGCTATTATTTTGGGATTATTTGAATCAAATGAGGTAGTTGCAAGAAATGCATTAAAAAGATTTATAGATGAGACTGGTAATTGGAAAAAGAATCCTGTAGCGGTAGATGCAGGAATGTTATCATATGCGATTTTAAAGGTGACAGATAACACTGACATGATTAGACCGGCTATGGACTATATGTTGGATTTAATAATGAAAAATACAGATAAAAATAAAATTATCTCATATACAGGAGGAACTGATAATCCTGAACGCTATGTTGATACTATAGGTTTGGTATGTCCTTTTCTTGCACTTTATGCACAGATATATGAAGATTCATATGCAGGGGCGTTGGCATTTCAACAGTTAGACTTTTACCATAAATATGGATTATATGAAAAGACATGTTTACCTAATCATGCAATTAATATTGATACAAAACTACCATTAGGAGTATATGGTTGGGGGCGAGGCATTGCCTGGTATGTTATCGGGCTAATAGATACGTATTTAATACTAGACAATAATAAAAATAAAAGAACTTTAGAAATGTGGATTTTAGAAGCAGCGGAAAATTATAAAAAATTTCAACAGAAAGATGGAGGATTTGGTAGTATTATTCAAAGAATGGATACGTACGATAGTTCTGCAACTGCTGTATTGGCGTATTTTTATTTGCAATGTTCAATAATATTTAATAATCAAGAATATTTTCAAATAGCAAAAAAATGTCTTAAAAAACTTATGTCAGTGACAAGATTTAATGGAAAAATCGATTGGTGTCAAGGAGATACGAAAGGAATTGGTATCTTTGCACAGACTTTTGATATTATGCCTTTTGCACAGGGATTTGCATTGAGAGCAATTGGCTTAATGGGGAAAGGTGATTGATTTATGGCACGAAAATCAAGAACAGAATATTCTATTTTAAATATTTTAACAGGAATTGGTGGTTATATAATAAATACAATTTTAGGCTTTGTGTGCCGTATGGTTTTTGTAAGATGTTTGGCAGACGATTATCTAGGAATTAATGGATTGTTTACCAATATTCTTTCGATGTTATCATTGGCAGAACTTGGTGTTGGTAGTGCGATTGTATATGCTTTATATAAACCATTAGCACAAAATGATCAGAAAAAAATTGCTTCACTCATGCAATTTTATGGAAAGGCCTATCGTATTATAGGTATTGTTGTAGCAATTTTTGGTATATGTATGTTGCCTTTTTTAAATTTTGTTATCACTGAACCACCGCACATTAAAGAAAATTTATATTTAATTTATATAGTTTACTTATTTAATACATCAAGTACATATTTTTTTAGTTATAGAAGTTCTTTATTAACTGCTGATCAACAAAATTATTTGGTAGTAGGTATTAATTATATCGTTACAATAGTACAAAGTATCTTTCAAATGATATTTTTGTTAATAACAAAAGAATATTTAAGTTATCTATTTATTCAAACGATAGGAATTTTTATCTATAATGTTACTATTTCATATGTTGCGAAAAGAAAATATCCATACATAGCCGCAAATAATATTCAACCGTTAGACAAAAAAGAGAGACATGGATTAATAAAAAATGTTCAGGCTCTTACTGTTTGGAAATTATCAGGTTTACTTGTTAATAATACAGACAATATTATCATTACATATTTTAGTGGTCTTGCAACAGTCGGCTATTCTTCAAATTATACACTTTTTTCAACAATGTTAAATACAATGTTGAATCTATTGTTTAACGGTATTACAGCAAGTGTTGGAAATCATAATGCGACTGAATCTAAAGAAAAGAAGCTTGGACTTTTTAATTTTATTAATTTGGCTAATTTTTGGTTGTTTGCTTGGGCAACTATTGGAATTTTTGTTGTTAGTAGTGATTTAGTTTTGTTGTGCTATGGAAGTAAATATGTTTTAAACCAAAACATACCATTCATTATAGCACTAAATTTCTATATGGTTGGTATGCAAAATGCTGTCTGGATGTATAAGAATACATTAGGATTATTTCGGCAGGGAAGATATTTGCTCATATTAACTGCAATTATTAATTTAGTTTGTTCAATATGGTTAGGAAAAATATGGGGATTATTTGGAATTCTTCTAGCTACGGCCATTTCGAGAGTATTTACAAATACATGGTATGATCCATATGCAGTTTTTAAATATGGATTTCGAGAGTCGCCTTGGAAGTATTTTCTAAAATACTTTAGGTTTTTAATTATTTTATTTATAAGTGGAGGAATTTGTTGGATGATTTGTGAAAACATCCATTTTGGACTTATAGTGAATATATTATTAAAAGTAATAATTTGTAGCATTATACCAAATGGAATATTTTGGTTTGCCTTTCACAAAGAACCAGAATTTCAGTATATAGAAAACATTATAGAAAATGTGAAAAATAGATTTTTATCATGAGAATTTTGT
Organism: Lachnospiraceae bacterium; assembly: GCA_030523275.1. GTDB lineage: Bacteria > Bacillota > Clostridia > Lachnospirales > Lachnospiraceae > Fimousia. The sequence continues at coordinate 122,850 of JAUNIX010000001.1, forward strand.
AAGTAAAAAGAGTGTATTACAGCAATAGAATTTGGAAGAGAAAATGAAACAGATTAAAATAGCAAGTTTTGTATCATTGCTAGCTATAAGTATTTTTTTATTAATTTCATGTAATATGGGAAGAAAAATAGAAAAAAAGAAATCTCCTGTGAAAGTTTTTTCTGCTGATTTTTCAAAGAAATCTCCATTGAGCACACAATTTTATGCTTGGGAGGGTCGAGAATTTATGGGAGAAACGTATCAACCATTATCATCTATTCAATGCAAAGATGGTATAGCTCATTTAAAATCCTTTTATGATAAAGAACAGGACACCTGGAAAACGCAAATGATGTCTACAGCGGGATTGTTTGAATCAGATAATTTTACATGCAAATTTGAGGGTAAGTTTAATAAAGAGCCAGGAAGTTGGCAGGGTGTGATTACTTATGGAACTGGCACATATTGGTCTAATAATATATATTCTGATGGTATAAAATGGCCTTCTGGTGGAGAGATTGATGTATTTGAGCAGGCTGGTGGGTATTCGGAAACTCCTACTTTTTTTGAAACCCCATCTGTGCATTTTGGCTCTGGTAGCAGTAGTGGATATTTGAGAAATCATGAAAAAATAACAGGAGAAAAGGTGGAATTTTCTCCTGAAGAGTGGCATGAATATAGATTTTCTCTGAAGAAAGGTATTGTAAAAGTTTGGATAGATGGTGAGATGGTGGGTAAAAAGGATTTCAATAATTGTGAGGTAAATAATGAATATCTCGTAAATTATAATCCATTTTTAAAACCACAGGCATTTTATTTGCTTGGGGGAGTAGCCACCTCCGGAGCAAATAAAGAATCAAAATTTGATTTTCAAGTTAAAAATTTTGAAGTCTATCAAGAGGACAAAATTTTATGTGAAAAATTGAAAATATATCCTCAAATGTGGGATCAAAATACGAAATTAACATTTCCAGTTAATGCTGAATTATATTTTGATAAAATTTATACACCTTCAAATGTTAGTAACAAAGCGTGTACATGGAAATCGTCAAATGAATCTGTTGCAATTGTAAAAGCGGGATATGTAAAAACTGTTGGTGAAGGAACTGCGGTTATCAAAGCAACTTGTGGAAAAGTTTCGGCACAGTATACATTAAAAGTAAGTAATAATGCTAATATTCCTTGTGCTCAAATTAAATCAGAAATTGATACTCTGACTATAAAAGAGGGACGCTCAAAGAATATTCAATATGATGTATATCCGAGATATACAACAGATAAAGTTGTAGCTTCTATAGAAAATACGCAAATAGCAGAGCTGTCTGGAACAACTATAAAAGCAAAAAAAGTCGGAGAGACCAAATTAATATTAAAATGTGGAATGAAAAGAAAAGAAATAGATATTGTTGTTAGGGAGAATAGTAAAGAGCCATTTGCTAAATATGATTTAAATCAAATTACAGGGAAAATTGGTTTAAATGATTCGCAAAAAGGTTATGAAACCAAAGCTACGGTGCAAAATTTAGGTGAAGATGGAAAAGTATTGGATATGACAGCAACTTATAACGTATCCGATATATGTGTTGATGATAAATGGAAAAAAGGATTGTCTGGTGTGGAAATGAAAACTCCTGTTTTGGATAATGAAAAGGAATTAACAAAAGATTCATTTTTGTATTTTATTAAGGCATCAGAATGTAGTGTCCGCACGAATGATGTTAATAATGCTAATTGTATGCCATCCATAGATATAACGGACAAGGATATTGTAGTTAGATATGGGGATGTAGAGATATATCAACAAATTTTGAATTCAAGTACTACAACACATAGTGTTGCTATCTATGGGATAAATGGAAAATCATCAGTATTTATTGATGGAAAAAAGGTTGTTGGAAATGGAAAAACCGAATATATTCAAGATTTAAAACAATTAATTATTAAAACTAGTAGAAAGAATGGAATTCAATCTTTTGCTGCTTATTCCGATGTTGAATTTACGGATAAAAAATTAGAAAGTATGACTTATTGAATAATTTAATTTAAGATTTATGAAATAATAGTAAAAAAAACAAGTTTTGATCTGTCGAGATAAATCATAAATCTATGTTATAAATGGTCTTCAATAACATTATAGATTAAAAACCTAATGTGCTATTAATAATGCCATAAGTGTGCTTTAATTATCAAGCAAATGGTTATATGGATGAAAGAAAAAATTGAATAAAAATATTAAGAGGCAATTTATATGAAACATATTTGTAAACATATAAAATTATTTTTAGCATTGTTAATAATAATTTGTACAACAGTAGTGGGAATAAGGTATAGTGTTTATGTATCTTATCATCATTTAGAGACAACATGTTATACAATAAAATCTGATAAGATTAGAGGAAAAATTCGCTTTGTTATGATTTCGGATCTTCATGATTTTGAATTTGGTTTTAAAAATGTTAATTTGGTCAAAGAAATTAAAAAGCAGAAACCAGATTTTATTTTAGTTGTTGGAGATATTATTAATGGGGAAAGTGCTGATAGTCATATTGCCACGGATTTACTAAAAGAGATAGTGGATATAGCCCCTGTTTATTATTCATGGGGTAATCAGGAAGAAGAATATATTAAAAAACAAACATCAGACTTGGAGGAAGAACTAACAGATGCAGGAGCAATAGTTTTGGATAAAGAATACTATAAGATCAACATCCGTGGTAATGAGATTTGTCTTGGAGGTCTTTATGATTATGCATTTGGGTTTGATGGAGAAGGCCTTATGAGTAAAACAAATATGGATTCAGAAATATTGAAATTTTTGGAAAATTTTCAAAAAAATAAGTCCTATAAGATTATAATGGCTCATCGACCAGATAGCTTTATCTTTGGTGAAGCCTATAATACTTGGGATATCGATCTTGTACTTTCAGGGCATAATCATGGAGGTCAGGTAATATTGCCGATATTAGGGGGTTTATATGGTGGTGATCAAGGATTTTTTCCAAATTATGATTTTGGAGAATTTCATTTTAAAATCTTAAAAAGTATGATTATTACAAGGGGATTAAGCAGCGATAAAGAAAAATTACCAAGGTTTAACAATGTGCCTGAAATAGTATCAGTGGATTTGATTGGGAGTAAACCAACTTCTAACTAATTATTAATTGGGCACGAGTCTATGGTGTATTAACTATTATGTATGAAGGATGCATACCAGAAGAATCAGGATAGAAAAAAGTCACTTTTAAGAGGGATGTTGGTAAACAATCATGCAGATTGTATGGTTGTTTTTCTATGCATACTAATTTTTTTCAATCTCAAATTCCTTTGAAATTTTTCGACAATATATGGACTAACTGAAAAGGAAGTTAATAGACGTAAATTGTCAATTTTTGTGTACAATTGTCAAATTTATAAGATGTTATATATGATAAAATTGTGCTATAAAATTTTTTAATGGAAAGGATGACGATTATGGAAAAAAATAATGAAATTAAGACAGACAAACTTGAGATTTATAAAAATATTCTTGAATGGGAGGATTCTATAATTCAGCTTAGTAATGTTTCGCAAGTGTCTACTAAACCAATGGAGTTACAAGATTTTCCTAAATGGACTATAATTGTATGTATTGTTGGTTTATGTGTTTGTGAAATGAATCCAGCAATTAGTATTATAGCATGGTTTATCGCGGGAATAGGAATTTGGTTATGGTATTCTGAGAATGAAAGATTAAAAACAAGGACTATACTTACATTAAAATTAAATGCAGGAAATAATGTTCTGTTTGTATTTAATAATAAAGAATTTTTAAAAAGAGTATGGGAAGTATTAAAACAAATTATTGCAGATGGGAATGAAAGGGAGGCAGATGTAGTAATCAATATTAAAGATAACTATTTATCAGATAATGCAGGAATTTTTAAAGAATTTAAAATAAACTGAGGTGATCAACATGAGTAAAACGATAAATATTTCCGAAAATCATTTGAAGGATGAAAGTTCAATAATAGAAAATATAAATTTAAAAAATATTCCTGACAATATGGAAATAGATATTTCTAAAAATAAATTACAAGATAAGAGTGCAATTATAAAAAATACTGATGCAATTAATGAGGATGAAGAGAAATATAAATTATATGAGGATATTAATGAAAAAATAGAACAATTTGTTGAATGGAGTGATGAATACCAAAAACTTCAGCAGATGAAAAGAGAAATTTCAAGAAAAAACAGTAAATTAAAAGAAATTATAAAAAAATTTAGTATAGATTTAACACAAGGATGTTTGGTGAATGTTTTAAGTGAATCTGTAATGCAACTGTTAGTTAAATATCTCTGATTTTAATATTTTATAAAATGACAAATGAAGTATATGAAAGATTTCTGTAAATAATATTTTAAAGGGTCTTCTATGATAAAAGAAATTCATAGGAGGCCTTTCATTATTGCAATGCAAAAGAAAGCTATATACGAAAATATAAATGATAGAAAGATATATAACTGGATGTGATATGCTTGATTCTTAAATTTTCATCAACTGTCAGAAAAAATCATATACAATGGATGTAATCAAGTTATTAAATGTAACATAGTGCAGACCGAATCAGTAGAGAAATGTTTTTTAGAAATACAGTGCTACGAAAAGCACTATATTTATCTATATTTGAGGCTACAGAGAGACAAGATTAAGACTGGATACAAGCCTATATAGAATTAAGCATTACGTACGAAGAGTGTATACTTGAATAATTAGGATAGAAAAAAGACCAGAAAAACAGACGGAAAGCTTACAATTTGGGATATTCCCAAGAAGGGCAGTACCTGAAAACAGGCACCACCCTTTGTAACATGTTTAACATATATTATATCAGTTTTGTCTGTTTACACAAAATTTGAAACAGTCTCGAAGATTCATATTTATAGACTTTTTTCATAGATTTAAAAAATTTATTTGTTTTTTATATAAGGATCTTTATATAGTAATTCAATACCTCTTAATTTTAGCTCATCCTTCATAGGTATAATTGGTGTGTATAATTTGGTATATGCAATGCCTATAGCACCTTCAAATAAAATAAATTTTGTTCTTGATGTTTTATTTCCAATAGCATTTACATGGGCTTGCGCAATTCCTGGATAGTTTTCTATATAATATATTTTTCTGATACCATATTCCTTAGCTAGCATGGTACAATTTTCGCAAGAACTTGATGTTGTAAATAAACATCCGTCTATTGTTTTTTCTCTATCGCATTGAGAAAAAGCTCTGGCCTCTGCATGAATTGATCTAGATAAAAATGGATTTCTCTCATTTTTTATTCCATTATATAAAGTTTTAAAACAATATACCGAAGGAATTCCTTCTAATATTTCATTTTGTACTGTTACATCTGAAAAATCATAACAATCAATATATTGTCTAAAAAGAGAATTGCGACATAATTCCATATCACTATAGATTTGGCAATTATCCGAATATTTTAAACTTTGCAAATCCCTATAGACACATGGAATATCTACTGAAGGAGCGTCATTCCATCCTATAGATAAAATTTGATATTGGTTATTTGTAACAACAGCACCAACTTGTCTTGATATACATCCTGAATTTACCTTAGCACAAAATGCAATCTGCATACATCTTTCCACTTTTGTTGGAGGTACTAAACCAGGGTGCATAATTAAACTAATATACTTAATAATTTGATATTTCAGCTTTTTCGTAATTTTTCCTTCAGTTTTATATGTATTCTTAAAAAATATATCAGCATTTTGAGTTGAGTTTTGAATATCTTGCATATAGAATGGATATAAGCCAGAAATCAAGCTAAATGTTCTAACGGGATCTTTTAAGATTGTTAGATAAAATTTTATTTCATCTATTGTTATGCCAAATCTTTTGTAGTTTGTGTTATTAATTAAATCTCGGTAAATTCTTTCAATATTAGGGCACCATTCAAAGTTATATTTTCTTTCAATATCAGCTTTTTTTAATATACACAACATGTAATGTAGAAAATCATTTGGAGATTTTAACGATTCTAAATATTCGAATTGTTGAGAATCAACCAAAGTTCCATCTTCTTCAATTTGCTCTATCATTAAATGAATAAAGATATTGAAATTGTTTTTAATTAAATGTGGATTCTCATAGAGAACTGTATAGTTAGAAGTTTTATATTTTGTATCGTTATATTCTGTTTTTTCATTTCCTAACAGAGCTATTGTGTAATATGCTGAATATCTGTCCTTTAAAAAACTAAATTCATATGGATTTTTTAAGGAATCAATAACAATTTGAACAGGAACCGATTTTTTATTAGAAAAAGGGGATCTTCGGATTTTAATAAAAGTGTTAATTCTTTTTGCGATGCTATAAAAATCAAAATTTTCAATCTTTTCAATTTTCTTTAATCTTTTTCTCCATTGAGATATATCTAATGTACCAAAAAATCGAATTTCATTTCCATATTTTTGAAATAATTGAGTATATTTTTCTTCATTAATAGATGATTTCAAAGATGCTCCAATTATTGGTAATATATACTTAGTATAAACATAAAGATCTAAATTTATGCGGGTATTAATTGTTTTTCCTTTTCGATTACGTAAAGTATTAATATAATCCATTAGCTCACCGTTTTTTTGAAAAAGTAAATATTCTAATTCTTTTTCTATAAAATTACTTCGAAATTCACAAAGTAATTTATATACGTTTTTAAAATTATCATTTGATAGTTTTGATTTATAATTATGAATAGTTTTTTCTAACATTTCTCCTATTTTTTGTTTGAATTCAGTGTCCTTTATTAAATTGAATCCTAATTCTTGATTAAATCTTTTCCAGCATATTTTGTTTTCTAAAAGATATGAAATAATAATATCACGAACTTTAATTACATCAAACTTTTTCCAATGTACTCGGGCATAATTATAAATATTTTTATATTCTAAAGTATCTACTAGATCCTTTGAAAAACTTTTCTCAGGTAAAGCGATTTCGTTGAAATCTTTCTGTAAAATTTGAGCAATTTCTGATATGTTGCTATCTTTTGAACCAGTTAATCCTATTATTATAAAATCTGAACGTTGATCAAAAACTTTTTTAATTGTTTTTTGTTGCATAACAGTAGCTAATTCTTTTTTCATCTTTATTTCAATAAAGTATTAATCTAATACTTATTATCCTTTCTTATTTATTAGTCTCTATCCCATCTATCTATAAAACTTTTTAACATAGGATAAATAATATATATTATTATCATACCTGTCATAGATAATTGTTTATTTTCACCTGGTAGTAATTTCATCCAACCTGCATTCATCAAAAATGCTGAAAGGGCAATTACAATTACAATTCCTACTATTGTATATCCGTATCTTTTTATAAATGTAAAGATGAGGTGTCTCAATGGCAAATAGCTTTGTTTTCGATCAATAAATTCATTTACTAATCGTATATTTTCTATGCTATTTATATAAAAATCTTCTTGGATTAATCTCAGATATTTCTTTTTTTTGCTATCAATAAATGCAGTTTGTTCTTGATTATATTCTGTTTCATCATTTAAAATTTGTATTTCTCGCCACTGTTCTTTTTCTGATTTTGTTAAATGTTGAAAAATGAGAAAATTTATGTTGTTATTTTTTTTAGATTTTAATTGTTCAACTAATTCTTTTAATATTATAATTTTATTTCTTTTAAGTATAGATATATTTTTTTCTATAGCAGTGTCTAAAATGTCTAACCTCCATGGAGGATTATCTGGAATTTTTAAAGAAGGTGTATTTAAATATGTAAACTCTAAAGTTACAAATGAATTATATATTTCATTTCCATATACATTTTTTTTAATAGAAAATTTTAATTTATGGTTTGTTGGATTATTAATAGAAATTAATAATTGACCTTCCCAATTTGGATCTAAGGTAGTTGAAACATGTCCAAATCCTTCCGACACTATTTTTACTTTAGAGTAAAATGCACCTGTTAATGTAGGAGAAATTACGATAGATTCTCTTGTTATAGTCAATACTGTATCAGATCGATCAATTATGACGTACGACTCTTCTTCATTTTTATGTAGTAATAGAAATTTCCTTTTTTTGGTTGAATAGAAGAAATTGGTAGGAGTTAAATTATATCCAGAAGGTTGAAGTTGTTTCGAGTCAAAAGGAGCAATAAAAATTCTTCCATTTGCCATTTCTCTTTGAATGTCAACATCTGATAGATTTCCACCATGATTATTAAAAGATTCATTCATAATTAAGCACCTTCTCTTTATTAAAATAGGATTATTATGTATACCTAATAATTTTATCATATTCAGGAACGGAAAGAATTGACAATTATTTATTTAAATTGACAAATTTAGTTAAGATTTTACTACGATTAATAGAATTAATAAAAGCAAAAATTAAAGAATTCTTGAAATATTTTCATTAATTTAATTTTAAAGTTCTGTTTTTCAAATCAGAAGTTAGTTTTATATTCAATTTATTGAAAAATTTCTAATATTTTTATTTTGATATGTCTTTACTAATATGTAGTAGTAAATATTTAATAATGATTAATGAGGAGAGAAATATATGAACTATGAAAATTTGATACAGAATATTTGTATTGAGTATTTACAAATTTTAAAGCAAAATAAACAATTTGTTCAGAAGGATATGGCAAGAAGTATAGGAATATCAGAATGTCTGATTAGTAAATGGAAAAATTATAGTAGAAAGATTAACACCGAGTATTATAAAAGCTTAGAGATGTATTTTACAAAGAAAGAATTTGAGACATGATTTTTAAAATATCGTAGTCAACTTCTACAAAAAATAGATATTGATGATTATGAAATTTCTCAAATAGAATTTTGGCATAAGTTATTTAACGGTGATTTTCTCAAAAGTATTTTACAAAGAAATAAATGGACTCAAATGTTGTTTCAAATTATAAAGTATAGAATGCATTGTGAAATGTTTTATGGAGAGATCAGTTTATTGCAGGATATTATCGATGGTAAAAGTATTATAGTGGTTAAATTTGATCAAATAAAGTTTCATATATATTGGGATGAAAATGATGTTTTAATTATAGAAAATGAAAGAGATAAGAAAATAATTCATAGGAATGATATACAGAAATTAGAGTATGGTCGTTTATTTATTTATCAAATTTCTTTAGAAATATCTAATAATCAACTCCTAGTGTTAAATCAATATGCTGAAATTATTTTTAATTATTTGTATTGTCATTTATATTAATAGTAAGTAAAAAGAAGCTGATAAAAATGAATGTGCTTTTTTAAATGACTTTCAAGATACAACAAAGTATTCTGTCTTGTTATCGGGGGGATGGGCTCCAGATCAAGGCTGGTTTCCAGGGAGAGAAGCGGGTCTATATTATTCTGATGATAAGAGTAAAGTTTTAGTGCTTTCGAGAGGATTAGGAAGTACAGAGAAGATTCCTCGGCTTCATAATATTCCAGAAGTGGTAGTAACCGATCTTGTGCCTAAAAGACGATGATTCATAAGTTAGCAATAATTGACCATTAAGGTGAAAAAGAGTATAATATATCGTAATGTAATTTTTATTGCATATATACATAGTGGAGGTGAATAATGAGTAAGAGGTTTTGGAAAGGTGTTTTGTGTATTAGCATTCTCATCTGTGCGATATGCCTTGGCATTCTTGGTTGGGGGCAATATCAAAAATATAAGGCACAGAAAGAATTAGAAGCAATTGAGAATAGTCAATATACGGAACGAGAGGGAGATGAGCCGGACCTTCCGGAAGGAATCAGGCATGGGGAGAAAATCGATTTTAAAAAGTTGCAGGATTTAAATGATGAAATTTATGCATGGATTTATGTACCTGGTACAAAGATTGACTATCCAGTAGCGCAAAATGAGGACGATGGACATTATTTAAAGTACAATTATAAAAATGAACCTGAGTTTGCTGGTTGCATTTATACGGAAAAGGCCAATAAGAAGGATTTTACAGATCCTAATACGGTATTTTATGGTCATAATATGCGCAATGGTTCTATGTTTCAGAATCTTCATAAATTTGAAGATGAGAAATTCTTTGATAAGAATACGGAAGTGTATGTTTATACTCCAGAGAAGATATTTACCTATAAAATATTTGCGGCATATAAGTATGACGATCGACATTTGCTAAAGTCTTTTGATTTTAAGGACAAGCAGGTGTTTAAGGAATATTTGGAAATGGTCAAATCTACCAGAGAAATGATCAGTCACATTCGTACAGAACAAAAAGTGACGGAGGATGATCGAATTGTGACATTAAGTACCTGTGTAGGTGGACAGTCAGAAAATCGATATTTAGTACAGGCGGTGTTAACAGATGAACGAGAGACAAAGTAAAAAAGAGCTGGATCAGCTCAATGAACGGCTGGTACAGGAAATAAAGAATTTTGATACAGAGCCTAAAGAGGAATTTCAGGGATATCATACAAAAGAAGAGAAGGAAAAGGAAAAAGAAACAGAGGATTCAAAAGAAAAGAAATCATTTGCAAAAGTGATATTAGGCATTTTGATTGGTGTTATCCTTTTTGTTTTTCTGATAGCAGTTGTATTTATTATCATTGGATTTATAGGAAAAGGTTCTTTATTTGGCAAAGATATCAATATGAAAAATGCGATAGATGGTGCCGATGTGCAAAATAATGGTGATTTGGTTATTTACAAAGGGCACAAATATCGTTATAATAAGGACGTAACTAGTATTTTATTTATGGGGATAGATCGTGAGAATATCAATAGTGACAAAAAACTGCTCAGAGAAAAAGGAGCAGGGCAGTCCGATTCTATTTTTTTGGCTGCATTGGACACATCTTCGAAGAAGATTTCATTGATTAATATTCCTCGAGATATTATGGCTGACATTAAATTATATGATTCAAAAGGAAATTATGATAAGACAGCAGAAGCGCAGATTTGTTTAGCCTATGCTTATGGCGATGGAAAAGAAACAAGCTGTGAAAATACAGCAGATGCTGTATCTAAATTATTATATGGAATTCCAATTGATTCTTATATGTCAATTAACTTATCAGCAATTAGTGTTCTGAACGACGCGATTGGCGGCGTGAATGTACAAGTTCTTGGTGATTTATCTGATGCAGACCCAGCATTAAAAGAAGGGGTTAATATCACATTATTAGGTGATCAGGCAGAGACTTATGTCAGAACAAGAGAATTAGAACCATTGGATGCAAACATGGAGCGTATGCGCAGGCAACAGCAATATATCACAGCATTTGCTAAGAAAGCATTGCAGGAGGTGAAAGGTGATATGATGCTCCCCGTGGATTTGCTACAGCTTGTATCGAAGAATGCAGTTACAGACCTATCAATAACGAAACTTACATATTTGACAACCGTGTTGTCCAGAAGTAGTTTTTCAGCAGATGATATTCAGAGCATAGATTGTAAGATTAAAGAAGGAAAAGATGGATATGCTGAGTATTATCCAAAAGAGACCAAGTTATTTGAGATGGTATTACAAGTATTTTATGAACAAGTTGATTAGGAGATCAAAGAAAAGGGGAATTTAGTATGAAGAAATTAGTTACTTTATTTGCAACATTAGTTTTCAGTTTTGCTTTAGCAGTGAATGTTATGGCAGCAGTAAGTCCTACAAAGGATACCAAAAAGCCTGAAAATAAATACACAGAGACAACAAAGAAATCTGTTTCACCAAAGACAGCTGATTCCGAAATTCCAGCTTTATTAGTATATGTTACTTTAGCTGGAGCAGCAGTATCTGTATATGCAGTAAAACGTTTAAAAGAGCAACGTTAATTTTACAAACTTAATCTCCTCCGGTTTCCATAGGCCGGAGGATTTTTCTGCTTATAAGGGGAGAGAAATCGGTCGTTGAGGTTTCTTGAGTTTGACATAGATTCAAATGTTATTTTGTTATATAATAGATACGTTAAATATAGATAGAAGATAGGGTTATAGAGTTATATGATTGATATACATGCACATATCCTGCCAGGTTTAGATGACGGTGCCAGGCATATGGACGATTCTCTTGCGATGGCACAACTTGCTATAGAGAGTGGAGTTCATACAATCGTAGCTACGTCACATGCAAACACGGGTGGATATTTTAGACAATATAAAGTGGAGGAGTATCGAGAATGTTTGCACAATTTTCGATATGCATTAAAACAAGAAGAGATACCACTTACCGTACTTTCTGGAATGGAGATTTTTATGACGGATGAGGTGCCAGAATTGATTGAGGAACAAAAGTTGATTCCATTAAATCATTCTCGCTATTATTTAGTAGAATTTGCTTTTGGTATCGAAATAGAAGAGATGCAATGGCTTTTAGAACAGGTTATGCAATTGGGAGTGGTACCTGTGATTGCACATCCTGAACGATATCATTGTATCCAGAGAGCACCGGAGGCTATGAAACAATTAATAAGAAAAGGATGTATGACGCAGATTAATAGAGGAAGCGTATTTGGGAGATTTGGAAGAAGAGCGCAAGAATGTGCAGATTATTTATTGGACAATCAGTTGGTTGCCTGTATTGCCAGTGACGCACATAAACCATATGAGAGAACGACCTTTATGGCAGATATAAAAGAATATATGGAAGATCAATATTCTGTTCGTTACTCGAAAGAGTTATTATATGATAATTGTTTGCGGATGATAGAGGATAAGAAATTTTATCCATGGATTTTCCCTAAATTTATGAGTGAAGAAATAGAAAATAGATAGTAAGGAGTCTTATAGTTATGAAGAAATTAAGAAAGATTAGTTTTGCCATTTTCTGTGTATCATTGGCTGCGAGTATTATATTTTGGTTTACGCAGGTACGAAAAGGAGATCGAATCGGTCCGGTGATCACGATGGAAAAAGAGGAATTAACGGTAAAACTTGATGCCAAGGATAAAGATTTTTTAAAGGGTGTGAAAGCCATAGATGAGAAGGATGGAGATGTGAGTTCCTCACTTGTAGTAGAAAGCGTATCAAATTTCTTAAGTGGTGGAAAACGTCTGGTTGTATATGCGGCGATGGATAGTCACAACAATGTCAGTCGCGCAAGCCGACTTGTAAAATATAAAAATTATTCCTCACCTAAATTTACATTAGATAAGCCATTTTGTTTTCCAAGTTCAAGTTCTGCCAGCGGAGAGGACATTCTTGAGAATTTAAAGGCGAAAGATAAGATTGATGGCGATTTAACTGGACAAATTCGAATTTTATCAAATTCTGCTATTCGACTTTATAAAAAGGGAGAATATCCGGTAAAGTTACAGGTGACGAACAGTGCTGGAGATACGGTTTCTTTTAGTCCGACGATTCAGGTATATGACAGTGAAAAAAGTAATAAGTTACCATTTATTCATTTGAAGAAATATTTGGTCTATGTAAAGAAAGGGCATAAAATCAATCCGCGAAGTTATATCAAAAAGGTATGTACGGGTGGTGGCTTTGATTCGGATATGCGTGGAGATATCAATACTTCAAAAGTAAGTATTAAAGATGAGGTAAATTATAATAAAACTGGCTCTTATGAAATTACATATTCTGTAAAAACATTAAAAGGTGTTACTGGTTCCGTAAAATTGATTGTCATAGTTACAGAATGAGGGGAGGAAGAGTAATGAATGAGCAAAAGAATATCACTGTAAATGATTATGAAATAAATATTGATTTGTATAGTATTTTAAAAGATATTTGGCGATATGCGACGATAATTTTATTGTTAGCAGCTTCGATCAGTCTTTTAACCTATGTATTTGTAGGAAGTAGTTATAAAAAACAATATGAATCTTCCAGTACGTTTATCGTTAGTGGAAAAGGAAGTAATAATAATGTATATAATAATTTGACTACAACAGCACAGATGGCAACGAAATTTTCAGAAGTATTAAATAGCAGCGTTTTGCAGAAAAAAGTAGCCAAAGAAATGGATCTGGATTATTTTCCGGGAACGGCAAGTGCGAAGGTCATCACGGAGACAAACCTTTTGGTACTGAAAGTACAGGCGGATTCTCCGGAAATGGCGTTTCGTTTGAATAAAGCTATTATGGATAATTATTCAATTGTCACGAATAAATTAATGGGAAATGTCGTTTTAGATGTATTACAAAGTCCATCCGTACCGAGTGAGCCGGCGAATAAGTTTCAACCGGCATCGTTGATGAAAAAGACGTTTTTATATACTGTGATTGCACTCTGTGGGTTGATTGCGATTTTTTCATTCCTGAAAGATACAGTTCGAAAACCGAAAGAAGTTTCTAAAAAGCTGGATGGAAAGCTTTTAGAAACTTTATATCATGAAAAGTTATATAAAACATGGAAAGCAAGGCTTCATCGTAAAAAAACGGATGTATTATTGACAAATCCGGGAACAAGTTTTCGTTATGTAGAGAATGTGAAGAAGTTGGCTAGAAAGGTTAGTAGCCAGATGAAAGAACATCAGGCGAAAACGTTAATGGTAACGAGTTTTGAAGAGGGAGAGGGAAAGTCAACGGTTGCAGCTAACTTAGCACTTGCATTGGCAGAGGAATCAGAAAAAGTGCTTTTGATTGATGCTGATTTTAGAAGACCAACACAGTTCAAAATCTTTGGAATTGATCCCAAAGAAATAAAACAGTTTGGTGAAGTTTTAAATGGAAACCAAAGTGCTGAGGATTTAGTACGAAATGCTTCCAATTCGGATTTGTTTTTAGTGCTAAATTCTATGATCTATCCAAATTCAACAGAGATGTTAGCAACTCCTGTATTTGCAAAAATTTTAGACTTTTTTAAAGAGCGATTAGATTATATTGTCATCGACACTCCACCAATGTCTCAGGTGGCAGATGCGGAAGAATTAGTAGACATGGTAGATGCATCTATTTTAGTTGTGAAACAGCATACGGCATTAGTAAAAGATATCAATGATGCCATTGATGTTTTAAAATCTGGTGATGGAGTGATGCTTGGTTGTGTCTATAACGATGTTTTCCAAGGATTTGCAGAAACAGCGAAAGAGTATGGTTATAAATATGGCTATGGATATGGCTACGGGTATGGATATGTGTATGGCTACGGAGGCTAGGGCGGAAAATATGGCTATGGTTATGGAAAGCGTGGTCAGAACGATAGAAGAAGTAGAGACAGGAAAAGAAAATCATCTGAGCCAGATTTATAGGAGGGGGAGTCATGGATAGAAATTATAATAAGAGTAATGAATCAAAAGAGGGATTGATCGATATTACTGGAATCATAGATGATATGATCAAAGGTGCATTACGCATGAAATGGAGATTTCTGGCATTGATCGTCATTTGTACAGTGCTATTTTGTGGATATCAACGTTTGACCTATTCTCCGTCTTATGTTGCATCTTCGACTTTTACGATTAGTTCTAGTATTTCTACGGAATCATCGAATACATATATTGATAATGAATCTGCCAATCAAATGGCAAAAACATTTCCTTATATTTTAAAAAGTGGAATTTTGAAAAGTGTAGTGGCAGAAGACTTGGGATTAAAGAAAATCCCGGGAAAGATAAGTGCAGATGTTATGGCAGATACGAACTTATTTACTTTAAGTGTCACTGCAGATGATCCGGAAATGGCGAATAAGATTTTGCAATCTGTAGTGGAGAATTATCCATCGGTAGCGGAGTTTGTGATCGGAAGTTCCCAGTTATATTTGATGGACGAGACCGGAGTACCAACAGAACCGGATAATCCATTTAGTTATAAACATGAGATAATGATAGGAATTTTAATAGGAATTGCATTGTGTTTTATCTTAGATCTGTTATTCTCTCTTGGCAAAAATACAGTGCGTAAGGAAGAGGATATTAAAAAGTTATTTAGTGTTAAAAGTCTTGGAATTATGCCACATGCGAAATTCAATAAACGTCGGAAAGAGGTAGAAGAATTGATTGTACTTGACAATCCAAGATTGCCAAAGAACTTCCTTGAAGCAGTGCGAACGGTACGACGTAGAATTGAGCGGGCTAGCAAGGAAAGTGGTATGAAATCCTTCCTTGTAACCAGTGCGATGCCGGGAGAAGGAAAATCTACTGTTTCTGCAAACATTGCTTTAGCATTATCGATGAAGGGATATAAAGTCATTTTAGTAGACGCCGATCTTCGTAATCCATCGACTGCCAAGGTTCTTGGAATGAAAGAAAAAGAGATTGGATCTTTGGAAGTAATCAAGGGCGAAGCATCCATCGATGAGGCAGCACAGGCGTACAAAGATACCGGTGTTATGATTCTGGCAGGTTCTACACCAATTCAGGATACTTCCAGCGTTTTGAGTGGAAAGAATATGAGAGAATTTATTAAGGAACTGGAGAAAAGAGCTGATTTTGTTATTATTGATACACCGCCGAGTGCACTTTTGGCTGATGCGGCTATCGTAGCTCAGTATGTGGATGGAGCCGTCTTTGTCGTTCGTCAGGATTATACAGAGATAGACAGAATTTTAGATGGTATGGAAATCCTGTCAGGATCTGGCGTTACGATTAATGGATGTATTTTAAATGATGTAAGTGCATCATTGGGAGAAGCAAACCATCATTCCCATAGTTATCATACAAAAGTGGAAACTGCATAATATTTTTTATAAAGCCAACGTTGAGGAGTCTTCAATGTTGGCTTTTTTTCAGTAAATCTTAAGAATTATTTCCATTATGAATTGCTATAAAATATTATAATAAAAATAACAGAAGACAAACGGGAAGCAATGAATAAAAGGAGAGAAATAATGAAAAAATCAAGATTAGTGATTACGTATTGTTTGGTCATTAGTTGGGGACTGATTTTAGGCTATATGACTGCAATCAGAAGCGAATTGAGTATTTTTTGGCTATGGATTTTGGATAATGGATAATGGGATAATGGTATATTAGCTGTTTTGAGTTTGGTTTTGCTGATTTTTTTACTAGCGAAAACGGGTCAGATGAAGAATTTGTTAGGAGTATTCGGTGGGGCAATTTCCATTGGTCATAAAATGATTCCTAGTATCCATCTTTTCTTGACGGTGGGAGAACATGAATATTCGTTTCTTATGTCTGCAGTTTTTGATTTTGTTCTTATGAGCCTTATTTTTTATATTTTTGGATCGGTGGTAGTATTTTGTTTAAGAGAAAGAAAAACGACAATATTTTTGTATAGTTTGTTTGCTGTGTTTTTCATGTTTTGTTTGATGTTAAGTGGCTGTGACAGGACAGAGAAACCAGATGGGAACACGGAAACAGAGATAAAACAAACATCGGGGGCGTTTACCTATCATGCTTATGTTTCTAGTAATCAAAAGGAATGTTGGATTTACAAGATTGATGTTAATACAAAGAAGAATACAGATAAATTAGGTATTCCTGAACAGTTAAATGATTATAAAGTGACGCGTCTAGGTGCACAGGCACCGGATGATGAGGAATTTTATAACAATATTTTTGGTATTACAGTAGAACGAGCCCATGATGTTGATGGATATTCAAGTGAATTAAAAAATATAAAAACAATGGAAATTCCAAACACAGTGACAAAGATTTCACGGGCATGTTTTAGTGGTATGAACAATTTACGCCAGATAACGATTCCTGATCATGTGACGAAGATAGAAGAAGAATTATTTTATGGTTGCGATAAATTGACAACAGTGGTACTTCCAGAAGATTTATCGACGATAAATCCGGTCGCTTTTAGTGATTGTTTATCTTTAACAAACATCAAAATTTCTGCAAATAGTAAAAATTATAAAGTTGTAGATGGGATGTTATTATCCAAGAAAAAGAATGAACTCGTATTTGTGGCAGGGGATGACAAAAAAGTAGTGATTCCGGAAGGTACAAAAGCAATTTTGTATCAAGCATTTTTAAATAGTCAGGCGAATGAGGTAGAAATACCAGCTTCAGTGGAACTGATAGAACAATATGCACTGGAAAATAAAAAAATACATTCGGTTACCGTTTCAGAGAATAGCAAGTATTTTGCAAAATCGGGTAGATGTATTTATGATAAAAGAAATCATAGTCTGGATGTTGGAATTCCAGATGCAAAAGGACATTTACGTATCTGTGAAAAAGTCGAAAGAATGGATGAAAATTATAGTATTGCCGGTTATTCTGTAAAGACCGTGGAATTTCCAGAAAACTTGAAAACGGTGATCAATTCTGGCTTACATGTTAGTCGGATAGATACCTTGGAAAAAGCAACATTTCTTGGAAAGAAACCGCCAAAAGTCACAAACGATATGGATGGCTATGCATCGTTGCCTGTCTTTACCGATGTCTATGTTCCGAAACAATCATTGAAGCGATATAAAAAATTGTACGAAGAACAGTATTGCCTGGATTATGTGGATCATTGGTATACGTTTTAGAGCAAAGTTATTTTTGCCGGTAGTATTTTGCAGGTGTACATCCCATAATCTGTTTAAATGTAGATATAAAATTACTGGTCTGATGATAACCAACGGCCTTAGCTGTCTCGGAGACAGAGTAACCGCTATGTAAATATTCCAGGCTCTTTTGAATACGATACTGTTTTAAAAAAGCATGAGGGGTTGTCTGCAGGTAGTTGCGAAAGATTCGGCAACATTCACCAGTACTGATGTATGCGGTGGCAGCAATCTCTTTTAGCTTGATATCTTCTGAATAGTTTTCGTAGATATAGGTGAGCATATCTTGCAAGCGTTGTTGTCTGGTAAAGTTGATGGGTGAATATTCCAGTTCGGAAGAAGCATGTTCAATCAGGGTTTTCCATAAATCTACTAGTATCACGCAGATAGAATATTCATTTCTTTTTAATTTATGTGTAGCAAATAGATAATCCAACTTGAAAAGTTGGGAAAGAATTTCTTGCTGCCATGGAAGATCTGATTTTAATAGGACGGCAGAAAGTTTTCCCTTAGTAGCATATGGCAAAACAAAATCCTGTTCCATCCGACTACCTGGAAAAAAGGACAGGATGCGCCAGGGGAAATTCAAACTGCTATATGTTCCATCGTCACTCATTTCAATAACAGCGTGAATCAGTCCGCTGCTGATATAAATACCCTCACCCTTTTGCAGACAATATTGTTTGTTCCCCACCTGTATCGTAATAGAGCCATTGGTCACAAAGGTAAATTGTAATTCGTCATGCCAATGATAATCACGCAGCCATCTGCCTGTTGGCAACATTCCATACCGATTTACCTGATAGATTTCAACGGGAAAACTACTATCTTTGTAATGATTGATCTCATGATATTTTTTATTTGTATTCATAATAACACCTGTTAAGAATTTGATATTTTTTGTCTGCTTCATTGTACCATGAATGATATGGTTATGCTATAATTTGGGACAAAATATATGGTGTTAGAGGTTGAATTATGGAGAGAAAATTTGAAACTGAGCCTATATCAAAGCTAGTGTGCAAACTTGGTTTTCCAGCAATGTTTGCGCAATTTTTTAATATTTTATATAGTATGGTCGACAGAATGTTTGTTGGTCATATTGCGAAGACGGGGAGTTTGGCATTAGCTGGTATTGGGATCTGTGCACCAGCTTTGACTGCGATCACAGCATTTGCCTCTTTGATTGGGATTGGCGGTGCATCACTGATGAGCATGTCGATTGGAAATAAGAATCGAGAAAAGGCACAAACAGTCATCAACAATGCTTTTTTGATGTTGAGTGTTTTATCCGTGCTAACAACGGTTGTGACAATCATTTTAACCAGACCAATGCTTTTGGGACTTGGATGCAGCGAGGCAATGTACCCCTATGCAAGCCGATATTTTCGAATCTATGTGTTGGGGACGTTTGCTGTGCTGTTGGGAAACGGGATGAATCAATTTATTCTTGCGCAGGGATTTGCGAAACAGGGGATGTTTTCCGTGATGATCGGTGCGGTGATCAATATGATGTTAGATCCAATCTTTATTTATGGATTTCATATGGGAATTGCTGGGGCAGCAATTGCGACTGTTGTATCGCAAATATGTGTATGTATCTATGTACTATGTTTTTTACATAAAAAAGATAAATGTATTCATATTGGTTTCGGTCGCTATGAATATACGACTATGAAACAAATATTAAAGATTGGTTGTTTACCATTTTTGATTATGTTACTGGACAATTTACTGGTTATACTTCTCAATGCTACTTTAAGAAATTATGGCGGGAGTGATTTTGGTGATCAGTATATTGCTTGCGCGGCTGTCGTGCAAAGCTTTATGACATTGGTATTTTACCCGGCACAGGGCATTACGACAGGATGTGGCACATTATATAGTTATCATTATGGTGCTGGAAATATCGATAAAGTGATGGAGGTATTTCGGTATGTTTTTTGGCTATGTGCAGGTTATATGCTCTTACTTTGCTTTCTAGTGCAATTAAAGCCGGAAATATTTGCAGGCATCTTTTTTCGTGATGCAAAAAATATTAAATCAACTGCCTCTTTTCTACAAAAGTATACGTTTGGTTTATTGGGCGTTGCTGTCCAATATGCGTTTGTAGATGGACTAACGGCAATGGGACAGATCAAATATGCATTGCCGATTTCATTTTTCCGCAAAGGTTTGTATATCGCGTGCGTGTTTGCATTGCCATATTTCTTTTCACTGGAGGATGTTTTTTGGTCAGAAAGTATTTCAGATTTGATCGGTGCAACAGTGACACTTGTCGTTTTTATCCTTTGGGTTGTACCGAGAATGAGGAGTGAGATGGCATAGATACAAATAAAAATTTGTTTACATGAGTTTTTGACCAGAGAAACACTTTGTTGTTTTTTCATATCATAAAAGAAAAAGGATTTTTCTATGAATGAATTTGAGCAAACGTATCCGTTTCAAAATTTTCCATTGCCATATGCGTACAATGCCTTAGAGCCTTATATTGATGAAAAAACAATGCATTTACACCATGATAAACATTTGCAGACATATATCGACAATTTGAACAAAGCACTTGCTGATTATCCACAATTCCATTCGTGGACGTTGGAGGATTTGTTGCGAAATATTGATTTTCTGCCATCAGAAATTCAGACACCGGTTTGGCGAAATGCAGGAGGTGTCTACAATCATCAATTATTTTTTAAAACATTAAAGCCGGCTGGAGAGGAAGCTACCTCGTTAGCATCTGCCCAACCGATGGTTGCTTCCTTTGGTGGCATGGCTGCGTTCAAAGATCAGATGACAGAAGCGGCATTATCGGTTTTTGGTTCGGGATATGCGTGGCTGGTAATGGACCCGCAAAAGAAATTATCGATTATTACGACAGCCAATCAGGATACCCCGATTGCAATGTCTCTCTATCCGTTGCTTCCGCTTGACGTTTGGGAACATGCTTATTACCTGAAATATTACAATGTCAGAGCAGATTATATTAAGAATTGGTTTTCGATTATTAATTGGCAGGAGGTAGCAAAAAGATATACAGAAAATGGAGGAAATCAATCATAAAATTCTTATAACAGTTACATTATTGTAAGATGACAGTCGTGCATCTCATGGTATAATATCGACAGATAGGATATCGGAGGTGCATTTTTATGTATAAAATTATGATTGTGGAAGATGATCAGGCGATTTGCCAGGAATTAAAAGAGTTGTTAGAGACATCTGGTTATACAACGGAAATACTGACTGATTTTGAGCGGTCGGAGGAGATGATTGTAAATTCACAGGCAGATTTGATCTTGCTTGATATTAATATTCCGGGCTTAAATGGAGAAATGCTTTTAAGACAAATTAGGAAAAAAATAGAAATTCCCGTTATTATGGTGACGAGTCGGACTTCGGAAGTCGATGAAGTATTATCGATGAGTTATGGCGCAGATGATTACATTACCAAACCGTATAATCCGACAATATTGTTGTTAAGGGTTGCTGCAATCTTAAAGCGGGTCAGCCGAAATGGAAGTGAAAATAATGAAAAATATAAAAGTTTCTATGTAAATTCAGCTAGAGGTGTTCTAAGTGATGGTGACATTGAAATTTTGCTGACAAAGAATGAAATGATTATTTTTCAGACTCTTTTGCAAAAACAAGGAAATATCGTATCAAGAGATGAATTGATGACAAATCTCTGGGATAATCATGAATTTATTAATGATAATGCTTTGACCGTAAATATCAGTCGATTACGTGCAAAATTGGCATCGGCAGGATTTCCAGATGCGATCGAGACAAAGAAAAGACAGGGGTACATTTTATTATGAATGTGAAACATTATTTGCAAGATAAAGGAATTTCTTTCTTACTGGCAGTATTTTATTTCGTTTTTATGGTTGGATTGCTTTTCATTTTTCAAGTGAATCGACAATTGATCATCATGCTGGCCGTTTTATTTTTGTTAGCTTTCATTGTCGGTTTTTTGTGGGATTTTATGCGCAAAAAGCGGTTTTATGATGAGTTGGAGAGAAATCTTGCTTATTTAGATCAAAAATATTTGGTTTTAGAAATGTTGTATCAGCCTTCTTTTTATGAGGGGGAGCTGCTATGGCAGACGTTATATGAGTGCAATAAATCCATGTGTGAAACAGTGGGTGATTATAAAAGGAATGTGGAGGATTTCAAAAATTATATTGAAACATGGGTGCATGAGGTAAAACTTCCGCTTGCCAGTTTGGAATTAATGATTCACAATCATGGGGGTGAGTTGGCTGGAAAATACAAAGAGCAATTACGACGCATGGATCAATATACGGATCAGGTGCTATATTACGTGCGTTCAGAGCACACCGAAAATGATTTCTTGCTAAAAGAGACAGATTTAAAAAAGGTGATTACAAAGGTGGCTTTAAAATATCGAGAAGATTTATTGATGCATCAAATTGATTTTCGAATGGATGAGATAGAGCAGTCGGTATTGACAGATGGAAAATGGCTTGAATTTATATTGGGACAGATTGTATGGAATAGTATCAAATATAGAGCACAAAGAGAGAATTCTTATATTCAGTTTTCGGTAACAGAAGATAGGGATAAGATTATACTGAGTGTCTATGATAATGGGATTGGAATCCCGGCAAGTGATCTGGCAAATGTATTTAAGAAATCTTTCACCGGCGAAAATGGGCGTCAATATGCGAAATCAACCGGAATGGGGCTTTATATTGTAAAGAAGCTCTGTGATAATCTTGGGCATCGGGTGAAAATACAGTCAGAACAGGGAAAATATACGAATGTACAGATTATGTTTGCGAAAAATGATTATTTTTTGCGTAATTTAGAACGTGACAAATAAAGAATGGTAAGCTTTCAAAATTGTAAGGTTTCGTAACGTTAGACGCACGACTGGAGTATGAAAAAGAGATACAATGCTTTCATAGAAAGGAGATTTGAACATTATGAAATCAATATTAAAATTAGAACAAATTGAAAAATATTATGGAAGTAGGTCGAATCTTACCAAAGCAATCGATTCCATTTCGTTTGATGTAGAAAAGTCAGAATTTGTTGCGATTATGGGGGCATCCGGAAGCGGTAAGACAACACTATTAAATTGTATTTCGACAATCGATCGGGTAACATCCGGACATATTTTTGTTGATGGGATTGACGTCACAAAGTTAAAAGGAAACGATTTAAACCGTTTTCGTCGTGAACAGTTGGGATTTATCTTTCAGGATTTTAATCTTTTAGATACGCTTACCGCTTATGAAAACATTGCATTGGCATTGTCGATTCAAAATACACCGGCAAAGGAAATTCGTGGCCGCGTACAGGAGGCAGCAGAGCAGCTTGGCATTGAGGATGTATTGGACAAATATCCATATCAAATGTCAGGTGGACAGAAACAGCGGGTGGCGTCCGCAAGAGCAATTATTACCAATCCTAAGTTGGTATTAGCAGATGAACCAACAGGCGCTTTGGATTCAAAATCGGCGAGAATGTTATTAGAGAGTTTTGAAAATCTTAATTGGAATGGAGCGACAATTTTGATGGTTACGCATGATTCCTTCACAGCAAGTTATGCTTCCCGTGTGATTTTTATTAAAGATGGGAAAGTTTTCCATGAACTCAGACGTGGAACAGATTCAAGAAAACAGTTCTTTGACAAAATCATAGACGTAGTCACATTATTGGGAGGAGATGTTAGCGATGCTCTTTAAATTATCAGTCAACAATATCAAAAAGAGTATGAAAGATTATGCAGTCTATTTCTTTACTCTGATTGTAGGAGTGGCTGTTTTCTATGTATTTAATGCGATTCAGTCACAAAGTGTGATGTTAAATGTGACAAAGGATACGCGTGAATTTATCAAGATGATGACGAATATGCTCGCCAGTGTCAGTGTCTTTGTTTCGGTCATTCTTGGATTCCTGATTATTTATGCTACCAGATTTTTGATTAAACGGCGTAACCGAGAATTTGGACTTTATATGTTGCTTGGAATGAGCAAACAAAAGATTTCTCTCATTTTATTTGGAGAAACCTTCTTGATCGGGTTGATTTCTCTGGGAGTGGGACTTGTGCTCGGTGTTTGTCTGTCTCAGTTTATGAGTATTTTAGTTGCACATATGTTTGAGGCGGACATGACGAAGTTTCAGTTTGTATTTTCCAAAGAAGCTTGTATACAGACGATTTCCTGCTTTGGACTTATGTATGTGGTCGTGATTATTTTCAATACGATTACTGTGGGAAGATACAAACTGATCGATTTACTGCAGGCAGAGAAACGTTCCGAAAAAATACGAATGAAAAATCCTTGGATTTGTACGATTATCTTTGTTATTTCAGCCGTAACATTGGGATATGCGTATTATCTCGTGACATCTGGTTTGGAAAAAATTGATGCACCGGAAAAAATTTTTATGCCGATTCTTTTGGGTTCGGTGGCAACCTTTTTCCTTTTTTGGTCTTTGTCAGGTTTGTTACTTAAAATTGTAATGTCAATGAAAAATGTGTATTATCGAGGATTAAATTCCTTTGTCTTTCGGCAATTTGCCAGTAAGATTAATACGATGGTCGTTTCAATGATGATTATTTGTCTGATGCTTTTTATAACAATCTGCATGCTATCGAGTGCATTATCAATGAATCATTCGATGAATAAAAATGCCAATGAATTGGTTCCGGCAGATATACAGTTAGAGAAACGTAGGAATTTAGATAAAAGCTGGATACAGCAAGGATATACGAAAAAAGAAGTAGAAAATTCCAAAAGTAATATTCTTTCTGAATATGAAAAGGCAGGAATTAATCTAGATAAATATCTTGGCGATTATGTAGAATATAAAACATATGCGACAGATCAATTGACATTGGGAGATACACTTGGTTCTAAACTAAATGAAATACAAAAGATATATTCTACATTGACGTATGAAATGCCAGAAGAAATTATGTCTATCAGTGATTACAATCGTGTGGCCAAGTTGTATGGAAATCAAACATATACTCTCAAAGAGAATGAGTACATGATTATAGCGGATTTCCAGTCTATGATAGATTTACGTAATCAGGCACTGAAAAACGGAGAGAAAATTACCGTGTTTGATCATATGTTAAAGCCCAAATACGACTCCTGTCAGGATGGTTTTACGGAGTTGGCTATTCAGCATATTAATACAGGAATTATTCTTGTTCCAGATGACATTGTAGATGAAAATTACATAAAATACGACAACATTGTGGGTAATTATATGAGTGGCGATAAGGCAAAGGCAGAGCGGGCATTGCGAAAAGAGCTCAAAGACAAACAGGTCGTAAATTATATCAGTGCAACTCGTAAGCAACTTTTAGAAAATAGTATTGGTCTTGGAGCGATGATTGTATTTATCGGTATTTATCTGGGAATCGTTTTCTTAATCTCGTGTGCAGCCATCTTAGCATTAAAAGAATTATCCGAAAGTGCAGACAACATAGAGCGTTATCATATGTTGAGAAAGATTGGTGTCGATGAAAAAATGATTTCCGGAGCCTTATTAAAACAAATTGGTATTTTCTTCTTATTCCCATTATTGCTTGCCTGTATCCATTCTTATTTTGGACTTCGTTTTTGCAATATGATTTTGGAAACCTTTGGTACGAGCCAAATGATGAAATCCATTTTGGAAACGGCTGGTGTAATCGTGTTCATCTATGGTGGATATTTTGTAATAACTTATTTATGCAGTAAAAATATGATTCGTAACCGATGATTCTATTCTTATTGTTGTATCAATATATAAAGAAAAATGCAATAAGTTTTCGGATTTCGGATAATGGTTGACAAAAGCTTCTATCATCGGTATGATTTTTTCATGTAAATAATTTTCATGTGGAGGTTTATATGGAAAAACAGCAATCGGTTATATATATGATTCGTTTATTATATGATAGTTTTTATGAACAGGAAAAAAAAATTGCAGATTATATATTGGAAAATCATAAAGAAGTCGTGAATATGACGATTGGTGAATTGGCGAAAGCATGTAAGACCAGTGTCGCAACAGTTTCAAGATTTTGCAAAAAATGTAATATGGATGGATTTCATCATTTAAAAATTAGCCTTGCAAAGGAAATTACCAGTGGAGATACAAAGATTCAGGTGTCGAACACGATTTCAAAAAATGATATTGCTCAGTCGTTACAGAATATTTTTGTAAATAAAGTGGAAGAATTAAAACAGACGATTTCTTTTATAGATGAAGAACAATTAAAAATGATTCTTGAAAGTATTGAGAATGCTCAAAGTGTACATTTTGTAGCAGTTGGAAACACATTGCCGGTTGCTTTAGATGGCGCATTTAAATTAAATCAGATTGGAATTCCGGCAGTAGCATCAACTATATGGGAAACACAATTAGCAATGGCATTGTCAATGACAGACAACGATGTGATGATTGCAATCTCAAATTCTGGTGAATCAAAGAAAGTAGTACAAGTAATACGAGAGGCAAAGAAACGTGGTGCTTTAACAGTAGGAATTACGAATAATGCAAATTCTACAGTTGGAAATACTGTGGATTATCATATCCAGACTGCAACAATGGAAAGATTATTTCTAAATGAATTTTGTTTTTCCCGTGTATCTGCAACTGTTGTGATTGAAATTTTATATTTGTTCCTAACGGTTGGGCAAAAGCATAGCTATGATAAAGTACGTGAATTTGAAGATCTGATTGCAGAGGAAAAGTTGTAGAATATAACGAAAAATGTTTTCATAGAGTCCAGAAATGGACTCTATTTTTGTACAACAATACGAAAATTAATTTTGCAATAAAAAAATATTGACAATAATTATTTTCGCGCATATACTATAGATACAAAAATAAATATCGCGATATATATAACAATACGAAAATAATTTACACAAAATGATTATAGGAGAATAATATGAAAATTAATGAATTGTTAGATATAAGATCAATTGATTTACAAATGTCCGCATTATCAAAACGAGATAGTATTCATCAATTGACAAAGTTAATGGAGAAATCAGGAAAAATAAAAAACAGGGAAGGATATGAAAACGATGTTTTAGCTCGTGAAGAAGAAGGAACAACCGGTATTGGTAATGGGATTGCCACTCCACATGCAAAGAGCCAACATGTAAAAAAAGTAGGTTTAGCGGCAGCAATTATTAGAGATTGTGTTGACTATGATGCTTTAGATGGAAAACCGGTTGATTTGATGTTTATGATAGCTGCTCCTGAAAATGGTGAGAATGAACACTTAGAGGTATTAGCGAAATTATCTAAGATGTTAATGGATCCGGCGTTTAAAACAGCACTTATGAAGACAAATTCTCCAGAGGAATTTTTAGATGTTATTAATCAAAAAGAATTTGTATTAGAAGCAAATAATGAAACTCAGCAAATGATTTCTGCTACATATCGCGTATTAGCAGTAACTGCATGTCCAACTGGAATTGCACATACTTTTATGGCAGCGGAAAGTTTGGAACGAATAGGAAAGGAAATGGGAATTCCGGTAAAAGTAGAAACACAGGGAGCAGATGGTGCAAAAAATGTACTTACAGCTGAAGAAATTGAGAATGCTGAATGCATTATTATAGCAGCAGATAAAAATGTAAATCTTGCAAGATTTCATGGAAAAAAAGTGATTATCACAAAAGTCGCGGATGGTATTCATCATGCACAAGAATTAATTGAACAGGCAGTGGGTGGCAATGTGCCGATTTATCATCATAGTGGAACAGTAGATGCAGATAGTGCCGGGGAAAGTTCAGAGAGTGTTGGCAGACAGATTTATAAACATTTGATGAATGGTGTATCCCATATGCTTCCTTTTGTAATTGGCGGAGGTATTTTGATTGCACTTGCATTCTTATTAGATGATTATAGTATTGATCCATCAAACTTTGGTAAAAATACGCCAATCGCAGCTTATTTAAAAACCATTGGAGAGACATCTTTTGGTATGATGTTACCGATTTTATCAGGATACATTGCTATGAGTATTGCTGACCGTCCGGGTCTGGCTGTGGGTGTCGTTGCCGGTCTTGTGGCAAAGGCAGGAGTAACTTTTGTAAATCCGGCTGGCGGTGATATTAATGCTGGTTTTTTGGGAGCATTATTTGCCGGTTTTGCAGCGGGATATGTCATTTTAGGTTTGAAAAAATTGACAGCTAGAATTCCACAATCCTTAAATAGTATTCGCCCAATGATTATTTACCCGGTGTTTGGTGTTTTGATCGGTTCTGTAGTTACTACTTTGATTAACCCATTAATGGGTATAATCAATGGCGCACTTTCGGGAGCATTAAATAGCTTAAATGGAACCAGCAGAGTATTGCTTGGTATTATTTGTGCAGGTATGCAGTCAGTCGATATGGGTGGTCCGGTTAATAAAACATCGTATGTATTTGCAACTTCACAGCTTGCAGAAGGAAATTTTGAGATTATGGCGGCTGTTATGGCTGGTGGTATGATTCCACCTCTGGCAATCGCACTTTGCACTACATTCTTTAAAAATCGTTTTACAAAAAAGGAAAGAGAATCAGGATTAGTCAATTATTTGCTTGGATTATCTTTCATTTCTGAAGGAGCCATTCCATTTGCTGCCAGCGATCCTGCACGTGTATTACCTTCCTGTATTGTTGGCTCTGCAACTGCAGGTGGTTTATCAATGTTCTTTGGATGTACTTTGCGTGCACCACATGGCGGAATTTTTGTACTGCCAACGATTGGAAATCCATTGATGTATGCACTTTCTATTTTAATTGGTTCTGTGGTTGGATGTTTGATTTTGGCAGCTTTTAAAAAACCATTGCCAAAGGAACAACAGGAATAGAAGGAGAACAATTATGAAGAAAAAATGTGCTCAAAAAGCAATTTCAATGATTGAAGATGGTATGACAATTGGATTAGGAGGCGGCCAGAGCATTGCCTTTTTAATTAAAGAATTAGAAAAATCTGAAAAAATGATTCTCGCCGTTACCCCGTCTCAGGATACATTGGAATTATGTTTAAAATATCGGATTCCAGTTCGATCCTTGGAAATGACAGATCAGATAGACATTGCTTTTGATGGTTGTGATGAGTTAGATGAAAACTTAAATGCTTTAAAAAGCTGTGGGGGAATTCATACCAGAGAAAAAATTGTAGCGGTAATGGCAAAAAATTATGTTTTATTAGCCGATGAACAAAAATATCATAAAACGTTATCTTTTCATCATCCAATTACAATAGAAGTAATTCGTTCTGCAAGAGCAGCTGTAAAGAAATCTTTGAAAAATATGGGGGCAAGCGTTATAGAACGTCATGCAGATAAAAAGGTAGGATTGGTCGTAAGTGATGATGGAAACTATCTGATGGATGTCAGGTTTTCAAATAGCTCATCTTTAGATGAGATAAATGCAAAGTTGAATAGAATTCCAGGAATCGTTGAACACAGTTTATTTTATCAAATTGCGTCAAAGGCAATTATTGCAAGTGAAAATGGAATACAGATAATAGAAAGGAAGAATAAAAGTGAAAAAATATAATTGGGGAATTTTGGGAACAGGATGGATTGCTCATGAAATGGGAGAGGCATTAAATGCAGTCAATGGTGAAATTTATGCAGTTTGTGATATAAATTTAGAAAGCGCACAGGCATATGCAGATGAATTTGGAGTAAAAAAGGCGTATGGAAGTGCGGACGAAATGATTGCAGATGAGAATGTTGACATTGTGTATATTGCAACTCCACATAGTATGCATCACAAATTTTTATTGCAGTCAGTAAAAGCGGGAAAACATGTTTTCTGTGAAAAATCAATTACAGTAAATAGCAGACAGTTGGAAGAATGTGTGAAAATTGCGAAAGAAAAAAATTTGGTTATCTGTGATGGGATGACTTTACTTCATATGCCTTTATATAAAAAATTGAAACAAAAAATTGCAGATGGAGCTATTGGGGAAGTAAAAATGGTTCAGGTAAACTTTGGCAGCTGCAAAGAATATGATGTTACGAATCGTTTCTTTTCAAAGGAATTGGCTGGAGGCGCATTACTTGACATTGGTGTTTATGCGACAACATTTGCCAGATTTTTTATGAAGAGTAAACCAGATGTTGTGTTGACAACTGCGAATTATTTTGAAACAGGTGTGGATGAAACAAGTGGGATCATTCTAAAAAATCCAGATGGAGAAATGGCGGTTATGGCGTTAACTATGAGAGCAAAACAACCAAAGCGAGGTGTAGTTGCAGGAGAAAAAGGCTTTATTGAAATCTATGATTATCCTCGTGCTTCCAAAGCAACGATTACGTATACAGAAGATGGACATACGGAAATAATTGAAGAAGGGAAAACCGAAGAAGCCCTTCAATATGAAGTTCGAGATATGCAGGAGTACGTACAAAATCAAAGTGGAGATGCAAATCTTCAGATTGTAAGTGATGTTATGGAAACCTTGACAACTATACGAAATCAGTGGGGAATGGTATATCCATTTGAATAAAAGATTGATCTCTTTTCTTTACGGAAAGGATTAATAAAATAAATGCACCGGATATATAATAATGCTAAAATGTAGAAAAAGTATCCATCTATAAAACAATAACACGCAAGGCGATGCTGAGAATCTGGTGCAGCATAGTTGAAATGTCCTGTATGAAAATAAAATTTTATACAGGACATGTTGCTTTGATATAATATTTTATATAAAAAATACGAAGGAGTAACCAATGAATAAAAAATATTTCTTTTTTGATATTGATGGAACATTAACCGATGATTTGACAAAACAGATGATTCCTTCTGCAGCCAAGGCAATTAAAAAATTACAGGAAGCAGGGCATTTTGTATCGATTGCAACTGGTAGGGCGTTTTATAAAGCAGAACCATTTCGCAAGGAACAGGGGATTCATCATATGGTCTGTAATGGAGGACATGGAATTGTGTTATCAGATGAATTAAAAGAAAATCGACCAATTGATTATGAAAAATCGCTTGCAATTTATCGTCAGGCAATCGAACTTGGTTATGGGGTAATGGTTGCTTTGGATGATTCGAAAAAAATTTATGGAAGAGATTTTCGGTTTTATGAGCAGGCAGGGATTCGAAAAGAGCCAACTACATATATCATAGATGATACATTTGATCCGTCGAATCAGGATACGATTTATAAGATGTATATTTCGATTCCAAAAGAGGAAGAAGAGAAATTGACATTAAAAGATACAGTTGGACATTTACGTTTTGAAACAGAGTATTTGATGTTTCAACCAGATGCTAAGCGGGAAGGTATTTTCCGCATGTTGAACTATGTAGGTGGTAAAACGGAGGATGTCGTTGTTTTTGGTGACGATTACAATGATCTGTGTATGTTTGACGAGCAGTTTTACTGCGTGGCAATGGGCAATGGCTGTGACGAATTAAAGCAAAGAGCAGATTATATTACTGCAAAAAATACAGAAGATGGAATCTATTTGGCATGTAAAAAACATGCTTGGTTCTAAATTGAGAAAGCATTGTTTGACATATGAATGAATCCATAGCGATATAATATGAATGAATTATTGCAATTTGTAATAAAGAGCCAATTGCTTTTTAAAAAACTGAATAAATTGATTTTCTCTTGAACTTAACTGATAATTTTTCTGTTTTAACATATAAATATCCAGTTTTGGGCAAAAGTCAGAAATAGGAAGTGTGAGACAGCAGGTGTCCATATCGGTGTCGATGCTTCCTTTTTTTATAATCGCGATGGCATCAGAATTACAAATGGTTTCTTTTAGACCGCTGCGATCAAAAATCTTTGTCACCTGTTGATTTTTTGGAATATGAAGCATACCAAGCCAGTCTTCATAATCAAAATCTTCATAAACAATTAAATGCTGTTTTTTGATTTCTTCAAATGTCAATGCTTTTTCTGTGGCAAAAGGACTGTATGTTGAGACAAGAACCTCAATTGGTACACTTTCATAAAGTAGAATCATATCTAAATTATATTGATCCGCTCTTTTTTGATGGTAAACGCGTCTGCTTTGAAAACAATAAAAAATACAAATACGATATTTTTGTGTTACTAAATCTGCGAATGTCTGTTTTAATCCCGTTTCTTTAAAACTATCCCGTATATTTTGTACCGGAAATTTTCGTTGATAGGCAAGGAAAATTTGCATGAACAAATAGGAATACGTGGAGGTAATGGATAAATCATTATATGTTTGAAATAACGAAGGAATGTTTTTAATTTTATCCATTTCTGCTAGAATACGCTGTGAAGATTCCAAAAGTACTTCTCCCTCTAAAGTTAACTTTACACCGGAACTATTTCGTACGAATATTTGAAATCCAACTTCTTTTTCTAATATTCGGATAGAATTACTTAAATTGGGCTGTGATAAGTAGAGATTTTGAGCAGCCTTATTGATAGAGCCACAACGTGCAATTTCGACGACATATCTTAAATGTTCCAGTTTCATACCGTATTTCCTTTTCTTTTATGAGTCTTAACCTACAAAATAAGTATAACCTATCGTGCGAAGCACGTCCATCAAAAGATGGAATCAAGGTATACAAGAAAGTACATATAAGGTAAAGGAAATATACTTAATAGATGGATATAAGTGTACAAAATAAGTTGTTTTGATCAGTAAAATTCGATATTTAGTTATATGAATATGTATATAACTAAGTGAATATATATATAAGCGGAAATAGGGGCAGCCGTGTTAAAATACGAGATGTACTCAAGAGAAAGACAAATGTATTTAATGTAAAAACAAGGAGGATTCTAATGAGCGAAGTAAAACAACCGGCAAGTGCCCTTTCATCACCTAGATTTTGTAACATGGGAACTTTTATGAGAATGACAAAAGTGGATTCTGCAAAAGGATTAGATTTTGTAATTGCAGGAGCGCCATTTGATACGGCAAGCTCTTTCCGTTCTGGTTCTCGTTTTGGTCCAAATGCAATTCGTAATATTTCTGCGATGATGAAACCAAACAATGTATTAATGCAGGTAAACATAATGGAGAACCTAAAAGGTGGAGATATTGGAGATTTTCCAGTCGTACCTGGATACATTCATCCAACTTATAAAGCGATTGAGGAAGGCGTTGCTGATATTATCAAAGAAGATGCGATTCCAATTACATTAGGAGGAGATCATTCCATTACTTTAGCAGAACTTCGTGCGGTAGCCAAAAAACATGGACCAGTTGCACTGGTACATTTTGACTCCCATTCTGATCTTTGCGACGAAGTATTTGGCGAAAAATATAATCATGGAACACCATTTAGACGTGCATTGGAAGAGGGATTGATTGATCCATCTCATTCAATTCAAATTGGTATGAGAGGTTCTTTATATGATCCAAATGAACACAAAATGGCAGCAGAATTGGGAATGTTGTTGATTCCAGGCCATAAAGTAAGAGAGATGGGAATAGAAGAATTGATTAAGACAGCATTGGAACGTGTAGGCGACAAACCATGCTTTTTAACATTTGATATTGATTTTGTAGACCCTGCCTATGCACCAGGAACCGGAACTCCGGAAGTCGGTGGCTTTACTTCATGGGAATCTTTACAGATGGTTCGTGGTTTAAAAGATTTGAATTTTATTGGTATGGATTTGGTAGAAGTATTACCTGCATATGATCATGGTGAAATTACAGCATACCTGGCAGCGAATCTTGTATTTGAATTTTTATCAATTCTTGCAACAAAGAAAAAATAAAGGAAAAGAAATATGAATAAAGAAATGATGATAGATCCGGATATGCCATCGAATGAGTTGGATGCACTTGAATTTAGTAAAAGTCAGTTTACAAAAGGACTGATTCGTTTGATTCTTTGCTCAGCTATCGGTATTTTTGTATTTTTTGTATCGGTTCCTTATCAAGGAGACAGCGAGATTGTATTTAGTATTATTTATAATTGGTTTGTCGGATTGTTTGGGAATTTTGCTTACTGGATTTTAGTGCTGATTACTGGAACCAATTTCGGTGCACATATTTATTATAAATATATAAAAAAAGACAACAAAACTTCCGCTTTTGCCGGAGTATATGAAAATGACAAAATCATTCATACGTTATTATATGGCCTTGGATTTTTCTATGTTATGTTATATGCATTGAAAATGACGGTTGCAGGATTTGAAGGTCCGGTCATAGTTACTGGTGACGCCACAGGCGGAAGTGTAATTCCACCAATTGTATTAGGAGTTGTCGGTATCATTCTTGTTGGTGCTGTTTTTATGCCATTTTTACTAAATTATGGTGTTTTAGAAATCATTGGTGCGTTATTAGAACCGTTAATGAGACCATTGTTTAAAGTGCCGGGAAAAGCTGCTCTTGACGCGGTTGCTTCCTTTGTAAGTTCTTCTTCGCTGGGAGTGCTGATCACCAATCGACTTTGGAAGAAAAATGTGTATACGGATAAAGAAATGGTCGCGATCATGACTGGATTTAGTGCGGTTAGTATTGGATTTGCCTATCTTGTTATTAATACAGCAGGTTTGGGACATATTTTTGTAAAAGTCTATGGAATCAGTTTCGTATTAGTCTTTATTATGGAAATTATTATGGTTAGAATTCCACCGATTTCCAGAAAAAAAGATGTTTATTATAATGGCAGAGAGCAATCAGAAGCAGAGCGAAAAGACGAGGTAAAGATCGATGCCTCGATTCTTTCGCGAGGATTCTCAAGGGCCGTAAAGAGAGCAGGGATTGCCCGAGGAATTGTGACAGACATCAAGGCCAGTTTTCTGGATAGTTTGTTGATTCTGCCACAAGTAATCACGATGCTATCTGCAATTGGAGTATCCGCATTGATCCTGGCAGAGTATACGCCTCTTTTTCAAATTATAGGTACAGCATTTAAGCCAATCTTAATACTCTGTCAGGTTCCGGATGTTAATTTGATCGCACCATCGATTCCGATTGGTATTGCAGAGATGTTTTTGCCGGTTTTGGTAATGGGAAGTAAAATCAGTATCATTTCTGAGCAGGCAAGAGTCTTTGTGACGATCGTGTCCATGGTACAAATTATTTTCTTTTCAGAAACAGCTACGGTTATGTTAGCAACAAAATCGCCAATCAAGTTTTGGGAGATCATCGTATGCTTTTTGGAAAGAACGATCATTGCCATTCCTTTGGCATCTCTCGTTGTCCATTTGTTCTTTTAGACTGGATGAGTCTGGATTAATATATCAAAAAACAGACAAAACTCGAAAAATGAGTTTTGTCTGTTTTTTTGTCAATAGGATTTTATTTATTTGCTTTACGCCATTCACTCGGTGCAACCCCATAAACATTTTTAAATGCCCTTGAAAAATGAAGTTGATTGGGATAACCAACTGCTTTTCCAATTTCGCTGATCGACATTTCTGTGGAGCGAAGAAGCTCGGTTGCCTGATTCATGCGATAGAAAATCAAAAATTGTTGGGGTGTCTGCTTTAACTCTTCTTTAAACATCTTTCCAAGATAACTACGGTTCAAATTACAAAAGTTTGCAATATCTTCCACTGTGATCGAATCCTGGTAATTTTGTTCAATAAAAGTAATCGCCTCTCTGATATAAAAATCCTTCAATTTACCGGTAGTCATCTTTTTATGATGGAAAGAGGAGTTGATCAATAGATCCATAAAAAGATATAAATGCCCGATCTGGTAGATCGAGGAACGATTTTTATGACAGATGATCGCTTCCAGTTCTTCCTTCATTGGTTTTAGTAAATCTTTCTTATTATTTCGGTAAATTGGGCAGTCACATGTAAGGCCGGCATTGTTCAACCATTCCTTAATTTTAAGTCCATCGAACTCAATCCAAGCATATTTCCATGGATCTTGCATGTCAGCAATGTAGCTTGTATTTTGTCCAGGACAGATTAAAAAACCTTCATTTTCCTTTAAATGATAGGTGTGGGTGGTACCATCTTTGTCCAATGTAGAAAAGATTCCTTTTCCACTAAAAATAAAATGAAATAGGTAATGACTACGGACTGCCGGACCGTAACAATGTGCGGGAAGGCATTGCTCACAGCCGTGTTGGTAGAGCGTTGCATCTAAATAGTGCTCATTGGGAAAGATGTTAAAGATTACGTTTTTCATATGTGATTCCTTTCGGTTATATAGTGTATAAATGTATTATATCATGTAAAATTATGCCCATATATCAAAATGCCATCCAAATTATCATTTAAAAGACTTTTTCAGCATTATGATATATTTTGGAAGCGATAACACATATACGACTGTTAAACAAATTGATATAATTTTACTAAATAAAAGATATATTTTAGTTAATATATCTGAAATTTAATAGTATTCGGCCGGTACTAAGTAACTTATTTCATTTTTATTTTTGCAAAATTTTGATATATCGCAAGGAGGTTTTGAAATTTTGTAAGAGCTTTATTTAAAAGGAGGATGTTTTGTGAAAAGTCTAAAAAAACTTGTTGCTGTATTGCTGGTAGCGGTTCTTGCGCTTGGCCTTTGTGCATGTGGAAGCAAGACTTCAAAAGACGGATTTAACATTCCAAATCTGGGATGTGGCACAAAAAGAAGGTATGCAGGCAATGTGCGATGCTTATACTAAGAAAAATCCAAATGTTGAAATTGAAGTTCAGGTTACAAGCTGGAATGAGTATTGGACAAAATTAGAAGCAGCAGCAGTTAGTAATCAAATGCCTGATATTTTCTGGATGCATACAAATGAAATCTTAAAGTATGCAGATTATGGAAAACTTGCTAATTTAACAGATCTTTATGATGACGAAGATAAGAATTTCTACAAAGATCACTATTCAGAAATCTCTCTGTCAAATGCACAGGGAAGTGACGGAGACATTTACGGTGTACCTAAAGATAAAGATACAGTAGGTCTTGTCTATAATAAAGAAATGTTTGATAAAGCAGGAGTGAAATATCCGGATGAAAGCTGGACATGGGATGATCTGACAGAAGCTTCTCAGAAAATCTATGATAAGACTGGTAAGTATGGTTACATGGCTTACGGTGATGACCAGTTAGGATATTGGAACTTTGTATACCAAAATGGTGGTTCTATCTTAACAGAAGATAAAGAAAAAGGCGCTTTTGACCAGAAAGCAACAAGAGATGCAATGAAATTTTACATCAATCTGCAAAAAGAAGACTGGTGTCCAGACCAGAAATACTTTGCAGAAACATCACCAGGAACAGCATTCTTCTCAGAAGAAGGTGCAATGTTCTTAGAAGGTAACTGGAACTTGTTATCAGAAATGAATAACTATCCAGAAATGATTGGAAAATGGGATATAGCAGTATTACCAAAATGTCCGAATCCTGCATCTGGAGATGGACGTGCAACAATCTCTAATGGTCTTTGCTACTCAACAGCAGCCGAAGGTGAGAATTTAGAAGTTGTAAAAGATGTATTAAAATTCTTTGGTAGCGAAGAAGGACAGAGAATCCAGGGTGAATCTGGAGCAGCGATTCCAGCTTATGAAGGATTAGAAAATACATGGGTAGATGTATTTAAACAGTTCGATTATGTACCAAATGTTCAGAAATGTGTTGATATGTTCGATTATAGTATTCAGAGTGTCAATAACAAATGGAGAAGTACATGGAAACCAGAAGTTTCAGAAGAACTTTTGAAAATTTATTCCGGAGATGTATCCATCGACAAAGGACTCGACCACATTAATCAATACATTAATGATGCAAGAGATGAAGATTAGGAAGGAGGATTAACAATGTCAAAAGCAAGAAAAACGGAAAGCTTATGGGGTTATCTTATGGTCGCTCCGACAATCATTGGATTGATTGTTTTAAACTTCTATCCATTCTTTGATACATTGAAGTTAAGTTTTGCAAAAACACTTCCGTTTGGTCAATTCCGTATGCAGGGATTAGATAACTATATTGAGATGTTTAGTAGCGCAGAATTCTGGCGTGCAACATGGAATACCATTTATTTCTGTATTTTAACAGTACCTCTTGGTGTATTTGTCGCTTTGATCGTTGCGATTATGTTAAATTCCAAGATTAAAGGAAGAACTGCTTTTCGAGCTATTTTCTTCCTGCCAATGGTAGTTGCTCCGGCAGCCGTTGCGATGGTATGGAAATGGATGTTTAATACAGAGTATGGTATTATCAATACTTTGATTGCACATAAAGTAAACTGGGTTACAGATCCTAAGATTATTATGATTACATGTGCGATCGTAGCAATTTGGAGTGCGATCGGTTATGACGCAGTATTACTGTTATCAGGACTGCAAAATATTTCAAAATCTTACTATGAAGCAGCAAGCCTTGATGGAGCTACAAAAGTTCAGCAGTTTTTCCATATTACACTGCCAATGGTATCCCCAACATTGTTCGTTGTTCTCATTACAAGATTGATGGCATCCTTAAAAGTATATGATTTGATCTACATGATCGTAGAAGAATCAAACCCAGTATTGAACAATGCACAGTCGTTGATGTACTTGTTCTATCGTGAATCATTTGTTACTGGAAACAAAGGCCTTGGTTCTGCAATTGTAATCTGGACTGTATTATTGATCGGTATCGTAACAGCAATTCAGTTCTGGGGACAGAAAAAATGGGTTAATTACGAAGTATAGAAAGGAGAGATCGCATGAAGTCATCATTAGAAAAGAGCAAAAAGAGAAGAACGATAGGCATTTATATTTTCTTCGCTATCGGTTCTATCATCATGATTTTTCCATTCGTATGGATGTTTTTAACTAGTTTTAAAACGGTTTCTGA
Organism: Lachnospiraceae bacterium; assembly: GCA_030523275.1. GTDB lineage: Bacteria > Bacillota > Clostridia > Lachnospirales > Lachnospiraceae > Fimousia. Next base: position 161,989 of record JAUNIX010000001.1, read on the forward strand.
AAGTATGCAGATTCCACCAACGATTTTACCAAAATCATGGTCATTAGATAGTTTTAAAGATGCTTTAGGAAGTTTGCCTTTCTTCTCACTTTATAAAAATACAATCTTATTAATCTTTTGGCGTGTTGTATGTGCAGTTGTATTTAGTTCTATGGCTGGATATGCATTTGCAAAGCTGAATTTTAAAGGAAAGAATTTATTATTTGGTATCGTCTTAGTACAGATGATGTTACCATCACAGATTTTTATCATTCCACAGTATCAGATGCTGGCAAAAGTTGGTTTGACTAACAGTATATTTGCCCTTGTATTCCCTGGTATTGTCAGTGCATTCGGAACCTTCTTCTTAAGACAGGCTTATATGGGTATTCCGGATGAAATCGCGGAAGCTGCACAGTTGGATGGATGTAACCAATGGCAGACTTTCACAAAGGTTATGGTACCACTTACCACTTCTTCTATGGCAGCGCTTGCTATCTTTACCGCTGTATTTGCATATGGAGATTTGATGTGGCCATTGATCGTAAATACAGATTTAAATATGATGACACTTTCATCAGGATTAGCAACATTAAGAGGACAGTTTAGTACAAACTTCCCGGTATTAATGGCTGGTTCCCTTTTGGCTATGATTCCAATGGTAGTTTTGTATTTGATATTCCAGAAACAGTTAATCGAAGGTGTTGCTATGACTGGAGGAAAATAATACTTTATATTGGAGGCTTGAATTATGGCAGTCAGATATTTGGAAGAAAACAGAACATTTGTGTTGCATACAAAACATAGTACATACCAGATGAAGGTCAGTGATTATGATTATTTACTGCATCTGTATTATGGAGAAAGAATTGAGGATAAAGATTTAAGTTACTTGATTAAGCCTCAGGATCGTGGTTTTTCCCCAAATCCAAATGAGGCTGGAAACGATCGTACATTTTCATTGGATGTATTTCCACAAGAATTTTCCAGTGATGGATGTTGCGACTTCCGTAAAAGCAGCATTGAAGTAAAAAATGGCGATGGAAGTTATGCTTTTATGGGAAAAGTAATTAAGCATAAGATTTATAAAGGAAAATATGCACTAGAAGGACTTCCGGCTTTGTTCCCAGTTGAAGGTGATACAGTGGATACGTTGGAAATCTGGCTGCAGGATTTAGTTACGAAAGTAACCGTTGTACTTTGCTATAGTGTATTTGAAGAAAAAGATATTATTACCAGAGCAGTAAAAGTAATCAATCAAGGCGAAAAGACAATGTATCTGAACCGGATTATGTCTGTAATGATTGATTATATGGAGTCAGCGTTTGATTTCATCCATTTTGATGGACGACATGCGATGGAACGAAAATTAACAAGAACGCCCGTATCATACGGTGTGCAAGGGATTGGAAGCACCAGGGGAGCTTCCAGTCACCAGCATAATCCTTTTGTGATTCTTTGTGATCATGAGGCCAATGAGGATTATGGAGATTGTTATGGATTTTCACTTGTCTATAGTGGGAATTTCCGCTGCGAAGTAGAAAAAGATCAGTTTGACCAGACAAGAATTCTGTTTGGAATTAATCCAAAAGGTTTTTCTTATCAATTAAAACCTGGCGAACAATTTACTGCACCAGAAGTAGTACTTGCATATTCAGATAAAGGTTTTTCCAAGTTGTCACATCTTTATCATGATGTATACCGTTCTAATTTATGTAGAAGTCCGTATACAAAAATGCTAAGACCAATCGTAATCAATAGTTGGGAAGCAACCTATTTTGATTTTGATGATGAAAAACTTTTGAATATTGCAAAAGAATCTGTGGACATGGGAGTGGAGCTGTTTGTTCTCGATGACGGTTGGTTCGGCAAGAGAGACAACGATAATTCCGGTCTGGGTGATTGGAAAGTAAATACCAATAAATTAAGATATGGATTGACAGATTTTGTAAATCGAATCAATCAGTTGGGACTTCGATTTGGTCTTTGGATTGAACCAGAGATGGTATCTGAAGATAGCGATTTATATCGTGCACATCCGGATTGGTGTTTGAGTATTAACGGAAGACCGGTGACCCGAGGACGTAATCAGCTTGTTCTTGACCTGTCAAGAAGGGATGTCTGTGATTATATTATCAATTCCATCAATGAGGTGATTGAAAGTGCCAACATTGAGTATATTAAATGGGATATGAACAGAAATATTACAGAAGCATGGTCATATGTGACAGAACCTGAAAAACAAGGAGAAATTTACCATCGTTATATCCTAGGGTTGTATTACATATTAGATCATATTGTTTTAACACATCCAGATGTTTTATTTGTCGGATGTGCAGGTGGAGGCGGAAGATTTGATCCGGGCATGCTCTACTATCATCCACAGATTTGGTGTAGCGATAATACAGATGCGGTAAATCGATTAGATATTCAATATGGTACATCCTTTGTTTATCCGATTTCCTGTATTGAATCACATGTCTCTGTATGTCCAAACCATCAGACAGGAAGAACGGTACCAATTGAGACCAGAGGTGTTGTTGCTATGGATGGCATTCTCGGTTACGAATTGGATGCAACGAAACTAACTGATGAGGAAAAAGCGACATGTAGAAGTCAGGTAAAAGAGTATTTGAAATACTATTCACTGATTGCGGATGGCGATTATTATCGACTGACCAGTCCATATGATGATACCAGATATGTAGCCTGGCAGCATGTATCAAAAGATAAAAAGGAATCATTAGTCAGCTTTGTATTAACCGATAAAGAATTTAATGAACCGCAGATTTATTTGAAAGTGAAAGGACTTCAAGCTACAACCTTGTATGAAATTGAAGGAGAAAAAGGATTATATTCAGGAAAAATATTGATGAAAGCCGGTATTCCGGTACCGGTAATCGGACAATATGAATCCGTTCAGTATCATTTAATTGCAAAGGAGGAATAAGAAATGGGAGATGTTGTATTAGAATGGGATATGCCGTATATAATTTCACGGAAAAGACTTTTGATTAAAGCAATTGGTATATCGGCAGCAGTGGTTTTGGTTCTCGACTCATTGTTGATCCCGGCACTCTGGTTTCTTGTTGTTCCGATGCTGATTGCAGAATTTATTATCTTCCGCAATTGGAAGTATGAATACGAATTTGAGTATGTGAATGGAGATCTGGAAATATCAAAAATTATTCGTAAATGCAAACGGAAGGTACTATTTCAGGGTCATCGCAAGGACGTGGAATATCTAACCGAAGGTCGACAGGATGAGCCGGGGATTTCCAAACTAGATTGTACATCGGGAATTCCGAATACAAAAGTCTATACGATGAAGATCGATTCAAAATTAATCTATTTCGAGCCAAACGATGATTTTATTAGAGAAATGGATAATTACCATAAAGTAAGAAGATAGTACGATTTAACCAAATATAAATTTAATGGAGGAAGAAAGATGGCAAGTTTATCTTTGAAGAATATATGTAAAGAATATCCAAATGGATATAAAGCAGTGAAAGATTTTAACTTAGAGATTGCAGATAAAGAATTTATTATTTTCGTAGGACCATCTGGTTGCGGAAAATCAACAACTTTGAGAATGGTTGCAGGATTAGAAGATATTTCATCTGGAGAATTCAAGATTGATGGTGTATTAATGAACGATGTGGAATCCAAAGATAGAGATATCGCAATGGTATTCCAGAACTACGCATTATATCCACATATGACTGTTTATGATAACATGGCATTTGGATTAAAATTAAGAAAAACACCAAAAGATGAAATTGATAAAATGGTTCGCGAAGCAGCAAAAATTCTTGATTTAGAGAAATTATTAGATCGTAAACCTGCAGCTTTATCTGGTGGACAGAGACAGCGTGTTGCAATGGGACGTGCGATTGTACGTAATCCAAAAGTATTCTTAATGGATGAACCTTTATCAAACTTAGATGCAAAACTTCGTGTTCAGATGCGTACAGAAATTTCTAAACTTCATAAACGTCTTGGCGCTACAATTATCTATGTAACACATGACCAGACAGAAGCGATGACATTAGGAACAAGAATCGTTGTTATGAAAGATGGAGTCATTCAGCAGGTAGACAGCCCACAGAATCTGTATAATAAACCACAGAATTTATTCGTAGCTGGATTTATTGGATCTCCACAGATGAACTTCCTTGAAGCAGTATGCACAGTAAAAGGTAATGATGTATACTTAAAGATTAATGATGTTGAAATTAAGTTACCTGAAAGTAAAGCAAAGAAATTAATTGCTGGTAACTATAATGGAAAACAGGTAATCGCTGGAATTCGTCCAGAAGATGTGACAGAAAAAGCAGAAGCAACTTACAAAAATTCTGCAGTCATCAGAGCAAAAGTAAATGTTTATGAATTATTAGGATCTGAAGTATACTTATACTCAGAAGCAGGTCAGAATAAACTGACAGCAAGAGTAAGTTCAACAACAAAAGCTAGAACCGGTGATGTTGTTGATTTTGCGATCGACGTTGATAAAATCCATGTATTTGATAAGTCAACAGAACAGACAATTGCAAACTAAAAATAATTATTAGATTACGAGCGAGATACCATAAATAATTATTAGGTCTTTCAGATTATTTTGGAAGTTTCAAGAGGGGCTGTTGCATAAAGCAAAGCCCCTTTTTTATTTCATAGGAAATTACAACGTAATTTCCTATGAAATAAAAAAGCTCCGCTTTGTTCTTTACCGAAAAGTACAAGGCAAGCACATAAAAAGGAGTGAGACCAAAATGAAAAAAAGTGAAACATTATATGAAAAGAGATTTGACAGGCATTTTGATGAACTTAAATGGTTGTATACAGAACTTTATAATAATGATGCCATGTTTAAAGAGCTGTGTGAGCAGATGAAAGTCTTTTACGATGAGCGTAGGGACAGCCTTAAAGTACTCGACCATGTCAGAGAGATTGAACCTGACTGGTATAAGAAGAATGATATGCTCGGTATGATGTTTTATATCGACA
>JAUNIX010000006.1 GCA_030523275.1 Lachnospiraceae bacterium
AATATTATAAGAAAATATTTTTCTTGAATAAAATTAATCATTCTGTGTTGACATATAAACCAATATGATGTAGTATGTATGCATAAAGAAAATAGTTGAAGAAAATGTTTTCCTAAGTGTGAAGAAAAGAAAGGAGAAATTTGAGTAACAGCAAAGTGAAAAGAACTAAAAGTTATTTAGGAATCTTTCTACAACAAAAAGCGGGTTGATTAGGCAAAAATAGGAGGAAAAAACATGGAAATGAAATATGTAAATAATATTCAAAAATTGATGAAACCAAAAAGAAAGATTGATGTCGTGTTGGATACGGATACATTTAATGAAATTGATGACCAATATGCATTGGCGTATCTTATCAATTCACAGGATAAATTAAATTTAAAGGCTGTATATGCTGCCCCATTTTATAATTACAAAGTTTGTTCGGCAGAAGAAGGGATGCAAAAAAGCTATGAGGAGATTTTTAAAGTCCTCAAACTAATGAATCGGGAGGAACTTAATGGTATTGTATTTAAGGGTTCTAAAGAAATGTTAAAAGATATCCATACGCCTGTGATTTCAGATGCTTCCAAACATTTAGTGGAGTTGGCGAAACTTTATTCAGAAGATAACCCTCTCTATGTTGTCTGCATTAGTACGCTAACTGATATTGCATCTGCAATAATACAGGAACCGTCTATTATTGATAAAATTGTATTGGTCTGGTTGGGTGGCCATGCTCATGATTGGTGTAATGATGAATCTTTCAACCTGTTTTATGAAGGATGTCCAAATGAAGAATTTAATTTAATGCAGGACACTCTGGCAGCAAAAGTTGTTTTTGATTCAGGAATTGCTATGGTTCAACTACCTTGTATGGGAGTCGTTTCTGCTTTTACGACAACTGGTCCTGAATTGGAATATTGGTTAAGAGGAAAAAATAAATTGTGTGACTATTTAATTGATGTGACAAAGAATGAGGCAAAAGTGGATGGAATGGAGAAAACATGGAGTCGTGCAATATGGGATGTGACTGCTGTGGCGTGGCTATTAGATGGAAACTTTATGTATGATAAATATGTCCCTTGTCCAGTCATTCATTCAGATGGATCTTATTCCTTTGAAGAAAATCGTCATCTGATTAAATATGTCTATTACATTCATAGAGATACGTTATTTGCTGATTTATTCAAAAAACTCTCTATGTAAAGAAAGGAGGCTTGAGCATGCAAATAGAAAAAAATAAGACTTCAACACAAATAATTTCATTTGGAGAAAAAATTGCTTATAGTTTAGGAGATTTTGCGAGTAATATTGTCTATGCGGGCGTAGCGACCTATCTGACGTTTTTTTACACAGATATTGTTCAAATTCCTGCAGCCATCGTTGGTACTATTTTCCTGATTTCAAGAATTTTTGATGCTATCAGCGATATTTCAGTAGGTTATCTGATGCAGAAAGTTCATTCCAAACATGGAAAAGCAAGGGTATGGATACTTTGGCTGGCTATTCCATTTGGTATATCAACATTATTGTTATTCACAGTACCAAATACTACTTTGTTTTGGAAAGTAGCGTATATTTTTATAACATATAACTTATCAACAACCGTTATATTTACTGCTATCAATATTCCATATGGTGTTTTGAATTCATTGATGACAGAAAACCAGGTAGAACGAGGAATTTTAAATACATTCCGTATGATTGCGGCTTATGCTGCCTCTATCATGATTTCGGCAGTTACATTACCTATGGTTGAAAAATTTGGTTCAGGGCAGAAAGGATGGATGATTACATTCGGCATACTAGGTGTTTTAGGAACTTGTCTATTTTTGATTACATTCCGATTCTGCAAAGAAAGAGTCAATAGTGGTAATGTTGTGAGCGAAGATGTCGAAAATGTAGAAGTAGAAAAATCTGCCAAGGATAGTCCAACGATTAAAGAGATTCTTGCCTCTTTGATTAAAAATAAGTATTGGTTGATTGTTATTGCTTTTAGTGTGGTATTAAACTTTGGATATTCTCTTATGGGAGTATATACTTACTATGCAAAATATATTTTGCATAATCCAGATTTATCTGCTTTGATGTTTACATTGCGTAATATTATTGAATTGCTGGGAGTTATTATTGCAGCTCCGTTTATTAAATGGATTGGGAAAAGAAATATCTGTTTGGTTTCTGGATTTATTATTGTTGGAGGACAATTCATTTTATTGTTAGGTCCTAGCAGTAATATGATAGTCTTAATGTTAGGTGTTGGTGCTTCTGGTCTGGGTATGGGCGCTATGTTTGGAAGTATTTTTGCTATGATTGCTGATACTATGGAGTATGAGGAATACAGAAGTGGAAATCGTGTAGAAGGGATTATCTATAGTGCTGCTACATTTGGTCAAAAAATTGGAAATGCTCTTGCCGGCGCATCCATTGGTTGGCTTTTAGGCTTTGCAGGCTATGTGGAAGGAGCAGCAAATCAGTCCATGGCTGTAATTCAGGTTATTGAATTTATTTTTGTTTGGCTTCCTCTCGTTATCGGTATTATTATTATTGTATTAATGTTCTTCTATAAGTTGGATAAAGAGTATCCTGAAGTAATGGCTTATTTAGAATCAAAAAGAAAGTAACAATCATAAGAAGGAGGATAATGATGAACCGAATTGTTATTTTGGGAAGTATGAATATGGATTTGTGTACAGAATTAAAATCTGTTCCGAAAATAGGAGAAACAATTTTAGGAGACAATTTTAGTTGCTCGATTGGAGGCAAAGGTGCTAATCAGGCGGTTGCATCTGCAAGAATGGGTTCTGACACTGTATTTTTAGGAAAAACTGGAGAAGATGATTTTGGAAAGAGGATTATTTCAACTCTCCATAAAGAAGGAATCAACGTCGAGCATATCGAAAGGGAAGAGGATATTCCTACGGGAATGGCTAATGTTTTCCGCATTGCGAATGATAACTGTATAGTGGTAAATACTGGAGCGAATCAAAAAGTCGATGCGGATTATATTATTCGACATAAAGATGTTTTGGAAAATACAGATGTTGTTTTGGCCCAACTGGAAGTTCCAACAAAATCAGTTTTGGAATTATTCAAAATAGCAAAAGAAAAGCACATCAAAACAATATTAAATCCTGCGCCATTTAGAGAAGATATGTTTGAATTATTAGAGTATGTGGATATCATGACGCCCAATAAAACGGAATTTATTGATATATGTCAATATAATGAAATTGAAGTGAGTGATATTCAAAAGTCTTTACAGGAATGGGATAGACGATTTCCAAATGTACAAGCAATTGTGACTCTGGGAGCAGAAGGTGTGGCTTGGATAGAGAATGGAAATACCCGTTTATTATCAGCGGAAAAAGTGCAAGCGATAGATACAACTGGAGCTGGGGACACTTTTAATGGAATTTTAGCATCTTCATTGAGTCTAGGAAATCAGCTCGAAGAGTCCATTCGTTTGGCTTCAAGAGGAGCTTCGATTTCTGTAACTAAAAAAGGGGCACAAGCAGGAATTCCTTATAAAGAAGATATTTGACAACATATCGAACTAATAGGAGTTATCTAATTTGAAAAATTAAGCCCAATAATATTTTACTGAAGAACAAAATTAATTGCATATCTGTATAAATTTATAGATTAACGTATAATGAAATAAAAATGCTGTGTTATGGTTTTCTGAAGCTATGATGCAGCATTTTTATGATACTTGTTTTATGTATAATGACACCTGATAATATAGTGGAATAGACGATTAGAGTAAAACAGCCGATTTTTCCGTGTCGGTTTGGGACTGAGAAGGCAATTCGGGACAGACAGAGATGGAGCTTTTTGGTATACTAAAAGTGAATTTTGTATAAAATCACAGTTTTATTTCACATAGAAATAAAATAGATAGTAGAAATGAAAGATAAATGGAGCGAACGAATGTACAATGAATTTTTGGAATGGGATGATTCCGCAAGGTTGGCAAAAAGTGATGGATGCAGCGTTTATCAACTTCGTAATGAAACAGGAGAAGGAACCATTACTATTTATGAGGTTTTCCCAGGTGTTACGTTGTCCTATAATGATTTTCATATGCACTATTATGACAGTGAGTTCAAGCCGATGCGTGATATGTTTTGCATTGATCATTGTCGAGAGGGAAGATTGGAATATCCAGCTGCAAATGATGCTTTCTCCTATGTGGAGGCAGGAGATTTAAAGCTTGACCGAAGACTTACGCATGCCGGACACTTTGAAATGCCCCTTTCGCATTATCATGGTGCAACAATATCCTTTGATATGGACATTGCCTGTCAATCTCTGCCCTTAGAAATCAAAGATTTTGCTGTTAATTTGCGAAAATTGCAGGAAAAATATTGTCCCGATATTTATCCGATGGTTATTCACAATGCTTGTTCAATCGAGCATATTTTTGGTGAATTGTACGCTGTACCGGAAAAGATTAAACGTCCGTATTTCAAAATTAAAGTTTTGGAACTACTTTTATATCTAAAAGCATTAGAACTGCCAGATAACCCGAAAGAAAAACCCTATTTCTATAAAACCCAGATAGAAAAAGTAAAAGCGATTCAGCAATTTCTTGTTTTGCATATAGATGAGCATTTTACACAAGAAGATTTATCAGCGAAGTTTGATATTCCTTTGACATCAATGAAGAAATGCTTTAAATCTGTGTTTGGTTCGACAATTGGAAATTATTTATTGCTATATCGAATGAATCAGGCGGCAGTTCTTTTAAAAACAAAACGTGATATGAATGTGTCAGAAATTGCCGGACGCGTTGGATATGATAGTCCGAGTAAGTTTGCAATTGCTTTTCGTAAAGTAATGGGTGCATCGCCAACGCAATACCGTAATCGTATATAAGAAAAATAAAATGAAAAAGTTCTGTCAGATAAGGACAGGGCAGTCTGGATGGAGCAGATAAAAACAGGAAAATCATTTATGATGTGGATGGTGTGATCGTACACTATCCATTTTTTATTTCATAGGAAATCACGTTGTAATTTCCTATGAAATAAAAAACGCTCCGCGAGGATGCGACCAGATGCATAAGGTAATGTGACTGCTTACAGCAGTCTGCATCTGGCGCACAAAGCGAAGCAAGTCCCTTAGGGATTGAGGGATTTAGGGAGTTCGAAGCGGACTTGTCCGCTTTTGTTATTTCAAATGAAAGGAGTGTTTTATTTTTATGAATCAAGAAAAAAAGAATCAAAACTGGTTTTCCTGTCTTTTGAATTATGCGTCAGGAAGCAAAAATAAGCTGATTGGTTCGGTGATTTTGTCGATGATCAGTGTTGTTTCGGGAGTAATACCGTATTATTGCATGTACAAGATAATCGATGAATTTATTTTAGAAAGTATCAATGAGGATGTGATTTTGGTGTGGTGTGGGATAGCATTGACAGCATACTTTGTGAAAGTGTTGCTTTTTGGTTTTTCTACAGGACTTTCGCATTATGCTGCTTATCACATTTTGGAAAAGCTGCGAATTGAGGTGGCAGATCGCTTTTTGCATGCTCCATTAGGTGAGGTAACAGCTCATTCTATCGGTGAAATCAAAAATATTATGGTGGACAAAATTGAGGACATTGAGCCACCTCTGGCACATATGATCCCAGAGGGATGTGGACATATTATGCTTCCAATGGTCAGTTTTATTTCACTGCTCATGATTGACTGGCGAATTGCATTGGCATCACTTGTGACGGTCCCATTTTCGTTTGTATGTATGATGTTGACTTTCCAGATCAGCGGTAAAAACTTTGACAAATATAATACTTCCAATGCCTATATGAACAGCACAATTGTGGAATATATCGAGGGAATTGAAGTGATCAAAGCTTTTGGACGAACAGGACAGTCTTATGAAAAATATGCAGATGCGATTCAAAATTATAAGACTTTTGTCGTGAAATGGATGTCCTCCACATGGATTACAATGAAACTCGCGTTTGCTTTATTTCCGTCAACAATGCTTGGAACTTTACCCGTTAATCTGCTGTTGGCATCGAGAGGAACAATTACAGCCTCACAGGCAGCCTTATGCGTCATGCTTTCTATGTCTATGGTAACTTCGCTTGCACAATTAGAGGTATTTGGAAACAGCATAAAAGGTGTACAAATGACAGTAGAAGAATTACAGACCTATTTGACAATGCCTGAATTATCAGAACCTTTAGAGAGATCTTTATTATGGGGGTATGATGTGGAATTGAAAAATATTCATTTTTCTTATACTGGAAATCAATCGGAAGAAGTGTTGCATGGGATTAATTTGGAATTACCACAGGGGAGTTTTACGGCTTTGGTAGGTCCTTCCGGCGGAGGAAAATCGACAATTGCGAAATTGATTGCACGCTTTTGGGATGTGACTGACGGTGAAATATCTATTGGAGGAGTCAATATCAAAGATATGCCTCTTTCACAACTTGCGGATACAGTCAGTTTTGTAACACAGGAAAACTTTTTATTCCGTTGTTCTTTAAAAGAGAATATTCGACTTGGCAATCCGCAGGCAAGCGATGAAGAAGTTTTTGCGGCAGCAAAGGCAGCACAGTGTGATGAATTTATATTAAAATTGCCTCAGGGGTACGACACTCCGGCAGGAGAAGCAGGAAAACGTCTCTCTGGTGGTGAAAAACAGCGCATTGCCATTGCCCGTATGATTCTTAAAAATGCACCAATTGTTATTCTTGACGAGGCCACTGCATTTACAGATCCAGAGAATGAAGAAAAGATTCAAAAAAGTATTTCTGCACTAACAGAAGGAAAAACATTGCTGGTGATTGCTCACAGACTTTCTACTATAAAGAATGCGGATAATATTGTTGTGTTGGAAAACGGAAATTTATTAGCACAGGGCAAACAGGAGCAATTACTTATGGATTGTCCATTATATAACAAAATGTGGAATGCTCATATTGGTGCTAAAGCATGGTCCGTCTCATCTGCCAAAAATATTTTTGAAGATTCGATAATAACACTGCAATCAAACACCAGAAAGGGGGAGTTTGCAAATGTTTAAAACAGTAAAACGAATCATCGATTGGTGTGGGGAATTCAAGGGTAGATTGTATATTGGATTTGTATTCTCATTCTTTTCTACCTGGTTTATGGCTATGCCTGTAATGGTGGCAGCTTATACCGTTGGTTTGCTGATTGAAAGTGCACAAAATGGCACAGAATTTGACAAAAAATGGATATGGCAAAGCGTTGTATTGATTGTAGTTTTTGTATTTATGAGATTTTTATTTGATTATCTGCGTGCAAGATTTCAGGAAACCATAAGTTACGAACTGGTAGCAAAAGAAAGATTGGCAATTGGAGAAGCATTAAAACGAGTGTCGCTTGGCTATTTTCAACAGGCAGATACCGGAAATATTTTAAATTCGATTACAACTGGACTTCACTCCTTGGAAAATATGGGAATGCGTATGATCGACAGTTTTGTTGGTGGATATTTGAATTTTCTTTGTATTTTTCTTTGTCTGCTATATTTTAGTCCCTATGTATCACTGATTGCCATGGCAGGAGCCGCGCTATCGTTTCTATTTCTGTTGCTCGTATCGAAACATAGTACCCAAAATGCTCCTGTATCAGCAAAAGCCGGAAGAGATTTGACAGCTGCCACGTTAGAATATGCCAGAGGACTTTCGGTTGTAAAATCTTTTGGTCAGGGAGGTGCTTCTATGGCAGCCATGGAACAGGCATGTCGTGACTGTCGCGATATTTGTCTGAAAATTGAATGGGGGTTTGTTCCATCAAACTGTCTACATCTTTTGGCACTGAAAATTGCCTCTGTTGCTATGGCAGGAGCATCTTGTTTTTTGGGGTTAAGCGGTGAAATGTCATTTCCTATTATGTTAATGTTTGTATTCTTTTCTTTCAGTATTTTCGGTGGTTTGGAATCAATTAGTGACAGTGCGCATGTATTGGGTGTGATCGATACGGCGATGGATCAGATAGATGCATTAAAAGAAGGGAATTACATAGACAAAGATGGGAAAGAAATCTCTTTAAACAGATATGATATCGAATTTTGTCATGTAGATTTTGGATATGATGAGAGAACAATTTTAAAAGATGTGAGCTTTACGATCCCCGAAAAAACTTCCACCGCGATCGTAGGATCTTCGGGGAGTGGAAAAACCACTATTTGCAATCTGATTGCCAGATTTTATGATGTCAAAAAGGGAAGCGTCCTTGTAGGTGGTTATAATGTGCGCGAATTTACCTGTGATAGTTTGCTTCAAAATATTTCTATGGTATTTCAAAATGTATATTTGTTCCATGACACTATTATGAATAATATTCGATTTGGAAAACCAGATGCCACGGATGATGAAGTATATGCGGCTGCAAAAGCCGCCAGATGTCATGATTTTATTAAGGTCTTACCAAATGGATACGAGACGATTATTGGGGAAGGCGGTGGAACACTGTCTGGTGGTGAAAAACAAAGAATCAGTATTGCACGAGCGATGCTAAAAAATGCACCGATTATCATATTAGACGAGGCGACTGCCAGCATAGATCCTGAAAATGAACATTTGATTCAGGAAGCAATTTCTGAATTAACGAAAGGAAAAACAATTATTACAATTGCACATCGTCTTGCTACGATTGAAAATGCAGATCAGATTTTGGTAATAGATAACGGAAGGGTTGCCCAGCAAGGAACGCACATGGAGCTTATGAAACAGGACGGTGTATATAAGCGATTTATTGAAATCAGGCAAAAAGCCGAAGGCTGGAGTATCAGTTAACAGGAGGGATTATTATGAGTAAACAAAGAAAGATATCACATTGCTTATATTTTTTCTAAATTTACTTCCCTTTCATATCATCAATTATAGACTGGATTGTCATAGAACGCATACTGTTTTCCATAGCATTCTGTATTTCAAGAAGTCGTTCATCTAAAACTGCGTGTACTTTTTTTCCAACCGGACATTCTGGGTTTGGATTTTCATGAAAGTGAAAGAGTCCTTCACTGGAGTCTTCTACAGCTTCAAAAATATCATATATAGTGATATCTGAAGAATCTTTTGCAAGTCTAGAACCGCCGACACCAGCAGCTACATGAACAAGTTGGGCCTCTTTTAACTGGCCTAATATATTTCTTACTATGACAGGATTAACACCAATGCTTCCTGCGAGAAAGTTTGATGTGACCTTTTCTTCATCTTTAAATTCTTCAATGCAAAGTAGAATATGAACAGCGATTGTTAATCTTGATGAAAATTGCATATATTACCTCCATAAATGTATTTATTTGTTTCATATTTTATCATGTTCTAGTTGTAGATGCAATGGTTACAACTTTTTTGAAATAAACCGTTGTATGGGTTGACATTACAACGAGGGTGTGCTATCTTATCTATTGTAACAGACATGGTTACAACAAAAAGGAATGACTTTATGTTTTTGGAAAAAGTAAACTACATATTGGAGGTAAATAAAATGAGTAAAGTATCAGAATTCTTAACAGAAAACCCAGTTCAGTATCTTGCAACAGTAAGCCTTGATGGTAAGGCAAAGTGTCGTCCATTTATGTTCAGTTTTGAAAAAGATGGAAAGCTATGGTTCAATACAGGTAATTTTAAGGAGGTTTATAAAGAGCTTCAGGCGAATCCGTACATCCAAATCTGTGTTTCTTCCTCTGAATATCAGTGGATCCGTCTTAGTGGTAAGGCAGTATTTGTAGACGATAAGGCAATCAAAGAAGCAGCACTTGAGAATCCAATTGTAAAGGAAAATTACCAGACAGCAGATAATCCGGCATTTGAAGTGTTTTATCTTGAAAATCCCCATGGAGTAATTGCAGATTTTTCCGGCAATCCACCTTATGAGTTTTAAGGATATACTTTAAGGGTTGTTTCAAATCTAGAACAAAGATACTAATGAATCCTTGCGATAGCGCGTAATGTGAGAAATAAGTAAATTTGGTTTTTACATTGCGCGTTATTGTTTTATATTCTATTATCAACGATACTTGGTTTATTGCTTAATATTTAATAAAAATTGAAAAATGATAAGGAGAGAATATTTTGAAGCAGGAAGAAAGATTAGATTATCTGATTGAACAATTTAAAATCGATTCTGGACAATACCAAAATCTGGAAGTGGGAAATTCAACAAAAGAGAAACGAGTAGCACTTCGTTCTCTTATGAATATACGTGCGCCGCAGCATATGAATGAAGAGGTATTGTACATGCAGGATGAGTATTTGAAAGAGCGGATACAGGAAAAAGGCATTGTCACTTTGAGGGATATTCCAACTGTTCAGAAAGAGTTTGGAAGTACTGCTAAATATGCGGATAAAATATCAATTTGGCAAGGTGATATTACCAGACTAAAGGTAGGTGCTATTGTAAATGCCGCAAATTCCCAAATGTTAGGATGTTTTATTCCTATGCATACATGTATAGATAATTGTATCCATACTTTTGCTGGTATTCAGCTTCGATTTGCCTGTGACGCATATATGAATAGGATGAGGGAAATACATGGCACTGATTATGAAGAGCCGATAGGCCGGGCAGTGCTGACAAAAGGATTTAACCTTCCAGCTGAGTATGTGATTCATACAGTGGGACCAACTGTTGCGTACAAACTAAATGCTCGATTAAAACAAAAATTAAGTAATTGTTATGAAAGTATCTTAAAGTGCTGTGTGGAAAACCATATTCGAAGTGTGGCTTTTTGCTGCATTTCAACAGGAGTTTTTCATTTTCCAAATGATGAGGCAGCAAAGATCGCTGTGGAGACTGTGACCACATTTCTAGACAAGTATGAAAAAGCGTTTGATCGTATTATTTTTAATGTATATAAGGATTTGGACAAAGTATTATATCAAAAACAATACCGTTAGTTTGAAAGATTATTTTAAGGAGGAATAAGACTATGACATTTCGGGAATTTTTAAGTGGTATGTCTGCTTCAAATTATATATTTCAAAAAATGCCTTATGAAGAACAGATTAAGAAAGCAGTCCACATGATAAAAGAAGCAGAGTATATTCTGATTGGTGGAGGAGCTGGGTTATCAGCAGCGGCAGGCCTAACTTATAGCGGAAAAAGATTTGTAGATAACTTTCCAGAATTTATTGAAAAATATGGAATGACAGATATGTATCGTGCAGGTTTTTATCCATTCCCAAACGAAGAAGCCCGATGGGGGTATTGGTCAAAACATGTCTATGTGAACCGCATTGAGCCAGAAGCTCTCCCGCTTTATAAAATGCTTCATGAAATTGTAAAAGATAAGTCGTATTTTGTATTGACCACGAATGCGGATCATCAATTTTATAAGGCTGGTTTCGGAGATGACAGGATTTTTGCTACGCAGGGAGATTATGGTTCTATTCAATGTCTTCGCGGCTGCCATAGCAAAGTATATGATAATATAAAGATGGTAAACCAGATGCATCAGGCGAGAAGAGATTGCATGGTTCCATCCTATATGGTACCAAAGTGTCCGGTGTGCGGAGGTCCGATGACAATGAACCTCCGATGTGATCAGTATTTTGTAGAAGATGATGCATGGTATAAAGCAGAAAAGAATTTTGGAGAGTTTTTGAATAAATGTGAAAATAAAAAGACGGTGCTACTGGAACTTGGAGTAGGGTTTAATACCCCAACTATCATACGTTTTCCATTTGAAAAGATGGCAAAAGAACATGACAGTATCAGCCTGATTCGTCTTAATATGGATGAGGCAGTTGTTCCAGAAAGTCTCGCGAATAGAGCTCTAGGTATTAATGCTGATATAGCACAGAGTATTGAAGACATAGGAAACCAGTTCTGTGAATGTTATTAGACAGGACTGGTTTGTCGTTCCCGCATCATTTTTCGGTATTCCATAGGCAATGTTCCTTTCATTTTGCAAAATCGGCTAGCAAAATGTCCGGCAGCTGTGTAACCAACAGCCTTTGCGACTTCGCCGATAGGCAGATCTGTATAAGCAAGAAGATGCTCGGCCTGATCAATGCGCACTTGCTGAATATAATCGGCTATGGTACATTCAAAATAAATTTTGAAACATCGCTTTAACTTTGTCGTTCCCATACAGGCAATTTTGGCCAGCATCTCGATGGTAAGCTGGTCGGCATAATGATCACCGATATAGGCAGCCAGACTGTTAAGCATAGCCTGATCGGTATCAGGAAGTTGGATTTTCTTTTTTTTGTTTAGCTTTTGGTGTCGTTCAAAGACAAGAGAAAGTGCTTCCGCAGCCTTGGCGTCATAGTGCAGAGTTGCAGATAATCCCTCTCCCTGATAGTTCCAAAGTTGCCTTAGCAGTTGAATCATCTCTGGGAAATCAGCAGTTTCATCGATACTGCGAAATGCATCCGTAGGATTTTGATAAATATCGCCAAATTGTTCTTTTAAATAAGATTCATAGTATGCCGGACGATATTCAATACCAATAGAGCGGATAGGAACATTTCGATGGATTAGGGCGCGGAAGGGTTCGTATCCACCTAAAAAACTTTTGACCACATGACAATTTAGCTTTCGATAAGGATTTAACTCCTCTCCAGCGATCGATTCGTACCAGGTTACACTTAAAGCTTCGGGAATCCACATATCTAATACGGTGTCTTCACGAAACCAGAAATCATGTATTTTAATATTATACCGATCGCCTGCTTCATAAAACCAGTAATACCCATCTCCACCTTCAGATGTCATCTTCCAGCATTCTCCTTCCGGAGGAAATTTATCTGGAACAATGCTACACTGCTTAAAATGCATTTCTTCAAATAACTCTCGATAATAACCGTTTTTTTCTTTCATATATATATTCTCCTGTTCGAATCGGACGTTTCTATAATCAAAAAAGACGAACTCCTTTCCAATCTATTGTAGCAAAAAATAATTTGAACTACAATATGGGCAGAAAAAACAGACAAAACATGCATCGCAAGTTTTTCTGATAAATGAAAGGAGTATTTTTATGAAATCTGATAAAAAAGGATTTTCTTTGCTGCTGGAATGGGCAGGCAAAGACAGGTGGTATATTTATGCTGCCGTTTTATTGGCATTGATTTCAAGTATCTGTGCCATCATCCCATATTTTGCATTTTATAACATTATTGATGCAGTCGCTTTCGGAACATGTACATTTGATTTTGCACTTACATGGGCAGTTATCATATTGATTACAACAGCTGTGAGGGTATGTTGCAATCTTGCGGCCAGCCTTTTATCACACAAAGGAGCCTATCATACACTATTTAAGGTGCGATGCATGGTGACAGAACATATGGCAAAAATGCCATTGGGAGCATTAGATGAACGAAGCACAGGAGAGATTAAATATGTCATGAATGAAAGCATCGAAAAGATGGAGTTGTTTCTGGCACACAATCTGCCGGAACTGGTACTTTATCTGGCTGGACCGATTGTCATGTTTATTTATCTGTTGACGGTAAACGTCTCTTTGGCACTTGTCAGTATCATACCACTGATTCTAGTTGTTGTCGTAATGATAATCATGTTTCAACGTTTTTTGGAGTTTATGCCAGAAGTAAACGCGTCTAGTGGTAATCTGTCAAGTTCCATTCATGAATATGTGAATGGGATGCGTTTGATCAAAGCTTATCACATTGGTACACAATCGTTTCATAAGTATGCCTCCGCGATTGATGCTCAGCATCGCATGTGGGGATTGATCTCGAAAGCGACAGGTCCTTTGTACGCTGCTTATGTGGTATTACTGGAATGTGGCATTTTATTTTTAGTACCACTTGGCGGGTATTTATTTATTCACGGTTCGATTACGACGGGAGTCTTACTGTTGTTTGCTTTTGTGGGAACACAATATCTGACAGATATCCGTCCCTTGCAGGAACTAAGTTCAAATTTGTCTTATGTATTAAATGGAGTCGGACAAGTAAAAGAAATTTTGGATATCCCAATCTTTGGTGGAGGGAAAATTTTTCCAAAGCAGCACGATATTGAGCTAAAAGATGTCTCTTTTGCTTATGGAAACGGTCAGCCGGTTTTGGAGCATTGTAGCCTTCATATTGCTCATGGAGAACGCGTTGCTTTTGTTGGAGAATCCGGTGCAGGAAAAACGACATTGGTACAATTGATTTCCCGGTTCTATGATGTGACTGATGGCAGCATCCAAATTGGCGGCGTGAATATAAAAGAGATTGATTATGAAGAATTGTTACAAAATATTTCTGTTGTATTCCAGCAAAGTTTCTTGACACGTGGCAGTGTTTTTGAAAATATTGCAATGGGAAATCATACAGTGACGCTAAATGAGGTGCGATCGGCGGCAAAAGAAGCACAGATTGATGATTTTATCATGTCATTACCAGAAGCATATGAGACGAAAGTGGGAAGTTATGGTACTCGGTTTTCTGGTGGGCAGAAACAGCGCATCTGTATTGCCAGAGCAATCCTTAAAAATGCACCGATTCTTATTTTAGACGAAGCTACAAGTGCAGCAGATCCGGAGAATCAGGTAGAAATCGATAAAGCAATCGAAAATTTATGCCGTGGAAAGACCGTTATCATCGTGGCTCATCGTCTTGGTATCGTACAAAGCTGCGATCGAATTGCTGTAGTAGAAAAGAAGGGAATCAGCCGTGTAGGCAGTTTTATGGATATGAAAAAGAATAGTCCATATTTTGCTAAGGCATGGGAGGATTACAATACAGCTAGAAATATTCGATACAGTTTGAAAGGAGGAGGGGAAATATGAACAACAACCTATATCAACTGGGAGGAAAATTAAAAATCTCCATCGCTGCTGTTGTCTTAGAGGGATTGCTTAGCGGTTGTAATTTTCTAGTGTTATTTCAGGTTTTGCATTTGATTTTTGATAGAGCTGTTGTATTATCTGATATCCTTCAGGCAACCGGGATGTTAGCTATTATTTTTGGACTGCGATTGATCATTTATATGACTGCTTATACGGGAAGCCAGATTGGTGGTTCTGATGTGAGCCGGAGAGTGCGCATTGCCATAGGAGATAAATTAAAACGTATTCCATTGGGATATTTTACAAAAAATCGTACTGGATTTTATATCAATGCTGCTACGAGTGAGGTTGGAGACTACGAGCAAATTTTAACGCATAAGATAGCGGATATCACAAAATATAGTATTCTTTTGTTGATGATTGGCTTTTATCTTTGCATTTTGTATCTGCCCGTTGGAGTAATTGTACTTTTATCTACCATACTTGTCATACCTGCCATGGCAATGTCAGCTTATCAAGTTCGTATTTATGGGACAAAAAAGAATCAGGCAAGAGAAGAAAATGTCAGTGCCATTACGGAATATTTGACCGGCAGTCAGACATTACGTTCCTATGCGTTAGTGGGAAAGAAAAATGAAGCTGTTACACAGGCAATGAGAGACTATTCCAATATTAGTTATCATTATGAAAAAGCGATTCTTCCAATCGGATTTGCATTTGTCTTTTGCAGCTATATTGCTTTGGCATTATCGATTATTCTGTCTGTTCTGGGATGGCTTTTAGGTATTCTTGACCCCGCGAATTTAATCCTTCTTATTATGTTGCCACTTTTTGTTGGTAAAGTGAACATGACGTTATTTATCGAGTTGACTGCTTACCGCAATTTAATGATTTCAAAAGATAAAATCAATCGTATTTTTGTTGAACAGGAAGAACAGGGACAGGACGATTCTTTTGGGCTAAAGAATGCAGAGATCGAATTTCAGAATGTGGACTTTTCTTATGTAGAAGGAGAACCGGTACTGATGAATACCAGCTTTACGATTCCGGAACGTAATCTTACCGCAATTGTGGGTGATTCTGGATCAGGTAAATCTACAATTCTAAATCTGATATCGAAATATTATACGCCCCAGAATGGTTATATTACGATTGGAGGAAAAGAAATTACAAACGCTCCGGCAGAGCAGGTACTTTCTTATATCAGTCTGGTGGATCAGGATGTGTTTTTATTTAACGATACTGTTCGTAACAACATTCGTTATGCTAGATCCAATGCTTCTGACCAAGAAATCGAACAG
Source organism: Lachnospiraceae bacterium (assembly GCA_030523275.1). GTDB lineage: Bacteria > Bacillota > Clostridia > Lachnospirales > Lachnospiraceae > Fimousia. The sequence goes on from JAUNIX010000006.1 coordinate 16,024, forward strand.
GCCTGTCGACTTGCGAACTGTGATGGATTTATTCGATCAATGGAGCATGGATACGACACAGAAATTGGTGAAAACGGCAATCGTCTTTCTGGTGGTGAACGTCAGCGACTTTCTGTTGCGCGAGCGATTTTAAAAGACAGCCCCATTATTCTTTTGGATGAAGCTACAGCGTCACTTGACATCGAAAATGAATTGTTGGTAAAACAGGCAATTGCAAATCTGCTAAAAGATAATAAAACAGTCATCATGATTGCGCACACGTTACCGATTGTAAAACATGCTGACAAAATACTTGTTTTGGATCATGGTCATATAGTAGAAAGTGGTACACATTCTGAATTAATCGCAATCAATGGAAAATATGCATCCATGTGGAAGGCTTCACAGGCATTAAAATAAGAGAGTGTAAATGAAAAGTAAAAAATATTTAAGAAATTTCTTCTGTATTTCGAAAGTGTCGACTGCTATAATCATTAACAAGTAGACTAAGAAATTTGAGGTGGAAATGAATGAAAGAAATGAAAACAAGTAAAGTAATTGTGGGAATCATAGGAGCGATATTGATTTTGATTCTTTCACAAGTAACAGCGCAACTATTGTCGAGTTTATTTGTTATGATTCATATACCAGTTTTTATATGTAATATTGCAGCAGGAATTTTATATGTTTTGTTTGCCTATTATTTATTAAAACAGTTTGCAGAAAAGGCATTAAAACTAACATTGTCTGAACTGGGAATTCCTCGATTTAAAATCGAAGTGAAATGGATTTTAGTCTGTTCAGTTGTTTACAAGTAATCATAGCAGGTATGTTTGTTGGTATCATGTTTTCTGTTATCGCATTAGAACGCCATTCCATTTGGAATAGTGCCATTGTTCATGCTATATGGAATGTGGTTATATTGGGTGGTTTCCTTTCTATTGGAACAAAAATAGATGAATACTCTGCCTATACCTATGTTCTAAAAACCAATTCGTTTGCGATTACTGGCGGAGAATTTGGCATTGAAGCATCGGTCATTGCGATGTTAGGATATGTCGTGGTAACTCTGATTGTTTATTTGAATACAAGAAAGTTAAATAAAGTATAAATAACATGACATTGTAGGATAGAGTGGTGAGAAATTCATCACTCTATCCTATGTAGAATGTAATTGTCGATATTTAAGCGGAGAAGTTCGATAATATTTACGAAACGTTTCACAATAATAACTTGCCCCGGAAAAACCATGTTCATAGGCGATTTCTGTAATACTTTTGTCAGAATCTATGAGTGCAGAAAGACTTTTTCTCAGTCGAAGTTTGGTGATATAGATCATGGGTGTCTCACGGAGATATTTCTTAAAAAGCAAAGAGCACCTACTTTTACAGCATGCTCCTGATAAAGCGATATGTTCAAGGGTAAGACGTTGTGTATAATGTTCATCAATATACGTAATCATATTTTTTAAAGTTGTCAACTCATTTGATGATTTTGTCGTTCCCTGACTTTTTACATCTAAATTTTCGTATAATAGATTCATAATTGACAGAAATTGATTTATCAATGCAAAATATGGTATTCCTTGTTCGGACTGCGTAGTAAAAACCGTATATAATTTATCCAATTTTTCTATAATCGAGTGTTTCCATTTTTCTTCACTAAGATATAAATAAGGATAAAAAGAGTTTTCTGTGACTGGCTCTACATAATTTTGATAAAACCAGTCATTTACTGATAACAGTTCCGGAGAAAGCAAAATGCAGATAAATTCACATTCTTTATGCTCTGACGAAAATCCATAGTGTAACTGTCTGCTATTTACCATAATGCCACTGCCTTCGGATAAGTCAATCAATTCCCCATTTACATTGTAAGTCATGCTTCCTTTTTTGATCACAATAAATTCCAAATCTTTGTGCCAATGACTGACAGCAGAGTAATCCGGATAAGAGGATAAAAAGTTATATCTGACATAAGCCGGAAACAGAGGATTATTGTATGCAATTGTTTCAGAAGAGTCCAAGTTAAAAGTAGAACAATGATTGATTTTGCCGTTCATCAGTTTTTCCTCCTATCTCAATATTTATGAAGTATATTCCCTTTTGAATGAAGAAGATTGTTATAAAATTATACTATATTTTGAAATATTTTCATATAAAAATATGTTATTGTTAAAAAAGAAATTGTTTATAACGAATGGAGGAATGAATCATGTTTGCAGATTACCATGTACATACCGAATTTAGTGACGATTCTACTTATTTGATGGAGCAGGTAGTAAAAGATGCCATTGCGATGAAGATGGATGAAATCTGCTTTACCGATCACGTAGATTATGGAATTAAAGTTGATTGGGATTGTGGGCAGCCAATTCAGTATCGTGGAAAGAATCCGCTTGCAAATGTCGATTATCCAGTCTATGCTAGTAAGATTAGAAAATTGCAAGATTTATACAAAATGCAAATAAATATAAAAATGGGAATGGAATTTGGTGTACAGACACATACCATACCTCAATATGAGGATTTGTTTCAAAAATATCCATTTGATTTTATTATTTTGTCTATCCATCAGGTAGAGGATAAGGAATTCTGGACACAGGATTTTCAAAAAGGGAGAAGTCAGAAAGAGTATAACGAGCGTTATTACGAAGAAATGCTAAATGTGATAAAGAACTATCAGAATTACAGTGTCCTCGGGCATATGGACCTGATTGCACGCTATGATAAAAATGGCATTTATCCTTTTGAAAAAGTTGAGCCAATCATTTCTGAAATATTGAAAATTGTCATTGAAAATGGAAAAGGGATTGAACTAAATACTTCTTACCACAGATATGGGCTAAAGGATGCAACACCTTCTGTAAACATCTTGAAGCGATATCGTGAGTTGGGAGGCGATATTATTACAATTGGTAGTGACAGCCATAATGCAAAACAGCTAGGAACTTATATAGAAGATGGAAAACAACTGTTGAAAAGCTTAGGATTTCGTTATTTTTGTACTTATGATAGTATGCAGCCAATCTATCATAGTCTGTAAAATGCGTGGAACACATGTTTATTTCTCAAGCTGAGAAATAAACATGGTTATCACAAAAAATTGTATGAATCATTCAGCATATTCTGTTTCTATATCAATAAATAGAATGTATATTCCACAAATTTTATGATTTTCGTCATATCCAAAATAACAAGGGTAAAGGCCATCACCCCAGCCAGAAGAAAAAATAAGGATATTACAGTCTGTTCCTGGAACTGTCCAGTTTGCCCAGTCGCCATATTGACATTGATATTTTGGATTTTCTTTATAGCTCTCTTCTAAAAGCTCACAGAACAAATCATCATATGAGTCAATATTAGGTTCTTTTTCGCAACGTTTTTGCCAATATTTCTTATATTCTCTCTGTGTTTGAATATCAGCAATGCATCCCATGCCTGCATCTACACCAAAACCAAAAAAATCTCCATCTTTTAATTCTTCGTCAAGGCGTTCTTTTCCAGTCATCCCCATCTCATATCGAGAAGGTTTTTTGGCACTCATTTCTACTTTCACACAAGCGTATCTGTCACCATATTTTTCACTGGGAACGACGCAGATTTTGACTGGATAAGTTCCAACAGGTACTTTCTGAATGTAAGGGAAAGCATCTTCCAATTCAATCATAGGATCACAGGCGAATACAGTGCCAGTGGGAAAATGAATGTTACCAATTTCTAATATATCAATCGGAGTGACGCCAATTTGCTTTTCTGAGAAATAGGCTTCCAAATCAATTTTACAGTCGAATTTATTTAACCATTCTTTTTCGGGCATTTTCATCTATCCTTTTTTATTTTTTATCGATTACTGGTGTTGTTATTTTCATTTTATCACAATTAAAACTGTGTAGAAATAGAAATTTGCATGTAGAACAATAGGCACGTATGATATACTAAATGTATAGTTATATAGATTTTACAGGAGAATGAAAAAATGAGTTTATTTAAGAAGTTTTATAAAGGTGAAGAAAATGAATTTGGATAATTTTAAATGGATTAGAGAGCCAAAAGAATACAAAATTGAACATGACCGAATTGAAATTACAACGGAACCGCATACTGATTTGTGGCAGAGAACTTACTATCATTTTCAAAATGATAATGCTCCGGTATTGCAAATGGAAACGGAAGAAACATTTTTTAGCTTCATCGTAAAGACCGATTTTAGCGACAGTCATCAGCGTTTTGATCAATGCGGGATTGTGATGTATTTGGATAGTGAAAACTGGTTAAAAGGTTCGATTGAATATGAAAATAGAGAGTATCAACATTTGGGAAGTGTTGTTACTAATCAAGGTTATTCCGATTGGGCGACAACAGTCATAGATGCTTCTGTAAAATCGATGTGGTATCGTTTCAGCAGACGAGAAGACGATTATTGTATTGAGTGTTCCACCGATGGAATTACGTTTCAGCAAATGCGAATTTGCCATATGTACAAGGGAAAAGGAAAAATTCAATTTGGTATTTATGCCTGCTCTCCTGAGGAATCTTCGTTTAAAGCGGTATTTTCAAATATGAAGATGACAGAATGTCAGTGGAAGGCACATGACGGGCAACAGCCAGATGAGAATAATTTGAAATAGTCTCATTGCATAGATAATAGAAACAAGCTATTCTTTAGATAGGAGGTGGCAAATATGGCGAATGAAAATAAAAAAGATTTTAATGCTATGTTACACGATAGTAAAGATATGCCAAAGTTTCAAACAATTACAGATGTAAAAAGCATTGAAAGATATGGTGGAGATAAAATGTATTTTGCACCGCCAATCGACTATGACCAAGTAATGAAACGGATTCCGTATGGTAAGGTAATTACCGTTGGAAAAATCAGAGAATATTTTGCTAAATTGAATGGAGCAGATTTTACAGAACCAATTACAGCAGGAATTTTTGTCTCTATTGCGGCATGGGCTAGTTATCAGCGTATTGATGATGAGACCCCTTATTGGAGAACTTTAAAAGCAAACGGTGAGTTAAATCCCAAATATCCAGAAGGTATTGAGGCACAGAAAGAAAAATTAGAAGCAGAAGGACATATTATCATTCAAAAAGGACGCAAAAATATTCGATATTTTGTGAAAGATTACGAGGATGTTCTTTTTGATCTATAATTTAATTGGAATTTGGAAGGAAGTGTTAAAAGTGACAACATCAAATATAAAGGCGATTATCCCAAGCGACATTCATAAGGTTTGGGAAATTGTTTTAGAGATTGATAATTATAGTACTTGGCGGAGTGATTTGGACAAAACAGAAGTCGTAAATCAAAAGCAGTTTATTGAATATACTAAAGAGGGGTATCCTACTACGTTTACTATTACTGTTGTAGAACCATACAAGCGTTGGGAGTTTGATATGGAAAATAGTAATATGAAAGGACATTGGATTGGGATTTTCACTTCGAAAGGCACTGAAACAGAGATAGATTTTACAGAGCATGTAACAGCCAAGAAATTATTTATGAAACCATTTGTAAAGTCTTTTTTAAAAAAGCAACAAGAGCAATTTGTGATGGATTTAAAGAATGCACTTACTCATTAACTTATTCGGATTATGAAGGAAAGTAAATTGGAATAATATTCGAATTTATAAAAAACAGAAGGGGCACTTTACATAAGGAGATGTCCCTTTCGTGTTTGTTTGTACAATATCAAATGAATTTTAAAATAGGAGAAATCAAGAAAATGGATCAGAAAAGATTAGAATTTATAGTCATAGGAATAAATTTTGTGGGCATTATTTGTCTCATCTACTTTGCAATTCCATATATAATTCATAATACTGTTGTGCAAAATCCTGATTCTATGCTGCCAGCTGAAGCATGGGACAATGCTGGAATGGCGTTAACGATTGGGTTACTTCCTCTGATAATTGCTAACTTATTCGGATATATATTTATTATTCCGCAAAAAAAGTTGTTAAGATTGTTATGGTTTATACCAAGCATCTTATGCTTGATCGTGGTTATAAGTTATTGGTGTTATACTTGATAACTTTTAGTTTTTATCGAGAAATTAATTGAAACAAGAAATTAGATTTTGTGGAAGGAAGAACATGGAGAAAAAATATTTACTATTAACTTTTATGATCATAACAGGAATTTTATTATCAATGGGTTGTGTTAAGATCTTACAATCAACTGATTTATCATCAAAAGAATATAAAAGCAGAATTTATATATAGTGATATCGATAAAAGTTTAAGCTGGATAACGATTTAAGCAAATAAATTCGAATTGAAGGAGAATATATGATTAGAAAATGTCAAAGTACGGATATAAATGAAATTGCAGAAATTTGGTTAGACACAAATATAAAAGCACATAATTTTATTCCTGCACAATATTGGCAAAATCATTTCGAAGATGTAAAGAAAATGTTTTTGCAAGCAGAAATATATATTTATGAAAACGAAGAAACCAATAAAATACAAGGATTTATTGGTTTGAGTGACGATTACATTGCAGGAATTTTTATTTGTTCTGAAGTTCAATCACAGGGAATCGGAAAACAGCTTTTGGACTTCGTGAAAAGAATCAAAGTAAATTTAAATTTAAAGGTATATAAAATGAATGTCCGAGCTATAAAATTTTATCAAAGGGAAAACTTCAGAATTTTGAATGAAGATATGGATCAAAATACAAAGGAAAAAGAATACATTATGGTATGGGAACAATAGATATGAGTATGTTTGAAGAAAAATAGGATTTCATGACTAATTTTTGTATTGATGGTATAATTGGGCTATATAAAAAATGACAAATTAGAATTTGAGGTATTGAACAGATGAGAACAGTTACTTTATTTATTGCTATGAGTCTTGACGGATATATTGCAGATTGTCAGGGGAAAGTTGATTGGTTAGAAGGACAAGGCGATGATACAGAAACTATAGATTCATATTCTGAATTTGTAAAAGAAGTTGATACCGTAGTTATGGGTTGGAATACCTACAATCAGATTGTGACAGAACTTTCACCTGATGAATGGATATATAATGAACTTACAACTTATGTAATTACTCATAGAGAATGCATTTCTTCGGAAAGAATTAATTTCGTAGATACGGACCCAGTTGAGTTAGTAAAGAGGCTTAGAGTAGAAAATGGGAAAGATATTTGGATTTGTGGAGGTGCGAATGTAATTCAGCAATTAGTGAATAAGGATATGATAGACTGTTATTACATTACTGTAATACCGACTCTTTTAGGTACTGGTATTCGGCTTTTTGAAGATAGTAAGAAAGAAATTAAATTGAAATTATTAAAGACCCAATGTTATGATGGCATTACAGAATTAATCTATTTCAGACGATAAATGAGAATATATGGAGAAAAATATGAAACAGTACGCATATATCACTTAAATACTCATTTATAGAGGCAAAAAGAATGGGAGGGGCGGGCGAAGAGAAAAAATGCCGTGTATGGTTTTAACCATACACGGCGGTGTACATATTCTGTTACGAAATTTGTTGTCACAAACAGGGTATAAAATTTACTCTTATTCATCCCTGCTACCTTTTACATTATGCAGTTTTTCATTCATTTTTCTTACATTATGCTTTCCAGTCAAAAATTGTATAATCCAAATAAAAGCAAAAATTAAAATAAAAATCGCAAAATAGCGAAAGACTCCGACAATGCTATGCTCCATCCAATACGAACAATAAGCAACCGGTAGCATTATTACAGAAATAATAATAAAGTAAATTCCAGTCTGCTTTATGGTACTCCAATTGTCTATTTCCCATATTATTGAACTTGCTGCAAAACCAGTACCCAATAATCCACAGAGAAGTGTCTGTAAAATAACGGCATTAATTTCGTTTCCCATTGCGGAGATTAGTTCAGGTACACAAGGAGAATAATATCCATTTGCCCAAACAAGAGAAATGAATATCGTAATTAAATATCCGATTGCAATTCCAATAGGAAATCCCCAAATACTGCGTAAGACTATTTTCTTTTTCATTTTGTTCACCTCATATTCCTAATATTTTTTTGAGTTTTGAAACATAGCGTCTGGATACATATGTTATTGTACCATTTGTTAATTTACAACAAATTGTGCCTGTAAAGCTCAAGTCAAAGTTATTGACATTTTTCAGATTAATGATTTCTGAATTGGAGATACGGACAAATTGATGGGATGGCAGCCGTTCTTCTATTTCGTATAGCCGAAGGCGCAGTACATACTCGCCTTTATGGGTAACGGCAAAAACTTTCCCAGAGCTTGCATAAATCCGAATCAAATCTTCCTGTTCAATGATTTCAATTTTACTATCTTTGCTTCCTGAAATAATCTGCGGTGTCTGATCTGATAATTTGTTCAATATGATATTAACATCTTCTGTCATAGAAGCAGTCAATATAATGACTCTAGGTTCCATACATGAGCTGTCTATTTTTACTTCGAGCTTCATTTGAAATTCCTCCTCTCTGTGACAATATTATATGAAAAGCCGATATTGCTTTCAATTGATTTCCAATAGTTGGTTGATTTCTAAACACAAGTGGTCAAAAACTAAATATGCTGACAGAGACTTTGGTAAAGATACTTGTCCATCTTAAAATCCTCCAGTATAATAAATTTACACATATGACGCACATAAAGTGTTTCATATAGATTGACAAATGACAAAGATAAAAACGCAACGTACATTTTTAAGATGTACCAGAGCCGGAAGGTAGCCCGGCCGTCCTGTGAAAACAGGGTAAGTAACCTGCCCCTCCTGGGTTGTCCGTTCTTTGTCTATAACACATTTTAAGGAGGGTCTGTTATGGACAAGATAAGCGTAAAGTTGACGGTATATTTTGAGGAGCCTTTTTGGGTAGGAGTCTTTGAAAGGATATCTGAGGAAAAATTATCTGCCTGTAAGGTTATATTTGGAGCGGAGCCAAAAGATTACGAGGTTTGTGATTTTGTTGTCAAGCATTATTACGAGTTGCAGTTTAGTTTGGCTGTGAAAACTGAGATGAAACAAATTTCGAACAATCCAAAGCGTAGACAGAGAATTGCCAGAAAGCAATTGCAAAATTCAGGTATTGGAACAAAGTCGCAACAGATATTGCAGATACAGCGGGAAGAAAGGAAGATCGAACGTAGGAAGACGAGCAAGGAGCAGAGAGATGCCGAAAAGCTACGCCAGTTTGAGTTGAAACAGAAGAAACGAAAAGAGAAACACAGAGGTCATTAAAGGTGTATCTCATGCAGACACTCGGCTTGCAAAAGTGCGTAGGCCGAGTGTTTTGCAAAATGAAATTGGAATTTATGGAGGACGCGTTTATGAATAAAGGAATCATATATATACACGGAAAAGGTGGTAGTATAGAAGAGGCAGAGCATTATAAATTACTTTTTAAGAACTATGATGTAATCGGTTTTGATTATGTATCACAGTCACCTTGGGATGCGAAAGATGAATTTTCAAACTTTTTTGATTCCATATGCAGAGACTATCAATCCGTGATGGTCATTGCAAACAGTATAGGTGCATTTTTTACCATGAATTCTCTGTTTGATAAAAGGATAGAGAAAGCTTTTTTTATTTCTCCTATCGTGAATATGGAAATGTTGATTCAGGATATGATGATGTGGGTAGGTGTGACGGAAGAGGAACTCCGTGAAAAAGGAGAGATTGAAACAACTTTTGGAGAGACTCTTTCCTGGAAATATCTCTGTTACGTAAGAGAACATCCTGTTGTATGGACAATTCCGACCCATATTTTATATGGAGAAAAAGATAATTTAACATCCTATGAAACAATGTCTAAATTTGCAAATCAAAATAAAGCAACACTAACCGTTATGAAAAATGGCGAACATTGGTTTCACACAGAGGAACAGATGAAATATCTTGATCATTGGATAGAGGAATTAGTTTAAAAAGAGGATAAGACAGTGAAAGAAAATACAATAATAAGTAATTCTGGAAGGGTTTATTATTGGATATCAGATAATTTTGATTATGATAAATCAACTTTGTTTTTTTTACATGGATTGACGGGGAATCATTCTATGTTTTATGAACAGACAAAGTATTTCTTTGATAAATATAATCTTATTTTATGGGATGCCCCAGCACATGGAAAATCTAGACCGTTTACAAATTTTACATATGAGAAGGCTGCAAATATAATCAAACAAATTTTCGATAAAAATAATATTTTATCGGCTGTTTTTGTTGGGCAGTCTATGGGTGGATTTATCACACAAGCTGTCATAAAAAGATTTCCAACAATTGTGAAAGCATTTATTGCAATTGACAGCACACCATACGGAAAGCATTATTATTCAAAATCTGATATTTTTTGGTTAAAACAAATTGAATGGATGTCTTATCTTTATCCAGTGAGATTGCTGAAAAAGGCGATAGCAAAACAGGTGAGTGAAACGTCAAATACATATGACAATATGCTTAGTATGTTGTCTGAATATAATAAAAAAGAGTTATGCCACTTAATGGGAATCGGATATGCTGGTTTTTTAAGCGACAATTGTGATCTAGATATAAGATGTCCTGTATTGTTATTGATAGGCGAAAAAGATAGAACTGGTAAGGTAAAATCATATAATAAAATGTGGGCGAAACAAACAGGATATGATTTGATTATCATAGAGAATGCTCGTCATAATTCAAATGTAGATAATCCTACAATGGTCAATAATGAGATAGAAAAATTTATGAAAAAAATAGAATCTTAAAATCTAGTTTATCAAAAAATATTAAGTAGGTAATTCAGAATGTAGATGGAGGATAAAGAATGATTTTTCAGATAATTGCCATAGTTATTTTGATTGTTTTTTATGGTTGCTATTTTATAAAAATGCTCAGTCAGAAAAAGAAAGGGATACAAACTAACCAAATCGGAAAAGACAAGGTTGGATTTGTTAAATTTATCGAGGTAACGATGAATATTTCGGCTATTCTTGTCTTTATTGTAGGGCTTGTTAGTATTTTTCTCGGAACGAGTGATAACTCTATTCCGTTTCGAATTACGGGTGTGACTTTTAGTGTTATAGGGACAACCGTGTTCATTATTTCAGTTTTGACTATGCGTGATAGTTGGCGTGCTGGTGTACCTAAAACAGATAAAACAGAACTTGTAACAAACGGTATTTACCAAATGAGCCGTAATCCTGCTTTTTTAGGTTTTGATCTTCTATATATTGGCATACTGCTAATGTTTTTTAACTGGGTTTTGTGTATTGTGTCTGTTTTCGCCATACTTATGTACCATTTGCAAATTGTCAATGTGGAGGAAGACTTTTTACTTACTACATTTGGAGAAGAGTATCTGAAATATAAGAAAAAGGTCTGTCGCTATATCGGTAGAAAAATGGATAAATGATAATTGGAGGTGATATTTTGGAATACAAAAAGGCAACAAAAGAAAATGCAGAGAAAATTTATCAATTAGTATCTATATCATGCAAAATTTAGAGGGTGAAATTGCCAAGCACTATAATACGGTCTATTTAGATGCCTCACTGCCAGCAAGCCATATGTATGAAATCAGAGGATATCAGACAGTAAAACACGAAAAATGGAACGTTGAAAATGGAGTTATTTTAGTTTATGAAATTATGCAAAAGCAGTTAAACAGCAAATTAGGTCATGGGGAGGGTCTTAAAGATGAAAAATGAGATGCAGTTTTTTATAAGAAAACGTGTTGATACTGAAAAATTGGAAGCATATGGATTCCAGAAAAATAATGGAGTATATTGTTATCAAACAAAGTTGCTCGATGGACAGTTTTTGATGGAAGTATCTATCAAAGATGGTGAAGTTCAAACGAAATTGACTGATGCTGAAAGCGATTGTGAGTACACACTTCATGTTATAGCTGACGCACAAGGCGAGTTTGTCACAGCAGTTCGTACGGCGTATGAAAATGTTCTTTTTGATATACGTGAGAAATGTTTCGTTGATGATGTATTTAAAAGCGACAGTGCAAAAGCAGTGATGGAGTATATCGCGAACAAATATGATACTCCTCTTGAATTTTTATGGAAAAAATTTCCTGATAATGCTGTGTATCGTAGAAAAGATAATCAAAAATGGTATGCAGCAATTTTGACTGTTGATAGAAATAAGATTGGACTTGATGGTAGCGGTAAAATAGAAATCATAGATTTAAAAATAGATCCAACACAACTTGAGGAGACAATCGATCACAAAAGATATTTTCCAGGTTATCATATGAATAAGAAATACTGGTATACAATTTGTCTTGATGGTTCCGTTGGCAAAGAAGAACTATTGAAACGCATTGATATAAGTTACGAATTAGCAAAAAAGAAGTAAATCTTTTTAGAAATCGTAAAACTGCCGACTATACATTGACATTACAAAAATATGGTTTGGTAAAAGAATGACAAATGGGGGTTTTGAAAATGAATGACAGGAAAGCCAAAATGCACACAGGAGAACTTTATTTTCCAGTTGGGAAAGAAATTACGAAAGAACAGAGAGTCTATCAGGATTTGTTGTACGAGTACAATCAGACTAAGCCATCAGAGGAAGAGAAAAGAACGGAACTTTTAAAAAAGATATTAGGTGATTGTGGTGAAGGCGTGTATATTGAAGCACCATTTTATGCTAATTTCGGTGGTCATCACTGTCATTTTGGCAAGCAAATATATGTAAACTACAATCTGACATGCGTGGATGATACTCATATTTATATTGGTGACTATACTATGATTGGTCCGAATGTGACCATTGCAACGGCAGGACACCCGATTTTACCAGAGCTTCGACAAAAAGGACTTCAGTATAATATGCCTGTTCGTATTGGAAAAAATTGCTGGATTGGAGCAGGCGCTATCATTTTGCCAGGAGTAACGATTGGTGATAATGTAGTGATTGGTGCGGGAAGTATTGTGACGAAAGATATTCCGTCAAATGTGATTGCGGTAGGAAACCCTTGTAGAATTATGCGAGAAGTGGGTGAGCATGATCGGAAGTATTATTTCAGGGACAGAGAAATCAATCATGATGAGTGGAAAGATTGATTATGTTTGCAGATATAATATATAGTAAACATGCACTTGATTTTAAAAGAATCAAGTGCATGTTTCGTTTATCTACAGACATGAGGTGAGCACAAATGCATCCGGTTTTATACTTTTCGTTTAAATTTCATACCTTCGTATATTCGAACAGGATTTCCCCGAACCAGACGAGTATGCTCCATCCAGGCAGTTTGCAATTGTTGGTTATCATTCGTTTCTTTTTGTTGTTTTAGCAGAGCATCCAGTTTTTTTAACGCATCTTTTTTGTTGAGAAACTGGCTTCTTTCTGCTGTAGAAGTAATCGTAATTCCTGTTGGAAGATGGATAAGACGAACACCAGTTTCTACCTTGTTTACATTTTGCCCACCTTTTCCTCCACAATGAAAATATTCAAATTTTAGTTTCTGATCTGTGCAAATTTCTTTTGATTCAGGCAAAATACTGACATTCACAAACCAGTTTTTTCGTTTGTGATTAGGGCGGTAAGGGCTTTTACAAATCCACAGAATACTCCCTTCCAGATGAGATAAATCATAAGATGTTTCAAATTGTATGGAAGTATAGCCTTTATATTTACGTGCAGGATGACTTGATAGTAATTTTATATCTGGATATTCTTGTTTTAAAGAATCATAAAGCTTACTGACAGCTAATTCGCACTCTGCAGGTCCTTGCCCAGAACTTAACTGTATTATCATAAATAAAATCTCCTTTTTTGTGTATATATCAAATAACTAATGTTATATTTAAAATAGTAGAAACTCTAATGTTTACTACCCGCCTTAAAATTATAGATTGGACGAATGACTTTTTCGATTTTCACAGTATTCGATATGGCATCTGCAATTTCATTCAGTTCTCGATAGGCAAAAGGAGCTTCATCTAACGTATCTTTTCGGATACAAGAACTATAAATGCCTTTCATTTCTGATTTAAAATGAGACAGAGTGTAACAAGATTTTACGTCCTCTCGTTTTAAAACGCGTCCAGAACCATGAGGAGCAGAATAATTCCAATCTTCATTTCCTTTGCCTGTTCCAAGAATAATTCCATCATGCATATTGATAGGAATGATTACTCTTTCATTCTTTTTGGCAGAAATCGCTCCTTTTCGAAGAATTTTTACATTCGAGTTTGTCTCCACATAATTGTGCTGACAAGAATAAGAGTCGAGCACTTTCCATTTCATTCTTTTGACTAATTCATTCAAAATCGCATCTCTGTTTAAAGAAGCAAAGTTTTGTACAATTTCAATATCATGGAGGTATTGAGACATAAGTTCTCCTTCCAAGTAGGTGAGTTCATAAGGAATTTTAAGATTTTGGTTTTTTAAAGTCTGTTGTCCGGCAGATAGATAGTATTCTGCCACTTCCTTTCCCAGATTCCTACTCCCAGAGTGAATGACAACATAAAGATTGCCTTCTTCATCTTGATCAATTTCAATAAAGTGATTACCCCCTCCTAGAGTTCCAAGACTTAATAAGGCATGTTTTTCTCTAATGCTTTTATAGCAATGAAGCTTTGATAAGTCTATTTGTTTTTGAATATGATGAGGTTTTTTGCGAATATAAAATCCGGATGGAACATGATCACGTATGATTGCGTCTAATTTTTGAAATTCGATTTTCCTCTGTTTTATTTTTGCAATGGTGATACCACAACCGATATCAATGCCAACGATGTTTGGAAGAACTCGCGAGCCAAATGTGGCAGTAAAGCCAATCGGACCAACTTTTCCTGGATGGACATCTGGCATAATGCGTATTTGAGAATCAGAAAAAGCAATATTGTCACATAACATCTGTATTTGTGCTGCTGCATAATCATCGAGCATTGTTTTTGTATTTGTTGTTGTAAATATTTTTGCAGAAGTATAGACTCCGTTTATGATTTTCATATAGTATCCTTTCTTGAAAAAATACTTTTTTGTTTCCATTAAATGCAACGCAATTTCCATGAAATAAAAAAAGTACCTCATGAAAATAGAGATACCAGTTATCCTGCCAAAGCAGATACAAAACGGATCATATGATAAAGAATTGCCCTAAAACCGAGACAGGACAACCAGTTCTCTATAAGTTTCTGTGTCATTGATGAAAAATACAATATTCTGTCGCATGATTGTCCTCCTTTCTGCCTATAGGCAAATGAAATAAATAATGATAGATTCATAAGTGATTATTTTCACTATCGTATAACAGTATAATGGGTGAGTTTTCTTATGTCAATACATCTGGCGCATTATCTTGACAGCAAAAGATATTTGTAATACTATATACTTAGTAATACTAAGTATATAGTATGGAGGTGATTGCACTGAACAATAAGTATGAAAGCCAGATGAAAAAAGGACTTTTGGACATGTTGGTATTGAAATTATTAGAAAAAGAAGAGAAATACGGATATCAGATTATTAGTGAACTCCGAGAGAAAAGCGATGGAAGATTCTCTTTGAAAGAAGGTACCTTATATCCAATCCTGTATCGTTTGGAGGATAATGAACTAATTAAAAGCAAATGGAGCGAAGTAGTGGGGAAGAAAGTGCCCAGAAAATATTATGTCATTACAGAAAAAGGAAAAAAGCAAGTAAAGGAACTGGAAATACTATGGAAAGATATTTATAACAGTGCAACAAAGATTATGGAGGGTAACAAAAATGAGTGAAAAATATGTACGTCAAATCGTTAAGAAATTAAAATGTTCAAAAAGCAAGCGAGCAGAAATCCAAAAACAGCTTATGTCTGATATTATGATAAAAATGGAAGATGGCATGAGTATAGAAAATATTATTGAAGATATGGGAAATCCGAAAGAGATTGCAACAGAGTTTAACGATAGCTTTTCAGATGCTGAAAGAAAAACATATCGAAAAGAAAAATGGAGAAAGCGCCTTATAATCATTGGAGTTGTACTATTTATTTTGGCTTTTCTTATTTATTGGTTCCTTCCAAAATCAACGGACTTGGAAAACAGCAAAATATTTGATAAAGAAAAGGTACAGGAGAAAGCAGAATTAGTGGTGCAACTTTTGGATGAAGAAGATTATGATAGCTTGAAAAAAGAATCTTCTGAAAAAATGCAATCTATGCTCAGTAAATCATTTATAGATAAGGCAAAAAGTAATTTTGGTACAGACTGGGGTGCATTTCAGAGATTTGGAAATATTTATCTAGTAGAAGTAAATCAATTTGGCAAACGAAATGCTGTAGTACAGGTGAATGCTTCCTATGAAAATGCCAGCGTTACCTACACAATTACATTTGACAAAAATATGAAACTGTCAGGACTTTGGATGAAATAGGGGAATGATGTATGATATTAGCTTTTTTAATTTGGAGTGTGGTTTCATTACTATTTTTAGGCATTGGTATTTCTGGATGGAGATCGAAAAAAGCAGTCGGATTCTTTTCCTTTCTAAAACCACCAATGGTCACAGATGTTGAGAAATATAATCATTCGGTTTCGATACTTTGGATCATTGCCGCTATTATACTCGAACTGCTTGGAATACCATTACTATTTTTGAAACAAAATTCACCACTGTTTATTCTCTTGATATTTGGCGTGGTTGTGTTGATGATTGGGATGATGATCGTGTATATTAAAATTGAAACAAAATACAAAAAATAGATAAATCGGAATTTATGGAGGAAATTATGGACTATATAATCAGGAAAATATCAGAGAAAGAATATAGCTTACTTGAAGATTTTCTGTATGAGGCTATTTTTGTGCCAGAAGGAATGCCTGCGCCTTCCAAATCAATTATCAATCAACCAGAATTGCAGGTATACATATCCGACTTTGGGAAGAAAAAGGACGATATAGGATTGCTTGCAGAAGTGAGTGAAAAAGTTGTTGGTGCCGTTTGGGTACGCATTATGAACGATTACGGACATATTGATGACGACACTCCCTCCTTTGCCATTTCCTTGTATAAGGATTATCGTGGCTTGGGGATAGGTACTGCTTTAATGAAACAAATGCTCTGTATTCTAAAAGATAGAGGATATAAACAAGCGTCACTTTCAGTTCAAAAATCAAATTATGCTGTAAAAATGTATCTAAAAATAGGCTTTAAAATTGTGGATGAGAACGAGGAAGAATATATTATGCTTTGTTGTTTGTAAAAACACAAATTCCAGTTTGCAAAAATAAATATAAATGGATGGAGAAAAAGTCATGGAAAAACCATTAAAATTTAAACAGATTATTATGCCAAATGATAATTTAGAAAATCGTTATTGTAATTATCAAAACAAATTGAAACCGAGAATGAATTTTGAACCTGTAACTTTAAAACCGTTGTTTTTGAAACATCAAAAAAGTATTATAGAAACAACAGTTCAAGAATGTGAAAAGTATTTGGATGACGAAGCATGGATGGAGGAAGATGTTTTTCCTTATATACAGGACTTAACTGGTGAATGGTATTTGGGAAGTATCTATATGTGGGAAGAGAAGGGAAAAATTCGAATAGGTGTGTCTGCCCACTTTTTAGGATATTATCCAGCAGGATGTGCGAGAGAAGAAATAGATGATTACTTGGAAATGGAAGCTTGGTTTGATTACGATCAAATACAAGATCAATTTATTTTTGATTGTTTTGATACAGCCTCAATTTAATAGGATTATTATATATTTTTTAACATTTTTAGTCACACGCTCATCATAAGAAAGCGTTTAACCATGGTGATAGAAAAATAGAAGATGGAGAGCCAGGACCTTTAATGGGTATTTGGCTGAAAGTAGAAAATGCAAGTGAAAACTGGCATATTGTAAAAGAGTTGTTTCAAAAGGAAAAATTCAAAGGAAATAATCTGGCAATGTCAGCTCAGATATATATTTCTGAAAACGATACGGATGATATTGAAAATTGTATGCTTGTTTTTCCTAAGAAATACTAAATAAATAAGAAAAATTGGAATGGTGAGAAAGTGATTATGTCAAAAGAATTCGTAAAAAAGTGCTATGAAGAATTAGCAAAAATAGAACCTATACAATATGTACCAAGTTCATTAAATTATACAGATATTAAAAAAATTCAAGAAAAATATGCCATTTTGTTTCCACAAATTTATATTGATTTTATATCTACCTATGCGCATTCGATTACGAATTTGTACGGAAAACTAGATAATTTTTTATTTGAAGATGATGTGGATGTTACCCTTGAAATATCAGCACAACCATATCAAAAAGAATTGCAGCAAATAGATTTATTATTTGAAAGTAATATCAAACTATTAAATTGCGACTATTTGCCGATTGGAGTGTTCGAAGGATATAATTTACTATATTGGAATTTAAAATCAGGAAAAATATATTTTATTGATGAAGATGATTATTACGAATGTGATACAAAGGAAAGTATGAAAGAAAAAAGTATTCTTTTGTTTGATACTTTTGAGCAATTATTAGAGTGCTTTTTCTTAAAAAAGATATATGTCTGCCATAAATAGATATATCAATCCGTATATCAAAAAACATTAAAATTTATTTTGTAAAATTGGAAGAGAGGTAGGTAGAAATGAACAATATGATTGAAATAATACCTTTAGTTGGCATAAAATTAAGAAACCAAAGTATCCATTTGTTAGATTCCAAAGAAAGAGTTGAGTCACTGTTAGGGAATCCAGGTAGTATATATGAAAATTCATACTATTATTTTGAAAATGAATTAAGAATTGATTTTAACCGATGCAATTGTGTTGAGTTTATTGAATTTTTAGGTGGCATTGATGGAAAAATACAACCACAAATATATGGAGTCAAAGCGTTTGAGGAAGACGCAGATACTTTATATACAATTTTAAAAAGCAAGAATCATGGTGAAATTGATGATAGTGAAAATGGATATTCTTATTGTTTTTTTCATATTAGCGTTGGGATATACCGAGAAACAATTCCTGATGATGTTCAAGAAATGATAGAAGATGCCAAAGAAGACGGAGAACCAATGGATGCAGAAGATATTGAATATGAAATGAAAAAGGCAACTCATTGGGATACAATTGGAATCGGTATTAAAAATTATTATCGATAATTTGTCAATGGACGTGAAAATATGTCTCAAAAATTATCTAGAGATGTACGGAAATGGAATCTATTTTAACACAAAATTGATAAAGTGAATGAGAACACATGAACAAAATAGGAGGATCACCATGAGTCGTACAGAAAATGTCGAATTAACAACACTGTGTTTAATACATAAAAATAATCAGTATTTATTACAAGATAGAGTGAAAGAAGATTGGAAAGGGTTTACCTTACCAGGTGGGCACATAGAAAAAGGGGAATCAATCGTAGAGTCTGTTATACGCGAGATAAAAGAAGAAACAGGATTGACGATTTTAAATCCTAAGTTGTGCGGTGTGAAACAGTTTCCGATTGAAAATGGACGATACATTGTCTTTTTATTTCGTGCAGATCAATTTATTGGCGAAGTGATTTCCTCAGAGGAAGGAAAGATTCACTGGATTGAGAAAGAAAAATTGTCGAGTGTGAATCTTGTCGATGATTTCCAAGAATTGTTACAGGTAATATTGGATGACGAATTAAATGAATTTCAATATATTAGAGAAAATAATGAATGGAAGGTTGTATTAAAATAAGGCTATGTTCGTTTTTGGTAAATAATATCTGTGAATGATTGACAATAAATTTTTATGTGATAAGATAATATCAAACAGATTGCATATGCAATCATAGATACATAAATCAATAGGTGTCAGGCAAGCGAATTTGTCTGGTGAAAAGGGAAACAGGTGTAAATCCTGTGCGAACTCGTCACTGTAAGCAGTGATATATGGAACAGGTAAGAGGAAAGACTCTTACGCCACTGGAAACGGGAAGGTAGTTTCATATGAAAAACTGTAAGTCAGGAGACCTGCCTATTGGTTTGACTTGGGAAACCACGAGTAATTGGTTTGTTGTCAAAATACAGAAAATGATTATGTTTGTAACGTAGATTTATTTATATAAAAATGATGGATAAATGGGAAATTTTGCAAATTTCCATTGTCATGTATGGATGTACAGAACATACGGAGCTACTGCAAACGTTTCTTTTATGTTCCTAAATTTTTCATCTTTCTGATTTGATACGAAAACTCTTCATCTGGATTCCCAGGTTAAGAGTTTTTTTACATAAAGAAAGGAGAAAAAATGAAAAAAAGAATCCTCGCATTATTATGCGCATGCATGTTGGTGTTCTCTATGGTAACCGCATGTGGTAACAACTCAGACAGCACAGAAACAAAAGAAAGCAACCAAAAGGCGGCTGACCATGTTGCAGATTTGATCGACGCTATCTACGTTCAGAAGAGAACGGATGATACAGATAAGCAGTGTGAAGAAGCCAAAAAAGCATGGGATGCATTAACAGATGAACAAAAAAAATTGGTCAGCGGAGAAAATGCGGATCCTGATTATTTCGGAAGAGATACCGGTGATGCCTCTAAAGATGATCCACTGAATGCAGATGATATTGGTGAAAATGAACTTTTAGTAGTAAGTTTCGGAACTTCCTTTAATGATAGTCGTGTTTCAGACATTGGCGGTGTAGAAAAAGCACTTCAGAAAGCGAATCCTGACTGGTCTGTCAGAAGAGCTTTTACAGCACAGATTATCATTAACCACATTCAGGCACGTGACGGTGAAAAAATTGATAACATGGATCAGGCATTAGAACGTGCCGTTGCCAATAAGGTAAAAAATCTTGTTGTACAGCCAACACATTTAATGCATGGTGCAGAATATGATGAACTGATAGAAGCAGTAGAAAGATATGAAGATAAATTTGAATCGGTAAAAATCGCAGAACCATTGCTTGGTGAAGTTGGTTCAGATGGTAATGTGATTAATGATGATAAAGAAGCTGCTGCTAAAGCGGTTACTGCAGAAGCAGTTAAGACAGCAAAATATGACAGTTTAGAAGCTGCCGAAAAAGATGGTGTAGCATTTGTATTTATGGGACATGGAACTTCTCACACAGCGAAAGTTACTTATACACAGATGCAGACACAGATGAAAAAACTTGGATATCAAAATGTGTTTATTGGAACAGTGGAAGGGGAACCAGAAGAAACTTCTTGTGATGCTGTCATCGATAAAGTAAAAGAAGCAGGTTATAAGAAAGTAATCCTTCGTCCGTTAATGGTCGTAGCTGGAGATCATGCCCATAATGATATGGCAGGCGATGATGATGATTCTTGGAAGAACATGTTTAAAGCTTCCAAAGCATTTGACAGTGTGGATACACAGATTGCAGGTCTTGGCGGAATCAAAGATATCCAATCAATCTACGTTGCACACACAGCAGCAGTTGTAAAAAATACAAAAAAAACAACAGAAGCAAAACAGGATTCATTAACGCAATTAGAAGATGGAACTTATCAAGCTGATTTTAAAACAGACAGTGGAATGTTCCATGTCAATGAAGCCAACAAAGGAAAAGGAACTCTGATCGTAAAAGACGGTAAGATGACGATTCATGTAAGTCTTGTATCCAAAAAAATTGTAAATTTATATAATGGCACAGCCAAAGATGCACAAAAAGATGGCGCAACATTACTTAATCCAACGACAGATACCGTAAAATATGAAGATGGAACCAAAGAAGAAGTATATGGATTTGATATTCCGGTTCCAGCATTAGATAAGAAGTTTGACATCGCACTTGTTGGAGAAAAGGGAAGTTGGTATGATCATAAGGTTAGTGTATCAAATCCAGAAAAGATAGAAGAAAATGAATAAAATAAAGAAAATCATAACCTCTTTATGGGTAACATTCATCTTATGTGTGATAACTATTTCTATGGTTTGGGCTAATGCAAACGGAGTATCTGTAAATAAAAAGGATGGAGATTATACGATTGAGGTATCTATGGAAGGTGGAACTGGCAAGGCATCGGTTACATCGCCGGCAGAGATGATCGTAAAAGATGGGAAAGCTTATGCCCATATTGAATGGAGTAGTTCCAATTATGATTATATGATTGTAAAAGGGGAAAAATATGTTCCAATTAATAAAAAAGGAAATTCGGTATTCGAAATTCCGATTTTAGCGTTTGATGAACCTGTAAAAGTGATTGCTGATACAACTGCTATGAGTGTCCCTCATGAAATTAGTTATACATTTACCTTTGATTCAAAGACTATTTCTGGCGTGGGGAATTCTTCAAAAGAAATATACCCGTATTTGATTGGAATTTTATTTGTTATAATAATAGGTACATTCATATTTTTTATCAAAAAGAAACATAAGAGATAGGCGGTTTTAATAACATATATGAAAAAAATCATAGCGATCATGATGGCACTCATACTTTGTATTAGTATGAGTGCCTGTGATATAAATAATGAAAAAGAAACAAAAAATAAAATACCTGAAACGTTAGGTAAGGATTTCAAATGGGATCATAGCATGAAATTAGATTATGCGACAGAATTTTCTGTAGACTATTATAAGAGTGACACTACAGATGGGGAATATAAGCTGATTACGGTTGCGAATGAAACACAATATTTGCTTTTGCCTAAAGATGGAACGGTACCGAAAGGGTTATCGAAGGATATCGTTATGCTTCATTCACCGCATCAGATTTATCTGGTCGCTTCTCAGGTCATGGATATGATGGTGTCAATCGATGCACTGGATAATCTGAAATTTTCAGCATTAAAAGCGGAAGATTGGTACATTGATGAAGCGAAAGCACAGATGGAAAGTGGTAAATTACTTTATGCGGGAAAATACTCTGCTCCTGATTATGAATTGATCATACAAAAAGGTTGCGATCTTGCAATTGAAAACACCATGATCTATCATAGTCCAGAAGTGAAAGAAAAACTGGAATCGTTTGATATTCCGGTTTTGGTGGACCGATCTAGTTATGAATCAGAACCATTAGGACGCACAGAGTGGGTAAAACTTTATGGGGTATTGACGGATCATGAGGAAGAAGCTCAGGTTGCTTTTGATGATCAGATAAAAAAATATAAAGAAATTGCGTCTAATGACTCGAATTCTGCTCCTACAGTTGCCTTTTTCTATGTTTCTGCCAATGGAGATGTGAAAGTAAGAAAAAGTGGAGATTACTTGCCGAAGATGATTGCTATGGCAGGGGGAAGGTATATCTTTTCTGATTTAGGAAGTGAGGAGGATAATGCATCCTCTACTGTCAATATGCAGATGGAAGAGTTTTATAAAAATGTGAAAAATGCAGATTATATGATTTATAATAGTACCATTGAAGGTGAATTGACAGGTGTGGATGATCTTTTGAAAAAGAGTGAACTGCTATCGAATACAAAAGCGGTAAAAGAAGGTCATGTATACTGCACCTCTAAAAATCTATATCAGTCGACAATGGAACTTGGTACGATCATTTCAGATATTCATAAAATGCTAACCAATGATGAGGATATGACTTATCTCTATCCATTAAAATAATAGGTCTGTAAAAAGGATACATAGAATAATGAATCGCAAATATAACAGAAATGGACGAAAAAAAAGATATATAATGGGTTTTGTATTACTAATTGCCTGTATTTTCGTATTTATGGTACTCAATATTTGTATTGGTACGGTGAAGATTCCGTTGCAAGATGTAATGGCCATGCTAACGGGTGCAGAGAATGCAGGGATGTATTATGATATTGTGATGCAAATTCGATTTCCCAGAGCGTTTGCTGCAATGATTCTTGGGGGAGCATTGGCATTATCCGGATATTTGCTGCAAACTTTTTTTCATAATCCGATTGCAGGCCCATTTGTTCTAGGCATTTCTTCTGGTGCAAAGATGGTCGTAGCATTAGCAATGGTATTTGCTTTGGGATATGGAATTCAAATGACGTCTTTGATGATGATCGTGGCTGCTTTTTTAGGCGCATTATTATCTATGGGTTTTGTCTTATTACTTTCGAAAGCGGTAGACAAAATGTCGATGTTAATTGTGGCTGGGGTCATGATCGGATATATCTGTTCTGCGATTACCGAATTTATTGTGACTTTTGCGGATGATTCCAATATTGTAAATTTGCATAACTGGTCGCTGGGTAGCTTTTCTGGTGTAACATGGAATAATGTACAGGTTATGAGCATCGTTGTGGCAAGTTGTTTTGTAGCAGTCTTTTTATTATCAAAGCCGATGAGCGCCTACCAGCTTGGGGAAGCATATGCACAAAATATGGGTGTCCATATTAAAACATTTCGCACTTTATTGGTAATACTTTCTAGCATTTTATCTGCCTGTGTCACTGCATTTGCCGGTCCGATATCTTTTGTTGGTATTGCGGTTCCTCATTTGATAAAAAGTTTGTTTCATACAACAAAACCAATTTTAATGATTCCGGCTTGTTTTTTAGGTGGAGGAATCTTTTGTTTGTTCTGTGATTTTTTAAGTCGAATGATGTTTGCACCAATGGAGATTTCAGTTAGCACCGTCACATCGGTATTCGGTGCACCAATTGTAATTTATATTATGGTAAGACAAAAAAAGGAGTGATTTCACATGTGCAAACAAGAATATTATTTCCAGACCAAACAGTTTACCGTCGGATATGATGGGATACCAATTGTTTCTGATATTGAAATTCGTTTAAAACGTGGAGAAATCCTCTCTTTGATCGGACCAAATGGTGCTGGGAAAACAACGATATTACGAAGTATCATCAAGCAATTAAAACCAATCGCAGGAGTGGCAGTGCTTGATCAGGTTTCTATGACAAGTATAAATTTGTCTCAGTTATCAAAACAGATGGCGGTTGTATTGACTGATCGTTTGCAGACCGAAATGATGACAGTTGAGGATGTTGTAGAAACCGGAAGGCATCCTTATACGGGAAAGTTTGGCATATTAAGTGACAGTGATCATTTGATTGTGGCGGATGCAATGGAACGAACTCGGATTACTAACATGAAAGATCAGGATTTTACGAAAATTAGCGATGGTCAAAAGCAAAGAGTTATGTTGGCACGTGCTCTGGCTCAGCAACCGGATATTATTATTCTTGATGAGCCGACCTCTTTTTTAGATATCAAATATAAATTAGAATTTTTATCTATCATACATAAGCTTTCAAGAGAGAATAAACTTACGGTTATCATGTCACTCCATGAAGTGGAACTTGCACAAAAGATTTCTGATCAGATTGCCTGTTTCCGCAATGGATATATGGATCGATATGGTCCGCCAAAAGAAATTTTTTCAAATGATTATTTATTAGAACTATATGATATTCAGATGGAACAATTAACCCCTGTATTTCAGGAAATGATAAAAAATGAATATAGATAAAAGAAATTAGTGAAAAACAGCCTAAACCTTTAAGAGATACAAAGATTTAGGCTGTTTTTTGAAGGTAAGAAGGTTTTCATTTATCTATATCATAAAAAATGCTCTGCAAAATATGACAAGATGCATATAGAAAAAACTAAAGAGGCTCTGCCATAAAAAAAGCCAATCCATGTAATGAAACTTCTGCAATTAGTTTTGCGATTTCATTTTTGTCTGTTTTTAAATTCTCATCATACCATTTCCATAAAATTCCCATAAATCCGGCAATCGAAAAGGAATAAATGTATTCTGCATATTTTTCTTGTATTTTGGTATCGAACATTTCTTCAATACATCGTTTTTCTACTTCCAATATGATTTTATTTTGAAAATCAAACGGTTCTGAATTACTCCGTAGTGCACCGAAAAAATTCTGGTGTTCTTCCAAATAGGTTAGAATATTTAATATTAATTGCATTCCTTCTGATTCAGGGCCAGATGGCTGGAAGGATTCTAAATATTTTTGAATGTCTTTCGTGACTTCTTGTTGAATCTGTTCTAATAAATCATAGGCGTCTTTATAGTGACTATAAAAAGTTCCACGGTTTACATCTGCAATTTCACATATTTCTTTTACTGTAATTTTTTCAATTGGTTTTTCTGCTAACAGGTCCAAAAATGCATCGGTAATCATTTTTCTTGTATATTGAACTCGTCGGTCTATTTTTCTCTTTTCCATAAATTGTCCTCTTTTCTATACTATCGTACATAATAAAACAAAAGTGTTTGAAAACAAACATTTTTGAAAATATTGATGATTGCATTTGTTTGATGTCCTTATTATAATATGGAACAACAAATAAATCAACACATGTACAAAAAAAGTATTTATGTACAAAAAACGACAGGAGTTGAAAAAATGAATCATTTGTTAAACGCGATGATACGATTTAAGAAGCAGATTGTTGTTTGTTTTTTGGTTGCAGCTGCAATCTGTGCCTTTTTGTCCAGCGGGGTAAAGGTAAATTATAACATGGTAGATTATTTACCTGATTCCGCGCCATCTACAAAGGCATTGGATCTGATGGATGATGAATTTGATGAGTCAGTTCCAAATGCCAGAGTTATGATAAAAGATACCTCTGTGGCACAAGCCATGGAGTATAAAGAAAAATTGGAAAATGTAAAAGGTGTTTCTGATGTCACTTGGCTAGATGATGTCATTGACATCAAAAAACCTTTAGAGACACAAGATCAGGATACGGTTGATGATTATTACAAAGATCGCAATGCCGTGATTTCTCTTTCCATTGAAGACGGAAAAGAAGTGGAGGCGACCGATGCTATTTATAAGATCATTGGTAAATCAAATGCACTAGCTGGTGAAGCAGTTGACACTGCAGCATCAATCAAAGGTTCTAGCTCAGAAATTACAGGTGCCCTTGGAATCTTACTGCCAATTATCGTTATTTTATTACTAATTACAACTACATCATACGTGGAACCATTCTTATTTTTGGCAGCCATCGGTGTTTCCGTACTATTAAATATGGGAACCAATCTTATCTTTGGCGAGGTTTCTTTTGTGACGAATGCGGTAGGTCCAATTTTACAGTTAGCTGTTTCTTTAGACTATGCAATTTTCCTACTCAATAGTTTTAAGAAATATCGGGAGGAATTACCAGATATAGATCAGGCTATGAAAATGGCAGTCAGACGTTCTTTTTCATCGATTATGGCAAGTGCAACGACAACATTGTTTGGATTCATGGCGTTAATGTTTATGAAATTTAAGATTGGGGCTGATTTAGGAACAATATTAGTAAAAGGAATTTTCCTTAGTTTTATAAGTGTTATTGTATTTTTACCTTGTCTTACATTATGTTGTTATAAGCTATTGGATAAGACGAAACATAAAGAAATCTTCCCAAAACTTCCATGGATTGGAAACAAACTTTTAAAACTTCGTATACCAGTATTTTTACTTGTTATGACCTTGCTTGTACCTTGTTATCTTGGTCAAGGTAAAACGGATTTTAAATACGGAACAGGTGAGATGGCTGCTGGAGGAAGAAATGATAAAGATGCAAAAGAGATAGAAAAGATTTTTGGTAAATCCAATGCTATGGTTATTATGGTTCCAAAAGGTGATGTCGGAAAAGAAGCCATGCTAAGTAGAGAACTTGGCGAGATAGATCATGTGACTTCCGTTTTATCTTATGCAAAAACAGTTGGAAGCGAATTGCCGGTCAAATTTCTCGATCAGGAGTTGCAAGATAAGTTTTATTCGGAGCACTATGCAAGAATTGTTTTAGATACCGATACGGAACAAGAAGGTGAAGAAGCATTTGCACTTGTGGAAAAAGTGCAAAATAAAGCAGAAGAATACTATGGGGATCAAGTTCATTCCTGTGGAAGCAGTATCAATCTGTATGACATGAAACATGTAATTGATAAAGATAATAAAAATGTAAATATGCTATCCATATTGGCAATTGCGGCTGTTTTATTGTTGACATTTAAATCGTTATCTTTCCCATTGATTTTGCTATTGACAATTGAAGCAGCCATTTGGATCAATCTATCAGTTCCATATTTTACAGGGGACAGCATAAATTTCCTTGGATATTTAGTTATCAATACTGTTCAGTTAGGAGCTACTGTTGATTATGCAATTCTCTTTAGCGATCATTATCGCGAAAAACGAGTGCTCATGCCAAAGAAAAAGGCGGCAGAGCAGACACTGACAGAAAATTTTGAATCCATTTTTACTTCTGCATCGATTTTGACCAGTGCAGGATTATGCCTGAATGTAACATCCTCTAATCCGATCATTGGGCAATTGGGTATGTTGTTAGCAAGAGGAACATTTTTATCATTTTTATTAGTTTTGGTATTCTTACCAGGCATTTTAATTGGATTAGATTCGATTGTAGAAAAAACAACGTTAGGAACAAGATTTTATCACAAAAACGAGGAAAGAAAATCAAAAAAATATAAGTTAGAACCTTACAAGGAGGGCATTTAAATGAATCAGACAAGAAAAATAGCTGCAATGACTATGACTGGGATGTTATGTGTTTCTATGATTTCACAACCGGTTATGGCTGCATCAAATAAAAATTATACAAAAGATGAAGTTGTCTACGGCAATTTACAAACAAATGGAAATATTGAAGAAGTTTATGTCGTCAATATGTTTGATGCCAAAAAAGAGCAAAAGATACAGGATTATGGAAAATATTCCTCAGTTGAAAATCTTACGAATACAGAAAAAATTGAAAAAGACAAAGATAAAATGACAATGAATGTTGAGAAAGGAAAATTTTATTATCAGGGAAACATGGTAGATGGTAGAAAATAGGCTTCCTTGGAAGATTGATATTCAGTATGAGTTAGATGACAAAAAGTATTCTGCCCAAGATTTAGCCGGAAAAAGTGGCCATTTAAAAATTCATATCAGAACGAGTAAGGATAAATCGGTGAATAAAACATTTTATGATAATTATTTACTTCAGATTAGCATGACAATGGATATGGAAAAGACAGAACATCTAAAAGCAAAGGATGCAACTTTAGCAGATGTGGGTGGTGATAAACAGATTGGTTATATGGTCATGCCTGGAAAAGACGCTAATATTACACTGTCAGCGGATGTAAAAGACTTTGAAATGGAAGGTATACAAATATCAGCAGTTCCGTTTTCTATGGCAATCGATTTACCAGATACTGACTCAATGACAGATGATATGAAAAAACTTTCGGATGCCATTGGTCAATTAAATTCTGGAACAAAAGAATTAGCGAAAGGTGTTGATAGTTTAAATAGTGGAACCGGAGCATTGGCACAGGGGACTGCTCAGTTTGTGCAAGGATTAAATACGTTAGATGGTCAATCTGGAAATCTGGTTGCTGCATCTGCAAAGATTGATTCCGCATTAAATACAATTTCGCAATCAATTAGTGGAATTGATATGGGAAGTCTTGATCAGTTGGGAACTTTGTGTAATGGAATGAACCAGATGGCAGGTTCTCTTGATCAGCTGGCATCTGGTCTTGGTGGAATCGAATCTGCATATGCAAATGGCTATGCAAATTTAAAAGGAGCGATCAATAATATTCTTGAAATATCTCAAAGTCGATTAAATGAGGTAAAAGAAAACTATCCAGATGACGCTACTGTTGGTGAACTAGTAGAATCTTATCAGGCGGCAAAACGTGTAAAATCTGTATATCAAGACGAGAAGAATAAACTGGAAAAACCAATGCAGATTGGCGAGTTAGAATCGGGAATTCGAAAAACATCATCTGGTTTAAAACAAATGTCTAGCCAGTTAAAAGATGCCTCAGGAAAGACAGACATGAAGAAATCAATGCAACAATTAAGTTCAGGCATGTCTACATTGTCTAAAAATTATTCTCAATTTCATAACGGATTAAAAGCCTATACTGGTGGTGTTGGGAAACTGGCACAGGCAGGGGAATCATTGGCTCAGGGTGCGTATCGTTTAAGCGAAGGAACAAAGAAATTAAATCAGGGAACAGGGCAGCTTGCAGATGGAACAAATCAACTTCATATCAATACAAAAGATATGCCAAAAGAAGTGCAAAAGCAGATCGATGATGCAGTGAAAGAGTATGATAAATCCGATTTTAAACCGGTTTCCTTTACATCAAATAAAAATAAAGATGTCGAGCAAGTACAGTTTGTATTAAAAACAGAGAAAATTGAAAAACAAGAAGTTAAAAAAGTCAAAGCCCAAGAAAATACAGATACCAGTATTTGGACAAAAATAAAAAATTTATTTAAATAGCAAAAGGCAGCTCATCATAGTATTTTATTATGATGGGCTCTTTTTAACTTGCCGAGATAGGATATTCAGTGTATTGTAATAATAGAAAAGTATACATAGAGAATCACTAAAAGGAGCAGATTTTTTGACAACTCAGATGCGCATCGGGCGTTTACCAGCGCGCATCAAGGATGAGAGAATCCCACTCTCACATGGTATGATCGGACAGGTGACAAATGGCGCGGATAAAGACATTTGAAAGACTTGTCTGTGAGGCAGCTGCCACTGGAAATCGAGATTTAGCAGTTGCGGCATTGAATCTAAATCCCTTGTGTCAAAGTGATGCGGATGCTAATCTTGTGATTGATGAGTTAATGGAAGCGCATAAAGAATATTTACCTCAGTTTTTCGATAAGTAATAAGGAGATGATGCAAATGAAAATCGCTGTTTTTAATTGCAGACCGGATGAAAAAGAATTTTTTGAAACATATTCAGAGCAGTATCAGGTGGAATTATCGGTGACATCTGACCCACCGACATTAACTAATATATCGATTGTAGAGGGCTGTATTGCGGCAAGTGTAATTACAACACCAATCGAGCGAGATTTATTAAACGCATGGAAAAGCAAAGGGATTCAAACAATATCTACAAGAACCGTTGGTTACGATCATATTGATCTGGAATATGCAAAAGAATTGGGAATTACCATATCCAATGTTAGTTACACACCGCATACTGTGGCTGAATATACGGTGATGACAATTTTAATGACAATTCGTAAGATGAAAACCATTCTTACGAGATATCAGGTTCAGGATTATTCTTTATTTGACGTGCGAGGAAAAGAACTTCGCAACATGACAGTTGGTGTTGTTGGAACAGGAAAAATTGGGGAAATGGTCATTCAGAATCTGAGTGGTTTTGGATGTAAAATTTTAGCGTATGATCCTTATGAAAAGGAATCAGTGAAGTCATATGCAAACTATGTTACATTAGAAGACTTGTGGAAAGAAAGTGATTTGATCACATTTCATACTCCTGCAATCAAGAGTACTTACCATATGGTGAATAGAAAATCGTTACAGCAGATGAAATCAGGCGTTGCTCTTATTAACATGGCAAGAGGATCGATTATTGATACGGATGCTCTGATTGAAGCATTAGAGTCGGGGAGAGTTTCGGCGGCAGCTTTGGATGTCATTGAAAACGAGGGTAAGATTTATTATAATGATTATAAGCATACAGTAACAAAGAATCATGATATGGCTATTTTAAGTGCGATGCCAAATGTTTTAATGACACCGCATACAGCTTTTTTTACCGATGAGGCAGTCAGTGATATGATTCATTATTCTTTGGAAAGTTGTGTAGCGGAAATCAATGGATCAGAGAATCCAAGAAAAGTGATATAAAAGGAGGTAAGAAATGAATAATTTTGTATACGACATCCCGGTCAAAGTCTATTTTGGAGAGAATCAACTTGGACATTTAGGCGAAGAATTGAGCAAATATGGAAAGAAAGTTCTTTTGACATACGGTGGTGGTTCCATCAAAAAAATTGGTTTGTATGATGAAGTGGTAGCTGAAATTAAAAAAGCAGGATTAGAATTGTTTGAATTATCCGGAATTGAACCAAATCCAAGAATTGATTCCGTACGTGAGGGGACGAATATCTGTAAGAAAGAGAAAATAGATGTGTTATTGGCAGTCGGAGGAGGATCTACTTTAGATGCAACGAAGTGGATGGCAGCCGGAGCCTGTGTGGAACATGATCCTTGGGATTTCTTTAGCAAATGGGCGCCGGTAGAAAAGGCTTTGCCAGTTGTGACCGTGTTGACACTTTCTGCAACCGGCTCCGAAATGGACTGTGGTGGCGTAGTCAGCAATCCGGAAACAAAAGATAAAATTGGTCGTATGGCAAGACCGTTGCTGCCAAAGGCATCATTCTTAGATCCAACAAAAACTTATACCGTCAGTCCATACCAGACAGCCTGTGGTGCAGCCGATATGATGAGTCATATCATGGAAGTATATTTTGACATGGAACCGGGCATGTATATGTTAGATTGTTTTATGGAGAGCATGTTAAAAACAGTAATCAAATATGCACCAATTGCGATGAAAGAACCAGATAATTATGAAGCGAGAGCGAATCTGATGTGGGTTTCCTCCTGGGCGATCAATGGATTTATCAATGGAGGAAGACAGATTGCATGGAGCTGTCATCCAATGGAGCATGAATTATCAGCAATTTATGATATCACACATGGATTGGGCTTAGCGATTTTAACCCCAAGATGGTTAGAATATTGTCTTGATGAGACGACTGTTTCTAAATATTATCAGTTTGGGGTCAATGTATTTGGCATTGATCCGAAGTTAGATGCAATGTCTGTGGCAAAAAAAAGCATCGAGATGTTAAGAGATTTCTTCTTTGAAACATTGCAGTTAAAGAGTACTTTTACAGAAGTTGGAATCAAAAAAGAAGATTTTCCAATTATGGCGAAAAAATCTTGTGGTGGCGATGTTCTTCCAGGATTTAAACCATTAAAGCAGGATGATATTGAAAAAATCTTTGAAATGTGTCTGTAATCAAAAGGGATAAAAGCGGACAAGTCCATCCCAACCCCTCTAAATCCTTCAGTCCCTGATAATAAAACACCTTGTAAACATTGTTTACAGGGTGTTTTTTTGACATCTGCTACTTTTTGTACATTATGTTAAGTCTATGTTATGCAATATGAAGAAAAATTTACATTTCTTAACTTTTGTATGATAGTTGCTAACATTTGAACTTGTTATATTAATGATATAGTAATAAAGGAAAATGGAAGAATAGGAAGGAAGTTCGTATGAAAAAGTATTTTTTGCTTGTTTTTCTTTTGACTGGCATGTTATGCACTACGGCTGCTTGTAAAGATAGTCAGGTAAAACAAGATAATACAAAGGCATCGACGCAAGTTTCATCTGAAAGTGAAAGAAGTGATATCTCAATAATTTCTCGTGAAGAAGGTTCAGGAACGCGAGATAGTTTTATTCAGATTAGTGGAGTTTTACAAAAAGATGCAGAGGGTCGATATGTTGATCGAACAATAAGTCAGGCAATGATTGTAAATGATTCAGAAGAAGTGATTCGAAAAGTGGCAAATGATAAAAACGCGATTGGTTATTTGTCATTAGGGGAATACTTATAATATGGTGGTGAAGATATAAAAGGAATACAAGTAGAGCATATAAAGGCCACAAAAGAGGCAGTAAAAACAGAAGATTACAAATTGTCCAGACCATTTATATTGGCATA
Organism: Lachnospiraceae bacterium; assembly: GCA_030523275.1. Lineage (GTDB taxonomy): Bacteria > Bacillota > Clostridia > Lachnospirales > Lachnospiraceae > Fimousia. The sequence goes on from JAUNIX010000006.1 coordinate 49,454, forward strand.
TCGAGATCATTTAAATGATCTACAAGAGGATTTCCTTCGTTATGTAACTGGAAAAGGACAAAGTATAGTCGAAGAAGCCTATGTTCCAGTCAAAAAGCCAACTTCTTTTGTGTCATTAAAGCCAACAGGTACTTTAATCATCAATGGATCAACCTCAGTAGCTCCTTTAATGAAAGTACTGGCGAACGAATATGAAAAAGAGAATTCTGAGGCTAAAATCAGAATTAACATCAGTGATTCATCCAGTGGTTTAACCGAATTTGCGAAAGATTTTTACTGGTGAAATAAAAAGTTATGATGCAGTCAAATAATGGAGGAGAAAAAGAATGAATGAAACATTAAAAACCGTATTTGGTTTACTCGGTGGTTTAGCTTTGTTCCTATATGGAATGAATATGATGAGTGATGGTTTACAAAAAGCGGCAGGTGAAAAAATGAAAGCAGTGCTTAGTTTTTTGACAAAAAATCCGATCATGGGTGTTCTGGCCGGGGCTTTAACTACGGCCGTTTTGCAAAGTAGTAGTGCAACAACAGTTATGGTAATCGGTTTTGTCAGTGCCAATTTGATGACCTTACCACAGGCAATCTCTGTTATTCTTGGTGCAAACATTGGTACAACAATGACTGCACAGTTAATTGCTTTTAAAATCAGTGATTATATTTGGCCAATTCTATTTGTAGGATTTATGATCAACATGATCAGTAAAAATGAGAAAGTAAAAAATATTGGTATTACAATTTTTGCTTTTGGTGTGCTTTTTGTTGGTATTGAAACAATGGGAGATGTCATGAAACCGTTGGCAGCCAGTCCTGTATTTACGGATTTAATGGCGAAAGTAGCACATATTCCAGTATTGGGAGTTTTACTTGGAGCAGGTATGACGTTAGTTGTACAGTCAAGCAGTGCAACGATTGCTGTTTTACAGAATTTTGCATCGCAAGCAGGTCCGGACGGTGTACATAGTGCTTTAGGTCTTGCTGGGGCAATTCCAATCCTTTTTGGTGATAATATTGGTACAACGATCACAGCATTACTCGCTAGTATCGGACAGTCAAAAAATGCAAAACGTACAGCGGTTGCTCATAGTGTATTTAATATTGCTGGTACATTACTCTTCATTTGGTTCATTCCATTATTTGCAAAATTTGTCCAATATATCTCTCCAAAAGGGGCAGAGCTTGATATTATTGCCAGACAGATTGCAAATGCACATACTTGTTTTAATGTGATCAACACGTTAATTTGGATTCCATTTATCTGGTTGCTCGTAAAGATTGTATGTTTTATCATTCCAGATAAAGAAAATGAAGAAATGGATGAAATGCAACCACTCTTTTTGGATCGCAATGTCATTCATCAGCCGGTATTTGCATTAAATTTATTAGCAAAAGAAATCGAACATTATAGTAATTTGATTTCCAGAATGTTACAGGAAGTAAAAATCGCATTAGTGAGAAATGATATAAAAATGGCAGAAAAAGCAAAAGAAACAGGAAATGCGATTCGGGCTTTGCAGGAAACAGTAAATTCTTATATGGCATTATTGTTTGCAGAGGGGACACTAACGGAAGATCAGGCATCCCATGTGACGGATATTATTTATGTCATCGAAGATATGGGAAAAGTATCTTTGCGATTATTAGATGTATTGGATATCACGGAAATTGGTGAGAAAAATGCGAAATTTTCTAAAGAAGCGATCAAAGAAATTGAAATGGATATGGATAGTGTTATCGATCTATATCGACAATGTAGTCGTACCTTCTTATATGAAGAACCCGTTAATATGATCAATGTGAAGCAAAAAGAGAGAGAGATACATGCAATAAAAAGCATTGTTCGTGCAAATCATAAAGCACGTGTAAATAGTGGGAAATGTAAAGTGGAATTGACGCTGGCGTTTTCCAATGTGTTTTCTAATCTCGAGCGAATCAGTCATAATTGTGTCAGTATTGCAGAATCAGCACAAAATAAGATTCATTTGGTCTATTTAAATGAGCAGTCAGAAGATATTGAAGATACAAAAGAAATGAGAGAAGTTGCGGTTGCAACTGCAAAATAATAAATATAGAAAGGGATGATCAGATGGGAAATAAGGGATTAATAAAACGAAGAGAATCAAAACAAGTAGTGTCATTTCGCCTAGAAATGCTGTTACATGTATTCCTTTGGTTTCTCATTGGATTCATATTTGCACAGGTTATACAATCTCTTTTCCAGTTAATTAGAATTAATATTAACATTAGCCGATTAGGGTGTGGGGCATTCTTTGCCATCATCTTTGGTTATATTGGCTGGATATTATATAAATTTTCATCTCGTAAATAAGCATTCCATATGGAGCCTGAATGATTGGATTCAGGCTCTTTTTTCATTTCATAGGAAATTACGTTATAATTTCTATGAAATATTCTAAGAAATTATGTTGTCATTTCGATGAAAAAAGCTTTCTAGTTCCTTCATGTACAAAAACTAATAATAGTTTTGCATGGACTTTATGAAAAAAATGTTGTAAAATGTAGTTTGGCATAGAAAATTTAAATATTAAGTTAGGAGGAGTATGATTTTGTTATGGAAACTGTAAATAATACAGAAAATATAGAAAAGAAAAAATTATCTATTAATGCAAAAAAAATTTGTATTGTAGTGATTGCCATTCTCGCGGTTATTTATATCATCGGTGCGATTTATTATCATGATCGTTATCTATATGGTACAAAAATCGGACATGACAAAATTGGTGGAAAGACACCTGCTCAGGTGGAAAAGCTTTTGTCAGACCGTGCAGGAAACTATGAGCTTAAGATGACTGGACGTGAAAAATTCAAAGATTCTATTTCTGGTAAAGATATAGATCTCAAGATCGCATTTAGTGATAATTTAAAAAATGGGCTTGAAAAGCAGAGTTCTTTCTTATGGTTTCTTGGTGCAACAGGGGATACAAAGAATTTGACTGCGGACGTTTCTTATGATGAAAAGAAACTTACCAAAGAAATTAATAAGTTAGACTGTTTTAAGAAAAAGAATATCATCGCACCAGAAAATGCAAAAGTTGTACTAGATGATAAAGGTAAATTTGTGATCAAAGAAGAAGTCTATGGAACAACGGTAGATAAAGATCGATTGACGGAAATCGTGAAAGTATCAATGGCAAATGTAGATGATACTTTGAATTTAAAAAAGACAAATTGCTATAAAGACCCGACATTATTAAAAGACGATAAACGATTATCCAATGGAATTGAGCAGGCAAATAAACTGTCAGATGTCACAGTTACTTATGATTTTAAATATACAACAGAAAAAGTTGATAAAAATCTGATCAAAAACTGGATTGTATTTGATAAAGACATGAATGCTTCTTTGAGTTATAAAAAAGTGTTAAATTATATCGAAGATTTGGCAAAAAAATATGATACATATTCTACAATCCGTACCGTAAAGGACGCAGCTGGAAATAAACATAAGATTTATTTTGGAAGCTATGGCTGGAAGATTAGTCAGACAAAAGAAGCAAAGAAATTGATGTCTGTGATCAAAAAAGGAAAAGATGTTAAGAGAGAGCCAATTTATTTATATAAAGCGGTCTGCCGTAAAAAAGGCAATATCGACTGGGATGACACATATGCCTTAGTCAATATCTCTTCTCAGTCCATGGTATTTATTAAGGATGGAAAGGCAGTTGTATCTTCTTCCGTTGTAACAGGTGATCCAACAAAAGGACATTCTACTCCAACTGGAGCATACCAAATAATGTATAAAGAACGTAATACGAATTTAGTTGGTCAGGGGTATTCATCACCAGTTAGTTATTGGATGCCGTTTACGACTAATACCGGATTCCATGATGCAAGCTGGCGTCACGGTGCCTTTGGAGGAAGTATCTATCGTGGCAATGGATCCCATGGTTGTGTAAACATGCCAGAGGGTAATGCTGCAGCACTTTATAGTATAATCGAGAAGGGTACACCAGTGTTTGTTTATTAGTGTCTGTACTTTGATATTAGGAGGGAACTATGAAGATTTTAAAGAAATTAGTGTCTGCAAAAGTATTTTTATTTTTACAATTAATTGCAAGTATTGTTTTAACGATTACGATAGTCCGTGTTAAGATTTTACCGACAAAATACTTAGCTGTGATTGTTGGAATTTTATTTATTTTCTTATTACTTACGTTTTTGTTACAATTTCGTGCAAGAGAAACAAGTATCCGGGCAATGTTTTCACGTATACTGGCATCCTTTCTTTGTATTGCGTTAATAATGGGTAGTATTCTTGTGAACAATAGTTTTGGCTATATTGAAAATGTTGCAAATGCTAACTATGAGACAAATATGATGTCTGTGATTGTATTAAAAGATAGTGGTTATAAAAGTATTGATGATTTGTCTGGTAAAACAATCGGAGTCAATAAAAATGTAGATGAAGAAAATCTAACAAAAGCGATGGCTGATATTGATGGTAAGATTGATGCATCTTATACTCCAATTGATGATTTTGAAGCACTTGGTGACAGTTTATATAAAAAGAAAACCGATGCGATTTTAGTTAATAATGCTTACTGTACTATGATTGAAAATAAATATGAGAATTTTACAAGTGAAACAAATATTATTTATCACGTTGCATTGAAAACGAAAACAGAAGACTTTGCAAATGAAGGTGCGGTAAAAGATGGTATATTTAATGTTTGCATTACTGGTATCGATACAGAAGGACCAGTTTCAACCGTGTCTCGAAGTGATGTAAATATGATCATGACTGTCAATATGAAGAAACATAAGATTTTATTGACAAGTATCCCACGTGATTATTACGTAACATTGGCATCCAAAGGTGCAAAAGATAAATTGACTCATTCTGGTATTTATGGTGTTAATGAGACAGTAAAGACTCTGGAAAATCTGTTAGATATCGATCTTGACTATTATATAAGAATTAACTTTACATCATTGATTAAGATTGTGGATGTGTTAGGTGGTGTTGATGTAACAAGTGATCGTGATCTTTATGCACAGGGAATTCATATTTCAAAAGGTGTAAACCATATGGATGGTGAGATGGCTTTGGCATATTCACGCGAAAGACACTCCTATGCAGAAGGCGACAGACATAGAATCCAAAATCAGCAGGATGTCATTATGGCAATCATTAAGAAAGCCAGCAGTCCAGCAATCTTGACAAATTATCAAGCATTTATGCAAAAATTAAGTGGAACATTTGAAACAAACATGTCTTCTGATGACATTTCATCTGTAATCAATATGCAGCTGGATAATATGAAAGGATTTACCATGGAAAATCAGTATTTGAATGGTAAAGGAACAAAGATGACAGGATTATATTCTATGCCACACAGTAACCTTTATACAATGATTCCAGATCAGAGCACAGTCGATAGTGCATCAAAGGCAATCAAAGAATTAGAAAAAGAAGAATAATATGATAATAGCAAGAGGCTTGATTTGAAAAAATCAGGCCTCTTGCTTGTAAACAGCTATTTCGATTGTATTATCATTTAAAGAAGCGGCAGCTCCGTAATCCGTCAGTTTTTGTGATAAAAGCGCATTAACGGTATATCCATTATAAGATTGCTTTTGTTGAAAGACACCTTCGGCAATGGCGGTTCCCTTTTTGACTTTTGATGTCACATGGGCACGAAAGATAACTACGGCATGATCATTATATGCTTTGATCAGACAGCCATCGGTAATATTTCGATCTAAAGCGTCTTCTGGATGAATCATTAATGTCATATCACCACGTCTTTTAAGTAATTCTTTTCGTTCTGTAAAGGTCGAATTTAAAGTCTGAACATGTGGAGCTGTTACCAAACGCAGAGGATAACGTCCACCATAATTTTCTTTATAATGAGGAATCCGATCTGTTCCTAGAGTCTCGTTAATGAGTTCTACTTTGCCGCTTGGGGTTTGATAATGATGAGGATCATCAATTGGAAGTAAAACTCCATAACCCTGTTGAAATTGTTCATACTCTTTAGATGTCCACAGACTTCTCAGTGTTTTTGAATGTTCGACAACATAATCAGCCAATTTATCATTGGATAGCTGCCAAAAAGAATCTTCAAATCCCATTGCTTTTGCCAGTAAACAAAAAGTATCCCAATTAGATTTTGCTTCTCCAGGTGGAGGAATGATTGGGTAGGTTCTTTGCAAAAACAAGTGTCCGTAAGGGGTCGTAATATCGCTATGTTCAACAGAAGTATCTGCAGGTAAGATAATATCCGCATATTTTGCCGTATCGGTCATAAAGCGTTCGTGTACAATGGTAAATAAATCATCACGTAACAGTCCCTGTAATACTTTTGACTGATTAGGAGCGGTATTTGCCGGATTTACATTGTATACATACAAAGAATGTATAGGTGATTCCATATTATTTAAGGCATCTCCAAGTTGATTCATATTAATGGTACGTGTTTTTTTCTTTTGAAAATCAGGACGGCTGATCAATGTGCGGTCCAAAGCATATCCAGTAGATAATTCACCGATAATTCCGCCTTTTGCATCGCCAAGTGCACCGGTCAGGGCTTGTAAAGTGATAATACATCGAACGGTCATTGCACCATTTGCATGCCTAGATAGACCTGATCCTAGTATAATAGATGGATGTTTTGCTGTTCCGAGTAATTTAGCCAAATGTTTAATCGTCGTTTCATCAACTCCACAAATAGATGCCATTTTATGTGGAGGATATGCATCGATGCTTTCTGTGAATTCTTCCCATCCGTGTGTATATTGTTCTAAATATTTGTTATTTAATAGTCCCTGTTGTTTCATGACATAAGCCATGCTAAGTGCTAAAGCACTATCTGTTCCGGGTTTTACAAGGACGACTTCGTCGGCAACGGTAGCAGCCGGGCTTTCATAAGTTTCAATTAGAATAATTTTTGCACCTTTCTTTTTGGCACACACAATATTTTGGTAAGCATGCAAATAAGTTACTGCAATATTACAGCCCCAGATAAAAATGAGATCGCTTTGTTCCATTATAGATGGATTTCTTCCTTGTGTATTTCCAAGAATCTGGGCATATCCTTCTCCCTTTGCTTTGGCGCAGATTGTCCGTTCCAGATTGGAGGCACCTAAAGCGTAAAAGAAAGCTTCCCCTGATTTGTTTTGAATCGCATGTTCATTACCTCCATAGGAATATGGAAGAATTACCTCTGCCCCATAATCCTGTATGATCTGTTTCCAATGTTCTGTAATTTCTTTGACCGCTCTTTCCCATGTCGTAGGAACAAAATCTCCACTTCCTTTTGCACCCACTCGTTTTAATGGCGTTAGAATTCGACCAGGATGATGAACTGTTTTTTCATAGTGATTCATCTTACGACATATAAATCCTTTTGTAACAGGGTGTTCTGGATCACCTTTGACTTCTAAAATTTGTTTTCCATCTGTTTTAATCAATAATCCACATTCGTCTGGACAATCGTAAGGGCATGCACTACGCTTCCAATATGTTTTCATAATAATCTCCAATCCATATATCAGTATTTCTAAAAAATATAGTATCATTATTTGACCTTAACGTCAAAAATGTTATAATAGGAATGATAATGTTAAAAAGAAGATGGAGGGATATAATGAATATAGTAGTTGCGACTGATAGTGCCAGCGGTATGACACAAGAAGAAGCAAAACAGTTAGGTGTTCCGATATTGCCTGTTCCATTCATTATAAATGGAGAGGAGTATTTAGAAAATGTAAACATGACCAGAGAAAGGTTTTATGAATTATTAGAAGATGATAGTGCAGTGATTTCTACTTCACAGCCATCTTATGCAGCAATGACTGAGTTTTGGGACAATTTACTAAAAGAATATGATGCGGTTATTTATATACCATTATCCAGCGGACTTAGTGGTTCTTGTCAGACAGCAACGATGATCGCAGCGGAAAGTTATGAGGGTAAAGTATGGGTTGTCAATAATCAGAGAATTTCTGTTAGCCAGAGACAAGCTGTTTTAGATGCACAAACTTTGATTGCACAAGGAAAGGCTCCACAGGAAATACATGATACGCTCATGGATATGAAATATGATGGCAGTATTTATATTATGCTAGATACGTTAAAATATCTTGCCAAAGGCGGTAGATTAACTCCAGCGGCGGCTGTCATTGGAAATGTATTAAATTTAAAACCGGTTTTACAGATCCAAGGAGAAAAATTAGATGCATATTCGAAGACAAGAGGCGCAAAAAAGGGCATTAAAATTATGCTGGAAGCCTTACGCAATGATTTAGACGGAGTTTATAAAAAATATGACGAAGCTGGAGAGATGTATCTACAGATTGCACATACAAATTGCCTGGACCGTGCTTTGGAATTAAAAGAACGCATGGAAAAAGAATTTCCAGAATATGATATTTTCCTGGCAGATCTTCCGTTAGAAGTTTCTTGTCACCTTGGTCCTCAAGCACTTGGCGTTGGTTGCACAAGAAGAATTCAAGCATAAGAACCCATACATCCGTGTAAGTAAAAAGTGGTATCGTTAAGTGATACCACTTTTTTGTTTCATAGGAAATTACGTTATAATTTCCTATGAAATAAAAAACGCTCCGCGAGGATGCGACCAGATGCATAAGGTAATGTGACTGCTTACAGCAGTCTGCATCTGGCGCACAAAGCGGAGCAAGTCCCTCAGGGACTGAGGGATTTAGGGAGTTCGAGGCGGACTTGTCCGCCTTTGATCTAATCGTAAAGTTTAAATTTATATTCTATATCTAAAGTGATTGATGGATAATCGTTAAAATTTTATTTAATTGATCCGCACTAATTTGTCCAGGAGCAGAAGCAGCTTCTCCTGCACCGAAAGTTAGAGCAGAACCAAAGTATTCACCGGCTAATCGACTGACACTTCCTGTTGCTGACATCGACATAGTAATGACTGGTTGTATTGCGAAATTTGTTACCATTTCTTCTGTGGCGGCTAATAAAGTGATGACATCTTTTTTACACTGAGGCATAACTGCAATTTTAAGGATATCTGCCCCCATATCTTGCATCTTTCTTAGACGATAAACAATATCAGATTGTGCTGGTGTTTTATCGAAATCATGATTTGATGCAATAACCTTAACACCTGCTGCATGAATTTTATCGATCATTTCGACCACAATCTCATCACCGGTAAAGATTTCGACATCAACGATGTCTACATAACCACTTTGTGCAACAAAAATATTTAAATCGCGGTATTCTCTATTTGGCAACTGATAGTTTCCACCTTCTTTTGAAGTGCGGAATGTAAATAAAAATGGAATATTGCCTAAAAGGTCACGAATTTCCTTTGCCGTCTCGATGACTTTTTCTATATCTGAGACATCTTCATACCAATCAACACGCCATTCCATAATATCCATTGGAAGATTTATATATTTTTTCGTTAATGTAAGAATTTCAGCCTTTGTAATCCCGATATTAGAGACACAGATTTTAGGTTTGCCAGTTCCAATTTCTACGCTTCTTACTTTTACTGGAATCATAATATTTTCTCCTTTATTTAACTCTACCTTATTGTGTATTACCGTTTATATTAATGAGACTATTTCCATCCATTTATGGTTACTTTATTCATATCGGCGATAAATTGATTTGTATCTTCTAATGTCCATTTAGAGGATTGTTTTTTTAAAGTAAAAGTAATTGTTTTTGTTTCTTTGGAAGGATTACATGTTTCAAAAGCATGAATAATTTCCTCAACAAATAAATCACTGGAATCGTTTAGTTTTTTAATGTTATTTTTATCAATCTTTGCAATTGTATTTTTTGTCGCTGTTTTCTCCAACTCGGCAACATTAATTTGTGGACATGTAACTGTAACGATTGCTAGTGTACTTGACTTTTTCTGAATCTTTGTTTGGTAAGATAAAGATGACAAAAATTTATGAGAAACCTTGTAAATTTCTTGAATTTGTTTATCATCTACAGATAATCCAGAAGATTTAAAATATTCTTTTATTTCTTTTCTTTGTGTCTTTTCCATAGAAGTGATTATATTTTCTGCTTCTTTTGCTGTAATATGTTGATACTGATCATAATTTTTCGAAGCATATATATATAATTGGATATATTCGTTGGCAGTTTCCTTTAATAATTTATGCTGTTGGTAAGAGTGAAAACTGAAGCCAGCGGTAATTCCACAGATGAAACATATTGTGATAATGATATAGATTTTTATTTTCTTCATAATTTTTAACCTCATTTGTATCATAATGATTTATTATAACAAATTTTTTTCCGGATTTCATTCTTTTATACAAAATATATTTCGATGATTTACTTATCGGATTATATCGTGTAAGATAAAGGATATAGTTGGATATGATAAATCTAAATGAGATTAGGAGTGATAGAACATGAAATTTACAAAAATGCATGGATGTGGTAATGATTATGTATATGTAAACTGTTTCACAGAAAAGGTAGAAAATCCTGGAGAAGTATCAAAAAAAATCAGTGATCGCCATTTTGGAATTGGTTCAGATGGATTGATTTTAATCTGTCCATCAAGCATTGCAGATTTTCGAATGAAAATGTATAATTCGGATGGTTCAGAAGGAGCTATGTGCGGAAATGGTGTTCGCTGTATTGCAAAATATGTTTATGATTATGGTTTAACAGATAAAACTTTTATTTCTTTAGAGACAAAAGCCGGGATTAAATATTTAGATCTTACTGTAGAAAACGGCAAAGTCGCAATGGTAAAAGTTGATATGGGTGCACCAATTACAAAACCAGCAGATATTCCAGCAATTTCTGATAAAGATATTATTATCGATGAGCCAATCGTCGTAGATGGCGATGAATATAGGATTACATGCGTATCGATGGGAAATCCACATGGAGTTGTTTTTGTTGATGACACAGATAGCATCGAAATTGAAAAACTTGGACCTAAATTTGAACATCACGAAATGTTTCCTGATCGTGTGAATACAGAATTTATTCAGGTAATTGATCGCGGGCACATCAAAATGCGTGTGTGGGAACGAGGAGCTGGTGAGACACTTGCTTGTGGAACTGGGACTTGTGCAAGTGTCTATGCATGTATTTTAAATGGATTGACAGATAAATCGGTTGATGTTGAAGTGCTTGGCGGTACGATTCATATTGATTATGATGAAGAGAAACATACCATTTTTATGACCGGACCAGCAGCGGTAGCATTTGATGGAGAAATTGATTTGTAATCTCTAATTTTATAGTTTTTACGTTTCATTAATACTCTAAAATAATAAGATATAACTAGAAAAAGTGTCAGAAAGATTACTGACGCTTTTTTATTTTAGAACAAAAGCGGACAAGATGCATCTGGTCGCATCCCCGCGGAGCGTTTTTTGTTTCATAGAAATTATAACGTAATTTGCTATGAATTAAAAAAATCAGGATACTCAAATAGGGTAAAATATGGAAATTGTTTTGCATATTATTTACTTACAATTAAACTTTCAAATTCCCCCATAAATATTGACATATTTCGCGTGTCAGTGTTATAATTCAACAAGATTTTAAAGAAATAGAAGGAAGATTATAGATATGAACCAAAAACATTATAGCAAGGATTATATTGACTTGGCTGAGTTGCTAAATGCTTTTATGCAACATGCGGGTAAGATTATTCTTGCATCCATTATATGTGGCATAATAGGGTTTGTTTATTCTGTTTTTATTGCAACTCCTTTGTACAGTGCCAGTGCTATGATGATTGTTAATTCAGGAGAGCGATATGATTATATAACGCAAGATCAATTGAATTCTGCTACTACACTGGTAAGAACCTATAGTGTCATAATTACAAGTGATACTGTCATGGATAAGGTAAAAGATAATCTTGGTATGCAATCTACATATAAATCAACGGTAAAAGATATTTCTGTTGCGTCTGTAGATGAAACACAGATTATGCAAATTACTGTGACTGCAATCGATCCGCAAAGTGCATTGGATGTCTGTGAAGAAATTACAAATGTGGCACCAGATGTGCTGGTAAAGACTGTAAAAGCTGGTTCAGTCGAACTAGTTTCGAAAGCATCATCAACACGAGAACCGGAGTCACCAAATATAAAAAGAAATACGATCTTTGCCGTTTTATTTGGTTTTATTATGTCCTCTATTATTGTGGCACTTATTGCCTTTTTGGATAATAAAGTAAAAGGTGAAAATGACATCAAGCAAGCCGATATTGCTGTTTTAGGAGTTATTCCATTTTATAAAGTGGAGGAGGAATAATATGTTTGATAATTTGTTTCGAACGAAAAAGCAACATAAGAATGAACGAAAGTTGCGTCTGATTGATGAGACAGCACCATTTAACTTTGTAGAAGCATATAAGTCGCTTCGTACTAATATTGATTTTTTAGCTAGTACAAATAATTATCATAGTATTTTGATTACAAGTGCAGGTCCTTGGGATGGAAAGAGCACAGTTTCTATTAATCTTGCTGTCGCTATGGCAGATAGTGGAAAGAAAGTAGTTTTAGTGGATTGCGATATGAGAAAAGGGTCCGTAGCCACTTATCTTAAAATTAGCAGAAACTCTCCAGGAATTACAGATGTACTTTCGGAAAAAAATTCTTTAAACGATGTAATTCTTCATAATGATGACTTGAACATAGATATTTTGCCTGTCGGAGCACTTCCTTCTAATCCTTCTGAGGTCATAGGTTCTATGGAAATGGTAAGTCTCCTTCAATCTTTATCGGATATATATGATTATATATTTATTGATGCACCTCCCGTATCTGTTGTAACAGATGCTGTTATTTTGAGTCGGTTCGTGGATGGTGTTCTTTTAGTTGTTCGTATCGATGAAACTACTAAAAAGGATTTAAATTTGACCAAAAAGAGGTTAGAAGATGTCAATGCTCATATTTTAGGTGCTGTTTTAAACGGCTATAACGTCAAAAATCATGCTTATGGTAATTATTATTCATATGATGCTTATGGAGAGGAAGATTAATGGGTTCTTTGATTGATTTACATTGCCATATTTTACCAGGAATTGACGATGGAGCACAGGATATCTTGTGTACCAAAAAAATGTTAGAAATGTCGGTAAAAAAAGGAATATCAAATTTTGTATTTACACCGCATTTTTATCCTGAGAGAATAGATGTATATGACTTTATTCAAAAAAGAAATTTGGCAGTAGACCAAATGAAGGATATAGCAAAGGATTTGGGTATACAGTTTCGAATTGGTGCAGAGGTTCAATTCACACCAATTCTCGATTCCCTACCTTTAAAAGAATTAGCATTTTCTGGAACGAACTATTTGCTATTAGAATTATTAACACTTTATGAGCCCCCTGATGTAGAGGGTTTGATTCGCAGAATTTGTAATGCTGGATACATACCTATCTTAGCTCATATTGAACGTTTCCCCTACATAGAGCAGAATCCACAGTTGCTTTATCAATGGGTGAAGGCAGGAGCTTTGGTTCAGGTGAATGCGGGATGGATTCTAAATGATTCAAAAGCAAGAAAACGATTGAATCAATATTATCATTGGAATTTGGTCCATGTTATGGCAAGTGATACACATTCTGTCATAAAGCGTCCACAAAATCTTGCTGATGCTTATCAAATACTTCCGGTGGAGATGGCGGCAGATTTTCAGGCAAATGCAAAAGCAATATTTGAAGGGAAGAGTATAAATTGGAAACTGCCAGTGAAACCAAGAAGATTTTTGGGACGCTGGAAATAATTATTTAGAAGAATAGAAGGAAAAATTTTGAAAAGTTTAAGATACCAGTTATTATTGCGGATGATTAAAATATTAAATATTATGCTGTTGACAGTTCCGTTCGCTGTATGTTGGTTTGGCTACTACGGGCGGAAGCTCTATCCATCATTTTATGATTATGGTAATGGAGCAGTAGTAGCCCTTTTTGTATTGTTTTATATAGTTTTTGCCAGAATATATGATGCATTTTTGATTTCGCAGTACCGAATATCAGAATTGATTTATAGTCAAATTCTTGCTGTTGCGATATCAGATAGTTTTATGTTTCTTGTTATTTGGCTCTTGATGAAACAAATACCCAATATATTTCCAGGAATTGGAATATTAGGAGTTCAGTGTATATTAATAGTTATATGGTCGGTATTATCTCATCGATGGTACTTTCATACTTTTGAACCAAAACGTTCGGCCATCATCTATGATAGTAAACGTGGAATAGAAAATTTAATTTATGAATATGGTTTGGACAAAAAATTTGATATTAAGGAAATTTTATTTGTCGATCATTGTTTAAACAATCTTGAAATATTAGATGGGCTTGAGGTTGTATTTTTAAGTGATTTACACAGTCATGAACGCAATATTATTTTAAAATATTGTGTAGAACATAGTATTTGTACTTATGTTATTCCTCGTATCGGAGATGTTATTATGAGTGGAGCAGCTAGAATGCATCTGTTTCACCTTCCTATGCTACGAGTTGGAAGATATAGTCCTAAGCCGGAATATTTGTTTTTTAAGAGAATATTTGATTTGGTCATAGCGGGCATTGCAGTGGTAGTATTGTCACCTATTATGTTGGTTACTGCAGTTGCTATCAAATTATACGATCATGGACCAGTTTTTTATAAACAAACTCGATTGACGAAGGATGGCCAGGAATTTAATATATTAAAGTTTCGTTCTATGTGTATTGATGCAGAAACAAATGGCATAGCTCGATTGTCTACCGGTGAAAATGATTCAAGAATTACACCAGTTGGTCGTATAATCCGTAAATATCGTATTGATGAGTTACCTCAGCTTTTTAATATTTTGAAAGGTTCTATGACTATTGTAGGACCAAGACCGGAACGACCGAAGATTGCGGCGCAATACGAACAGGTATTGCCAGAATTTAGACTAAGGCTTCAAGTGAAAGCAGGTTTGACAGGATATGCTCAAGTGTACGGTAAATATAATACAACGCCATATGACAAGCTCCAAATGGATCTGATGTATATTGCACATCCTAGCATTTTGGAAGATTTTCAAATTTGTTTTGCAACATTAAAAATTTTATTTTTGCCTGAGAGCACAGAAGGAGTGGCTGAAGATCAAATTACGGCAATGAAGGCTGACCAAATGCGTGGATTTCATAATGTGATATCTGAAATTGCTGTTACAGATTTAAAAGACGAAAATGAAATAACAGACACAGGGACTTGATCAATGAGATATTTTTCAAAAATTATCTAATTTTGTTATACGGAGGAGATGAAATGTTGGTTAGTGTTATTATGCCGACATATAATTGCGGTGATTACATATTACAATCGATTCAATCAGTGATAAATCAAACGATGACTGATTGGGAAATTCAGATTGTAGATGACGGCAGCACAGATAGTACAAACGATATCTTGCAGCCAGTTTTAGAAAAATATGAAAATATACATTATTACCGATTGCCTCAAAACGAGGGTCCAGCAGTGGCAAGAACAGAGGCAATTAAGCGTGCATCCGGAAAATACATTGCATTTTTAGATAGTGATGATCTTTGGTTTCCAGAAAAATTAGAAAAGCAAATTGACTTTATGAATAGAACAGGAGCAAAATTCTCAGCAACAGCTTATAATTGGATGGATGACAGCGGAAATGATCTGCATACGGTCCTTGTTCCCCCGATGAAAACCAATTATGACAAATGCATTCGTTTATCAAATCCAATTGGAAATCTTACAGTTATGTATGATCAGGAGTCTCTTGGAAAATTTAATGTACCATTGATCGAGAAAAGGAATGATTTTGCTCTTTGGTTACAAATACTAAAAAAGACGGACTATTGTTATGGAATGAAAGAAGTGCTAGGTACATATAGAATTGGAAGAGCCGGTTCTATTAGCAAAAATAAATTAAAACAAGCGAAATATCATTGGCAACTTTATCACAAGATTGAAAAACATAGTGTGCCTAAAAGTATATATGAGCTTGGATGTTGGGCTTTTGTTAAAGGAACAGGTATTGGTTTGGATAAGAGAAAAATTTAAAGGGATAGATGGTTATGAAAAAAGTAGGTGTGAGCGGTCATTTTGGTATTGGACTAAATATGTTAAATGGTCAAACAATTAAAACGAAAATAGTGACTAATGAGCTAAAACATCAGCTTGGAGATAATCAAGTGGCGATTGTTGATACACATGGTGGTGTAAAATCTATGCCAAGGATGTTTATTCAATCATGGAAGCTTTTTCGTGACTGTGAAAACATTGTGATGTTTCCGGCATATAAAGGATTGCAAATTTTTACTCCTTTATACTCTTTTTATAATCTTTTTTTTCATAGAAAGTTACAATATGTTGTGATTGGTGGGTGGTTGGATACTTTTATCGATAAACATAGTTGGCTCACTGGTATGTTAAAGAAGTATGATGGCATTTTTGTTGAGACAACAACCATGAAATGTGCTCTTGAGAAGAAAGGATTTGACAACATAGTTGTCATGCCTAATTTTAAAAATATCTCTATTTTGGAATCTGAAGAACTAAATTACGAAGTAAAACAACCATACAAACTATGCACTTTTTCTCGTGTTATGAAAGAAAAAGGAATTGAAGATGCTGTAGAAACCATTAAGCGTATTAATAAAAAATCAGGACATACGGTTTTTTGTTTGGATATTTATGGACAAGTAGATTCAAAATATGAGGATGTTTTTGTAGAACTACAAAAGAATTTTCCAGATTATATTCATTATAAAGGAATCATCGAATATGATAAAAGCGTTGAAACGCTAAAAAACTATTTTGCCCTATTATTTCCGACTCATTTTTTTACCGAAGGAATTCCAGGAACTGTTATTGATGCATATGCGGCAGGTATACCGATTATTGCTTCTAAATGGGAAAGTTTTTCCGATATTATTAATGACAATGTTACCGGTATCGGTTATTCTTTTATGGACAATGAGGAATTAGAAAATATTTTGTTATATATAAAAGATCATCCAGAAATGATACTTGAAATGAAGAAGAATTGCTTAATAGAAGCTGAAAAATATATCCCGAATATTGCGATTAAAACGATACTGACAACGTTATAATCTTTATCATTAAGATATATTTATACCTCTAAACATAACAGGAGATGAAAATATGTTATCGAGTTCATTACTAAAAAAATGGAGAAATATGTTAAAGAATGAAAGTGTTTTTCATGTTAATCAAGCAGAGGGGAAATATTATTCTGTTACTAAACTAAAAGGGTATTATAATGATTTAAGTGAAAAAGTTCTTTATACAACAAAGATAGATGAATGTGGAATTCCATATAATATTGCAGCTTTAGGCAAAAGGCAGAGGAAGGTATACTTTGCTATTTCTATTTTCCAGTATGGTTTAGGAGCATATGATTTATTTTTGGAACATAAAGACAAAGTATATTTGCAAAAAATGCTTTTGATGGCTGATTGGGCGATTAATAATCAGAATGAGGACGGTAGTTGGAATACATTTGGCGTTCTTTGCTATCATTGTCCATTTTCTTCGATGGCACAAGGAGAGGGGGCATCATTGCTTGCACGAGCTTATACAGAAACTAAGAATGATTTGTTTCGTATTGCATGTATAAAAGCGATAGACTTTATGCTAAAGTCAGTAATTGACGGAGGAACAACATTAGTAACGCCTGATGGTATAGTACTAATGGAGTATCCCGAAAAAGATATTGTTTTGAATGGATGGATTTTTTCCGCCTTCGGTCTATTAGATTGTTGGAAAATTACTGGAGAGGAAAAGTATCGAAAAGCATGGAATTCTACATTAAACGTAATTAAGAAATCTATTAAACGGTTTGATACTGGACATTGGAGTTATTATGATGAGAGTGGAAAGTATGCAAGTCCATTTTACCATGGATTACACATTGAACTATTATGCGCGTTGAATAAATTATCTCCAGATGTTGTATTTGAAAAATATATAAGAAAATGGAAAAAGTATAAAGATAACAAATTCTGGTCGACAGTTGCATTTCTTGTAAAAGCAAAACAGAAGGTATGTGAAAAGCAAAGCAAGGAATGGATAATAGTTAGTTAAGATAAAAATATAAGAGGATATGATTAATGAAAGTTATGCAGATAATGCCTGAGTTTGGTTTGGCTGGTGCTGAAATAATGTGCGAAAATCTTACTATAGAATTAGTGAAAAAGGGAATTGATGTTGTCGTTGTGAGTCTGTATGATTATCATTCTGCAATTACAGACCGTTTGGAAAAACAGAATATTAAGATTTATTATTTAAATAAAAAATCAGGATTAGATTTGAGTATGATTAAAAAATTATATCGATTATTTAAGGAAGAAAAACCAGAAGTGATACATACACATAGGTATGTAATGCAGTATGCAATTCCAGCAGCTGTACTAGCGAGAGTAAAAAAAAGAATTCATACTGTACACAATATTGCGACAAAAGAAACAACGGAAATGGCGCAAAAGCTAAACTGGATATTTTATCATTATTTTCATGTAACTCCAGTTGCGTTAAGTAAGGAAATTCAATCTACAGTAATTGATCGATATCATCTATCACATCAAAATGTTCCTGTTATTTATAATGGCATTAATCTAAAAAAATGTATAGTAAAAGAGTCTTATAAAATAAATGGAAAGCTGCGCTTTTTACATATTGGAAGATTTTCTGAAGCGAAAAATCATCTGATGTTAGTAGAAGCGTTTTCTAAAGTACATAAGAAAAATCCTAATACAGAGCTTGTGTTAATTGGAAGCGGTGAATTAGAAGTTGAAATTAAGAAAAAAACATTAGAAATCGGCTTGTTAGATAGTGTCATTTTTGCTGGTCTGAAAGAAAATGTATATCCAGACCTAAATGCCGCCGATGTGTTCATTCTACCATCTTTGTATGAGGGAATGCCAATGACTTTAATTGAGGCAATGGGAACAGGATTACCGGTTATTGCAACAAATGTTGGTGGGATACCAAGCATGATTCAAAATGGCGAAAATGGCTTACTAATAAATATTAATGTGGATGATCTTACAGTTGCCATGCTCCAACTGATGGATCCTCAAATAAGAGGTACAATAGGTATAAACGCAAGAAAAACAGCAGAAAATATATTTTCTGCAGATGTAATGAGTAATCAGTATTATAAAGCTTATTCTTAAAATATGGATAGGAAATAGGAAGGCGGTGACTAGAGAAGATGAAAATGTTAAAATCTGGATTGACAAGTGCATTTAATGATTGTCTTCTTTTTTTGATGATAGCTATGGTATTTTTATTTAATTTTAATACCGATAAAATCCTTGGTATATCAGGCAATGCATGGGTTAATATTTGTATTCTTCTTTTCATCGCATGGTGGAGTATCAATATGCTTAAAGTAGGTCTGATTTTATGGAATAGGATATATACATTTGCTTTCTTATTTGCATTACTATGCTTTACTTCCTACATATATTCATATGCCCAAAGTGATACACTTGATAAAGTAAAAACAATTATAGTTGTAGTTTGGATGTCAATATGCATATATCAGTATCTTGTTACATCAGGAAAAATTGATTTGGTATTGAATATGTATTCAATTAGTGGAACCTTAATGGCTCTTTATATTATTGTAAAATCTAATTTCATTGTTGGAAATCGATTCGGAGATGTTGTGGGCGATGCAAATCTAGTAGGTATCACACTTGCACTTGCGACAACGATTGCACTGTATTTATTTTTTATGAAACATAAGTTTATTTATATATTACAGTTTTGTTGTATGGGATATGTAATCCTTCTTACTGGATCAAGAACTGCTGCGGTATTGTTTTTGCTATCGGTATTTGTGCTTATATATATCAGTGCATATACCTATCATTGGAAATTGCAAACGATTGCTATTATTACAATTACATTGGGAGTGGTGGTTTGTGTTTTATGGTGGGCAATCATGACAATTCCTAAATTGTACGATGCTTTGGGAATAAGAATCATTTCGTTTATACAAATATCAAAAGGACAACATTCCATAAATAACGAACGGTCAACACAAAATCGAATACTTTTTGCTCAAAGAGCATTGGAATGGTTTGCTGACAGTCCTATATGGGGGAATGGGATTAATTCATTTCCAAGCTATAATAATTCTTTTTTTGATGGAAGAGAGTGCTTTAGTCACTGTAATTATACAGAATTACTCAGTGGTTTAGGAATCTTAGGTTTTATAACATATTATGGCATGTATATATACAGTCTATTTTGTACTTGGAAATCAAAAAATAAAGTTGCTTTAAAATATAGAGCACTCGTTTATGCGCTTATTTTGGAGTTATTGATAGGTGATATTGGGCTTGTTGTTTATTATGAAAAATGTACTTGGATATTGATTGCAATTATTGCAGGAATGGTGCATGCAATGAATAACATGGAAAGTGAGGATATGTTTTATGGATAAAAAACTTAGCATTATTGTTCCAGTTTATAATGTAGAAAAATATCTTGATCAGTGCATTCATTCTATTGTCAATCAGACGTATCGT
This sequence comes from Lachnospiraceae bacterium, assembly GCA_030523275.1. Lineage (GTDB taxonomy): Bacteria > Bacillota > Clostridia > Lachnospirales > Lachnospiraceae > Fimousia. Next base: position 69,979 of record JAUNIX010000006.1, read on the forward strand.
GATTTTACATTGATTTTAGTTGATGATGGATCTACCGATTCGTCTGGAATCAAATGTGATCAGTGGAAGAAAAAGGATCACAGAATTATAGTTTATCATAAACCAAATGGTGGTCTAATATCTGCCTGGAAATATGGACTGATGAGAACAGATACAGAATACATTGGTTTTGTTGATTCTGATGATTGGATTGATTCCAATATGTATTCGACCCTTCTTTTAGAAGCAGAAAAAAATAATTCTGATATTGTTGCTTGTGGATGGGTTAGCGATCGTGAAGATGGGAAAGAAAATAAAAGGGAAAACGTGAAATTAGCAGGAAATACATTTGATGCAGATACGATTCGACGCGAGATCTATCCTATTTTAATATCCGGGGGCGATTATCATTGGATGGGAATATCTCCTAATCGATGGACAAAGATATTTAAAAGAGAATTGTTACTAAAAAATATAGAGTATTGTGACGAAAGAGTAAGTATAGGAGAGGATCTTTTAACAAATTTTTGTACGATACCAAATGCAGAACGTATTACATTAATAAAAGATTTTTTCCCATATCATTATCGTATACATAGTGAATCTATGATTCATAAATATTCAGATTTGAATTATAAAAAGATTAATATATTACGAGAATGTTTAATGAAGGTAAATGGTATTTTGGAATATGATTTTACCATACAGATTAATACCTACTATATAAAACTCATGTTAGCTCAATTAGATAATGAAATGTTGTTTTCAAAGAAAAATTATGTACAATTAAAAAATAGTATGAAAAAATTGTATCAAAGCAAAAAATTACAAGATGCATTGAGCAAATCAGAAATCAGTAAGTTACCAATCAAATATAGGATTTATATAAAATGTATACAAATGCATTTATATACACTGTTAATGTTTATACGAAAGGTTAAAAAAATATGAGCAAAAATAAAATGCGTATTTTTTATAACATAATGACAGGCCTTCTGTCTCAAGGAGTTACCTTTCTATTAGCATTTTTGATTCCACGTCTTTTTTTGGTTAGTTTTGGCTCTGAAGTTAAGGGAATGCTTTCTACTATTACGCAAGTTTTTGCTTATCTGTGGTTATTGGAGGCGGGGGTTGGACTAGCCACTGTTCAGGCATTATATTCGCCTATCAGTCGAGATGATCGGACTTCTATTAATGCTATTATGACAGCGACTAGTCATTATTATAAAAAAACAGGGTATCTGTATTTTGCAGCAGTGATTCTTTTTGCTGGTGTATTTTCGTTTTATTCAGATGTAGGTTTTTCGCGTTTTACCGTTTTTTTGATTGTTTTGATGCAGGGAATGCCAAATGTCGTAAGCTATCTTGTTCAGGGTAAATATCGATTATTGCTTGAAGCAGAAGGCAAATCTTATGTATTAAATAATCTTCAAACTGGATTACAATTTTTTGTAAATTTTGGGAAAGCCATTTTGCTTTCCTTAACCAATAATATCCTTCTTGTCCAGTCGTTACCTTGTATCAGTGCTGTGATTCAGGTTTGTTTTTTGCTCCTATATATGAAAAAACATTATGGCTGGTTGGATTTAACACATACAAAACCTGACTATCAGGCAATTTCACAGAAATCTTCTGTTTTGATTCATCAGATATCTGGTGTCATTTTTAACAATACAGATATTTTGCTTTTTTCTGTATTTTGTGGTTTTAAGACGGTCAGTGTTTATACGGTGTATCAGTCATTTTTTTCCTATGTAGAAACACTATTTAATACGCTTTCTTCTAGTATTATGTTTCGCTTAGGACAATTATTTCATTCTGATCGAGAACAGTTTATTCGCTATATGGATATTTATGAAACTTGTTATTTAATGCTTGTTTTTATTTTTGATACAGTGATTTATTTATTTATACTTCCGATCATCCAAATTTATACTCGCGGAATCAATGATATTAAATATATTGATGTTTGGCTTCCCATTCTTTTTGTTTTCATTAGCCTTCTTGCTAATGGGAAAATGCCAATGAACCAAATTATTAATTTTGCGGAACAGTATTCTGAAACAAAAAGCCATGCGATTATTGAGGCTGCTATTAATATTATTGTTTCATTTACTGCAGTTATATTTTTTGGAATTTATGGTGGTCTGTTAGGAACGATTGCGGCTTTGTTATTTCGGGGAAATATTATGATTTTTTATGCAAACAGGAAGATACTTCATCGTAATCCGCTTGTTACTTATAAAAAATGGATCATTAATTGTCTTGTTTTTTTATGTACTATTTTGGTAGTCAATCCGACTTGTCATAGACTAGCTAGTTATCTTGATATTTTAGTTTGGGGATTCATATATGGAGTGGGAATTACAATTCTTTATCTTATAGTTACTTGTATCACACAACCATCAATCCCAATGTTCTTATATCAATATGTAAAAGAGAGGAGAAACTAAGTATGAGTATTCCTAAAGTAATCCACTACTGTTGGTTTGGGAAAAATCCACTTCCTCAATCTGTGCTAAATTGCATAGAAAGTTGGAAACGTTATTGTCCGGATTACGAAATTATTCAATGGAATGAGTCAAATTTTGACGTTAATGCAATTCGTTATACAAAAGAAGCTTATGACAACAAGCAGTGGGCATTTGTTAGTGACTACGCACGAGTAAAAATTATTTATGAAAATGGTGGAATTTATTTGGATACAGATGTAGAACTAATCAAACCACTTGATCCTCTTTTGAAATATGAAGGTTTTATGGGATTTCAACAGAGTAAAACGGTCGCAACAGGACTTGGTTTTGGTGCGGTTGCCATGCATCCGGTCTTACAATCTCTGGTGGAGGATTATTATGGTATTCCCTTCTTGAAAGATGATGGGAGTATGGATCTTACCCCCTGTCCAGATAGAAATACAAAATGTCTCAAACATATGGGATTAAAAATAAGTGATGAGAGACAAACGATTCAGGGAATACAGATATTTCCATCAGAATATTTCTCACCATTGGATTGGCAGACTGGAAAAACAAAAATAACGAGTAACACGTATTCGATTCATCATTATGAGTCATCCTGGTTGAGTAAGGAGGAACGAAGATGGTTAAAAGTAAGACATTTAATTGGAACGTTTGCATATAACAAATTGCGCTATGGAATTATAGGGCGAATTACAAAATGGACGTCCAAACAATGATATATGTTTTGAAATAAGTACAATCGAGAGGAAGGTGATTAGAATGCAGCCAGAACAAATTTTGATTGGAGTTCGATCAAAAATAAAAAAAGAGTGGGTGATTTGTTTTTCTGCAGCAATTATTTTTGGATTGTTGGCCCATTTTTATAAACTAACAAATTTTTTGCCAAATTGGGATTCTCTACTAAACCTTTACACAGATCAAAACAAAATTGATCTAGGAAGATGTTTTTTGGCTATGGCCTGTTCCGTTAGTTCCTACTATGATCTTCCATGGATGAATGGGTTAATTTCGCTGATATATATAGCTGTAGCAGCGGTCTGTGTCAGTGAACTATTTCATATAAGAAAAACAATTCCTCTTATATTGATTGGAGGATTGATGGAGACGTTTCCTACAGTTACTTCTACACTTGCATACAATTATACCGCAGATGGATATTTTTTAGCCCTTGTGTGTATGTGTGTGGCAGTTATATTAGTAGTCCGATTTCGAAAAGGTGTTTTACCTGCTGCGATTTTGATGGCTTTTGGAATAGGAATTTATCAGACTTACCTTACCTTTGCAATGGTGTTGATGATAATTTATCTAATTGATCAGCTTTTGTTCTACAAAATCGGTTGGAAACAATTTTGGAATACAACACTTAGATTTTTAAGTTGTGGTATTTTAGGAGTTGTAGGTTACTATTTATCGTTGAATGTATTACTTCGAGTATCAAATATGACCTTATCTAAATATCAAGGGATTGAAAATGCATTTTCGTTTCAGAGTATTGATATATTGCGTGCTATTTGGCGAGAAGTATATCACTTTTTCATCTATTTTTTTGATTTTTCGCATGGTATCAATCTGTTTTTGATTTTAAATATTTTATTGGTATTGTTGCTTATATTCTTTTTCCTTTTGGCTTTTCGTCTCGAAAAAACAGTGCAAGAGCCTTGGAGATTGGCATTTATCTTGATTTGTGTTGCAGTACTTCCAATTGCATCTTATGTTTTTTATTTTGTAAATCCCGCACTTGATTATCATAATCTAATGGTCATGTGTTTTTGCCTGATTTACATTTTACCAGTCATCTTTTATGAACGTATGTCTGGACTTTCAGACATGATTATTGCTGTAAAACAATGGTCTATTATAGCTCTTTCTGTATTGACTATTTTCAATTTTACTTTGCTTGCAAATATCAGTTATCAGAAAATGCAAATAGCTTATGAAAAATCGTTTGGTGTGATTGTACGGTTGGCAGACCGAATTGAACAACTTTCAGATGCAGATCAATGTAAAAAGATTGCAATTTTTGGTTTTCTTCCGGGAAGCGAATCAATTTCAGTAAATTTTCCACCTGATATGACAGGGATTACAGACAGTTATATCATTCGAAAACAAGATCCTATGATGCATGAAAATGTGACTCAAGCTATGTTAAAAGACTATTGTGGTCTTTCTTATCAAGATACAACGAAAGAAGAAATTCATGAGATAGAACAAAGAGAAGAGTTTCATCAAATGGACTGTTGGCCAAAGCAGAACTCGATTGCTGTTATTGATGATACTTTAGTGATAAAGTTTGGAGATGAAATCAAATGAATCGATTACCTTATATCTATGTACACGCTGACGATTACGGAATGACTCCAACCACGTGCCAGAGAATCCAAAACTGTTGTAAACAAGGATGCTTAAATAGTATTAGCATTATGCCAAACGGATGCTTGGAATCGGAAAACGAATTGGAAACCATATCAGAGTTACCTTGTGCCATTCACCTTAACTTGGTGGAAGGAAAAGGATTAGTTTCGGCGGATCAGATAGATTTATTAGTTAGATCAGATGGCTATCTGAAAAATTCGTTTTTTCAGTTGTTTTTGCTTTCCATTTCTCCAAAAAAAAAGAAATTGGAGCAACAACTATATCTTGAATTGAAAGCACAAATTTTTTCAACTATGAAATTGTTGCCGAAAGGTTATCCTATTTTTTTGGACAGCCACCAGCACACGCATATGATACCTTTAGTTTTTAAAACAATCCTTCGGATTATAAAGGAGGAGGATCTCCCAGTTCAATATTTACGGATTTCTGCAGAACCCATTATCCCTTTTTTGCTAGAGCCTTCTTTATACAGCACTTACCGTCCTGTGAATATAATAAAAAATCTGGTTCTTAATTTTTTATGGTTGTTTGATCGGAAACAGTTCCAAATGTCAGGAATACACAGTGCGTTATTTTGTGGGATTATCTTTTCCGGTAATATGGATGAATATCGTGTAATGAAGATTTTTCCACATTTTTATAGGAGAGCGAAAAAACTGGGGTGTGATCTAGAGTTTCTTTTTCATCCAGGATATGTGAAACCTGGGGATAAATTTATGGATCCGTATAAGAAATCTTTTCATCAGTTCTATCTTTCCAAAGGTCGAAAGATTGAAAATGAAACTTTGTGTTCAAAAGATTGGTGTAGACTGATAAAAGAAAAAAATGCAATGGCTGTTCCCCTGGAGTCTTTTAATAAAAAGGTACGAAATAAAGAGGTAGTTTATGAATGAAAAGAAAATAGAAAATAGATTTCTGTACTTTTTGGAGGGGATTGCATGTATCAGTGTTATTTTCATTCATTGTATGTTCCCTTCTTGGTTAGGAGTCCTTGTTTGTGGATTGGCTCGATTTGCTGTTCCTATGTTTTTTATGGTTTCAGGATATTATTTGAACCAGTCTGAGATGGAAAAAAACCAGGTAAGAAAAAAAGCGAAAAAGAAATTTTTTCGTATTGGTCGTGTACTGGTAGTGGCAGTTATATTTTATACATTTTGGACTTCATTTCGTATGTATTTGAGTGAAGGATCTATATTCGATTTTATTGATAAGTTAGTACGACCACGACAACTTTTTGCAACTTTAGTGCTAAATGATTTTACTATCTTAGGTGGGCACTTGTGGTTTTTAGCAGCTTTGTTGTATTGTTATCTTATTTATTATGCAATGGGCAGTAAAATACAAAACCATGTGGTGTATTTGAGTATTCCTTTGCTATTAGGAGTTCATGTCTTGGCTCGATTCCTGTGTAGTCTATTTGGGATTGAACGTATTCTTGGAATACCAATTTATATTTGGTTTCGCAATTGGTTGTTTATGGCTTTGCCTTTTTTTGTTATGGGCGATTGGATTCGTTGCTATAAGAAGCGAATTTTGCGATGGTTTCAAAAAAAACAGTTGATGATTCTTTTCCTGACGGGAGTATTGTTATCTATAATAGAAACGTTACTTATTTACCGCTTGACAGGAGATGATCGTGAATTATATCTTGGAACTTTTTTGATGGTTTTTTCTATGTTTTGCTATGCAATTCAGATGCCCAATCAGTGCGGAGTGTTATGGATCGAGAACATCGGCAGACGATATCTTTTGTTTATCTATATTATTCATCTAGCAGTAGCAGAAGGAATGGATATTTTATTTTTTAAAGCTGGATTTGATGGTATGGAATGGATGAATGATATAAAACCCTTCTTTGTTTTGGGGCTTAGTGTAACAGGTGCAATTTTTTGGGATAAATTAGTTTACAATAAAAAGGAAAGAAAATACTATGGATAATTTATATATTGTAATACCCGCATATAACGAACAAGATACAATTCGTGAAGTAATCAATCAGTGGTATCCTATTGTTGAAAAAATTGGAAATAACAGTCGGTTGGTAATCGTTAATGATGGAAGTAAGGATGATACATACAAAATAATGCAAAAATGTGCGAAGGAAAAACCCTTGTTTGTTCCATTGACAAAAGAAAATGAAGGGCATGGAGCGACTGTGTTATTTGCTTATAACTATGCATTAGATCAAAAGGCGGACTATATTTTCCAAACAGATTCAGATGGGCAAACGATTCCGGATGAATTTTGGACATTTTGGGAACAGCGCCATGATTATGATCTGGTAATTGGTCATAGAAATCATCGCCAAGATGGATTTTCTAGAGTAGTAGTCACAAAAATTTTAAAAATGGTTATTCGAATTTGCTTTGGTGTTAATGTAATTGATGCCAATACCCCTTTTCGCCTGATGGAAGCAGATACATTGCGCGATAATATACAATTGATTCCCCCAAATTTTAATTTATCAAATGTTATTCTATCCGTTATTTATGAAAGAAAAAAATCCAAAATAAAGTACATACCAATTACGTTTCAACAGCGACAGGGAGGCATAAATTCGATCAATCTATTAAACATCTCTAAAATTGGGTTACAGGCATTGAAAGATTTTCGACATATCAATCGTTCATTAGAGCAATACAATATTTGAAAGGATTAGGGATGATAGAATTATTTACAAAATATAAAGGGATTATTTCATATTTATTTTTTGGAGTTTGCACAACAATTGTTAATATTATTAGTTATTATATTTGCGCCAGACAATTAGAGTTATCTACTGTAGCCAGTACAGTTATAGCATGGCTATTATCGGTGTTGTTTGCTTATGTTACAAATAAACAATTTGTATTTGAGAGTAAATCATGGAAAAAGGAAATCATCCTAAAAGAAATGTTTTCTTTTTTTGTGTGCAGGCTCGCAACAGGTATGCTTGATTTGGTCATCATGGTAATTGGTGTAGATGTTATACATTTTTATGATGTAGGAGTTAAAATTTTTTCTAATCTTCTCGTAATTATATTGAATTATATTGCAAATAAGATGATCATCTTTCAAAATAAAGAAACTTTACAAGAGGATCATTAAATGATTGAAAGAGATAAAGTAGCAATTGAATCCTGTTGATAAAAGAATGGAGGAAAATGGATGAAAGTTGTAATATTGGCTGGTGGCTTTGGTACTCGCATTAGTGATGAAAGTCGATTTAAGCCCAAACCCATGGTGGAGTTAGGTGGTAAACCTATTTTATGGCATATTATGAAATTATATTCTGCTTATGATTTTAATGAGTTTATTATTTGTGCTGGTTATAAACAACATATGATCAAAGAATATTTCGCCGATTATTTTTTACATACATCTGATGTTACGTATGATTTTACACATGGAAAAAATGAAATGACAATTCATCATAACACTTCAGAACCATGGAAAGTAACCGTAGTAGATACTGGATTAAATACTATGACTGGTGGTCGCGTGAAAAGGGTGAAGGAATATATAGGAAATGAAACATTTATGCTTACCTATGGAGATGGAGTTTCGAATGTAAATATAGCAGAGCTGGTGAACTTTCATCGAAATCATAAAAAAATGGTAACCATATCTGCGTATAATGCAGGACAACGTTTTGGAGTATTAGATATTGATACTCAGGGATATATTAATGATTTTCGTGAAAAAAATAGAGCAGATGGGGATCTTATTAATATTGGCTATATGGTTTGTAATCCAGAATTTTTGGATTATATTGAAGGAGATAATACTGTGTTAGAGCAAAAGCCGTTAAAAATGGTTGCGAAAGACAGACAATTAATGGCTTATAAACATGAAGGATTTTGGCAATGTATGGATACTGTTAGAGAAAAAGAAAAATTAGAAAAAATGTGGCAGTCAGGAAATGCCCCTTGGAAAGTGTGGTCGGATTAATGGATCTTAATTTTTATAAAGGAAAAAGAGTGTTTGTTACTGGACATACCGGATTTAAAGGTACATGGCTATGCCGTATGTTGGTAAATGCAGGTGCCCTTGTAACCGGTTACAGTCTACCTGCCATTACAACTCCAAGTTTATTTAGTCTTACAAATTTGGAAAGAGAGATAACAAGTGTAATCGGTGATATACGTGATTTGGAACAATTGAAAAAAGCGTTTGATGAAGCAAAACCAGAAATTGTTTTTCATTTGGCTGCACAAGCCATTGTACGTGAGGGTTATAAAAATCCACGAGATACATATGAAACCAATGTTATGGGGACTGTAAATCTATTGGAATGCGTGCGCAAGAATCATTGTGTTAAAAGTGTATTAAATGTAACTACAGATAAAGTTTATTATAATCGTGAATGGGTATGGGGATACCGCGAAGATGAACCTTTAGATGGATTTGATCCCTATTCTAATAGTAAAAGTTGTTCTGAATTAGTAACTCATAGCTATATAAATAGTTTTTTTGCAACAGAGGACACACCTGCAGTTTCAACTGCCCGTGCCGGTAATGTCATTGGAGGTGGTGATTTTGCGAAGGATCGTATTATTCCTGATTGTGTGAGGGCCATGCAATCGAATGAAAAGATTTGTGTACGCAATCCACATTCGATCCGACCGTATCAGCATGTATTAGAACCACTTACTGTTTATTTGAAAATTGCACAAATGCAATATGAAAATCGAAAATATGCCGGATTTTATAATGTTGGTCCGGAAGAAAGTGATTGTTTAACAACGGGAGAACTGGTAGATCTCTTTTGTAAAAACTGGAGTCCAAATGCAACCTGGGAGAAGAAAGCAGAAGTAAATGCTCCATATGAAGCCAATTATCTTAAATTAGATTGTAGTAAAATAAAGAATACTTTTGGATGGAAACCGCGCTGGAATATTACAAAATGTGTAGAAATGGTATGTCGCTTTAACAAAATATGGTTATCTGGTGGTGATGTTTTAGCAGAAATGAATGCGGAAATTAGAGAATTTTTGGAGGAGGAATAAAATGGGAGACTGGAAGAATGAGAGGGAAGCCCGTGAACAAATTAAATCATTGATAACAGACTATTATCAAGATTTCAAGAAAAAAAAGCAAGAGTTCAAACCGGGCGATCGAATTGCGTATGCTTCGCGTGTCTTTGATGAAAAAGAAATGTGTACATTGGTTGATGCTGCATTAGATTTTTGGCTTACTTCAGGATCCTATGCGAACAAGTTTGAAAAAGAATTTGCAAAATGGATAGGTGTTCGTTTTGTAAATTTGGTAAATAGTGGATCTTCAGCAAATTTAATTGCATTGATGGCATTGACTGCTTCAGAATTGGGAGAACGGCAAATAAAAAAAGGTGATGAGATTATTACCGTGGCATGTGGTTTTCCAACTACAATTGCTCCTATATTGCAATATGGTGCAGTACCAGTATTTATTGATGTTACTATACCCGAGTATAATATTGATGTTACTCGATTAGAAAATGCCCTAAGTGACAAAACGAAAGCGATCATGATTGCACACACGTTAGGAAATCCATTTGATCTTAAAACAATTCGTGCTTTTTGCGATGCACATAATTTGTGGCTTATTGAAGATAACTGTGATGCTTTGGGAACTCAGTATACAATTGATGGTATTACAAAATTTACTGGGACTTGGGGTGATATTGGGACTAGTAGTTTTTATCCACCACATCATATGACTATGGGTGAAGGAGGATGTGTTTATACAGACAATCTTTTGTTAGATCGCCTAATAAAAAGTTATCGTGACTGGGGTCGAGATTGCAATTGCTTATCAGGACATGATAATTCTTGCGGACATCGATTTGATGGTCAATATGGGCAGTTACCTGCTGGATATGATCATAAATATGTATATAGTCATTTTGGATATAATCTCAAAGCAACAGATATGCAGGCAGCTATCGGTGTAGAGCAATTAAAAAAGTTGCCATCTTTTATTGAGCGACGACGTCATAATTGGCAACATTTATATGAACTTTTGGCTGCTAGTTCAGTAGCAGAGAAGATAATTTTACCAAAGCCAGAGAAGAATAGTCAGCCTTCATGGTTTGGATTCGTGATTTCCATTAAACCAGAGAGTGGATTAAATCGTAATGATGTAATTCGTTATATAGAGGAACATAATATACAGACGCGTTTATTGTTCAGTGGAAACATAATCAAACATCCTTGTTTTGATCAACTTCGTGACACGGATGCTTATCGGGTTGTAGGGGATTTAACGAATACTGATTTTATTACGAATTATACTTTTTGGGTAGGAGTCTATCCAGGTATGAGTGATGAAATGATTGATTATATGGCTCAGGTGATCGTAGAAGCTGTTGATTGATTTTTTTGAATCTTATTTTGAAGATTAGTTGGTGAACTATAAGGATAACAAGATGAAAAAAGCGATAATTACAGGTGCTGATGGATTTATTGGTCGAAACCTGGTGCAGGAACTTTTAAAAAATAATTATGAAGTTTATGCTGTAGTAAGAAAGAAATCTTTGGCTGAGCAAAAAATAAAAAATAACAATCGATTGCATTTTATAGAGTGCGATATGAACCATTATGAAAAGTTATTAAAGTATACAGAACTCAAAAATATTCCGGTTATATTCCATTTTGCGTGGGCAGGAGTCTCTGATAAATACAGTATGGATTATATTACACAATTGAACAATGTTAAATGTGCGTGTGATTTGCAAAATGTCGCATCACAATTAAGGATAAAGCGAATTGTATTTGCCGACAGTATTATGGAATATGAACATTTAAAAGCAATAGAAGAGAGATTTTATCAGGTGTCTATGCGTAATACTTATCATGTGGCCAAAATTGCTGCAAGAAATTTAATTCAACTTCGTGCAGCAAATATGAATATGGAATTTATCCCAGTTGTAATTTCGAATATATATGGAATCGGTGAAAATTCGCCACGTTTTATCAATACAACTATTCGAAATTTGCTTCATCGAAAACATATGAGTTTTACATCTGGTGAACAAATGTATGACTTTATTTATATTAGCGATGCAATACGCGCAATACGCCTGGCTGGAGAAAGAGGGAAAAATAACAAACTATATTATATTGGAAATGCTGAACAACGTTCATTGAAAAGTTTTTTATTGGAAATGCGTGATGTAATAGCTCCTGATATGGAACTTGGTATAGGAGAAGTTAAATTACAGGGGGTTAGTCTGACCTATGATGAAATAAATACGAGAGGTATTTTTGAGGACTTTGATTTCAAACCACAGTACACTTTTGCTCAAGGCATTCAGTTAACAGCCCAATGGATTGCATTTACAGAAAAGAAAGGTGAAGAGGAAATATGAAAACAATTACTGTGGTAATTCCGACTTATAATGAAGAAGACAATGTATTGTTGACCTACGAACGATTAAAGCAAATTTTTTGTAAAGAATTATGTGATTATCAGATGGAAATTCTTTATATTGATAATTATTCCACAGATTCTACTCGTGATAAAATTTGTGAATTAGCAAAAAAAGATACTCACGTGAAAGCAATTTTTAATGCCCGTAATTTTGGATTTACACGTTCTACCTACTATGGACTTTCTCAGGCAACTGGTGATTGTGCGGTACTTATGTTTGCTGACATGCAGGATCCCCCAGAAGTAATTCCAGAAATGGTACATAAATGGGAAGAGGGCAACAAAATTGTTGTTGGAATTAAAAATAAGAGTAAAGAGTTTCCTCTTATGTATTTTATTCGTGGAATGTATTATCGTCTTGTTGCTAAAATTAGTGAAATAGATCATATAGAGCAATTTGACGGATTTGGATTGTATGATCAGTCTTTTATCAAGATTTTACAGAATTTAAATGATCCTGCACCATATCTTCGAGGAATTGTTTCTGAGTTAGGGTTTAAAAGAACCGAAGTTTTATACAACCAGGATATACGAAAAAACGGAAAAACAAGTTTTAATTTTTTTAAGATGTATGATCTTGCTATGTTAGGTATTACATCTTATTCAAAAGTATTTTTAAGGATATCAACTTTTGCAGGCTTGGCTATCGGTTTTGTCAGTATGATCATTGCCTTATTTACATTTATCAAAAAACTTTTGTTTTGGAATAGTTTTCCTATTGGAACAGCAGCCATTTCGATAGGTGTCTTCTTTTTTGGAGGAGTTCAGCTCTTTTTTATTGGTATTATAGGGGAATATATTAGTAATATTAACATTCGTGTTATGAATCATCCATTAGTAATCGAAGAAAAAAGATTGAATTTTAATGAAGAAGAGATGAGTCACCAAAATGAAAATTAAAATAAATATATCATAAAGGAGATTGTCATGAAAAATGTTTGTCAACATATAGAATCTATTCTCTCATCAAATAAAAAATTTACAAAAATAATGATTATACTTTACCTATTTATGATAACTTTCATTATCAGCATGCAATCACAAATGAATCCATTTCATGTGACACTTGCCAGTGTGGATTCTAGTGTTTTTCATTATGTGGCGTCTGTCATGAAACATGGTGGTGCAATTTATCGAGATACATTTGATCACAAAGGACCATTATTATATTTTATAAACTATCTGGGATTACATATTTCCTATTATTCTGGTGCATGGTTTATAGAACTGTTTATCCTGTTGATTTCTAATATTCTTACCTATAAAACAGCACGTTTGTTTTGTAAAAAAATTCCTGCTTGTTTTGTTGTTTTTCTAAGTTCTACAGCATTAATCACTTGCTATTTTGGCGGAAATTATCCTGAATGTTATGCACTCCCTTGTATTATTGGATCTCTTTATATTTTTACTGATTATTTTATCAATCAAATAGTGAATCCATTTCGATTGATTACTTGTGGTAGTTTATTTGCTTGTGCACTTATGTTGAAGCCTAATACGATCAGTGTTTGGATTGCCTTTTGTTTGGGAGTATTCGTTCAGAAATTATGTCAGAAAGATTTTCGTAATCTGATTCGTTATATCATTTATTTTTTAATAGGAATTTCTGTTATTTTAATGCCTATTTTAGTCTATTTGTTAAAAATGAACATTTTACCAGATTTTTTTGATACATACTTTATGTTTAATTTTCGCTATTCTGGTGATGCTGGAATGAAATCTTCATTCATTGTAACATTAAAATGTATTACGCGAGAGTTTGTTTTTCCATGTCTTTTGATTATGTTTTATATGATCTTACAAGAAAAAGATTCTAAAATTTATTGGAGAACTTATTTCTTATTTTTCATTCTTTCCATATTATTTTGTGGTATGAGTGGTAATGATTATATTTATTATCGGATTTCATTAGTTCCGTGTTATACAATTCCAATCGCAATGTGTTTGAGTAAGATAAGCTTTGATCGGAACCATACATATCCAATTTTCGTTTTGTTTGTCATTGGTGCTACTATTTTCGTTCAACAATGGTCCCGACCAATGATCAATACACTATCAGCAATAAAAAATACAACAACTGAAATTGATCTTGGAGATGAACATCATAAAGAGTTATTTCGCCTAATCGAAAAATATACAGATAAAGATGAGCCTTTCATCGTCTATGGCAATGAAAATTCTTTTTATTTTTATAGTCATCGATTTGCGGCCTCCAAGTATTCATTTCAATACCCTATTATATTAATGGATGAAAATATTCGTAATGATTTCTTTCAGGAATTAGATGAGAAATTACCAAAGCTAATTTTAGTGCAGAGCCTTTGGTGCAATGACGAATATATTCAAGATTTTCTAAAAACACATCCTTATCAATGTATAACTGATTTTGATGATTATGGATTGTATCTACGAGTAGACCATAATGATTGATGGCACGAAAATAAAAAACAGTCCTCAAATTGATTTCAAACAATTTGAGGACTGTTTTTTATGATTTTGATTTTTTATGATACATTGTTGAAAAATCTTTTATATCATAGAGGATTTGCAATCCAAAAAATAACCATGCAGCTAGATAGATAAAAATTTCTACATAAGTGACAGTATAATAATTAAAATTTAATTTAAAATGTGTGAGTACACCAAATACCGTAGGTATACTGAAAATACAGCTAAACAAAACTGCACTTATATAATTAGATATACTACCATCTTGAGATTCTTCTTCAATCCATGTAAATAATGGCAAAAGAAAATATAAAAGAGTGTAGCGATAGGCATTTGGCGGATAAAAAGCCAATGCAGCAGCAAGATATGTCATCATGCGAGTTTTATTTTTCGTCATCATCATAAAAATGATTAGTACACAGATAAAGATTGTATTAAGTAAGTTGCTTAAATTTCCATAAATACCGAAAATTGTGAGTACCCCTTTAAAAAATTGAATTCTATACATGTAATTATTTTGTATAGCAAGGGCTGAAAGGGAATTTAATAATTGCGTAAGACCACTTAAACCACCAAAGAAGGAAAACGGAACAAAGACGCATAATATACCATAAATAATTAATCTTCCAGCTTCTTTATAACGTTTTTCTTTGAGGTATAGGAGTCCCATAAAGGCAGGATAAAATTTTAAACCAGCTGATATTGCAATCAAAATTAATGCGATTTCTCTTTTTACAGGATTAGGAGAATCTTTTAGTTTAAATGCAATTAATACGAAAGCTGCAACGTACATAGTCAGATTTCCACGTTCAACTGCACCAAACAATAGAGGTACGGAAAATATGATTGAAAAAACCAAAAGCTGTTTTTTTCTCTTAGTAAGATTTAATTCATCTACCGCAAAAACATACAATAAAATACCTATTATCGAATAAATAATAAAGGCAAGTAATTGATATGGGCTAATGAGTAGATTGGATGTCATATTTATAAGTTCTTCATACGGAATGGATAGAAGGTTCACGCCTTTTAACAAAGTATCCATAGATGTGGTTTTACTTATCCAATAAAATAAGGCGTACGATAATGGAGAATAACATGCATCAATACCAAAAAGATATACATTTTGTTTACCAAGTGAAAATAAAATGCATAAAAAATAATCTGCTGATTCAAAATGAGAATTATTTTCCATTACTGCCCAATCAAATCCATGTTGTCCTAAAAAAGGCATCAATAAGAAAAACAGTACTGTGCTAAAAAGACTTAGGATTAAATATAAGGAAAAAGGCTTGATCCTAATTATTTGATTTAATTTTTTCTTAAAGAAAGTAAGATGTTTATTTAACATATATGTATTCCTCTTTTATTTTCATTAAATTTCCATTTATTATATCATTTTGTTAAGAAATATGTCAATTAACGGCGTTTTGGGATTAATTGTTCATTAAAATTTGCGAAGCTTGCATAAGCTTGGTAAAATATGATACTATATATTTTGAATTTTTAGGATATTTGGAACTATTTAGAGTCAAGCAAAATTTCATAAAAAGAATAAATAATGCTTGTATTGAAGAGAACTTCCTTTGGAAGGAAGAATAAAGATGGAAAAGGATGTGCATATATGAGCAATCAAACCTATGATGGAAATAGTATTTCGATTTTAGAAGGTCTGGAAGCTGTTAGAAAACGTCCAGGCATGTATATCGGAAGTGTTTCCACGAAAGGATTAAATCATTTAATATATGAAATCGTAGATAATTCTGTCGATGAGTATCTGGCGGGATATTGTAATGAAATTTCTGTCTCTTTGGAAAAGGATGGCACAGCTGTGATCAGTGATAATGGTCGAGGAATTCCGACAGAGACAAATGATAAAACAGGTTTACCAGCTGTACAAGTTGTATTTACTGTGTTACATGCAGGCGGAAAATTTGGTGATGGCAATTATAAGATTTCTGGTGGGCTGCATGGTGTAGGTGCTTCGGTTGTCAATGCACTTTCTGTTTGGTTGGAAGTAACGGTAAAGAGGAACGGTAAAATATATCATCAGCGTTATGAAAAAGGAAAAGTGATTACTCCATTGACGGAAATTGGAAAATGCAAAAAAAGTGATACTGGTACAACGGTACGTTTTTTACCGGATGGTGAGATTTTCGAAAAAACCTATTTTAAAGCAAGCATGATTCGAAATCGATTACATGAAACTGCTTATTTAAATCCTAATTTAACCATTCATTTTTTCAATCATCGTGAGGGAGAAGAGACAGAAATCACGTATCATGAACCAGAAGGTATTTGTGCTTATGTCAAGAAGTTAAATGAGGAGAAACAAACACCACTTCATGAACCGATTTATTTCAAACGTCAAATTTCTGATATTGAAGTAGAAGTCGCATTCCAATATACAGAAGATTTTGGCGAGACCATACTTGGATTTTGCAATAACATTTATACCGCAGAAGGTGGCACACATCTGACTGGATTTAAGACAAAGTTTACGACAGTGATGAATCAATATGCAAGAGAGTTGGGTATCTTAAAAGAAAAAGATGCCAACTTTACTGGAACGGATGTTCGTAATGGTATGACTGCGATTATTTCGGTGAAACATCCGGATCCTCGCTTTGAAGGGCAGACAAAGACAAAATTAGATAATCCAGATGCTGCCAAAGCGGTTTCAGAGGCATCAGGAGAAGAGATTGTCTTTTATTTTGATAAAAATGTCGAGACACTCAAAAAAGTCTTATCTTGTGCTGAAAAATCGGCTAAGATCCGAAAAGCCGAAGAAAAGGCGAAAACAAATATGCTCGTAAAACAGAAACTTTCGATTGACAGCAATGGTAAATTATCGAATTGCGAGAGTAGAAAAGCAGAAGAATGTGAAATTTTTATTGTCGAAGGTGATTCTGCTGGTGGTTCTGCTAAAACTGCCAGAAATCGTCGAACACAGGCAATTTTACCAATTCGCGGTAAGATTTTAAATGTCGAAAAAGCCTCTATGGATAAAGTTTTGGCAAATGCAGAAATTAAAACTATGATCAATGCGTTCGGCTGTGGTTTTTCTGAAGGCTTTGGCAATGACTTTGATATTAGTAAGCTACGCTACCATAAAATTATTATCATGACAGATGCTGATGTCGATGGAGCACATATTGCGACATTATTGCTGACATTTTTTTATCGCTTTATGCCTGATCTCATCACGCATGGACATGTATATCTGGCGACACCGCCATTATACAAAGCGATACCAAAACGTGGAAAAGAGGAATATTTATATGATGATGCGGCCCTGGCTAAATATCGTCGTACACATAAAGGTTCATTTACATTGCAGCGTTATAAAGGTCTTGGGGAGATGGATGCAGATCAACTTTGGGAAACAACTTTAGATCCAGAATCACGAATTTTAAAGCAAGTAGAAATCGAAGATGCACGTATGGCTTCTTCGGTCACTTCCATGTTGATGGGCAGTGATGTACCGCCACGCCGTCAGTTTATTTATGAAAATGCAGAAGAAGCGAATTTGGATATTTAAAGAGAGGAGGGCATAAAGAGTGCCTGAACAGATTATAAAAGCAGAATATTCGGAAGTAATGCAAAAATCGTATATTGATTATGCAATGAGTGTTATTTGTGCTCGTGCCCTTCCGGATGTTCGTGATGGATTAAAACCAGTTCAGCGACGCGTTTTATATGCGATGAATGAACTTGGATTAAATTATGACAAGCCCCATCGTAAATCGGCAAGAATTGTCGGAGATACGATGGGTAAATATCATCCACATGGTGACAGTTCTATTTATGAGGCACTGGTTGTCATGGAGCAGGATTTTAAAAAAGGAATGGCTCTGGTTGATGGACACGGAAACTTTGGCTCGATCGAGGGTGATGGAGCCGCAGCTATGCGTTATACAGAAGCAAAGTTAATGAAATTTACACAAGATGTGTATCTTTCTGATCTGGATAAAAATGTCGTTGATTTTGTGCCAAACTTCGATGAGACCGAAAAGGAACCTGGTGTTCTTCCGGTTCGCATTCCTAATATTTTAGTCAATGGTGCAGAGGGAATCGCGGTTGGCATGACGACTAGTATTCCACCCCATAATCTGGCAGAAGTCATTGATGCAGTCAAATATTATATGGATCATCCGCGGGCAACGACAGAAGATTTCATGCAGTTTATAAAAGGGCCGGATTTTCCGACTGGAGGACTTGTTATCAACAAAAAAGATTTGGTCAATATTTATACCACCGGTACAGGGAAAATGAGACTTCGTGGCAAAGTGGATTTTGAAAAAGGAAAACGCGGAACGAGAGATAAGCTTGTGATCAGCGAAATTCCATATACGATGATCGGTGCTAATATCGGTAAATTCCTATCGGATGTTGTCAAATTGATCGAGGATAAAAAGACAACAGATATTGTTGACATTTCAAATGAATCTTCAAAAGAAGGGATTCGAATCGTACTGGAACTGAAGAAAAATGCAGATGTTGAACGTTTGAAAAATCTGCTATATAAAAAGACAAAATTAGAAGATTCTTTTGGCGTTAATATGTTAGCAGTCGTTGATGGACGTCCAGAGACATTATCATTGCGTCGGATCATTGAGGAACATACTAAATTTCACTATGAAATTAATACACGAAAATATACCACATTATTAAATAAACTTTATGATCAGAAAGAAGTAAAAGAAGGTTTGATCGAGGCTTGTGATCAGATTGATTTAATTATTGAAATTATTCGTGGAAGTAAGAATCTTCGAGATGTCAAACAGTGTTTGGTTCATGGGATGACAGATAAGATTCAATTTAAGTCTGAAAAATCGAAAGAACAGGCTGCTAAATTACATTTTTCAGAACGACAAGCGACAGCAATCTTGGAACTTCGTTTGTACCGATTGATCGGACTAGAAATTTTGGAACTGAAAAAAGAATATCAAGCATTATTAAAGCAAATTGATGAATACGAAGATCTTTTAAATAATCCAAAATCGATGAAAAGAGCGATCAAAAAAGATTTGGATAAGATTAAAAAGGAATACGCGTTAGAGAGAAAAACCGTGGTAGAGGATGGAAAAGAAGCCATTTATGAGGAAGCACCAATCAAAGAACAAATGCTCTATTTTGTTATGGATCGTTTTGGCTATGCAAAAACCATTGATTTAAATACGTATAAACGTAATGAGGGTTCTATACAAAAAGATTATAAATGGATTGTTCCCTGCATGAATACCGATAAGCTTTGTTTCTTTACAGATCAGGGAATGATGCATCAGATTAACGTTTTAAAAATACCTGCTGGAAGATTTAGAGACAAAGGAACACCGATTGATAATTTATGTAATTATGACAGTAGTAAGGAATCTATCATTGCTTGTATTCCCGCAAAAGAATTGTCATCGGTAAAACTTTTATTTGTCACCGATCGAGGCATGTCTAAAATAGTCGAAGGATCGGAATTTTTGATGAGTAAACGGACGGTTATAGCAACGAAACTTGCGAATGGTGATCATTTGTTCTGTATAAAACCGTTAAAACAGGAACTAGATGAACAGACAATCATTATGGAATCGGAACAGGGATATTTTTTAAGATTTTTACTATCAGCAATACCTTATAAAAAACGTGGCGCCATTGGTGTCCGTGGTATGAAATTACAGGAAAACGATAAAATACATGGCATCTATCTACCAATTGAGGAAAAAATAAATGCCATTGATTATAAAGGCAAGACGTTGGAATTTTATAGACTGAAATTGTCTGCCAGAGATGGGAAAGGAACGAAAGTTAGACGCTAATGAAATTTAAACGGCTTTATCTCCGTCTGAGTCAGACTGATATTTTGAAAGCATCAAAACGGTATCATTTTGATGAACACCAAAAATTGTTCTATGAAATTTATAAAAAATTAGTCAAACAGATACAGCCTGTGTTATATTATAACTATGAGTATTTCGATAGGAATAGAATGATAGGTATCATATCACTTGGAACGGCACCGGACTCATTCATTGACAGATATCAACACCAGGAGCGATTTCTTGAGGCTTATGCAGTGGATTGCCTGAGTTTGGAGTTACTATCGTGTTCTTACAAACAATTAAAAGAAATTGTTTACCGTGAACAGAGACAATTTCTTGAAAACATGCATTTTTGCGATACAGAAGAATTGATAGCATTAATTCCGAAATTGAAACAATCCTGGTCATCTTTTCCGATCACGGTCAACGATTCCGGTGCTTTATTACCATCAAAAACGGTTGTTTTTTATGGATATTTGGGCAGACAGACCTGCTCTTTTGAACATGCATGTGAGACATGTTCTAGACAAGATTGTATTTTTCGAGCAACGACAGGAGAAGCAAAATGACAATACAAAATTACCTGAAAAAGCATCTGTTAATTACAGATGGGGCAATGGGCACATATTTTGACTCTAAAAAATCAATACAGAGTCAAATTGCTGAGGACGCGAATATTACAAATCCAGAGATGATCAAATCCATTCATAAGGAATACCTTGCAAATGGTGCAAATTTGATTCGGACAAATACATTTGCGGTAAATCGTTCCTTTGCTCTTGCTAAAAATTTAAATGAAAAAGAAGAACAAGATGCATTATTGATCCAATTGGTTCGTGCAGCTTGTCAAATCGCCAAGGAAGCAGTGACAGAATCGGAAAAAGAAGCTTGGATTGCAGCAGATATTGGTCCAATTGCGGAATCTTTGTTTTATGAATATGATTACGACGAAAAGGAAGAATATCGTCTTTTGATCGATGCTTTTTTGGACTGCGGAATTCAAATTTTTGACTTTGAAACATTTTCAGATTTTTCTGTCTTATCATGGGCGGCAAATTACATAAAAGAACGAAATCCAGAAGCCTTTATTATTGTTTCGTTTGCATTAAATCGAAATGGTTACACAAGCAAAGGCTATAGTATAAAACGCTTGTTTCAGGAAGCATCATCGACAGATGCGATCGATTGCTATGGTTGCAATTGTCTGATTGGTGCGGCTCATATGTATGATATATTAAAAAATCAAAATTTTTCTTCTGAAAAATATGTAATCGCATTACCAAACAGTGGATACCCACATATTTTGCGCGGGCGAACTGTTTATTCGGGAAGTATGTCCTATTTTTCGGCTAAAATGGAACAGATTGCTCATTTGGGAGTCAATATTATAGGTGGATGTTGTGGAACCACTCCGGAACATATCAAAAATATCCATCAAACAATCGGAAATAAACCCCCATATCAAAAGAAAGTAGATATAGATGCACAAACAGAGATTAAAATTTCGAAAACTAGAAATAATGATTTTATGGAAAAATTAGAACAAGGAGAGACGGTGATCGCGGTTGAGTTGGACCCTCCTTTTGATCATAATGCAGAGAAATTATTAGAAGGTGCATATATGTTAAAGCATCAAAAGGTTGATATTATTACACTTGCAGATTCTCCGCTTGCCAGAGCACGTGCAGATTCCATATTATTAGCAAGTAAAATCCATAATATGGTTGATATACCGGTTATGCCACACATTGCCTGTCGTGATCGCAATCGAATCAGTATGCATTCGACGATCCTCGGGGCTCATATTAATGGAATTCGCAATATGCTGATTGTGACAGGAGATCCAGTTCCTAGCGGAGAGCGTGACACGACAAAAAGTGTCTTTGATTTTAATTCGATTCGTTTTATGGAATATGTCAAAGAGATAAATACAGAACTTTTTCAAAATGACATCATCTCTTATGGTGGAGCTTTAAATCAAAATCAGGCAAATTTGGATAAATTAATCGAACGTATGCAGAAAAAAATTGATGCCGGGGTTTCTTATTTTTTAACACAGCCAATTTATTCAGAGCAGGATATTGAACGAATTAAGATTATGAAATCTCGTCTCAATACAAAAATTTTATGCGGTATCATGCCGTTAGTCAGCTATCGCAATGCGATGTTTATCAAAAATGAAATGCCGGGAATTTTTGTTCCCGATGAAATTATAGAACAATATGATCCACAAATGACTCGTGAGGAAGCAGAAGAAATTGCAAAAAGAATTTCCCTATCTGTCATTCAAAAATTAAAAGGAATTGCAGATGGGTACTATTTCATGACTCCTTTTAATCGGGTAGCGTTAATCTGTGATATTATTGATCGTATGGAGGACACAAATGACAAAAGAAACGCTTTATTCATTAATTGAAACAAGACCTCTTTATCTGGACGGTGCGACCGGAAGTAATTTACAAAAAGCGGGTATGCCGACAGGGGTATGTCCGGAATTATGGGTTTTAGAACATCCAGATGTATTGCTGGAACTGCAAAAAAACTATGTAGAATCTGGTACTCAGATTTTATTTGCTTCGACATTTTCGGGTAATCGAATAAAACTTGCTGAGTATGGATTAGAAGACCGCATTGAGGAGATAAATACAGAGTTAGTGAAACTCTCTAAAAAAGCTGCTGGTGGTAAAGCTTATGTAGCTGGAGATATGACAATGACTGGGGAAAGCCTTGCCCCAATGGGAACGATGCAGTTAGACACTCTGATCGATATTTATAAAGAGCAAGCTTCGATTTTATTAAAAGCAGGTGTTGATCTATTTGTCATTGAGACAATGATGAGCCTTGCTGAGTCCAGAGCCGCTTTGATCGCAATCAAGGAGATTTGTGATTTGCCGGTCATCGTTTCGATGACATTTAATGAAGATGGTCGAACATTATATGGAACAGATCCAGAAACTTCAATCGTTGTACTGCAAAGCCTTGGTGCAGATGCCATCGGTGTCAACTGCTCAACGGGTCCGGGAGAGATGGTTGAAATTGTTTCACGCATGAAACGATATGCCAATGTACCAATTATAGCAAAACCGAATGCCGGGTTGCCAAAACTAGTTGACGGAGAAACAATCTATGATATGGAAGCAGAAGAATTTGCCTCTTTTGGTCCGGATCTTGTTCATGCAGGTGCAGCGATTCTGGGTGGCTGCTGTGGTACCACTCCAGAACATATTAGACAGTTGGTAACAATAACGAAAGAGATTACGCCACCTCCAGTTAGCAAAAAATATAAACGTGTATTGGCATCAGAACGTATGGTGCAAGAAATTGATATTGATGGACCATTTTTAGTAATCGGAGAACGAATCAATCCAACCGGAAAAAAGAAGTTACAGGCATCTTTACGTGAAGGCAGTATGGAACTTGTCACGGAAATGGCAGAACAGCAAGAGGAAATGGGCGCTGATATTTTAGATGTCAATATGGGTATGAATGGAATTGATGAAAAAGAAATGATGTTGCAGGCTATCGAGGAAATTACAATGACAACAAGTTTGCCACTTTGTATTGATTCCAGCCACATTGATGTTATTGAAGCAGCCTTGCGTCATTATCCAGGGCGCGGATTAATTAATTCCATTTCTCTGGAAAAAGAGAAGTTTGAAAAATTACTTCCAATTGCTAAAAAATATGGAGCTATGTTTATTTTGCTTCCACTTTCTGACAAAGGATTGCCAAAAGATATTAACGAGAAAAAAGAAATCATTCATATTATTATGGATCAGGCCCTAAAATTAGGACTTCGCAAAGAAGATATTGTTGTCGATGGATTGGTTGCAACCGTTGGTGCTAATAAACGTGCAGCGATTGAGACGATTGAAACCATTGCCTACTGTAAAAAAGAGTTAGGATTGGCGACTGTCGGTGGACTTTCTAATATTTCTTTTGGACTTCCTAACCGAGCCTATGTCAATGGTGCTTTTGTTACAATGGCGATTCAAAATGGACTGACAATGGCAATTGCGAATCCATCCAGTGAAATTATGATGAACGCCGCTTATGCAAGTGATCTTCTTTTAAATAAAGAAAATGCGGATCTTCGATATATCGAACGAATGAATAAGCTTGCCGAAAATCAGACAGATTCCATTGTAACAACATCATCTGCTAATGAAACAAAAAATACGGATGTTTTTCACTGTGTTTTAAAAGGAAATAAAAAGAGTATTTTAAATGAAGTCAAAGTTGAATTGACAAAAGGGAAAGAGCCGGGGCAGATCATTAATGAAGAGTTGATTCCGGCAATCAATGAAGTAGGACGATTGTTTGAAGAACAAACTTATTTTCTGCCACAGTTGATTTCCAGTGCAGAAACAATGAAAATTGCAATTGAATATTTGGAACCAATGCTTGCAAGCAGTGATGACGAGGAACAAAAAGCGACAATTGTCATTGCCACTGTTGAGGGTGATATTCATGATATTGGGAAAAACCTAGTTGCATTGATGCTTAAAAACTATGGATATCGTGTCATTGATCTTGGAAAAGATGTGACAAAAGAAACAATTGTTCAAAGAGCAGAAGAAGAAAATGCAGATATTATCGGATTGTCTGCATTGATGACAACAACAATGATGCGTATGAAAGATGTTGTTGAATTAGTAAAAGAGAAAAATATGGATGTGAAAGTTATCATTGGTGGTGCTGTGATCACACAGAGTTTTGCCGATGAAATTGGAGCTGATGGTTATTCAAAAGACGCTGCGGATGCTGTTCATTTAGTACAAAAGCTTTGCGAAAGTAACGAAACTTAAAAAATTGTTATCGTTTGGTTAAAAAAATGTTGTATAATGTTGAAATGCGGTGTATTCTAATATTATGCATACTTTAAGGAGGAAATGAGAAAAATGAAAAAAATTGTATTGCGAGTTTTGTTTACGTTGGCATTGATCGTCAGTGTAGGTGGCTGCGCAGCCTGGGGATATTATGATGCTGTTTTATCTTTCTTTAAAGAATCAAATCCAAGTATTGCGAACACGACTAATGATGATCTAGTATCAGATAAGGAAATTATCAATATTTTGGTCGTTGGTTCTGACAGACGTTCAAATGAAACAGCCAATGAACGTTCGGATTCTACAATGATTGCTACTTTGGATATGAAAACAAAATCCGTAAAGGTAACCTCTTTGATGCGAGACATGTATATCGACATTCCAGGTCATGGTATGGACAAATTTAATTCATCTTATGCATACGGTGGGGTAGAATTACTTGCGGATACCATTTCCACTAACTTTGACATCAAATTAGATGGATATGTTATTGTTGATTTTTCGTCATTCCGAAAAGTTATCGATAAAATTGGAGGCGTCGAGGTTACTGTATCAAAAGATGATGCTGCTTATTTAAATAATACTGGTCCAGTTGATTCAGGTTTTATTTTAAAAAAGAAGTATCGTACGGTAAAAGTTGGAAAACAAACTTTAAATGGAGCACAGGCATTAGCATACTCAAGAATACGTAAAGTTACACATCCAACTTATGGAGATGGAGATTTTGGTCGTTGTATGAGACAACAGGAAGTCATTCAATCCATTCTAAAGAAAGTGAAAAAACAAAGTGTGACTGAAGTGATAAGCCTTGCAACAAGTATGATGAGTGATGTTTCTACAGATTTAGATTC
This sequence comes from Lachnospiraceae bacterium, assembly GCA_030523275.1. Classification (GTDB taxonomy): domain Bacteria; phylum Bacillota; class Clostridia; order Lachnospirales; family Lachnospiraceae; genus Fimousia. The sequence continues at coordinate 96,144 of JAUNIX010000006.1, forward strand.
TTCCACTGTAAAACGATTGGTAAATACAGTTATGAAGTTAAATGTGAAAGAAATTCAATCATTAAGACTTCCATATGAAGGTACGTATAAGATGGGCCGTCGTAATGGTATGTTTGTCTTCCTCATTAATTTAGAAGCAAATAAAGCGAAGTTACAAAACTTTATTTATGATATTGGTGATGACGATGCAGATTATTCTGCTGATTTTGGTAATATCAAAGAAGACGCCGATGATGGAAGTTCCAACAGTAAATCTTATCAGGAAGATCGAGAAATTTATACTTCTCCTTCCACATATTCCACACGTGCTAGATCAACAACAGAGTCAACTCGAAGTCAATCAACACAACCAAATAAAACGACATCGACCAAAAAACCAGCGACAACATCTGCACCAAAAACGACAGCAGAACCAAAAAATACCGCACAACCAAAACCAACAACAGCGGCTCCAAAACCTACAGAAAAGCCAACAGAAAAACCAGCAGACACTCCGAAACCAGAACCTGATGCAGAAAACGATCAGTAATCAGATAACATTACTCAGTCAGTCAAATAGGCTGACTGAGTTCTTATAACTTGCCGAGAACTTGACATTAGCAATTGCAGTTGTTAAAATATGTACAGTTATGTATTAAAGGGGAAATTTTTATGAAACAAATTGTTTTATCTTTATTAGTTGATAATACACCTGGTGTTTTAAGCCGTGTTGCCGGTTTATTTACACGACGTGGTTATAACATTGACAGTATATCCGCAGGAGTAACGCAGAATCCAAAATACACCAGAATTACCGTTGTTGCTACTGGCGATGATATTATTTTAGAGCAAATTGAAAAGCAACTTCAGAAGTTAGAAGATGTTGTTACGATCATGCAGTTGGAAGATTATAATTCTGTCTGCCGTGAGTTAGTCTTAGTAAAAGTAAAAGCGGATAAAAAAGAAAAGCAGGAAGTCATTGCAATTGCAGACATATTCCGTGCTAAGATCGTGGATGTCAGCCAAAATTCTTTGATTATTGAATTAACGGGTAATGTCAACAAAATTCAGGCTTTTATCGGACTTTTGGACGGGTTCGATATTTTAGAGATGGTTCGTACTGGTCTTACAGGACTTGGTCGAGGAACGAATATTGCAAATATCGAGTAATACTTGGAGTAAACAATTTAGACATTTACTCTAATTTTACTGGTTAAAATCTGCCAAATTTTAACCGAATATATACATTATTTCATAAATGGGAGGAATAGAACAATGGCAAATATTTATTATCAGGAAGATTGTAACTTATCAATGTTAGATGGTAAAACAATCGCAGTCATTGGTTATGGTAGCCAGGGACATGCACATGCTTTAAACGCAAAAGAATCAGGATGTAATGTAATCATTGGATTATACGAAGGAAGCAAATCTTGGGCAAAAGCAGAGGCACAGGGATTTGAAGTTTATACAGCAGCTGAAGCAGCTAAAAAAGCTGATATTATCATGATTCTGATCAACGATGAAAAACAGCAGGCATTATACAAAGAATCTATTGAACCGAACTTAGAAGAAGGAAACATGTTAATGTTTGCTCATGGATTTAACATTCACTTTGGTTTGATTAATCCTCCAAAAGGAGTAGACGTAACAATGATCGCTCCAAAAGGACCTGGACATACAGTAAGAAGTGAATACTTAGAAGGAAAAGGTGTTCCTTGTTTAGTAGCTGTAGAAAAAGACGAAACAGGTAAAGCTTTAGATATTGCTTTAGCTTATGCATTAGCAATTGGTGGAGCAAGAGCTGGTGTTCTTGAAACAACTTTCAGAACAGAAACAGAAACAGACCTTTTTGGAGAACAGGCAGTACTTTGTGGTGGTGTATGTGCATTAATGCAGGCTGGTTTCGAAACATTAGTAGAAGCTGGATATGATGAAAGAAATGCATATTTCGAATGTATTCATGAAATGAAATTAATCGTAGACTTAATCTATCAGTCTGGTTTTGCTGGAATGAGATATTCTATCTCTAATACTGCAGAATTTGGTGATTATGTAACAGGACCAAAAATCATCACAGAAGATACTAAGAAAGCTATGAAAAAAGTATTATCTGATATTCAGGATGGTACATTTGCAAAAGAATTCTTATTAGATATGTCTAATGCAGGTGGACAGGTTCACTTCCGTGCAATGAGAAAATTAGCTTCTGAACATCCAAGTGAAAAAGTTGGTGCTGAAATCAGAAAACTTTATAGTTGGAATAACGAAGAAGACAAATTAATCAACAATTAATTTGTTTTAAAAGTGCAAAAGAAAGGACAGCCGATTTGAATGGATTGGCTGTCCTATTTTGTTGCAGACATAATCCTTTGTAGTTAAGAGTTCTCTTTGTTTTCTCGTAATGTCACTTTATTGGCCGCATATCTACGTTTTTGATCCGACATAGCTGCATAATGTTTTCTTGTCGTATTAACATCATTATGTCCTAAAACCTCAGCAACTAGATAAATATCATCTGTTTTCTGATAAAGAGAAGTGCCGTAGGTACTCCGCAATTTATGTGGTGTAATTTTTTTTAATGGTGTAACTTCTTTTGCATATTTTTTGACCAGATTTTGTACCGCCTGTATTCCAATTCGTTTTCTTTGCATTGAATAAAAAAGTGCATCTTCATGACCTTGACAAGGTACAACATTAGCGCGATCCGTTTCAATGTATTGACGCAAAGCGTATTCCACTTCCTCGCCAAAATAAACGATCATTTCTTTGCCGCCTTTTCGAATTAAATGAATGCCATTTGTTTTAAAATCTACATCATCAAGATCCAGTCCAACAAGCTCTGAAACACGAATTCCTGTGCCTAAAAGCAGTGTAACAATTGCAAAATCACGTATTTTAGTCTTCTCGTAGTAAGCTTTTTTTTGTCCGGTCAGTTTCTCACCGCCTTTTTCAATATAATCGAGGAGACTTGCAACCTCGTCCGGTTCCAATCGAATGATGTTTTTTTCACGAATTTTTGGCATATCAATAAGAAGTGTTGGATTTTTGTTGATCAATTGTCGTTTATAAAAATAAGCATAGAACGAGCGAAGCGCAGACATTTTACGAAAAACACCTTGCTCTGTATTTTGCATATGTTTTTCCTCTGATTCGTAAACTTTTAGATATTCCATATATTCTTCTAAATCTACAGATTCTACAGATTCCAAATCAGACAATTTAAAATCTGTAACTGCATAATGTTGGTAAGCAGGATTTTCATCAATCAGAAAACGAAAGAAGACCCGAATATCATAAGCGTAAGCGATACGAGTGCGAACCTGTGTTGTAGAATCAATGGCACGAAAAAAATCCTTAGAAAAAGAAGGTAGCGTTTTTATCAATTCTCGTAATTTGATTGTCTGTTTTGCATTTAAATCATCATAATAAGTTGTAGGCATTTTAATTTCCTCCATCTATTAACTGTCCCATAATGCATTCGAAGCAGTATCGGAATATAATCACTAAACAGTTTTATAAGATTGCATTTATTTACCTAATATTATAGCATAATCAAATAAATATGGTATAATAATAATGATGTAACCAAGCGACTAATTTAGAAAAAAGAATGAAAAAAGGAGTGACAATCATGAAAAATAATAGTGCAATGTTTAAATTAAGTTATGGATTATTTGTTTTATCAGCCAAAGAAGGCGACAAAAGTAACGGCTGTATTGTAAATACAGTACAACAGGTGACTACAACACCAAATCGAATTACTGTAGCAGTGAATAAGGCAAATTTTACACATGACATGATCGTAAATACTGGTGAATTTAATGTGTCTATTTTATCTGAAGAAGTTACATTCGATACATTTAAGCATTTTGGTTTCCAAAGTGGACGTGATGTAAATAAAATGGATGGATTGGAAAATTATGAAATTGCAGAGAATGGTATTTTTTATCTTACAAAAGGTGCAAATGCCTATTTAACTGCAAAGGTTGTTCAGACTGTTGATCTAGGAACACATACATTATTTCTTGCGGATGTTACCGATGGTGACGTATTGAGTAATGTAGAATCTGTAACATATGCATATTATCATAAAAATATTAAACCACAGCCACAGGAAACAAAAAAGACCGGATGGAGATGTAAAATCTGTGGATATATTTATGAAGGGGAAGAACTTCCAGAAGACTTTATTTGTCCAATTTGTAAACACGGAGCATCCGATTTTGAAAAGATTTAACATAAGTCCAAAGGAGAGAGAAATCACTCTCTCCTTAAAAAAAGAAGTCAATCTATAATTTAAATCAGTATTTAGCGTATAGATTGAGCCGACAGGATTATACTTCTTATATATACGAAAACAGACAGGATATCTCATCCTGCCTGCTAAATAATGTATGTGTAATTTTTTATTTCTTTTTTATACGTTCCATTTTTAGTTGAGCTGCGTGACGAATTAATTCTACACTACCATGAATTCCATATTTACTACTATCAATGCACAAATCATAATTTTTTGCATCGCCCCAACGATTTGAAGTATAATAATTATAATAGTTAGAACGTTCTTTATCCATTTTTGAAATCATGTCCTTACATTGAGAAGGATCTACGCCATAAATCTCTTTCGCACGCTTCATGCGGGCATCTAGAGGTGCTTTAATGAAGACACTTAAATAGTTGATATCTGTATCATTCAATGCATAATCTGCGCACCGTCCAACAAATACACACGGTCCTTCTTTGGCAAGTGATTTAATTGTATCAAATGCTGCCAAAAAAACTTTATAATTAATTGGCATATCAAACGAACTACTGTTATACCCTAGTGAAAATGGATCCATAACCAAAGAATATAAAAAACTTGATGTTGGTTTTTCATCAAAGCTTTCGAAAATTTCTTCACAAATACCGCTACTTTTTGCAGCTTCCTTGATCAAATTATTGTCATAAAAAGAAATTGATAGATCTTCCGCTAGTTTCTGTCCTATGATATGTCCGCCGCTACCATATTGTCTATCAATTGTAATAATCAAATTATCCTCACTCATAATTTACACCTCCATTTATTTGTTAATATTATACAATTGTTTCGATTCTTTGTACAGAGAGTTTGTGCGAAAATATCTTATCCCTTTGTATTATAAAGAAAAGAAAGTTTTATGCAAAAAAACTTTCTTTTCTTTATTTCTAATCAGCCTCTTCCAACATACCCGTATGATATGCAGAAATCAATAATTCTAAGTCTTTGATTTTTTCTTTCATATCAATTCCTTTGTCGGTATCTGCGATACGTTTTCGATTCGATCTATAGCTGGTAACGATGATTTCTGAATGAATATCCGTCTCGTGCTCTACCGCATATTCGCGGGAAACAAATTCTTCGTGGGCAATTAATTTTAATTCGTTTGAATTGTAAACTAAAGTATATCCGGCAATACCTGTGGTACTATGATATGCTTTGGAAAAACCACCATCGATGATTAAGGCACGACCGCCACATTTCATTGGAGATTCCCCTTTTTTTACCGGCATATGACCATTGATAATTTTCGCATCTTTAGAATGTAATCCGAAGTTTTCTAAAATACGATTTACAACTTCTTCGTTTTCAATTAATTGATAATAATAATCTTTCTTTTCCTCTCTAAGAGCATCGTCTTTGATGAAATAACGCTCAAATGTAGCCATTTTTTCTTTTCCATAAACTGGAGAGTTTTCATTTGACCAGATATACCATAAAATATCGCGGCCATAATTATATTCATGATTGTTTTTCTGGCGATGGAAACCTTTACGGGCGTGATATTCTAATACATCGTACAGGTTTCTACCCGAGTATTTGATTCCATTTAATTCCACTTCTCTAAATGTTCCATCTTTGTTAAGTGGTACACAGCCATGGAATAACAAATTGTTATTATGTACAAGATAAAGACTGCCTTTTGACAAAAGAAAACGAATATGTTTTTGCAATTTGTCACAATTTTTAAAACTGTATTTTAGACGTTCCATTAATGCTGCTTCTTCTTTTGTCAACTCATATGGGTGTTCAGGATCAATCGTCGGAAAGTTTTTATCGAGCAACTCGTAGGTATTTCCATCAATTGTGATTGTGCCAGCTTCATAGTCAATTTTATCTAACAACAAACGATCATCCATTTTAAAATCCGGACGGCGCAGTATGACTTGACCTTCCAGTTTAAACTGAATGATGGCAATTGCCTTATGCATTTTCATATTTAAGTCAAGTTCGGAAGAATCGATTTCTCCATTTTTCGTATCAATTTTGAAAATATCACATGGATCATCACGATAAGTTTCAATTGCAAATCGAGCTAGCGGAATTAAATTAATACCATAACCGTCCTCAATGCAGCGAAGGTTATTATAACGAGCAGAAAGTCGTAAAACATTTGCAATACATGCGGTATGTCCGGAAGCTGCGCCCATCCATACAATATCATGATTTCCCCATTGAAAATCAACAGCATGATATTTCATCAGTTCATCCATAATAATATGTGCACCGGGGCCGCGGTCAAAGATATCTCCAACGACATGGAGGCGTACCGTACAAAGTTTTTGAATAAAGTATGCGAATTGGATGATGATATCATCGGCAACTTCTAAACGGATAATACTGTCAACTAATTCATTAAAATATGCTTTTTTATCACCTACACGATTATTTGTACTAAGTAGTTCTTCCAACACATGACGATATTTTTTGGGTAATGTCTGATGCAATTTGGAACGACTATATTTTGATAAGGATTCACGGCAAACTTCAATCATACGATAAATCATAATTTTATACCAATCATCAAGGTCATTTTGGTCTTTAATCGTATTCTTAATTTGTGCCAGTTTATCTTCAGGATAATAAATCAGAGAGGCCAAAGCACGTTTATCTTTTGCAGTTAGAGTATTTCCATAAACATCTTGGATTTTCCCTTTCACTGCACCAGAACCAGTTCTTAATGTATGCAAGAATAACTCATATTCCCCATGTAAATCAGAAACAAAATGTTCTGTCCCTTTTGGTAAATGAAGCAAAGAATTCAAATTAATGACTTCGGAAGCCGCCGAAGCGATGTTTGGATATTGTTTTGATAAACTTTCTAAATATTTTTTTTTCAAAGGTTTTTCCATGTGATAACTCCTTCAATGTGCTGATTTTCTTATTACGGTGTATTTGATTATTTTGTGCCCTGCTCAATCCGCTCTAGAGCAGTTACGTATTTCATCTGGTACAATTCCAGTTTCCTACTATATTCCATCTTCTCTTGTTCCCAGGATAATTGTAAGTCTTTTTTCTGATCTAATAAAGCTTTTTCCAAGTCAAACTCATATTTTTCTTTTTCAAGTTCTAATTGTTTTTGTTGCTTTTCAATTTCTTGTTGTCGCAATTGTTCTTCTAAAGAGAGCTTGTTTGTCATGATAGTAAGTTCTTGCTGCAGTTTTGTATTTACTTCTTCTGCTTCTCTTAGTTTCCTTTCCAGTTCGATTGCAGAAGACAGTTGTCGTTGTAAATCTTGTTTCTGGCTATTTAATAAAGCAATCATATCATTTTTATCTGTAACTGTTTGTTCGAGTTGTTCTACTTTTGCTTGTATGTCTGATTTTTCAGATGCAAATAATGTTTTCATTTTTAGAATATCAGATTGTGCATTATCATATTCTGATGTTTTGTATTCTAATGTTTGTTGAATCTGATTTCGCTCTTTTTGTAGTTGGACAATTGTACGATCTTTTGTGTTCAGTATATCTTGAATTCCAGACTTTACGCGTTCCTCAGCGTCCTCATTCATTTGCAGAGAATTGACAAACATATTTAAAAGTGCATTTATATGCATCTGAAAATTCTCAATTTCCAGTTTTCTCTCTCCAATGATTGACTTACCTTCTTCAAGCTCATATAGATGAATCAGAGTTGAAAAACATTGTCCCTGGTTATCGAAATTTTCTTGTGCGATCTTTCTAAATTTTTCGTAGGTTTCATCACTCGTACGTATCGTACGTCCTTTTAAAATTTCTCTCGTCTGTTCCGGCAATGGTATCATCTCCTTGGCATTTGATAACTATAGTATATCATTTTTACGCCTTCATTTCAATGTATTACGTAATGTATTACGCAGTAATTTTATGTAATACGTTATAAAATCACATAAATTAAGGTAATCTAGAGCAAATTATAGAACAAAAGCGGACAAGTCCGCCTCGAACTCCCTAAATCCCTCAGTCCCT